>JAKFFA010000035.1:0-45510 GCA_036675455.1 Gemmatimonadaceae bacterium | reverse complement strand
ATAGCCGCGCCTAGGTGCGTGCTGTGACCAGAGAGTTTCGACAGCGTGAGTCATCGCCAATGGGTCTCTGTGTCGACATAACGTTGATTGTACGAACGCCACATAACCCACCGCCAGCCGTAATCTCAAACCTCCCACCCGCGCGTATCTCTCGCAACCATCGATCCACCCGCAGCTTGCACCGACCCCGCCCTTCCCCCGCGCGGCGTGTTACGCGACTTATCGAGGTGACGAAGGCGGTGGTCGTTCGACCAGCCGACCGAGTTCCGCCCACGCATCGCCGTAAGCACGCCAATCCCCTGCCCGCAACGCCGCCTCCATCGCGCGATACAACGCCTCAACCCGCGCGCGGAACACATCCGCCGGCACCGCAGGCAACGCCCCCGCAACCCCAAGCGCGTCCGCCAACGTCCGCCCCGTGAGCCGTTGCTCACCGCGCAGCACCGCCACACCCACGAGCCGCGGCGATGCATCGGCCGGCCACTCATAGAAACTCTGCACGAACGCCGGACCACTGTCCGTCGGCACGGCCTGCACGCGACCGCGCCGCGAATCAGGCAGCGCGCGCCCAAACCCCGCCCCGTCCGCGGCGAACTGCAACGCCTCCAGCGCCTCTGTCCACGTTCTGCCGGGCGTCAGCGCCATGAACTCCGTGCGCGGACTCCGCCCACCACGCGCCGTCAGCAAGCCCGACAGCGTCTGCGTGCCGTCCAACACCGGAATGCCCCACGCCAGCGTCCCCAGCGAATCCGCCTGAAATAGTGTCACAGGGCCGCCCGCGAGATCCGCGTCCGCGTCATCCACTCGCGCCAGCGAACGAATCAACGTGGAGTCGCCGAGAAATCCGGTGCGGCCCAGCATCGCGCCCTGCACGAGCGCCCAATCCACCGCCGGCGGCAGCGCGTCGCCGAGCCACGCCGGCGCTTCCGCGCGCGCCGTGAACAAGCCCGGGAACCGACGCATCCACCCGCGCGTCACGGCATCCGGCGACTCGGCGACGAGCAACGTCACCGCCCCGGTCTGCGCCTGCACCACCGCGGTCGCCGCGTGACTCACGTAATGCGCACGCACGCCGGCGAAGTTGAGCGGCACCGAGAGCGGATACTCACGTGCGACGGCAAATAGCTCAAGCACCCAATAGAGCGAGTCGCCGCGCGCCACCGGCGTCACCGTACTGCCCGCCCGCAGGAACGGCACCATGTGTTCCACGCGCTCGGCGGCGTCGCGATGCGTCATGATCCGCGGCCGCGGCATCGGCGGGTCGAGCGCGAGCAGACGCGGGTTCTGCTGGTCCCATGCCTGCGCCACGCGCTGCAGCGTCGTCTCGAAACGCGCCGCGGCCAGGCGCCCCGTGGTATCCGCCACGAGCGCGTAGCGCGACGCGCCCGGTGCGACGAGTACGCCGGGAATGCCCCAATCCGCCGCGCCGGGCACCGCAGGCGGGAACCCGCGCGCGTCGGCAGCCGTCACGCGAACTCGGTCGGCGAACCACCGCGTACCCGGCGGCGACTCTGACGCGGGCGCACGCAACAGCATCGCTTCGAGTCCGTCGCCGCCCGGCTGCCATGACAACGCGCTGACCTCAGCGTTGGCGCGCTCGCTCTCGATATGCCTCACGAGCGCGGCAGGGTCCCACGAACTCACCCAGCGCGACAGTTGCCGCGTGTCCAACTGCACGGGCTCCCGAGAACCGATCTGCTCGATCGCGTCGACACCGAACGCACGTCTCGTATACAGCATGCGCGTCGCCGCATACGGTCGGTCGCGCGTGATCGCCTCGCGCGTGCCCGTGGCCGGCTTCGCCACGAGCGGCAGCGCAATACGCGTGACAGGGCCGCCGACGATCACCAGCGTGACGAGCGCGAGGCCCAGCCGCAGGTAGCCACGCCAGAGCGCCCACGCGAAGACCACCGCGATGGGAATGGCGGCGAACGAGGCCAGCAGCAAGTACGGCACGAGCACGCGATGGTCGAACACGCCGAACGGCGCCTCGGTGAGGAACCGGCCCTCGCCATGTCCATGTGTCAGCAGCGCGAACCGGTCCAGGCGCCAGTCCCATGCCACGAGCCCGATGGCCAGGCCACCGAGCACGCCAAGGTGGCGACGCACCCACGTCGAGACGTAGAGGCCGCGCACGTCCCAGCGCACGCTGGGCGTCGTCGCGTACAGCGCCACGACGATCGCCGACACGAGCAGCACGAGCACGGAGATGAGCCCGTTCATCGCGCGCTCCAGCGGCAGCCAATGCACATAGAAGGACAGGTCGCGCTCGAAATACGGATCGATCTCCCCGAACGGAATCCCGTACGCGGCCTGCGCAGCGACGGTCCAGTCATGCCGCACGAGTGTGAAGAGCGCAGCCAGCAGCACCGCACCGGCCAAAGCAAGCACCGTCAGGCGCCGCGTCGGGATCGACTCGCGGATCTCAAGGTTGCCCACATGGCGCGGCAGCTCGAGCGAGAGGATCGACTGCCGCACCGCGTAGAAGTTCACGAATGCGAACGTGAACACGAGCGTGAACACCGCAGCGCGGATCGCGGCCTGCGTCACGAGCGCCGTGCGCCACACGGCGTCGGCGCCGAGCGCATGGAAGAACGCCCAGTCGCCGTACATGCCGGCGAGCCAGCGTCCCGCCAGCAGCGCAAGCGCGATCCCGGCAACCAGCCACAGGAGACCGCGCTTGCCGCTCACGTCAGTGCGCCGCTGCGTCGACCGTGACGCCCTGCGACGCGAGCCATCCTTCCACCTCGGCGCGATACGCCGCGAGATGGGCCTCGGTGTCGGCCTCGAAGCGCAGCACGAGGATCGGCTGCGTGTTCGAGCTGCGGATCAGTGCCCAGCCGCCGTCGAACAGGATCCGCACACCGTCCACGTCGCTCACCTTGTACTTGGCCGAGAAGTGCGCGAGCGCCGCGGCGACCACGGCCTCCTTGCGGTCGTCGGGGCAGTCGACGCGCATCTCCGGCGTCGAGATGAAGCGCGGCACGTCGGCCAGCAGCTCTTTCACCGTGCGGCCGGAGTCGGCCACGATGCGCAGCAGCCGCGCGGCGGCGTACAGGGCGTCGTCATGGCCGTAGAACCCCTCGGAGAAGAACATGTGTCCCGACATCTCGCCGGCGAGCGGCGCCTTGAGCTCCTTCATCTTGTCCTTGATGAGGGAGTGGCCCGTCTTCCACATCACGGGACGACCACCCGCCTTCTCAATGCCGTCGGGCAGCGCCTGCGAACACTTCACGTCGAAGATGATCGGCTGCCCCTTCCCCGTACGAGCCAACACGTCGCGCGCGTAAAGCAGCAGCAGGTAGTCGCCCCAGATGATCGTGCCGTCCCCGTCCACGATGCCGATGCGGTCCGCGTCGCCGTCGAACCCGATGCCCAGCCCGCTGCCGGTCTCGCGCACGGACCGGATCAGGTCCTGCAGGTTCGCCACGACGGTCGGGTCCGGATGGTGGTTCGGGAACGTGCCGTCGCTCTCGGCGAAGAGCATCGTCGGCTTGAGCCCCAGCGCATCGAAGAGCTGCGGCGCGGCGACTGCCCCGACGCCGTTGCCGCAATCAATGACGACCTTCATGTCGGCGGGCAGCTTGCCCACGCGCGCGGTGATGTCGGCGATGTAGCGATCGATCACATCTTCCGTGCGCACCTGGCCGTCGCCCGTCGGAAACTCGCCCGCCTCGATGTGCGAGCGCAACCGCTGGATGCCCTCCCCGTGCAGCGAGTTGGTCCCGACGCTGCACTTGAAGCCGTTGTACTCGGGCGGGTTGTGCGAACCCGTGATCTGGATGCCGGCCACCACGGGCAGGTGATGCAGGCTCCAATAGAGCAATGGTGTCGGTACCACGCCGATGTCGATCACGTCGAGTCCGGCGCTCGTGAGGCCGAACACCAGCGCATCACGCAGCGCGGAACCGCTGGGCCGGTTGTCGCGGCCCACCGCGACGGTGCCGCGCAGCCCGCGCTCGGCCAGCACGACGGCGTAGCCGCGGCCGATCGCCTCGGCGGCCTCGATCGTCAGGTCGTCGCCGTAGATGCCGCGGATGTCGTACTGCCGAAAGATGCCGGGTGAGATCATGGGATTGGTCCGCGCGTTCGGTGAAGGGTCTCGTTGGAAGATGCTGCCGGACGCCGAACGGGGCGCCCGCGACTGAGAGCGCCCCGCAAGTCCACGGCCAACGCCGGCACGGCGCTCGAAGCAGCGCCCAACCGGCGCCCCCGGGCGGCGCCCTTCCAGCGGTTACCGCAACGGCGCCGGGACCTTGATGCCGAGCGCCGGCGAGAACGGATACTGCGGCATGCCGCTGCCCTCACCGACGCGCACGAGCTGCGACGGGAACAGGCCGAAGCCGAGGATCAAGACGGCCGTCACGCCGATCACTGCACGCGTGAACGCCCCGATCGCCGGCGGCTCCACCGCCCCCTCGGGCCGCTGCTTCATGAACATCACGCGCACGACCTGCAGATAATAGCCCGCGGAGACGAGCGACGTGAGCACCAGGATCACGGCCAGCGAGGCCAGCATCTGTGGCGACGCCAGCGCCGCCTGCAGCACGTACCACTTGGCGAAGAACCCAATGCCGCCGAAGAACGGGAAGCCCAGCAGCGCGAGCATGAACACCGCCATGGCCGAGGCGAGCCACGGCCGCGTGTGCCAGAGGCCCTCGTAGTCCCAGATCATCGCCGGCCGGTCACCGCCGTGCTCGAGCACGCCAATGACGGCGAACGCGCCGAACGTCGCCAATGTGTACGCGAAGATGTAGAACAGGAACGCCGAGGTTCCCGCGCCGTTCGCCGAGGCGACCGTCACGAGCAGGTAGCCGGCGTGCGCGATGCTCGAATACGCCAGCATGCGCTTGATGTTGCCCTGGGCGAGCGCGACCACGTTGCCGACCACCATCGTGATGGCGGCCAGCCACCATACCGCCGAATGCCACACGGTGGACGTGTAGTAGAAGCCCTCGTACCACAGGCGCAGGAACGTCGCGAACGCGGCGGCCTTCACGGCCGCGATCATGAATGCGCTCGTGGGCGTCGGCGAACCGTCGTACACGTCGGGTGCCCACATGTGGAACGGCACCGCAGCGACCTTGAAGCCGAGGCCGATCAGCATCAGGCCGATGCCGACCCACAGCATCGGGTGCTCGTGCAGGTTGTACTCGCGGATCGCGGTCGAGATCTCCGTGAACTGCGTCGTGCCCGTCGCGCCGTACACGAGCGCGATGCCATACAGCAGGAAGCCCGTGGCGAACGCGCCCAGCAGGAAGTACTTGAGCGAGGCCTCCGCGGCGCGCGCGCTGCGGCGGTTGAGGCCGGTCAGCACGTACACCGCCACGGACATGATCTCGATGCCCAGGAACACGACCATGAGGTCGCGGCCGGCGGCCAGGATCATCATGCCTGCGGTGCCGAACAGCACGAGCACGTGCGACTCGGGATGCGAAATGCCGTGGCGCGCGTTGTACTCGACGGCCAGCGCGATCGTGGCGAGCGCGGCCAGCAGCACGACGATGTCGGTCACCCAGCGGAACCCGTCCACGGCGATGGGGCCGTTGGTGGGCGCAGTCGCGCCGCCCATGGCCATCCACACCACGGCGCCGATGGTCACCACAATGAGCGCCATGGCCGCGAGGCCTACGCTGCGCTGGTGTTCGGCCGAGTCACGACGCCAGGCGCTGAACAGCATGAGCACCATGCCGCCGACCATCAGGATCAGGTCCGGCAGGAGCGCGGCCATGAGCCGCGACGGGATAAGCACGTCGTATGTCATCTCAGCGATCCCTCTGGAGCGACGCGCGCAGGGGGCTCGTGTGCGCCGATTCCGTCATCTGGACGAGGCGCTCGGACGCGGCGGCGGTCTTTTCGAGGAACGGCTTTGGATACAGGCCCAGCCACAGGATGCCGACCAACAGCGGCACCATGAGCCCGATTTCGCGGGCGTTGAGGTCCATGCCGCGCAATGCCTCGTTCTCCGGCTTCACGAGCGGTTGATAGATGATGCGCTGGATCGCCCATAGCAGGTAGGCGGCGGCGAAGATCACGACCGTCACCGCCACGAGCGCGTAGTACGGCTGCGTCGGGAACGATCCAACGAGGACGAGGAACTCTCCGACGAAGCCATTCGTGCCCGGCAGGCCGATGGAGCTCAGCGCCACCACGGTCAGGAAGAACGCGAACACCGGCATCACCTTCGCGATGCCGCCGAAATCATCGAGGAGCCGCGTGTGGCGGCGTTCGTAGAGCATGCCGATCAGGAGGAACAGCGCGCCGGTCGAGATGCCGTGGCTGACCGTCACCACCATCGCGCCCTGCATCGCCTCCACCGTCATGGCGAAGATGCCGAGCATGACGAAGCCCAGGTGGCTCACGGACGAATAGGCCACGAGCTTCTTGAAGTCGGGCTGCACGAGCGCCATGAGCGCGCCGTAAATGATGCCCACGACCGCCAGCACCAGCATCAGCGTGCGCACGGTCGGGTGCATGGCGACGTCCGGAAACAGCGGCACCGCGAAACGCATGAAGCCGAAGGTGCCCATCTTGAGCATGATGGCTGCCAGGATCACTGACCCGGCGGTCGGCGCCTCGACGTGCGCGTCGGGCAGCCAGGTGTGGAACGGGAACATCGGCACCTTCACGGCGAATGCCATCGCGAACGCGCCGAAGAGCCAGAACGAACCGGACACCTGCCCCGTGCGCGTCGCGTTGAGGATCGCGTCGTAGGCGAACACCGGCGGGCCACCATTACCGGTCTCCAGCCCGAGCCAGATCACCGCCACGAGCATGAGCAGCGAGCCCAGGAACGTGTAGATGAAGAACTTGAGACTGGCATAGAGCCGCCGCTGCCCGCCCCAGATGCCGATGATCAGGTACATCGGCACCAGCATCAGCTCCCACATCAGGTAGAAGAACACGAGGTCCAGCGCCATGAAGACGCCGAGCATGCCGGACGTGAGCACGAGCAGCAGGGCGTAGTACGCGTGCGTGCGTTCGCGGATCGCCGTCCAGCCGCCCAGCACCGCGAGCGGCATCAGCAGCGTCGTCAGCAGCACCAGCACCATGGAGATGCCGTCGAGGCCCACGGTGAAGCGGGCGCCCCACTGCGGGATCCACTCGAGGTCGATGTACGCCTGCCAGTCAGCGCTGCCCACGTCCACGGACCACCAGAGTCCGAGCGAGAGCACCGCCTCGGCGATGAACACCCACAGCGCGATCGTGCGCGAGGAGCGCATGGCCGCCTCGTCACCCGTGTCGCCGGACATTGACCGTTGCACGAGCAGCGCCAGTGCGCCCGCCATGGGCAGCAGCAACAGCGCGGGAAGGATCCAGCCGTTGAATCCGATTGAGTCGAGGAACGCAGTCACGTGTGTAGGCTCACCGGAAGGAGAAGACGCTGAGCACGCCGACCGCGCCAAGCACGAGCACCCAGGCGTACGTACCCACGCGGCCCGTCTGGATCTGCGAGCCGACCCAGCCGACGCTGCGCGCGAGGAACGCGCTGCCGTTGACGAAGAGGCCGTCAATCAGGCCGACGTCAACGCCGCGCCACAGAACCTTGCGGGACGCGTCCATCGTCGGGCGCACGACCACCTTGTCGTACGCCTCATCCACATACCACTTGTCGGCCAGCACGCGCGCGATGCCCTGCTCCGGCACGGCGTCGCGCGCCGGCACGAGCTTCGACGGCCGCAGTCGCACGATCGCGAACACGATGCCGGCGACGGCGATCAGCACCGCGGCGCCGATCAGCACGTATTCAGTCTGGTGCGAGAGGTGCGGCGCGGCGCCGTGCGTCACGGCCAGCGTGCCCTCACCGACCACCGGCTCGAGCCAATGATGCAGGACCTCGGTCGGCCCAAGCTTGCCCTCGAGGATCGGCGGCAGGTTGAGCCAGCCACCCACGGCGGCCAAGATGCCCAGCACCACGAGCGGGCCGGTCATGAGCCACGGCGCCTCGCCCATGTGCGACTGTTCCGTCTCACCCGTGCGGTTGGGGCCGTGGAAGGTGTACAGCATCATGCGCGTCATGTAGATGGCCGTCAGGAGCGCGGCGGCGAGGCCCATTGCGTACACCGCGTACAGCACCGCACTGCCCGGGATGCCAAGCCACGAGGCATCGGCCAGCGTCGAGCCATGCGTGCGCGCGAACACCGACGCCAGGATCTCGTCCTTCGAGAAGAAGCCCGAGAACAGTGGCACGCCGGCGATTGCCAGCGTCGCGATCCACATGAGCACCCAGGTCACGGGCATGTGCCGGCGCATGCCGCCCATGTTGCGCATGTCCTGCGCGTCCTCATGGCTGTGCGTCGCGTGGTAGGCGCGGTGCATGATGTGGATCACCGAGCCCGCGCCGAGGAACAGCAGCGCCTTGAAGAACGCGTGCGTCATCAGGTGGAACACGCCGGCCGTGTACGCGCCGACGCCCACGGCCACGAACATGTAACCGAGCTGCGAGACGGTCGAGTACGCCAGCACCTTCTTGATGTCCCACTGCTTGAGGCCGATCGTCGCGGCGAACACGGCCGTCGCGGCGCCGATGACGGCGACGGTCAGCTGCGCCACCGGCGCCATGCTGAACAACGTCGCGCTGCGTGCCACGAGGTAGACGCCGCCCGTGACCATCGTCGCGGCATGGATCAGCGCCGAGACCGGCGTCGGACCCGCCATGGCGTCCGGCAGCCAAACGAACAGCGGGATCTGCGCGCTCTTGCCGGCCGCGCCGAGGAACAGGAACAGGCAGATGGCCGTCGCGACGATCGAGCCGGTCGTGAGCCCAGCTGCCGCTGCCTCGACGCCCGTGAAGGTCATGGTGTCGAAGTTCGCGAACATCATGAACATCGCGATCAAAAAGCCGACGTCACCGATGCGGTTGACGACGAACGCCTTCTTGCCCGCGTCGGCGTTCTCCTTGGAGCTGAACCAGAAGCCGATGAGCAGGTACGAACAGAGTCCGACGCCTTCCCAGCCGATGAACATCATCGGATAGCTCGCGCCCAGCACCAGCAGCAGCATGAAGAACACGAACAGGTTCAGGTACGCGAAGTAGCGCGCATAACCCGGGTCCTCCTGCATGTAGCCGACGCTGAACACGTGGATCAGCATGCCCACGCCCGTGATGATGAGCACCATCACCATCGAGAGCTGGTCGAGCTGGAAGGCGATATCAATGTTGAGATCGCCGGCGGCCATCCACGAGAACAGCGTCTGGATGTACGGCTCGTGCATCGCCGTGCCAGCGCCCAGCATGGCCACGAAGATCGCGACGGCGAGGCCGAACGCGAGCACCATGACGCCGGGGCCGACGAGCGACGCGATGGCCGCCGCGGGGTGCCGCGGGGGATGGTGCGCGTCGCCATGCGCATCGTGCGCGGCGTCGTGCGACGGGCCGTGCGCGTGCCGCAGCGACAGCGCGCCGTTCACGAGGAACCCCAGCAGCGGCAACACCGGCAGCAGCCAGGTGAAGCGCGCGACGGTGTCCGCCAGCGGATGGCCGGTGACCGGCAGTTCGTTTTGCAGCATCAGCCCTTCAGCAGGTTGATGTCTTCGAGGTTCACCGACTGCCGGTGACGGAAGATCGAGATGATGATCGCGAGTCCGACCGCGGCCTCGGCGGCGGCGACCGTCATCACGAAGATGACGAACACCTGCCCCGTGGCCCCATACAGCGTCGACAGCGCGACGAAGGACAGGTTCACGGCGTTGAGCATGAGCTCGACGCACATGAAGATGATGATCGCGTTGCGGCGCGTGATGACGCCGACCACACCGATCGTGAACAGGAGCGCGGAGAGCGCGAGGGATTCAGCCAGCATCGGTCGTCAGCTCCTCTTGCGGCCAAGGACAACCGTGCCGACGATCGCCGTCAGCAGCAGCATCGACGTCAGCTCGAACGCCAGCAGGTAGTCATTGAAGAGCGGCGCCGCCACGGGCGCGATGATGCCGCCCGGCTCGCGCGCCAACACCGCGCCACTCGCCGCCGGTAAGTCCAGCCGCGCCGGAAACGCCGAGCGCGACAGCACCATGACCTCAGCCAGCAGCAGGAGGCCCACGATACCGGCGGCGAGCCGACCCGCCTTGCCGCGCATGTCCGCGAAGTCGCTCGGGTCGCCCAGGTTCAGCAGCATGACCACGAACAGGAACACCACCATGATCGCGCCCGCATACACGAGCACCTGGATGGCACCGATGAACTCGGCGCCGAGCATCACGTACAGCGCCGCGAGGCAGAACATCACGTTCACAAGCCACAGCGCCGCCGCCACGGGACTCTTGCGCGTGACGAACAGCAGCGCTGACGCCAGGGCGATCAGGCCGAACAGGTAGAAGTGGAACGAGTAGAAGAGCGGCTGGAATTCGTTACCCATCATTCACCCTTGGGGTCAGCAGGGTCCCAGAGCTCGCTGACCGGGTGCGTCTGCGCCGTGAGCCGCTCGAGGTCGTACACGAACCGGTCGCGCTTGAACTCGGAGTTCTCGTAGTGGCGACCGAGGTGGATCGCCTCCTCGGGACACACCTCCTGGCAATACCCGCAGAAGATGCAGCGGAACTCGTCGATCTCGAACACCAACGGGTACCGGTTCCCGGCCTCATCCTCACCCGGCACGAGCTTGATGCAGTTCGCAGGGCAAACCGTCGGGCACAGGCCGCAGGCCACGCACTTGGCGCTACCGTCCTCGGTGGTCAGCATGCGGTGCGTGCCGCGCCAACGCGGCGGGATGTCCCACTTCTCGTCGGGATACTGCACCGTGACCTTATGCGGGTCGAGCAGGTGCTTGAATGTCAGCGCGAGGCCCGAGAGCGTGGCACGCACATAGCTCACGTCCTCCACGGGCCGCGACAGCACCTTCACGTTGATAGCCATCAGCGGATCTTTCCGGGAGCGAGGGTATTACGGCGCACGGCCTGGGCGCGCAGCCGCGACAATCCTTCGACATCGAGGCGCGTCGTCGCGGGACTGATGATGCGGCCGCGGTCGAGGACCACGAACAGCACGACAAGGAGCACGAGATTGAGGCCGAGCATGGCCAGCAGGTACGGCCAACTGCCACGCGTGAGACCCAGCGCGTCGAGGCCGAGCACCACGCTCGCGACGACGACGATGTAGGCCAGCGCCGTCGGCAGCATCACCTTCCAGCCCAGTGACATGAGCTGGTCATAGCGGAAGCGCGGCAGCGTCCAGCGGATCCAGATATAGAAGAAGACGAAGAACGTCACCTTCAGCGAGAACATGCCGAACGTGAGCAGTGCCTTGGCGACCGTGGCCGGCCCCGCGTTATCCCACTGCGTGAACGGGATGTCCCAGCCGCCGAAGAACAGCGTGACGAACAGCGCGCTGGCCGTCACCATGTTGACGTATTCCGAGATCGGGAACAGCGAGAACTTCATCGCGCTGTATTCCGAGTGATAGCCGGCCACGAGCTCGGCCTCGGCCTCCGGCAGGTCGAACGGCACGCGATTCGTCTCGGCGAAGGCCGCGACGAGGAAGATGAACGCCGCCACGGAAAGCAGCACCACGTTCCACCCCATCGTCGCCTGCTGTACGATGATCTGGTTCAGCGAGACGTTGCCGGCGAGCAGCAGCACGCAGACGGTGCTCATGCCCATGGCGATCTCATAGCTGATCATCTGCGCCGTCGAGCGCAGGCCGCCGAGCAGCGCGTACTTGCTGTTGGAGGCCCAGCCGGCGATCACGATGCCGTACACGCCCAGCGACGTGATCGCGATCGTGAACAGGAAGCCGATCGGCATGTCCGCCACGACGAGGTCGATGGTGCCCCACGGCGTCGGCAGCGGCGCGCCGAACGGGATCACCGCGCCCGCGATCAGCGCCGGGATGAACGCCATGGCCGGCGCCAAAATGAACATCGGCTTGTTGATGTCGCCCGGCATCGACTCTTCCTTGAGGAAGTTCTTGACGCCGTCGGCGAGCGGCTGGAACAGGCCCCACGGTCCCACGCGGTTGGGACCATGCCGGTCCTGGATCCACGCGGAGATCTTGCGCTCGGCCAGCGTGGTGTACGCGGCCGCGAGCATGTACACCGTGAAGACGAACAACATCTTGATGACCGTCGCGATCACGAACACGACCGCGGACGGCTGCAGCTGCATGGGATCCATTACGCGGCCCCCGCTGTCATGCCGGCCACGATGGCGCCGCGCAGTCCGAGCGTGTCGTAGCTCATGCCGGCGAATGCCGGCTCGGCGGCGGCCATCGCCGCGAACACGTCGGCCGGCAAGAACGCCGAGGATGCCGACGTCAAACCGAGGGCCGTATTGAGGTCCGCCAGGGCGAACCACGCCGGCCGCGCGAGGCCCGGCGCCGCCTTGGCCTGCAGGAAGCGCTGCACGCGTCCACGCAGGTTGGTGAACGTGCCTTCGCCCTCGGCCACATTGGCGATCGGCAGCACGACGGCCGGCGTCGGCAATCCGGCGGGCAACACCGTGCCGATCACGATGATCGCGGACGCCTTGCGCGCCGCGCCGATGTCGAGCCCCTTGAGCTCCTCATCGGCGACGATCAGCACGTCCCCGTCGCGCAGGCCGCTGAACAGGTCGTCGTCGCGACGCCGGAAGCCCAACAGTTCGGCGCCCATGACGTTGGGCGCGCGGTCGGCGCGCAGCGAGAGATCCGGCACGCCCGGTAGCGGCGCCTCCGGGCCCGTCGCGCAGCGGAACGCGCCGTCACCCTTGCTGGCGGTGACGAGCTGCTTGAGCAGGAACAGCGCTTCGTTCGGCAGGCCCGGGCTCGCGACCACGTACGCGCGCTTGTCCTTGAGGACCTTGGCGGCCTCCGCGAGCGCGATCTCCCAGTCTACCGGCGAGAGCACGTCGTGCATGCGCACCTTGGGCAGCTCGAGGCGGTCCGCGCGATTCATCCAGCGGTAGCCCAGGCGGCCTTCATCGCACAGGTAATAGTGGTTCACGTCCTCGTTGGGACGCGGCTTCGTGCGCACGACCATGTTGTCGCGCGTCTCGATCACGTTGTTGCAGCCCTGTGAGCAGCCCGTGCAGACCGACGCGGTGCGGTCGAGTTCCCACGCGCGCGCCTTGTTCAGGAAGTCCTTGGAGACCAGCGCGCCGACGGGACACAGGTCGACGATGTTGCCGGCCCATGCCTGCGTGAGGTCGTGGTCGCTCGCCTTGCCGATCACCGCGCGGTCGCCGCGCTCGGACACGTTGAGCACGGGCTCCTGGTGCACGTCGTCCATGAACCGCACACACCGCGTGCACAGGATGCAGCGGTTGGTCACGTACAGGATGTCGCCGCCGAAATCCTCGACAGGATTGAACCGCTTCGGGTCGTGCAGGCGTGACTCGGCCGGCCCTTCCTGGAACGTGTAGTCCTGCAGCTCGCACTCACCCGACCGGTCGCAGATCGGGCAGTCGAGCGGATGGTTGATGAGCAGGAACTCGAGCACGCTCTTGCGGCTCTCGAGCGCCTTCTCGGAGTAGACGTGCACGACCTGCCCCTCGCCGACGGCGGTGGCGCAGGACGGCGCGAGCTTGGGCATCTTCTCGACTTCGACGAGGCACATGCGGCACGAGCCCGCCACCGGGAGTCCCGGATGGTAGCAGTAATGCGGGATCAGGATGCCGGCGAGTCGCGCCGCCTCGAGTATGCTCGTGCCCTCGGGGACGCTGACGGTGCGCCCCTCGATGGTCAGGTTGATCATCTTCACTGGTGCGGTAGCGGTGGCCATCGCTTACGGTGCTCCCACGGCGACGGTGGACGACCGGCGACCCTTGATGAGCGCCTCGAACTCGCCGCGGAACTTCTTGATGCCGCTCACCACCGGCGCGCCGCACGAGTCGCTGAGCACACAGATCGTCTTGCCCGTCATCTGCTCGGAAAGGTCGAAGATCGTATCGAGGTCCTCGAACGTGCCCTGCCCTGCGACGATGCGCTCGAGGATCTTCGTCATCCACGCGGTGCCTTCGCGGCACTGCGTGCACTGCGCGCAGCTCTCGTGCGCATAGAAGCGCGCGATGCGCGCCAACTGCCGCGGCATGGACTGCTGGTCGTCGAAGATGATGACGCCACCCGACCCCAGCATGGTGCCGACCTCGAGGAAGCCCTCGTAGTCCATCTTGACCTGCTCGGCTTCCTCGATCGTGATCGTCGGCACGGACGAACCGCCCGGGATCAGCGCCTTGAACTTGCGGCCGGGCAGCGGCCCGCCGCAGAGGTCGTACAGGAATTCCTTGAACGGGAAACCGAGCACGACTTCATAGTTGCCCGGCTTCGCCACGTTGCCGCACACCGAGAAGAGCTTGCTGCCCATGCTCTTGGGACTCGAGAGCGACATCGCCTTGTACCACTCGGCGCCGTTATTCAGGATATGCGGCACCGCGGCCAGCGTCTCGACGTTGTTGATCGTCGTCGGCATGCCGAAGAGCCCGGCCACGGCCGGGAACGGCGGCTTGATGCGCGGATTGCCGCGCTTGCCCTCGAGCGAGTTCATCAGGGCGGTCTCCTCGCCGCAGATGTACGCGCCCGCGCCCTTATGCACCCACACGTTGACCGTCTTGCCGGAGCCCATCGCATTCTTGCCGATGATGCCGGCCGCACGCGCCTCGGCGAGCGCGGCCTCCATCACACGGATGGGTTCCGTGAACTCGCCGCGGATGTAGATGTAGGCCGTCTCCGCGCCGATCGCGTGCGCGCCGATCGCGCAGCCCTCGATCAAGGCGTGCGGCGTCCAGCGCATGATCTCGCGATCCTTGAACGTGCCCGGCTCGGATTCGTCGGCGTTGCAGCACAGGTAGTGGGGCTTGCCGTCGTCGAGCTTCATGAAGGACCACTTGAGGCCCGTCGGGAAGCCGGCGCCGCCGCGGCCGCGCAGGCCCGAGGCCTTCACGATGTCCACGATGGCTGCGGGCTCCATGCCCAGCGCCGCCTGCAGCGCCTTGTAGCCACCGCGCGCCTTCCAGCCGTCGAGCGTGCGCGCTTCGGCGTCGCCGAAGTAGCGCGACAGGATCGGCGTCTCGCGCGGGTGCGACTTGTGCGGATAACCCATTACTTCAACGCCTCCAGGATGGCCGGCACCTTGTCGGGGGTGACGCTCTCGACGTAGTCCTCATTGATCTGCACGGGCGTGGCGAAGCCGCATGCGCCAAGGCATTCGACCTCGATCACCGTGTACTTGCCGTCGGGAGACGTGAGGCCCAGTTCCTTGCAGCCCGTGTGCTCGAGGAATGCCTTCACCACGTCGTCGGCGCCGGCACACAGGCACGGCGACGTCGTGCAGATCTGGATGAAGTGTTTTCCCACCGGATGCTGGTGGTACATCGTATAGAAGGTGACGACGCCCTTCACGTATGCGGCCGTGAGGCCGAGCTGATCGCCCACTTCCATCATCGCCTGTTCGCTGATCCAGCCGCGGTCCTGCTGGATCATCCACAGCGCGGGCAGCAGCGCCGCACGCTTGTCCGGATAGCGCGTGATGAGATCCGCGAGTTCCTTGCTGCGCGCGGATCCCTCCGTGAACACCGGCTCATAGGGTGCGTGGTGTGTGTCCGCGCCCCCGTGTCCGCTGCCCTGCGCCGGTGCCGAAGGTCCATGGCTCATCGGTCGATCTCTCCCATCACGATGTCAATCGAGGCGTTGATCGCGATGACGTCGGAGAGCAGGTGGCCCTCCACCATCTTCGGGATCGCCGAGAGGTTCACGTAGCTTGGCGGCCGGATGCGCCAGCGCACCGGTTTGGCCGTGCCGTCGGAGACCATGTAGTAGCCCTTCTCGCCCTTGGGGCTCTCGACGGCGACGTACGACTCGCCGATGGGCGGGCGCGGCCCTTCCATCACCAGTTTGAAGTGGTGGATCATGGATTCCATGCCGCTCGTCGCCTTGTGCTTGGGCGGCAGGATGATGCGCGGGTCGTCGATGTTGACGGGCCCGTCCGGCAGCCGCTTGAGCGCCTGCTCGAGGATGCGCACGGACTGCCGCAGCTCCTCCTGGCGCACGAGGATGCGGTCGTATACGTCGCCGTTCGTGCCGACCGGCACGTCGAAGTCGTACGTCTCGTAGTCGAGGTACGGGAAGTCCTTGCGGACGTCGTACGCGACGCCCGAGGCGCGCAGCATCGGACCCGAGAGGCCGTAGTTCATCGCGTCCTGCGGCGACATCACGCCCAAGCCGACGAGCCGGCCCACCCAGACCGCATTCTTGTTGAGGATCGTGTCGACCTCATCGAGCGTGCGCGGGAACGTGCTGAGCCAGTGGCGCAGTTGGTCGGTCCATCCGTCGGGGATGTCGGCCATCATGCCGCCCACGCGCGTCGCCGTGGTCGTCAGGCGCGCGCCCGTCCAGCGCTCGAGCAGGTTGTACACGTTCTCGCGCTCCTGGAAGGTCCACAGGAACGGCGTGTACGCGCCGATGTCGATGCAGGTCGTGCCCAGCCAGACCAGGTGCGAGATGACGCGCGAGAGCTCGGCCGCGATGACGCGCAGCACCTTGCAGCGCTCCGTGATCTCGATGCCGAACAACCGCTCCGCGCCCAGCGCGAAGGCGACGTTGTTGCCCATCGAGTTCAGGTAATCCTCGCGGTCCGTCCACGGGATGATCTGGTTGTACTGGCGGTATTCGCCGATCTTCTCGAACCCGCAATGCAGGTAGCCGATGTGCGGGATGCAGCGCACCACGGTCTCGCCGTCGAGCTCCAACACGAGGCGCAGCACGCCGTGCGTGGCGGGGTGCTGCGGACCGATGTTGATGAGCATGTGCTCACCCGCGAGCTCGGGCTCCATGCCCTCATGCGGGGCGATATAGCCCTCGGCGCCCAGCGGAATGCGCTGCGGCTTGCCGTCAGGTCCGAGGCCCGTGGTCGAGAGCGCGACTTCGAGCGTCCTGCGTTCCTTCGTCGTGGCCATTGTCGTTACTCTCCCGTCCGCTTGGCGTCCGGACCGATGAGCCGCTGGCGCATCTCGGCCGGCAGGTCCTCGAACGCGTCAGAGATCGAGAGCTCTTCCATGGAGTAGCGCGCCTCCGGATTCGCGGCGAGCGCCTGCTTGAGCTGCTCGGAGCGGCTGAACCGGCCGCGCAGCGGGAAATCCTTGCGCAGCGGGAATCCTTCCTTGTACTGCTCCCACATCAGGATGCGGCGCAGGTCGGGATGTCCCTCGAACGTGATGCCGAACATGTCGAAGCATTCGCGCTCGATCCAATCGGCGCCCTTCCAGACGCCCCAGACGCTGGGTACGGACAGCGGCGTCTTGCCGTCCTTGGGGAGCTCGACCTTGAGGCGCAGGAACCGGCGGAACTTGAGCGACCGCAGGTGCCACACGACCTCGATCGGTCGCACGCTGTCGCGGTACTCGACCGCCGTGACGTCGGACAGGTACTCATAGGACTGCGTCGGCTCCGACTGCAGCCAGGCGCAGATCTCGGCCACCTTCGTGCGCTCGACGAACACCGTCGTCTCGCCCCAGCCGACCTGTGAGCGCCCGATGGCGTCGCCGAAACGCGCGCGCAGGGCGTCCACAGAGGGATTTAGCGCGCCGCCCTTGTGCGGGACATTGCGCGGCGTGGCCGGGCTGTCACCGGGTTGGCCCGGGTACACCACCTGGAACGACGCCTTGCCGTGATCGATCTTCGCGGGCCGGTTATCCGTCACGGCGACTGCCTCGTCTGGTGCACCGAGTTGCCGAACGGCTCCGAGAGCTCGTCGATCGTGCTCGGCGGGATATAGAGCTGCGAGGTCGGGTCCGCCTCAAACTCGTCGCGGAGGCCGGTGTTCGACATGCGCTCTTCCATGATCTTCTTCTGCAGCATCATGATGCCGTAGATCAGTCCCTCGGGGCGCGGCGGGCAGCCCGGCACGTACACATCCACGGGGATGATCGTGTCGATGCCCTGCACCACGGCGTAGTTGTCGAACATACCGCCCGTCGAGGCGCAGGCGCCCATCGAGATGACCCACTTGGGCTGGTGCATCTGTTGATAGATGCGGCGGATGACCGGCGCGAGCTTGAACGGCACGCGGCCGGCGCAGATGAGCACGTCGCTCTGGCGCGGCGAGAAGCTCATGCGCTCCATGCCGAAGCGCGCCAGGTCGAACTTGGCGGCGGCGGTGGCCATGAACTCGATCGCGCAGCAGGCGGTGCCGAACGGCATCGGCCACAGCGAGTTCGCGCGCCCCCAGTTCACGAGGAAGTCGAGCCGCGTGGTGACCCAGCCTTCCTGCGACTGCGGATTATAGGAAACGGTCTCCGGCGCGGACGCCGGACCCGGAACGGAGGTCAATCCCATTGGAGAGCTCCCTTCTTCCACACATAGATGTAGCCGGCGAGCAGGATGGCCATGAACACCAGCATCTCACCAAGGCCGAAGAATGACAGTTGGCCGGCGGGGCATGCGCCGCCGGCCAGCGGCACGGCGCACGAGAGCTGCTGGTAGTACGCAGCCCACGGGATCATGAACACGGTCTCGATATCGAACACGATGAACAGCATCGCGACCATATAGAACTTCACGGAGAACCGTTCCCGCGCGTCGCTGAGGACGGGGATGCCAGACTCGTAGACCTGCTGCTTGACGGGGGTCGGCCGCGCACGCGTGAGGAAGTGCGACGCGCCGAGCATCAGCACCGCATTGGCGATGACGAAACCGATCAGCAGGAGGAGCGGGAGATACGTCCGTGCCATTCGATGCAGAGACCTGTGTATTTCGTGAGTTCGTGAAAAAATTCACTAACAAAGTCTTCAACGCGTGAAACTAGCCGGACGCGTTGAGCGAAGCAACGGCAAACCGAAGCAGCGACACGAGATGCGCGCGCGTAATCCCGAATCGAAATTACAGGTATGCCGTGCGCGTTGTATGCGTGCACGATACATTCCGCCGTTCGCCGATGCGGGTTGTCATGGCGGCCCGCCATCGCCCGCCTGATTCCACGTCAGAATCCATACTGCCAACAGACCGTGTCCATCAAAAACGACCGCTGGATCACCGAGATGGCGACCAAGCACGGCATGATCGAGCCGTTCGAGAGTTCCCAGCAGCGCGACGGCTGCGTGTCGTACGGCGTGTCCGCGTACGGCTACGACATGCGCGTGGCGCCAGAGTTCCGGATATTCACGAACGTGCTGAGTTCCGTGGTCGATCCCAAGCAGTTTGACCCGCGGTCGTTCGTCGAGTTCGAGGGCCCGGTGTGCATCGTGCCGCCCAACTCGTTCGCGCTGGCGCGCAGCGTGGAGTACTTCCGCATCCCGCGCAACATCATGACCATCACCGTGGGCAAGTCGACCTACGCGCGCTGCGGCATCATCACGAACGTGACGCCGTTCGAGCCCGAGTGGGAAGGGTTCGTGACGCTGGAGATCTCCAACACGACGCCGTTGCCGGCCAAGATCTATGCCAACGAGGGCATCGCGCAGGTGCTGTTCTTCGAGGGCGACGAGGAGCCGCTCGTCAGCTACAAGGACAAGAAGGGCAAGTACCAAGGTCAGGTCGGCGTGACGCTGCCGAAGATCTGACCGTTTTTTGGCGCGCTGCCTCCAGATTCTGCACGAATGGGGCGCCGCCGAAGCGCTCAGCGGGGCGGACAGGCGTGTGAGGTGTAGGATACGAATGGCCCGCGACGCGTCGCGGGCCATTCGTTCCTTCTCCCCCTACCCCGCGGACTCCCGTGTTCAAGTCGATGAAGTCGGCCTGGCGGCGCTTCCGCACGTTGCCGCCCGGCTCCCGATTCCAGCTCGCGCACGAGCAGCACCAGCGCAAACACAAGCACCCCGCGACGCGCGTCGCCGTAATGGCCGGTGCGGTCCTGCTGATCCTGGCCGGCGTCGTCGCGCTTGTCGTCCCCGGTCCCGGGCTGCTCATGATCGCGATGGGCGCCCTCTTGGTCGCGCGCGAGTCGGCCTCGCTCTCGCGCGGCCTCGACCGATTCGAACTCTGGGTGCGTCGCCGGCTGTGGCCGGGTGATGCGCACTCGCCGCGCTAGCGCTTACGCGCGGGCGACTTCCGCTTCGCTGAGCTGCGACCTGCGCTGCGGCGACTCGTGGTCGACTTGCGAGCACTGCGCCGCGACGAGGATGTCTTCGCGGTCGCACGCTTGGACGTGGACTTCCGCGCACTCGTCCGTCCGCGCGACGACTTCTTGCGCGGCACCTTGCCGCCTTCCTCGCGCGCTTCGGACAATCCGATGGCGATCGCCTGCTCGCGGCTCTTCACCTTCTTGCCCGACCCGCCGCTCCGCAGCGTCCCGCGCTTCCGCTCGTGCATAGCCTTCTCGACCTTCTCCTGGGCCTTCTTTCCGTATCGCGCCACGATTTCCTCCTTGAGTGGTCGGCGACCTCGTTTCCCCGGTGAGTCGAGTCGGCCGCCAGCGGCAATAGTTCTGCACGACCCGTGCCGCGGTGGTATGTCTTCTCCGTAGTCCCCCTTCCGCCGTTCGTCGTCCGTTCCTGCCGTCCGCCGTCCGCCGCCTGCCGTCTATCTTCTAATCGTGTTCGAACTCTATTCCATCGGCGAACTCGGCGCCGCGATGCTGCAAGGCCTCGTCACCGCGGGCCTCGCGCTGTTGTTGCTGCACCTGCATCGGCGTTACCAGAAGCCGCATTTCGTGTGGTGGTCCGTGGCGCTCGGCGCCCGCGTGCTCAGCGTGGGCGCCATCGTCACGTTCATGGTCACGGGTGTGTACTGGCTGCTGTTCGTCCACCAGGTGTTCATCGCGTGGACCGCGCTCGGGTTCCTCTACGCAGCGCAGGTCTTCTCGCGGCACGTGCCGTGGCGGCACTGGTACCTGCTCGTGCTCGCGCTGCCGGTGGTGTGGTCGTACGTCGCGATCTTCGTGCTCGACCACTTCGCGCTCGCGGCCGGGCCGGCCGTCGCGTTCCTTGCGCTCGCAACACTCTGGGCGGGCGTCGTGTTCCAGCGCTACCGCGCGCGCACGCGCTCATCGGCCGCGGGGTTCCTCTCGCTCGTGCTCATGCTCTGGGCGGTGCACCACCTCGACTACCCGATCCTGCGCGCGCGCGGTGCGTGGAATCCGTGGGGCTATTACGTCGACATTCTGTTCGTGCTCGCGATGGGCGCGGGCATCGTGTTGCTCGTGCTCGAGGAGCAGCGCGAGGGGCTCGTGACGCTGACCGCGCTCTCGGGCGACCTGCGCGCCGAGGAACGCGAGGACTCGCGCGACGCGTTGCTCGAGCGGCCGCTGGCGCTGCGCGGAGTGCGTGGATCCGCGTTGCTGCGCGCGACGGCCGGCTCGGGCGTCGAGCTCGTGCGCGGCGTCGGCGATTGTGCGTCGTGGACGCCGGAAACGATCCCGCCTGCCGTGCGGACGCTCGCGCTGGATGTGCTGACCACGGGGCGCACGCGACTCGAGGGCGAGCCGCGCGTGCGGCCGGAGTCGCCCCCGTTCACAGCGGTATTGTCGCTGGGTACCACCGCCGGCCAGCCGATGGCGCTCGTGATCGTCGGCGACATCGCCGCCCCGTTCGCGGCGCTCGACGACGGCATCCTGCGCGTCGTGGGCGAGCAGGTCGGCTCCGCACTCGAACGCGGCGAACTCACCCGACGCCTCGCCGTGCGCACGTACGACCTCGAGCGACTGTCCGTGCGCATGCTGCGCGAGCACGAAGACCAGCGCCGCCGCCTCGGCCGCGAGTTGCACGACGAAACGGCGCAGGTCTTCTCGGCTCTCAAACTCCAGCTCGGCCTCCTCAAGGAAGACGCGCCCGCCGGCGTGCACGAGCGGTTTGACCGGCTCGTCGAATGGGTGGATCGCGGCAGCAACAGCATCCGCAGCGCCACGGACGGCTTGCGCCCGGCGGTGCTCGAGGATTTGGGACTTCTCCCTGCCCTGCGCGCGCTCGTTGGCGATGTCCGCGAATGGAGCGGTCTCGATATACTGTTTGAGTCGCGGGATTGGCCATCCGAACCGCGGCGCATCCTTTCTCCGGAGGCGGAGGTGGCGGTGTTCCGCGCGCTGCAGGAGGCGCTGTCCAATGTCGCACGACATGCGCAGGCAACCGCCGTGCACATCCGCCTCGCGCTCGAGGACGGCCACGCGCGGCTGCGCGTGGCCGACGACGGCATCGGTCTCGAGCCACAGGAACTGACGCGCCTGACCGGTGGCGCCGGCCGCTCAGGGCTCTTCGGCATGCAGGAGCGGCTCGCGGCCGTCGGCGGCCGCGTGACATTCGCCACGCTGCCCGCGCGCGGTCTCGCCGTGGAGGTGGAGATTCCCGTGACGCGGGCCGCGGCATGACCGAACCAACGGTGCGCATCATCGTCATCGACGATCACCCGCTGGTTCGCGAGGGGATTCGCCAGGCGCTCTCTTCGCCGGGCTTCGAAGTCGTGGCTGACGCCGGCAGCGCCGAGGAGGGCCTCGAGCGTGCGCGCGATTTGCGGCCCGATGTCGTCGTGATGGACATCAGCCTGCCCGGCATGACGGGCATCGAGGCAGCCGAACGGCTGCGCGAGCTGCTGCCGCAGACACGGGTGCTGATGCTCTCAGTGCATGATCACCCGGAATACGTGCTGGAGAGCGTGCGGGCCGGCGCCAACGGTTACCTGCGCAAGGACTCTCTGCCGGCGGAGCTGCGCGCGGCCGTGCGTGCCGTATACGAAGGGCGCACCACGTTCGGCGCCGGGCGTCCGGCGACGACGGAGGCCGTCGCTCCGATCGTCGCGGCGGCAGCCGAACGGTTGGCCTTGCTCACGCCGCGCGAGCGCGAGGTGCTCGTCGGCATCGCCAGCGGAAACTCCAACAAGGAGATCGCCGCCTCACTCGGTCTCAGCGTACGCACGGTCGAGTCGTATCGTGAGGCGCTGATCGGGAAGCTGGGCATCTCGGGCACCGCCGGACTCACGCGCTTCGCGCTCGAGTCGAAGCTGCTTCTCCCGTAGTCCGGCTGCTTCTCCTGCAGGAGGGACTGCTCCCCGTTCGGCTCCTTCCACCGTAGTTCTACGGTAGGCGCTGACCGTATCCGTTCGGTGCATCGCCAGCGCGACATCGGCCACGTTTCCTGCCTCCACTCACGAGGCCGTAACCGCTTGGCGCCGCTGGGTTTTCCACTTCGATGTCTTTCGATCGGCCGCGGCGCTCCCGCAGAGGTTCGCGAGGCGCTCATCTTTATGTCGACGGATATCCGGGACGCGCTGCGAGCACGGACGATCCGCCGACTTGTGATCCTCTCCACGTGTCACCGCGTGGAGCTGTACGCCGAGATGGACGGCAGCCCCGCGGAAGCGCGTGAACAACTCATCGATTGGCTCGCCGCCGCACGGTCCGCGTCACCCGAGCTGGTGGCCGAGTCCGCCAGCTACATGGAAGGCGTCCCCGCCCTGCGCCACCTGCATCGCGTGACAGCTGGACTCGAGTCCGCGCTGACGGGCGAGTCGGAGATCATCGCGCAGGTTCGCGCCGCGCTGCAGGACTCCATCGCCATGCACGCGGCCTCGCCCGCGATCAAGACGGCGTTCCGCAGTGCCATCGCGTCCGCGGAGCAGGCGCGCAAGGCCGTGTGGCTGCGGTTTCCGCGGTCGGACATTGGGTCGGTGGCGGTTGATGCGATCGTTTCACATGCGGGGACTCTCGATGGCCGCCGCGCACTCGTGATCGGCGCCGGCCGCGCCGGAACGCTCGCGGCGCGCGCGCTGCACCACGCCGGCGCGACGCTCACGATCGTAAACCGCAGCAGCGAGCGCGCGCAGGAACTCGCGGCGCGCTTCAAGGCCGACTGGGCGCCGTTCGAGCGGCTGACGGACGAAGTCGCACGGGCCGATGCAATTATCGTGGCGACGGGTGCGCCGCACGTCATCCTCGGCGCCGCGATGTTGGCCGGAGCCGCCGCCCGCAAGGATGAGCGCCCCGTAGTCGTGGCAGACACGGCCATGCCGCGCAACGCGGATCCCGCGATTCCGTCGCTCTCCAACGTGCGTCTTGTGGACCTCGACGAGTTGCATGCACGCACGGCGGCGGCGCACGTCGAGCGGGCGGCCGGCGTGCCCGAGGCGGAGGCCATGGCGGAGTCCGCGGTCGCGGCGCTCGCTGCGCGTGCGAGCACATCGGCGTCGCCCAAGTCCGCGCCCGCCTCGACGACGCCGGCCCGCCCCCCGAAGCGTACACTGACAATCGGCACGCGCGGCTCCATCCTCGCGCGCACCCAGGCCGAGCAGGTCGTCGCGCTACTCAGCGCCGCGCACCCGGAGCTCGCCATTCGTTGGCGCATCTATGGCAGCAGCGGCGACGAGCGCCCCGAGGTGCCTTTCGCGGAACTCGCCGACGACGCCTTCACGGACCGCATCGAGCGCGCGCTGCTGGGCGGCGAGATCGACGCCGCCGTGCACTCGTACAAGGACCTGCCGCAGGAGCCCATGGCGGGACTGGTGATCGCGGCGATTCCCGTGCGCGCGGATCCGCGTGAATCGCTGGTGGCGCGAGACGGCGCCACGCTCGCGACGCTCAAGCCGGGCGCGGTGATCGGCACATCGAGCCCACGGCGCGCGGCGGTGCTCAAGACGATGCGGCCGGATTGCGAACTGCGTCCGATTCGCGGCCCCGTGGACGCGCGCCTACGCAAGGTGCTCGCGGGCGAGTACGACGCGGCAATCTTCGCGCTGGCGGGCCTGCAGCGGCTCGGGCTTGCGGCGCACGTGAGTGAGATCTTCGACGAGCACGTATTCGCGCCCGCTGCCGGCCAAGGCGCGCTTGCGGTGCAGTGTCGCGAGCGAGACCAGACGACGCGGTCTGCGTTGGCGAGCATCGACGACGCGCGGCTGCACGCGCTGGTGGACGCGGAGCGCGCTGCAGAGTTGCAGAAGGCAAATCACGGCGAGAGCCAACATGCACAGGCGTCAGCCGTGGCGGCCGTGGCGGGTCGTCCTGCGCCTCGTGTGAGCGCGCCGTTGCACGGGCGCCGTGTCCTCGTCACGCGCGCCACCTCGCAGGCGCAAGCGCTCTGCGATGCGCTTGAGGCGGTGGGCGCCGTGCCCGTCCGGCTTCCGTTGCTGCACATCGAACCGGTGGATCCCGGTGCCGATGCGTGGCACCAAGTCCCAAACAGTCACTGGGTGGTCTTCACGAGCAGCAACGGTGTTGAGCAGGCGTGGAATATGGCGCCGGACGACGCGCGCGCGGCGTTGCGCGCCCATGCGCGCATCGCCGCGATCGGTCCAGTGACGGCGCGCGCCGCGACCGACCGCGGCATGATGGTCCAGCGCATCGCCCCGAAACACGTGGCGGAATCGCTCGCGGCCGTGCTGGGCGACACGTCGGGACAACGCATCCTGTGGCTGCGCGGCGAGCGTGCGCGCGACGTGCTTCCCGCCCTCCTGCATAAAGAAGGCGCGCAGGTCATTCAGCTGGTGGTCTACCGCGCCGTGCCCACCGCGCTGCCCGATGACGCCCGCGCCATCGCGCGCAGCACGGACCTCGTGACGTTGGCGAGTCCGTCGGCCGTGGAGCGCTTCGTGGAGGTGGCGGGCGCGGACTTCCCCGGTCCGGTTGCCTGCATCGGTCCAATAACCGCCGCGAGCGCGCACGCACACGGTCTGCGTGTGGCCGCCGTGGCCGAAACGTTCACGACCGAGGGGCTCGTCGCCACCCTCCAGCAGATGGCGCCGCTCGGTGCGCACTCACATGTCTGAGCCAACCGTGCCGTTCTTGCCCGACGCCCGGCCGCGTCGCCTCCGCCGAAGCGCGTCGATGCGGCAACTGGTGCGCGAGACGACGCTCGCGGCGGAACACCTGATCGCGCCCATCTTCGTGACCGAAGGCACCGCGCGCGAGGCCGTGGCATCCATGCCAGGCGTCGAGCGCGTGCCGGCGGACGCGGTCGCGGCCGACGCGGTGGCGCTCTACCGCCTCGGCGTGCGCGCGGTCATCCTGTTCGGCATCCCGAACGTTAAGGGTGCCGAGGGCTCCGGGAGCTTTGCCGACGACGGCGTCACGCATCGCGCGGTGCGCGCGATCAAGGCCGCCGTGCCGGAGCTCGTCGTCATCACGGACGTCTGCCTGTGCGAGTACACCGACCACGGACACTGTGGCGTGCTCGGTGCCGACGGCGCGCCGCTCAACGATGCGACGCTGCCCGTGCTCGGCCGCATCGCCGTGTCGCATGCGCGCGCGGGCGCCGACATCGTGGCGCCGAGCGGCATGATGGACGGCATGGTCGGGACGATCCGCGCCGCGCTGGACGCGGACGGGCACACGGACGTCGCGATCCTCTCCTACAGCGTGAAGTACGCGTCGGCCTTCTACGGCCCCTTCCGTGATGCGGCGGCGACTTCGCTGCGCACGGGAGACCGGCGCACGCACCAGATGGACCCGGCCAACGCGCGCGAAGCCATGCGCGAGGCCGACCTTGATGTGTCCGAGGGTGCCGATATGCTGATGGTGAAGCCGGCGCTCGTGTATCTCGACATCGTGCATGCGCTGCGTGCACGCCATCCGGCGCTGCCGCTGGTCGCGTACCAAGTGAGCGGCGAGTACGCGATGCTCAAGGCCGCAGCCGCCAACGGCTGGCTCGACGAGCGCGCGACCGTCCTGGAGACGCTGCTCTCGATTCGCCGCGCCGGCGCCGATGCGATCATCACCTATTTCGCCGGCGACGTTGCGCGCTGGCTGCACGACGGATGACCATGAAGACCTCGCACACGGCTTCCGCGCCGCTGGATCTCGCGGAACACGGCCGGCCCGCCCACGGCAGCACCGAGCCCACGTCCCTGGACCGCCGGCTCTTCTTTCAACTGCTCGTGCTCACGGGCTGCACCGACACGGCGCCGTTGCAGAAGGCGCTGACGTCGCGCGGCATCGAGGCCGTGCTCTACAAGGACGTGCACGACCCGCGCGGCGTGGGACTGCTGACGTTCGCCGAGGATCCGGCATTCTTCACCGGGACGGTGCGCCCGATGGTGAACGAGGGTCCGTTCGCCGAGCTGCGGTTGGACCGGTCGTATTCGATGTTCGGCCGCACGTACAGCATCGGTTATGAGGCCGACCTCGAGTCAACGCTGATCCACCGGCCGCGCTCGCGCGCGCTCGACCCCGCGTATCCGTGGGCGGTGTGGTATCCGCTGCGCCGCAGCGGCGCGTTCGAGATGCTCGACGCGGACAAGAAACGCGCGGCGCTCATGGAACACGGCGGCATCGGCCGGCGCTTCGGTGAAGCCGGCCATGCGCAAGACATCCGGCTCGACTGCCACGGCCTCGATTCAGGAGACAATGATTTCGTGATCGGGCTCGTCGGTCCCAAGCTGCATCCGCTGTCGGCCGTCGTGAGCGCGATGCGGCAGACGGTGCAGACCTCACAGTACGTCGAACGCATGGGTCCGTTCTTCGTGGGTCACGTGGTGCGGCCATGAGAAACAACAACGCGCTGGAGTCCACGCCGTTCATGCTTGCCTGCCGGCGTCAGCCGGCACCGCACACGCCGATCTGGCTCATGCGCCAGGCCGGCCGCTACATGCCGGAATATCGCGCGCTACGTGAGAAGCACTCGATCCTCGAGATCATCGCGTCTCCGGAACTGGCAGTGGAAGTCACACTGCAGCCGGTGGATGCCTTCCCCGTGGATGCGGCAATCATCTTTGCCGACATCCTGCCACCGCTGCGCGCGATGGGGCTCACGCTGGAGTTCGTCGCCGGCGACGGCCCGCGCATCGGGAATCCCGTGCGCCAGCCGGCGGACGTCGACCGGCTCGCGGCGCCGCCGGCCGAAGAGGTCGTCCCGTCCACCATCGAAGCGGTGCGTTTGGCGAGCGCCGAACTCGCCACGCGCGGTGTGCCGCTGATTGGCTTCGCGGGCGCGCCGTTCACGCTCGCCTGCTACGCCATCGAAGGCGGCGGCTCGCGGCAGTTCGAGACCGCCAAGTCCTTCATGTACGAGCACCCAGCGGCGTGGGGCCGGCTCATGCGCAAGCTGGCCACGGTCTCGGCGGACATGCTCGTCGCGCAAGCCAAGGCGGGCGCGTCGGCGCTGCAGTTGTTCGACTCGTGGGCCGGCATACTCAGCGCGGGCGACTACGATCGCTACGTGCGTCCGTACATGACGGCCGCGTGTGAGACCGTCGCACGCGAGGCGCCGGGCGTGCCGCTCATCACGTTCGGCACCGGGACGGCCGGTATCCTCGAGTCCGTCGCCGCCTGTGGGGGAGACGTGATCGGCGTCGATTGGCGCATCCCGCTGGACGCCGCGTGGGCGCGCATCGGCGACCGCGCGATCATGGGCAACCTGGATCCGGTGCTGCTCAAGGCCCCGTGGCGCGAACTGCGCGCGCAGGCCGACGACGTGCTCGAGCGCGCCGGTGGCCGGCCGGGCCACATTTTCAACCTCGGCCATGGCGTGCTGCAGCACACACCGCCGGACAACGTGCGCCGGCTCGTCGAGCATGTGCGCGAGCAGAGCGCGGCCGGCGCGAGCACATCACCAGACACGAGGCTGTCAACCGGCGCGAGCGCACCGACAGACGCGCACCTGCGAGCGAGCGCATGAGCGATCGGATTGGAGTGCTGCTCATGGCCTACGGCGGGCCGTCGTCGCTCGCGGACTTGCCCGGCTACCTCGCCGATGTGCGACGCGGCCGGCCGACGCCGCGCGCGATCCTCGCCGAGTTGGAGCGCAACTACTCCAGCATCGGCGGGCGCTCCCCGCTCCCGACGCTGACGCAGCGGCAAGCCGACGCGCTGAGCCGCGAACTCAATGCCACGGCGCGCTCGGCGCGCTACGCGGTGCACGTCGGCATGCGCCACTGGAGCCCGTGGATCGAGGAAACGGTCGGCACGATGCTCGACGCGGGCATTACGCATGCCGTAAGCCTCGTGCTCGCGCCGCATTTCAGCGCGATGAGTGTGGCCGCGTATCAGGCGCGCATCGCCGCGGGGCTCGATGCATATCGCGGCCGCATCGACTTCGCGCACGTGGACAGCTACCACGCCGAGCCCGCGCTGATTCAGGCCTTTGCGGATCGCGTGCAGGAAGGCCTTGCCCGTTGGGGCGAGGGCGAACGGGACGCCGTGCACGTGGTGTTCAGCGCGCACAGCCTGCCGCAGCGCATCGTCGCCGCGGGCGATCCGTACGACCGGCAGGTGCGCGAGACGGCCGCGCTCGTGGCGGCCCGCGCCGGTCTCGATGCATCGCGCTGGTCGTGGAGCTATCAGTCCGCCGGACGCACGAAGGAGCCGTGGCTTGGCCCGACGCTGCCGGACCACCTCGCCGCGCTGGCAAAGGCCGGCGTGCGAAACGTGGTGTCGGTGCCCGTGGGGTTCGTGTGCGACCACGTCGAGATACTCTACGACATCGACATCGAGGCGCAGGCGCGCTGCAAGGAGCTCGGCATTCGCCTCGAACGGCCGTCGGCGCTCAACGACGAACCGCTGTTCATCGAGATGCTGGCCGGGCTCGTGCGACGGCGGGCGGCGGACGCTGGCTTCATCGGCACGCCGGCCCGGGACACAGCGGCCGCCGGATTCGCCAGCACGACTATCTGAGATGCCGCGATTCGTCGTGATCGGCGGTGGCATCACCGGCCTGGCGTGCGCGCTGCGGCTGCAGGACCTCGCGGCGGCATCACCGCGAACAGAGATCACGCTGATCGAAGCCGCGCCACGGCCCGGCGGCAAGCTCGTGAGCCACCATGAGCGCGGCTTCGTCGTGGACGCCGGCGCGGACATCTTCCTCGCCTCCAAACCAGCCGCCATGGAACTCTGCGCGCGACTCGGCATCGCGGATCGTATGGTCGAGACCGATCCATCCCATCGCCGCACGTTCGTTCGCGACGGAAGCGGGCTGGTGCCCGCGACGCATTACGGCGAGCAGCGCCTTGTGACGCCGCTGGGAGGTATGCAGGAACTCGTCGATGGCGCCGTGCGGGCGCTGTGTGATGTCGATGTGGTCACGTCGTGTCCGATTGAGTCGATCACACCGGATGCCGCCGAAGCGGGCTATCAGGTGCACACGGCCGGCTGGACAATCGCGGCCGACGCCGTCGTGATCGCCGTGCCCGCGCGCGCCGGCGCCTTGATGCTGCGGCGTCTCGCGCCCGACGCCGCCGCACTGTTGGACGCCATCACGTACCGGTCGTCATTCACGGTCTCGGCGGCGTATCGGGCAGCCGACGTCCCTCACGCCCTCGACGGCTACGGCTACGTCGTGCCGGATGCACGCGCGGGTGAAGTCAGTGCATGCACCTGGACATCCTCTAAGATTCCGTCGCGCGCGCCCGCCGGACACGTGCTGTTGCGCGGTTACGTGCACGGCGCGCCCGGACTCTCGACGGATGATGCGCGTCGTCTCGTGCTCGCGGAACTGCGCCGCGTGCTGGGCATCGAGGCGCCACCGCTCTTCACGCGCCAGCACGCGTGGCAGGACGCGTTGCCCGCATTGGACGACGATCGTGCCGCCGCGCGGCGGGCCGCAGTGCGCGCCGCCCTGACCTTTCACCCCGGGATCGCGCTGGCCGGCGGCGCCGTTGACGGCATAGGCATCCCGGACAGCATCCGCTCAGGCCAGGCGGCCGCGGAGCGAGTCTGGCACGGACTCACGACCTCACGCGCCGAGGAGGCGATCGCACAATGACGGCCACGGAAACCGGTGTGAAATCCTCCACGCGCAACTCCGAGCGCCTATTCGCCGAGGCGCTCGAGCTGCTGCCGGGCGGCGTGGACTCGCCCGCGCGCGCGTTCAAGGCCGTGGGCGGCACGCCGCGATTCATCGAGAGCGGGCGCGGCGCCTTCATCACGGATGTCGATGGCCGCCAGTACGTGGACTACGTGCTCTCGTTCGGCCCGCACATCCTCGGGCATGCGCCGGACGAGGTGGTGGATGCCATTCGCGCCGTCGCGGCGCGCGGTGTCAGTTTCGGCGCACCGGTCGAGGGCGAACTCGTGCTCGCGCGCGACATCCGCGCCGCGATGCCATCAATGGAGATGGTGCGCTTCGTGAACTCCGGCACTGAAGCCGTGATGAGCGCGCTGCGCCTCGCGCGCGCGTTCACCGGACGCGACGTCGTCGTGAAATTCGAGGGGCACTATCACGGCCACGCGGACCAGATGCTCGCACGCGCGGGTTCCGGCGTTGCGACGCTGGGGCTGCCGGATTCCCCCGGCGTTCCCGCGAGCGCCGCCGCGCACACCATCACGGTGCCGTTCAACGATCTCGACGCGGTCACCCGCTTGTTCAGGACGCGCGGCGACCAAATCGCCGCGGTCATCCTGGAAGGCGTGAGCGGTAACATGGGAGTCGTCCCTTCCATGCCCGGCTTCGTGCGCGAACTGCGCGCACTCACGGAACGCGCGGGCGCGCTGCTCATCATGGACGAAGTCATGACGGGGTTCCGAGCGCATCACGGCGGCGCACAGGCGCTGCTCGGCGTCACCCCTGACCTCACGACGCTCGGCAAGGTGATCGGCGGCGGACTGCCCGTGGGCGCGTACGGCGGCCGCCGAGACATCATGTCGCTCGTCGCGCCCGCCGGCCCCGTGTACCAGGCCGGCACGATGTCCGGCAACCCGCTCACGATGGCGGCGGGCCACGCGGTGCTGGCCGCGCTTCGTGAACCGGGCCGTTGGGACCGCATTGCTGCGACGACTGCGACGCTCGCGGAGGGCCTGCGCGAGTCGGCGACGCGCGCAGGCATCGCGGTGCAAGTGCCACAGGTCGGCACCATGCTCTCCGTGTTCTTCAGCCCGACGCCGGTCGTCGACCTCGCGTCCGCCACGCGCTCCGCGACGGAATCGTTCAAGAAGTTCTTCCACGCGATGCTCGACGACGGGATCTACCTGCCGCCGTCGCCATTCGAGTCGTGGTTCGTCTCCGAGGCGCATGACGCAGCGGTCATTGAACGCACCCTACGCGCCGCCGATCGCGCATTCGCCACCGCGCGGATGTGAGCCGGCGTTGACCCCGCGCATCGCTGGCGACGTCCGGGTCATGTGTCTAGACTAGCGGGATGGGGCGCCCCGAGAATCCGAAGCTCAATGCGATTGACGAACGCGTCACGACCTGGATGGCGCGTCACGGGATCGCGCTGCTGCGCATCAGCCTTGGCGCGGTGTTTCTGTGGTTCGGCGCGCTCAAGTTCTTCCCTGGTTTGAGTCCGGCCGACGAACTCGCCGGTCGCACCATCCATACGCTGACGGCAGGGCTGGTGCCGCCATCGGTGTCCGTGCCGGTGCTCGCCGTGTGGGAATGTCTCATCGGGCTCGGACTGCTCACGCGACGCGCGCTGCGCGTGACCCTGCTTCTGCTGGGCGTGCAGATGGCGGGCACACTCGCCCCGCTCGTGCTGTTCCCCTCCGAGCTCTTCCTCGAAATCCCGTGGGCACCGACGCTCGAGGGGCAATACATTCTCAAGAACAGCATCCTCATCAGCGCGGCGATCGTGATCGGCGCCACGGTGCGCGGCGGCGGAATCGTGCCGCGGCCCTCTGAGGACCTGCCATCCTCGAAAGAATCCGGAGAGACGTGATGACCGCGACAGACAACATGCCCGCCATTCCGCAGGCCGAGTTCGATCTCGAGATGAAGACCACGCGTTCCCTGCTGGAGCGCGTGCCCGACGGCAAGGGAGACTGGAAGCCACACGCCAAGTCGTTCTCGCTGGCGCACCTCGCGCAGTTGGTGAGCTGGATGCCCGGTTGGATCACGACGACGCTGCGCGAGCCGTTCCTCGACCTCAATCAGGCGGGCGGGTACAGCACCGAGACGACGGAAACGCTGCTCAAGGGCTTCGACAAGAATGTCGGCGAGGCGCGCGTGGCGCTCTCGACGATCACCGGCGACGCGCTGGCAGAGCCGTGGTCACTCCGCATGGGCGACCACGTAATCTTCACACAGCCCAAGGGTGAGGTCGTGCGCTCACACCTGAGCCATTTGATCCATCATCGCGGGCAGCTCAGCGTGTACCTGCGTCTCGTCGACGTGCCGCTGCCGCCGATCTACGGGCCCACGGCGGATTCCAAGTGGTGAGCCATCCCGCCGTTAATAGGTAGCTGGCGACGCGCCCGTGCATCAGTGCGATGCACGGGCACTTTGTTTTGTGGTCGGGTAATAGCTGGGACGTTGAGAAGGCCATCGTGCCCGACTACGCGCTGGGTCCACACACGGGCTCGCTGGGCCTCACGTACGCCGACTCCACCGCGATCGCGCCGTTCAGCATCGGAATGTTCGTCGGCCAGCACGGCTCTTGGAACCGCCACCCGTACAGCGGCTACAAGGTCATCTTCGTACCGTTCCGCGATGGGCGCCCCACAGGCGAAGCGCAGGACGTGCTCACCGGCTTCCTGGACGACGAAGGCCGCGCGATGGGCCGTCCCGTGGGCGTCGCGATCGACACGAGCGGCGCGCTGCTCGTCGCGGACGACGTCGGCAACGTCGTCTGGCGCGTCACAGCACGGCAGCCGATGCCCTAGACAGGCCGGAGATGCGCAGGCGGTTGCCGTGCGCCTCCACGCGGTACGTGGCGATGCCCAGCTCCGCCGGGCCGGCCTTCACCTCCCCAGTGACGACATCGAACTGCGAGCCATGCCAAAGACACTGCACTGTGCCGCATATCATGACGCCGCCGGCAAGTGAGCCACCGCGGTGCGTACAGTGGTCGTCGAACGCCACGTAGCCCTCGGCGGTGCGCGCGAGCACGAGCCGCCGGCCGTCGACACGCAGCAGGCGCATCTGGTCGACGCCGAGTTCGCCGGCTTCGACGGTGATCGACCCGTCGGCGTCCTCCTCTGCGCGCTCCTCCTGCCACTTGCCCGCATTGGCGTAGCGATGATCCACGCTCGCCATGTTGCGCGAGACGAGCGTGCCGCCGAGCCAGCCGCCGGCCCCGAGCATCAGGGTGCCGAGGGCCTGCAGCCCGAGCACCGTCGTGCTGGGCGGCTCAGACGCGTCGTCGCGCAACACGCGGGCGAGCGCAAACAACGCGACCGTGCCCAACATGAGCAGCATGTGCTTCACGGCGCGCTGGCGGCCGGAACTGTGCGGCGGCACCGTGTGGATGAGGTCGATGAGTCCTGGCACCGCGGCGATGATTCCCGAGGCGACGCCCACGACCGCGAGGTGCGCGCCGGTGGTCCAAAGCGCCTCAGAGCTGAACCGCACGCCGAGCGCGTTGAACGCGAACGCGCCCGAAAGAAACGCGATCGGGAACGGGATGAGCGCGGGATGGTACGGATGGCCGTTGAAGCTTGCTTTGCTGCGCATGGCTGGAACCTCCGAACACTCAGACTCGCGTCCTCACGACGACGTTCCGCTTGTCGCCCGTACGCAGCAGCGGTGCGTGCGCGGTATAGACGATAGGTTGGTTCATGACCTCGACACCGTGGCATGCGCGATCCGTGGAGGACACGGCGCGCGCGCTGAAGACTGACTTGTCGCAGGGGCTCACGCGCGAGGATGCCGCGGCGCGCCTCGCTCAGCATGGGCCGAACGCGCTCGCGCGCGGGCGCCAACGCTCCGCGTTCACGATCCTCGTCCACCAATTCCGGAGTCTCATCGTCGCGCTGTTGGCGGCCGCCGGTGGCGTCGCGCTGGTGCTCGGCGACGTCGTCGAGGCGCTCGCGATCCTCGTGGTCATCGTCATCAACGCGCTTATTGGCTTCGTGACCGAATGGAAGGCACGCTCGGCGCTCGAGGCGCTGCGCAAGCAGGCGGTCGCGGTGGCGCGTGTGCGTCGCGATGGCGACGAACGCGAGGTGCCCGCCGCGGAGGTCGTGCCCGGCGATGTCGTGCTGCTCTCCGCCGGTGATCGCGTCCCGGCGGACGGGCGCATCGTCGAACACGCGCAGATGCAAGTCGATGAGTCCGCGCTGACCGGCGAGTCGCTGCCGGTGTCGAAAGCGGTCGAACCAGTCGACGACGCCAACGCACCCGTGGGCGATCGCGTGAGCATGGTGCACATGGGCACGGGCGTCACCGACGGCCGCGGGGTGTTTGTCGTGACCGCGACCGGCGGCAAGACTGAAATGGGCCACATCGGCACGCTCATCGCTGGCGTCGAGGAGCACGGCACGCCGCTTGAGGACAAGCTCGCGCAGCTCAGCCGGGCCCTGCTGGTCGTGGTCTTGGCACTCTGCGTTGTCATCGTGATCACAGGTTGGCTCCGCGGCAATGAACTCCTGTTCATGACGGAGGTCGGCATCTCGCTCGCCATCGCCGCCGTGCCGGAGGGACTGCTCGCCGTTACGACGATGACGCTCGCCGTGGGCATGCAGCGCATGGCGCGCATGAACGCGCTGGTGCGCCGGCTGCCGGCCGTGGAGTCACTCGGCTCGACCACGGTGATCTGCTCCGACAAGACGGGCACGCTCACGCGCAACGAGATGACCGTGCGCGCGCTCGTGGTGGACGGTCGGCATATCGACGTCAGCGGCACGGGCTACGCACCGGACGGCGATTTTGCACACGACGGACAGCGCATTGACTTGGGCGAGAAGGAACTGCTCGCCCTGCGCATCGGCGCGCTCTGCAACGACGCGCGTGTTGATCGCTCGGGCCCAGAGCCGCGCATCCTCGGCGACCCCACCGAAGGCGCGCTCATCGTTGCCGCCGAGAAGGCCGGCATGGATCCAGACAAGCTGGCCGAGGAGTACGAGCGCACCGCCGAACTCCCGTTCAACAGCGTCGACAAGCGCATGGTGACCGTGCATCGCACGCCCGACGGCCGGACAGTGGCGTATATGAAGGGGTCGCCGGCCGCCGTGCTGCGCGCGAGTAACGCCGCCGACGCCGACCGCCAGCGCGTGCTCGAGACGAATACCGAGCTCGCCGGTGCCGCGCTGCGCGTTTTGGCCGTCGCCTGGCGCGACCTGCCCGACGGCCACGCCGAAGACGACATTACGCGCGATTTCACGTATGCCGGGCTCATCGGCATGATCGACCCGCTGCGCGATGAAGCGCGCGACACGATCACGACGTGCCGCGAGGCGGGCATCCGCGCGATCATGATCACCGGCGACCAGCAGGCCACCGCCGCCGAGATCGCGCGGCAGCTGGGGCTCAACGTCGACCCACAAGGACGCGCACTGCGCACCGTCCATGCGCGCGAGCTGGCCGACCTCGACGATGACGGTTGGCTCAAGGCCGTCGACGACGCGGCCGTGTTCGCGCGCGTCTCACCCGAGCACAAGCTGCGCATCGTGGACGCGCTGCAGCGCCAAGGGCACGTGGTCGCGATGACAGGCGACGGCGTCAACGACGCCCCTGCCCTGCGGCAAGCCGACATCGGCATCGCCATGGGCATCCGTGGCACCGAGGTGGCCAAGGAATCGGCCGCGATGGTGATCACCGACGACAACTTCGCGACCATCGTGCGCGCCGTCGAGCAGGGGCGCATCATCGTCCACAACATCCTGCGGTTCATCCACTACCTGTTTTCGTGCAACTTCGCCGAGATCATGACCGTGTTCACCGCGATCATGCTGGGGTGGCCGCTGCCGCTGGGCGTGCTGCAGATCCTGTGGCTCAACCTGCTGCTGGCCGCCTGCACGCTCGGCGCGTTCGCCATGGGCATGCGCTGGTACGGCACGGAGGGCGAGGCGCTGCGGCATGCGGTCACGATCGCGTTCATGACGCTCGCCATGGCGCAGGTGCTGCACGCGTTCAACGCACGGTCGCGTACGGAGTCCGCGTTCAGCTCGCGGCTCTTCACGAATGGCTGGCTCTGGGGCGCCGTGGTGGTGTGCGTTGGCCTGCAGCTCGCCGCGGTGTACATCGGCGGCCTGCGAGACGTGCTGGGCACTGTGGCGCTTAATGCCGGTGACTGGGGGGTCGTGGCGGCCGGGTCGGCGCTCCCCGTCGCCGTGGTCGAGGCGGTCAAGGCGGTTCAGCGCCGCGGAACCCTACCCCGTACACCGTAGCAGAGCGCGAAAAACCACTCTCGTCAGCGGCGGCGCGTGGGGCTATAGTATGACCCGTCCGCCTGAGATTCCTTCAATCCGCATCGCCATGAACCGATTCGTCCGTCATCTCACCGCCGTCGCCCTCGTGGGCGGCCTGAGTGCCTGCGCCGGCGCTCCCGCGCCGAGAACACCGGCCCCGGCACCCGCACCCGGCGCGAACGACCGGCCCGCCGGCGCTCGCACGTCGTCGCAGGATCCCAAGCCCTATAGGCAGGTGATCACCGACGACGCCGTCACGCAGAGCGGCCTGTTCAAGATCCACCGCCTCGACAACAAGATGTTCTTCGAGATTCCGGACTCCACGCTGGGCCGCGAGATGCTGCTCATCAGCCGGCCCACGGAGTCCACGCTGCAGAATCCCGGCGGATTCTTCGGCGGCGGCGCGCGTCTCGTCGTGCAATGGGAGCGCGACGGCAATCGCGTGGTGCTGCGTGAGAAGGAGTTCGACCTCACGGCGGATTCTTCGTCCGCCATCTGGCTGCAGGTCTCGGGCTTCAGAAAGGGCCCCGTGCTGGCCGTGTACACTGCCTCGGCGTTCGGCCCCGACAGCGCGGCCGTGATCGACGTGAGCGACCTGTTCCTGTCCAACATTCCCGAGCTCGAGCCCGTCGAGGGCATCGTGCGCGGCAAGAGTTGGATCGAGAACACGTGGGCGTTCCCCGAGAACATCAATGTCGACGTCACGCAGTCGGGCGTGTCACGCCCGCCCGCGGGCGGAGGCAATGGTCCCGGCGCCGGTGCGAATCGCGACCCTCAGTCGCAGACCGTGCGCGTGACGTTCAGCATGCGCGTGCTGCCGGCCGACCCGATGATGCCGCGCTGGCACGACGAGCGCGTTGGCTTCAACTCGAGCCGCACGTACGACATGTCGCGCCCGGTGCAGAAGGCCGAGCAGGTGCGCTTCATCCATCGCTTCCGGCTGGAGAAGAAGGACCCGTCGGCCGCGGTGTCGGATCCCGTGGAACCGATCGTGTATTGGATCGACCCGGCCACGCCGGATTGGCTCAAGCCGTGGATCGTGACCGGCGTGAACAAGTGGCAGGCCGCGTTCGAGGAGGCGGGCTTCAGCAACGCCATCTTCGGCCGCATTGCGCCCACCAAGGAGCAGGACTCGACGTTCTCACTCGTGGACGCGCGCCACTCGGTGATCTATTGGCGTCCGAGCACCGTGGCCAACGCCACCGGTGGCCAGGTCGTGGACCCGCGCTCGGGAGAGATCCTGAAGGGCGAGGTCAACATGTACCACAACATCATGGAGCTGCAGAAGAACTGGTACTTCACGCAGGTCTCGCCGCTCGACCCGCGCGCGCAGTCGCTGCCCTTCCCTGATTCGCTGATGGGGCGGCTCGTCGAGTACGTCGTCACGCACGAGATCGGCCACTCGATCGGCCTGCCGCACAACATGAAGGCGTCCGCGATGTATCCAGTGGACTCCATCCGCGACCGTGATTTCCTCGAGCGCATGAATGGTCACGTGGCAACGCTCATGGACTACTCGCGGTTCAACTATGTCGCGCAGCCGGAAGACAGCATTCCGCCCGAGCTGCTGATCCCGAAGGTCGGGCCGTACGACCACTTCGCGATCCACTGGGGCTACACGCCGATCCCGAGCGCGCGCACGCCTGACGAAGAGCAGCCGACACTCGACGCGTGGGCACGCCAGCAGGACGAGTTCCCGTGGCTGCGCTTCAGCACGCCGGACGCCGAGGGTGATCCGGAGAACAACACCGAGGCCGTGGGCGATGCCGACGCGGTGCGTGCGACAACGCTGGGCATGCGCAATCTTGAGCGCGTGACCGCTTCCCTGCTGCGCGTGGCCGAGAAGCCGGGCGAGAGCTACGACGAGTTGGAGACGCTCTACGGCCAGGCCGTGGGTCAGTGGGGCCGCTACATGGGCCACGTCGCGGCGATCGTGGGCGGCGCGTACACGCAGGAGAAGTACGGCACCGGTGAGCGCTTCCGTCCGCTGGAGAAGGCGCGCCAGCACGAGGCCCTGCTGTACCTCAACCGGACCGCGTTCCATGTGCCGGAGATGTTCCTCAACCGCGACATCCTGCGCCGCATCGAGAACGAGGGCGTGGTGGAGCGCTTCCGGCTGCAGCAGTCGCGTGTGCTCTCGTCGCTGCTGAGTCAGTCGCGGCTGGAGCGGCTGTCGGAGTTTGAGGCGATGGCCGAGCGCCCGTCGGATGTGTACACGATGGCGGACCTGATGACGGACCTGCGCGCGGGCGTCTGGGGCGAGTTGAGCCAGTCGAGCGTGCGCGTGGATGTGTACCGTCGCAACTTGCAGCGCGCGTTCCTCCAGGTGGCCGACAGCCGGATCAACCCGACGGAGGCCGAGCTCAACCGTCAGAACAACCCGGCGCCGGATCCTGCCGAGTCTGATGTGCGCGCGGTGATGCGTGCGGCGCTACAGGATCTTGATCGGCTCGCGCAGCAGGCGGTCCCGAAGGCGGCGGATCCGATGACGCGGATTCACCTAAGGGATGTGCGCACGGAGATTGAGCGGATCATGAACGTGGATCGGTAAACGGGGTGGCCGAGGGTCCGCGCGGTTGTTTTTTGCGGGCCCTCGGCGTCATGCCAGCACGCCGGCGAGGATGTGCACTCGGTCGGAGGAGTGTCAGGTTCGGCGGCGAGCCTCAGCGAAATAGATCAATGCGAGCATTGCCCAGATAAAGAGCATATCGGACTGCGTTCCGCGCATGCTCGCGACCTCCACATTGCCTGCCGAACGAGGGATTATGGTGTGTCCGAGGGTGAGGGCGCTCTCAGCTTGCGGAGCATAGTCCACCCGAGAGCGACGCCGCCGACGGGGATGAGCACAATCAGCGTGATGTAGGCAAAGTCCGCTCGGCTCGTGATTGGCATCGCGCCCGATACGAGGACGCTCGCGTAGAGCAACAGAGCGCCAAGGCTTAGAACCATGAGTCCGACGGCGATGAGCCGATGGCGACGGGTGGCCTGCAAGTATGTGAAGACTGCCATAAACGGCGCGAGGGCGACAAACGTCCACGTGCGCATCTCGGGATCGTAGGCGCCCCAGATGAGCCGAACGGCCAAGCCGAAGAGGACCATGAGGCCGGCCGACCATAGAGCTTGATGGACGGGCGATTGAAAGCGTGGGGTTAGTCGGAACATAGTGGGCTCAGTCGTGAGTCACCGTCGTGAAACGCCGTCGGTTTTTTTGGTCTGCCCCAGAGAGGCATGGTGTCAGCTAATGTCTCGTACTCGCGCGGCGTGCTATCGGGTGGCGTGGCGGGAACAGCAAGCGTCGCTATCGCGTGTCTCGCGCGGCGGCGGTATCCGGTCGGCGCCGCGTAACCAGTAGACGATGAGCCCGCAGGGCTGTCCCAGCAGCGGCGGCCACCATGCATAGCGCTGGTACTGCGGCGGGACGTCGCGATACTCCGGGTAGTACTCGATGGCAACCACATCGTTGGGAATCCAGTAGTGGTCGGCTTTTCGCTCTTCGTCCGCAAGCCACTGCGGCATTCTCCCGTTATAAATCTGTCGCAGACAGCGACTCGGCGGGGGGCCCACGTCCCAGCCGTGGCCATCGGGAGCCATCCGCCACCGCAAGTCGGGAAACCCGTCCAGCATATCGCCCCAGCGCTCGGGTCGCATCGCGCGGAGCTCGCCCGCGTCCCGGAAATACCCGATCCCGCTGTTGCGTCGGCACTCGAAGCCGCTAAGCGCAAACTCGGCGCACTCGCGGCGATCGGTGATGACGAGCGGGGCGAGCCGCGGGGGCAATCGCTCGAGGCGAATTGTGATGCGCTCGGCGCCGAACGCCGGCACGCGCACCGTGTCGATGAACTGGCGATAGCCGACGAGCCGCACCTTGACCTCGGACCGCCCGCCTTTGCCGAGACGCACAGTGAACCGTCCGGCGGAATCCGTGCGCACGCGAGCCCCGCTCGGGCCGACGATGACGTCCGCCTCGCCCAGCGGCCGCCTCGCCGAATCCGTGACGATGCCGGTCACGGTTTGTGCGGCGACCGCCTGAGCCGTGCTGGCGCAGAGGAGTCCCCCGAGTGCGAGCAAGCGTGCGTGCATGGACCTCGGGCGCATCGCCATAACGTCAGGTTCTGTTGTGGCCGTCATGATAATTGCGAGCGGGCGACCACGGTGATCCTGCCCCTACGATAGAGTCGTGACCGCCCGCTCGCTACCGAAACAGGTCCATCAACAGCAACTATCGTGAGGTGGCATCCCGGAGCAAGCCCGCGAGCGCATTGTCGCGGCCTGCATACTCCTCGACCGTCCGCTGAAAGCGCGGCAAGTCATCTAGCCACAAGGGGAAGATCACCTTTCCCCATTTTCCGCCGACGCGCAGTGTCAGAAACGGCACACCGTAGAGATCGAATGGGCGAGCACCGTCAATATCCGCCCACGGCGCGCCGCGAGGCCGAGCGAACGCACGTCGCGCGAGCAAGCCGGTCCGCGATAGCTCGACCCGCAGGCCGCGGAAGATGAACGAGTAAGCCAAGTACAGGAACACCCCAAGCGCCGGCCCCAGCGCAAGCAAGATGAGCGTGGTCCAATTAAATAGCGACTCGCGCCACCTGAGCCAGCGATAAGGGATCAGGACCAATGCAATGACAAAAAAGAAGCGCGCGAAGGCCATACAGTACTGACGAAGGCGCTTGGAGTCACCGGCAAACTGCTGCGTCTCATCCATTATTTTTGCTCGTCCAGCGAACGTGGATTATGCAGTGGCCGAGCTAGCACTCGTCCTCATCTCGCAACGCGCTCATCTTGAAGCATGCCGTCTGGCCGGTACCTTTGCCAGTATGCCGACCCCATCCCGCTTCGTCCAGCACCGCGCACTCGCAGCCGCCCTCGCGGCCGTATGGCTGCTGGCCCCCTGCACCGCCTCCGCGCAAGACGCCGACCTCATCGTCCGCAACGCCAACATCTGGACAGGCGACTCGTTGCGACCGCGCGCGGAAGCAATTGCCATCCGCGGCGAGCGTCTCATCGCCGTGGGAACGAACGCCGACGCTGATGCACACCGGGGCACCGCCACGCGCGTCATCGACGCCGGTGGTCGCTTCATCACGCCGGGCTTCATCGACGACCATACGCACTTCGGCCAGGCAGGCGCGCTGCTCATCGGCGCGAACCTGCTGGACGTGCACACCGCGGCTCCCTTCGCGGAGCGCGTGAAGGCCGCGGTGGCGCGCATGAGTCCCGGCGCATGGCTCACGGGAGGCGACTGGGGCGCCTACGAGGACAACCCGGTCAACAGCACGGGCGTGCCGACGGATCGGCCAAGGGCCCGCTTCTCACCCGACCGCTCGATCATCGACTCAGTCAGCGCCAACACCCCAGTGCTGCTGAATCGATGGGACCGCAGCGCCTGGCTCGCCAACGGCAACGCGCTCGCGGCCGCTGGCTTGGCGTGCGACCAACCGGTCGAAGGCCTCGAGTGCATGAACGGCCGCGCCACCGGCCGCCTGAGCGGCGCCGCACTCGCCCGCACCCGCGCCGCAATCGCACCCAAGAGCTTCGACCAGCGACTCCGCGAAGCCCGCGCCGCGCTGCAGCATCTCACCGAACTCGGCGTCACCACGATCCACGACATCACGCCACCCACACAACTCCCCGTCTACACCGAACTCAAGCGGCGCGGCGAACTCACGGTGCGCATCTTTGCGCGGCCCACGCTCGACAAGTGGGACGAGCTCACCTACGCCGGCATCTCACCCGGCTTCGGCGACGACTGGATCCGCATCCGCGCGCTGAAGGGATTCGTCGACGGCATCCAGGGGAACTCCACGGCGCGCTTCTACGAGCCGCAGCTCCACTCGGGGCGCGTGGGCGAGTGGCGCGACAGCACCAACACCGCCGCCACGGATGGCCCGGGCTCCGGCATGAACCCTCCCGGCAACATGGAGCGACTTCTCTTCGGGCTCGACTCCGCGGGCTGGTGGGCCAACGTCCATGCGATCGGCGACTTCGCGATTGACAGCGTGCTCGACGTCATGGAGATGGTGATGCGCGTGAACGGGCCGAAGGAGCGACGCTGGCGCATCATCCATTCGCAGGTGATCCGCAACGCCGAGGTGGCCAAGCGCTACAAGCGGCTCGGCATCATCGCCGAGGTGCAGCCGTATCACGCGATCGATGACATGCGGTGGATGGAGGAGCGGATCGGTGAGCGCTCACGCTGGGCCTACGCGTTCAAGACGTTCCATGACGCCGGCGTGCCGCTGCTGTTCGGCTCGGACTGGCCGGGCACGAACGCGAGCTGGTATACCGCGAACCCGATGATGATCCTCTACGCCGCGGTCACGCGGCAGACCGTGGACGGCAAGCCTGAGCGCGGCTGGTATCCTCAAGAGCGGCTTGACCTGGAGACGAGTCTGCGCTCGTACACCGTCAACAACGCGTGGGCGGAAGGTGAGGAAGCGAACAAGGGGTCGCTCGCGGCCGGGAAGCTGGCGGACTTCGTGATCATCGATCGCGACCTGTTCGCGATTCCTGGGCCGGAGCTCAAGGAGGCGAAGGTGTTGCTCACGGTGACTGGTGGGCGGGTCACGCATGCTGCGGCGCCGTTTCTTTCTGCGCCGAACTGAATGTGTCAGCACGTGCGCGTCGAGAGTTGACGCGCTCGCCGAGCGTCAGTCGACGTGGGCTTCCACCAGAGCGGTCGGGAGGCTGAGGGCAACGAGGCTGTACGTGCCAGAACCGTGTTCCCGGAGCACGTACGCGACTGACTCCGAGAATCCCACGATTCTGTCACCCACGCGCAGGTCGACGTCAGCGGTGGGTCGCCCCTGCGAATCAAACACGCGATAGCGGTTGTCTCCATAATGCCGCGCGAGGCGAACCCACGCAGTCCCGGAGGGTGAGATCAATACCTGCCAGAAGACAGGCCACGTTCCGTGAACGGACAATGGAATGTCCCCGAAGCGCCCCGCGCGCGCAGCCTCGAGGATGCTGTCGCGCTCGGCCGAGGTGACGGGCCGAGGCTCGAGATCCCACGTCGAACCTGAGTGCACCGCGCCGCCGGGCTCACTGACCTCGACGCGACGCTCGAGCCCCAAGGCGCGCCAGAGGGAGCCGTCCGGTGAGACCCCGAATCCACTCATCGGATAGAGCGGTTCTGGCCGAATCAAGAAGCTGTCATTGTCGCCTCTATACGTCTTGTATCCGCGGCCCGGAACGCTCCACACCGTATCGGCTGACAAGTCCCCCAATCGAAAGCGGATCACGGGCGCTTCCGTCAGATGCGGCTCAGGCGGCAACTCCGGACCGTCGGCCCCACTGGCACCTTCGACCCGACAATAGATCGTAGCGTCGTCATCCGTGTGGCAGTCGAACTCCCTTGGCATCGACCGAATCGGGGACGGTCGCGAGTATGCGAAGCCGTTCGACGCGGTGAACACCTGGAACAGGCGCCCAGTCTGCAACACCACCACGACGGAGTCTCCGCGCATCCGGAGGATCGGCGCGAGAATGGTCGAGAACTCGCCGGGGCCTCTGCCATCGCGTCCGTAGACGGTGCGTGCGCCGGTCGCGGTATCCACGAAGACCACCCGGCGGCGGTAAGGCTCCACGAAGGCGATGTGGCCCGATTGCAGCGCGACGGCGCGCGTGATCCGGTCGATGTCGGCTGCGATGAGCTTGCCGCTGTCCGCGCGGAGGTCCAGGTGCAGCACGGACGCTTGCGAGCTGATGTTGCGGTCACACGCCGCAAGAACGACGACCGCAAGCAACGCCGGCGCGAAGCGGACGAACTTCAGTTTGAAGTCTCTGCGTGAAGGCGACTCACCGTTGTCACTGGTGTGCGATAAGAACCGCTAGCCTGCGCGGGGTCGGTGGGCACCGATGAACCACTCGATCTCCACTGGCATCGGATCCTCAATTTCCTTGGCAAGCTCCTGCCACGCCTGAGCGAGTCTTGCCAGCGTTTCTGGCGTGGGCGGCGGTGTCGGCTTTCCCATGGCGCGCTGCACGTCATGCAGCAATTCCAGCACGCCATGCCACGTCGCGGCCTCGAACGCGCATGAGGGACTCGCGTGGCCGCCTTGCACTCCAGAGCGAAAGAATGCATCGGACGCGAGGCGATCCTCCTCAGCCCAGCGTGCTCGATATCGCGCACTCTGCTCTGGCCAACACGCGCTGCAGAACCGGTGCATTTCCAGAATCTGCCCGTCGTTCTCGAAGCGCGCGGCGCGGCCGACCGTGCCTTGCGCGTTGCATGATTCGCAGCGCTGGTCTGGCTCGCGGCGTGGGAGATTGGTGCCGTACATGTTGTTGACGATACGGCTCATAGCTTGTTAGTCGGGGACATACGTAACAGACCCGTCCGGCAACATGGGTAACACTCCTTCTAAACTGCATCGTTTCGTCGCATTGAGCGAGGCGGGTCGATGCCTTGGATGGAGATGCAAACACACTTGCTGCGAACGCTACTCCGCCCGCAGCGACAGCCCCGGATCAACCTGCGCCGCACGACGCGCCGGAATCCAAGTCGCAATGGCCGCGACCGCCATAAGCACCCCCGCGATCACGACCCCGAGATACATCGGCAGCGCCTCTGGCATCCGCATCTCCCCCGTCGAGATCATCACCTGCATGATCGCGAGCGTGACCGGTAGCCCGATCGCCAGCGCGATCAGCGCCGACTTCATGCCCGACGCGAGGAACATCCGCGCGACGCGCA
>JAKFFA010000077.1:0-1801 GCA_036675455.1 Gemmatimonadaceae bacterium | reverse complement strand
CGGGCAGCCACACCCGCCTACGATGGCGCCATGCCCCGCCCCACCGCGGCCTTCTTCGATCTCGACAAGACGATCATCGCGAAGTCGAGCACGCTTGCCTTCAGCAAGCCCTTCCAGGCCGGTGGCCTGATCAATCGGCGCGCCATGCTGCGTAGCACCTACGCCCAGTTCGTCTTCCTCGTCGGCGGCGCAGACCACGACCAGATGGAGAAGCTGCGCCGCTTCATGTCGCAGATGTGTGCCGGCTGGGACGTCGCAACCGTGCGCGAGATCGTCGCCGACACGCTGCACAACATCGTCGACCCGCTCGTCTACGACGAGGCCGTGAGCCTGATCGAGGAGCACCACCTCGCCGGGCGCGACGTCGTGATCGTCTCGACCAGCGGTGCCGAGGTCGTCGGACCCATCGGCGAGATGCTCGGCGCCGACCGCGTCGTCGCGACCCGGATGGAGATCGTGGACGGCAGGTACTCCGGCGAGATCGAGTACTACGCCTACGCCGAGGAGAAGGCGCGCGCCATCCAGGAGCTCGCGCTGGAGATCGGCTACGACCTCGAGAACAGCTACGCCTACAGCGACTCGGTGACCGACGTGTCCATGCTCGAGACCGTCGGCCATGCGCACGCCGTCAACCCCGACAAGGAGCTGCGCAAGATCGCCCTCGAGCGCGGCTGGCCGGTCCTCGTCTTCACCAAGCCTGTCCAGCTGCGCAGCCGCGTGCGCTTCCCACCCGCCAAGCAGACCGTCGCAGCGCTCGCAGTCGGCGGCGCCCTCGCCGCCGGCGGTGTCCTGTGGGCGAACGCGCGCAAGCGCCGTTTCGAGGGATAGCGCGCACCCATCAACAGGTCGAGAAGTCAACCCTTGTGAGACTCCGCAAGTCGGCGTACACATGAGGACACAACTCAAGAGTTTGCACGTGAGTCGGGTACCCACGCGGCGATCTAGCCTCTCGAAGAGGTCGCGTGTCTCCGGGACACACCCGGAACCGCAGTTAGAACTTGCACGCCTGATAGCCGAACTTTCACGTGTCAGCGACGGCATCCGATCCCCGTGGTCGGGTGCCGTTCGCATTCCCTATTCGGCTGTACGACGAAGCGGCGACGCCTCAGCGCCCGCGACGAACGCCTCGGCGGCGTAGATCACCCACGCGTGCACGCCACGCGGCCCGCCCTCGGCGTAGCCGCGCAGGTTGGACTCGTACTGCGCACGCAGGGCCAGGTGCCCGGCCTCGGGCACGACCAGCGACTTCGAGTCGACGCCGCGCGCGACCAGCACCAGCCGTTCGAGGGCGCGCGCGACGATCCCGTTGTGCGACGCGAAGGGAGCGGCGGTCGCCACGTCGGCGTGCACAACAGCCGCCACGAGCAGGGCGGGCGCGGAGGTGTCGGAGAGCAGCAGCTCCGCCACCCCCCGCAGCCGGTCGGCGGAGGCCGCATCACGCGGGCGGCCCAGTGACTCATTGGGCAGCGAACCGCCCGCAACCACCGCATGCAGCCTGGCGATCGCCTGCAAGGGAGCCGTGCGGATCAGCGGCGCCAGCGCCAGCATGGACGTCGAGAGACGCAGCGCGTCCTGCGCGATCGCATCACCGTCGCCGGCCCGGATCTCGGCCAGTGACGAGGCCGAGCCTTCCAGGACGGCTGAAGCGTGCGCGCCCCGGAGCAGCGACTCGGCCGTCATCTCGGGCGACGTCCGTCGCAGTCCGCGGTCGCGCAGCATCACGTCGATGCCGTCGCGCGCTGCGGCGTACGCCGAAGGCACGCCCTCGAGGTCGACGAGCCAGGCAACGGGGTCAGTCATA
>JAKFFA010000109.1:0-46102 GCA_036675455.1 Gemmatimonadaceae bacterium | reverse complement strand
ACCGACTTGCCCTGCTGGTCGGCGTCCTTCGTCATGAAGTCACCCATCGACCACTGACGCGCCTCGTTCCACACTGATTTGCCAACCGTGGCGTCGACGAGGACATACGCGGAGAAGTCCTTCCAGCTCGCCTGCTGCGAAACGGCCCAGCGATAATCCGGCAGCGCGCGACCGATGGGCGAAGTCTGTACCGCGCCGCTGGCATCACGCTTCAGGATCGGCAGGCCCCAGCCGATCGACTCCTGGGCGTTGCCGCCCGCGTACGGCGCATCTGCCGCACCCAGCTTCGTCATCCACAGGTTCTTCGTGATGCCATCGCCGAGCGTGTTGCCCGCGCCGACGTATACGAGGAAGCCGTCGTCATTGACCTGGAAATCGGACCCAGCGCCACCGCACGTCATCGTGGTGTAGTCCGCCGGAAGGTCGGCGCAGCTCTTCATGAACCGACGGCCCGAGATCTCACCCATGCGGCCACCTTCGTAGATGCGGAACATCGTGCCCGACCCCTGCTGACCCGCGGCGCTCACAAAGAACTCCGGGATGTCCAGACGGGTGATGATCGACGACGTGCGGTCGAAGTTCAGGCGGACCGAGTAGTTCAGGTCGCGCGTCTGGATGACCGGCACGTTCAGCGACACTTCGATCGTGTTGTTCGTCAGCTCGCCGACGTTCTGCCACTGGCTGCCGAAGCCGGCGATGGCCGGCGGACGAACCGGCATGATCTGCTGGTCGATGACGTTGTGCGCGTGCGTGACCGTGAGCGCATAGCGGCTCAGGAACTCGGCGTCGAAGCCGATCTCCGTCTCCGTCGACACTTCGGGGCGCAGTTCCTTGTTACCGATCTGCTCCGGCGACAACGCGACGCCGTCATCGATCGAGAACGTTTCGTACTGGGCGTCGAAGCGCGGGCGGTTACCGGCCTGACCCAGAGACGCACGGAGCTTGAACTCCGAGATCTGGTCGATGCCGAACCAGGGCTCTTCGCTCACGCGCCAAGCCACGGATCCGCGGCCGTACGTCTGCCAGCGACGGGCCTCACCGAACAGCGACGCACCGTCGCGCCGCACGAGCCCGCTCACGATGTACTTGCCCTGCCAGTCGAGGTCCAGGTTCAGGAACATGCCGATCTGGCGAACCTGCTGGATGTAGCTGCCGCCGCCGCGCTTGGTGGCGTCGCTCGCGTCGATGTCGTTCAGGCCGGCCACGACGAGCTCATCGCCGAAGGCATCGAGGCCGCGGTCGTCCTGCGCCTCATACAGCGTACGGAACGTCAGGCGCGAAGACAGGTTCTCCTCGAACCAGTTGCGGCGTGCCGTGAGGTCCATGGACGCGTTCAGCGAGGATCCCACGTTCGACTCGCGTGACACCGAGCCGAGGTGCGTGGAGCTGATCGGGCCGGTGGTCGTGCGCCATCCCTTGTCCTGCAATGTTTCCTGGTGGTTACTGCGTGTGTCGTAGCCGAATGTCGCTTCGCCATCGAGCCACAGCAGCGGCTGCCAGCGCACGGTCGCCTGACCGAGGAAGCGGCCGATGCGGTTCACCGGCTGGAAGTTCTCCGCGGTGTACATCGGGTTCTCATTCTGGTCGCCTTGGGCCTGCGGGTTCGACCGGATGTAGAGACGGCCCTTCGAGTCACGCTTCAGCAGCGTCACGGCGGCCGGAGCGCGCGTCACGCGGAACCACGAGAAGCCCGAGTTGTAGTCTTCGGCGTTCGTGTAGTTGGAGCGCACCGAGAAGCTCCACGATGAGGCAAGCTGCTGGTCGAGGTTCAAACGCAGCGAGTTGCGCGTGTAACCCTGCATGAAGCGCACGGCGCCTTCCTGGCGGTACTGGTTCGCCGACGTGAAGAAGTTCGTGCGGCCCACGCGGCCCGTCGCGTCCATCGTCGCGTTGATCGTCTCACCGTTCGTGACGACCTGCGCGATCGGGTTGTACGTCTCGACGTACGGATTCACCTGGTAAAGCCAGCGCGCCGCAGCACGCGGGTTGCTCGAGATGCCGAAGTCGTTGGTGAACAGCGCCGGGTCGAGCGCGAAGAGATCGCCACCGTCATTGATACGGAAGGCCTCTTCGCCGAAGTCGACGTCACGCGAGCACGCCGGGTTCGTCCCGACGTTCACGCAGTAGCGCGTCATGTCCTTGTTCATGAGCATCATGTGCGTCTTCGGATACCGATACTCGTTCTCGATGTCCGAGGAGCCGTACTCGACCTGCGAGCGGAAGCGGACGCCCTCACCCACGTTCTTGCCCGACCGCGTGGTGATCTGGATGACGCCGTTACCTGCGCGCGAACCGTACAGCGACGACGCGGCAGCACCCTTCACCACCTCGACGTTCGCGATGTCCTGCGGGTTGATGTCCTGGATGCCGCCCTGCGAGATGACGCCGTCAACGATGTACAGCGGCTCCTGACCACGGCCGCTGGCATTGATCGACTGGGGACCACGCAGAATGATCGCGGGCGCGGAGCCCGGACGGCCGGAGGCGGACACGATGTTCGCGCCCGGCACCTTGCCCTGTAGCTGCGCCAGCGGGTTGGCCCCGGGGACCGGCATGTCCTCTGCCGTCACCTGCGCCACCGTGAACGGCAGCTTCTTGATCTCCGTCTCGCCCGTCACGCCGGTCACGACGACCTGGCTCAGGCGGTTCACGTCCTGCACGAGGGAGAAGTCATTCGTCTGCGATCCCGCGTTCAGCGTGATCGACTTCGTCTGCGGCACGTAACCAAAGGACCGCACCCGCAACACAACCTGCTGCCCGCGCACACGTGCGCCGGGGATACTGATGGTGTAACGGCCTTCCTCATCCGTTCCCACCGAAATCGCGAGCGCCTCGATCGTGACATTCGCTCCGAAGAGCGGCTGTCCCGCCTCAGTCTGCACCGTGCCTGTCACCGTCGCGGCGCCTTGCGCCTCGGCAGTGTCGGCCAGTGAGAACGAGAGGAGCAGCGCGAGGATGGAGGCGCTTAGCCCCCGAATCCCGTTCCGTCCCAGCATGAGCATTCCTCGTGAAGGGGTTTTCCGACGGATGGACACGTGCTCACGCGCCATCGCCCACCTACTAGAACCGCACGCGTCCAACCGGCCGTGCACGGACACAACGAACCGCAACAACGAAATACACAACTCCAACTGCCCCTCCGCGAGGGAGGGGGAACCGAAGGCCCGCAAACGGTAACGCCACAGTAAGGGGAGGCGCAAGACTCACCCCCGCATTCACTTCCGGCCTGACCTGGCGCCCGCCGCCGATTCCCGGCGACTTCCCCGAAGTCGAATTGCCGTGCGCTCCGTCACAGGAATCACAAGATTCCACCCACCCCTACCCGACCTCGGGCGCCCGCGTCACAAAGCCGCTTCCGGATCCCGCAATATCCTCCGGACTCGCGCCGTGCAGCGGGCATGACGAGTTCGCCGAAATCGCCTCGTGAGCGACCCCGCCTACCGTCAGACCGTGTAGGTTTCCATACCATATGCAGCCGATTCCGTCATCCCGCCAGTACCCGGTCCGCGTCCACGCCTTACTCGCCCCCCGCCAAGCGCGCACCCGGCGCCCCCGCGGCGTCGCGCTTCGTCAACTGTTTGCCGCCGTCGCGCTCGGCCTGCTGGCCACCGCCTGCGGCACCGCGGAGGCCGAGCCCGAGCGCACCGGCGCGACGGCCGCCGCCCAGCCCGACTCCGCGCACGCCGCGTTGCTCGCACGTGCGGATCTCGGTCGCATCATGGGAGCCGAGAACGCCCAAGTCTGGCTCGTCGTCATCTCGGACTTCCAATGCCCCTACTGCAAGATCTGGCACGATGAGACGCAGCCGCTCGTTGAGCGCGACTTCGTGCGCACGGGCAAGGTGCGGCTCGCGTATCTCAACTTCCCCAGCTCATCACACCGCAATGCGTGGCCCGCGCACGAGGCCGCCATGTGCGCGGCCGAACAGGATGCGTTCTGGCCACTCAGCGAGGCGATCTTCGCCACACAGGGCGACTGGAAGACGCGTGTGAATGCGGCCGCCTTCTTCGACTCGCTCGCGGGCACACTGCCACTCGACCGGCCGCGCCTGCGCTCGTGCATCGCCGACGGCGCACTGCGCGCAACGATCCGCGCCGACTACGAGCGCAGCGTGCGCATCGGCATCGGCTCGACACCGAGCTTCCTCGTGCAGTCGGCCGCGGGAACGCGCGCCCTCATCGGCGCCCAACCGTACGCGGCGTTCAAGGGTGCGCTCGACCAGGCGCTCTCCGAAGTGGCCGCCGGAAATCACTCGCCAGCGAACTGATCGGACGCGGCAAACGCATGCGACGCGGTTCACCCGTGCCGGGCGCTCGATGAACCCAATCCTCGCGTGGCCGTACGCCGCCGCCGCGACCGCCGCACGATGGCTCGCGCATGCGCCCGCCCTCGGCGATGGCAAACTCGCGCGATCGCTGCGCGCGCGGCGCGGCCTGCTCGAGCGCTATGAGACGTGGGCGCGTGCGCACCGCGAGACAGCGCGGCCGCTGCTCTGGATGCACGCGCCGTCCGTCGGCGAAGGCTTGCAGGCGCGACCTGTTATCGAGGCGCTGCGCGGCGCGCGGCCTGACCTGCAGGTGGCGTACACGTACTTCTCGCCCAGCGCCGAACGATTCGCGCAGACGGTCGGCGCGGATTTCACCGACTACCTGCCCTTCGATCGCGCGGCCGACATGCGCCGCGCACTCGACGCGCTGCGCCCCACGGCGCTCGTTTTCTCCAAGCTCGACCTCTGGCCGTCGCTCGTCGCGGAAGCGCGCGCGCGCGGCGTGCGACTCGGCATGATCTCCGCCACCCTCGCTGAGGGATCTGGGCGGCGAGGCCGCCTCGCTGGGGCGCTGCTGCGCGGAGCGTATAGCGCGCTGGACGCCGTGGGTGCCATCGATGCCGGCGACGCCGAACGCCTCGTCGAACTCGGCGTCGAGCGCGATCGCATTACCGTCACGGGCGATACGCGCTATGACCAGGTGGCGGCGCGCGCGGCCAGCGCAGATCGCGCGGGAGCGCTGCTCGCTCCGCTCGCGAGCGAACGGCCCACGCTGGTGGCCGGCTCCACATGGCCCGCCGATGAACGAGTGTTGCTTCCCGCGTGGGAGGAACTCCGCGCGATCGTGCCTGAGGCACGCCTCATCATCGCGCCGCACGAGCCCACGCCGCAGCACCTCGAACCCGTGCGTCGTTGGGCGGCTCGTGCGTCCCTCTCGCTGGATACGCTGGCGTCGGCAACCGATCGCGCTGATGTCGTGCTGGTCGACCGCACGGGCGTGCTCGGCGAACTCTATGCGCTCGCCGACGTCGCCTTCGTCGGCGGAGGCTTTCACGCGGCCGGCCTTCACTCGGTGCTTGAACCGGCCGCGTTCGGCGTCCCGGTCCTGTTTGGCCCGCGTTTCACCAACAGCCGCGACGCCGCCCTGCTCATCGAAGCGCGCGCAGGCGAGTCGGTAGCCGACGTCGCCACTTTCGCGCGCTCGCTCAGCATCGTCCTCACCGAGCCCGACACGCGCGAGCGCGCCGGCCACGCCGCGCGCCTCGTGGTGCAAGCAGGCCTCGGCGCCGCCGAGCGATCGGCCGATCTCGTGTCGCGGCTACTGGGCTGAATCCCTGCTTCGCGGTACCAAGGGCCAGAGGCGGTGCGAGGCGCCCTACGGTATAAGCCTGCGAGAGGCCGGCGATACGAGGAACGGCGGGGCCGCATCCCCGCCGCATCGCCGTAAAAGCAAGAAGGGCCGCCCTCGCAGGCGGCCCTTCTTGTCCAGCAGACGATCTGACCCTTACCGCAACCCGCGCGGCGTCCAAGCGAAAGAAATGCCGATCGCATCTGCCTCACCCATGAGCAGCGCCAACCGCACCGCCATCTGCGGATTGAACTCGAAGCTGCCACCGATGTCGATGTCGAGGTTCACTTCCGTGTCCGAGACATCGCCGGCCGGGCCGTCGAACGACAGGTGGTCGATCGAGAGACGCGGGTGCACGAACGGCGTGATCGCGAACTGCTTCTCGATCGGGAAGCGGTGACCCACCGCGACGCCGATCGGGATGCGCAGGATCGTCAGGTCATTGCCGAACGAGGCGCCGACACCGCCGGTGAACACCATGTCGAACGGCATGTCTTCGCGCTCGCGCAGCATCTGGTAGGCGAAGCCACCACCGAGCATCATGCGCGCGTCTGCTCCATCCACGTCAGGATCGACAAAGCCAGCGTCGAGCGTGAACTGCGCACGCGGGTTACCGAGACCTTCGCGCCACTGGAAGACGAGGCCCGTGCCGCCGCCATCATCGATGTCGGCCAGCGCGAAGTTGTACTCGCGCTCCGCCACACGCGTCGGCTGGAACGAGGGATAGAAGTACGCCTGCGCCCCAAGGGGCGCGGACATGGCAAGCGCGAGCGCGCCGACTCCGAGGATTTTCCGCATGGTGGTCATCTGGATTCAGGGTGAACAGCACATCGGGCGCGACAGCAAGGCGGCCGCGCCCGAGGTTGGACGATTCAATGGCTCCGGGGGTCACGGGGTTCCCTGCTTGAGGCCGAGGGGGGCGCTGAGGGATACGGGGAACCGCATGTCACGCGGAGCCGCGGAGGCGCGGAGCGCTGGTCCGCTTGAGTTCAAGGAGTACGCGGAATCGTGACGAGGAGAGCGCGGGCCGCGGCCGACCGGTGCAGTAGGTACGATGCGAGGGTCGGCCGACGGAGCGCTCGCGCAGCGCGCCCGTTAGCGCGTAGCGAGAGACAGCCGCGTTAGCGGCTGGCTCGAAGCGTGTAAGCGCTGTAGGGCGCGCGGAGTGAGCGCTCCGTCGGCCGGCCTGCAGCACGATGCCGTTCGCCGCGACCCGCGAACGACGCGAACCTAGATCCGCGTCGCCCGCTCCGTCACGACGCGCACGACGTCGTCCACGACCTGCATGAACCCGCCCGCCACATCGAACCGCGCCTCGTCCGCGCCGATGCGCAGCACGCCCGCGCCCAGCGTCGTCACCATCGGCGCATGCGACGGCAGGATCCCCACCTCACCGTCGAAGGCCGGCGCCGTCACCGACGGCGCCTCCCCCTCGAACAGCGTCGCCTCTGGCGAGATCACCGAGACCTTCAACACACCGGCCGCCATCACGCCATCGCCTTGGCGTTCTCGACCACGTCGTCGATGCCGCCGGCCATGAAGAACGCCTGCTCCGGCAGGTGGTCGAACTCGCCCGCCACGAGACGCTCGAACGAGCTGATCGTCTCCTCGAGCTTGACGAACTTGCCCGGGCGGCCCGTGAACTGCTCGGCCACCGAGAACGGCTGCGACATGAAGCGCTGGATGCGGCGGGCGCGGCCGACGATCTTCTTGTCGTCCTCGGCGAGCTCGTCCATGCCCAGGATCGCGATGATATCCTGCAGTTCCTTGTAGCGCTGCAGGATGCGCTGCACCGAGCTGGCGACGCTGTAGTGCCGCTCGCCGACGAACTGCGGGTCCAGGATGCGCGAGCCCGACGCGAGCGGGTCCACGGCCGGGTAGATGCCCAGCTCCGTGATGGCGCGCGAGAGCACGACCGTCGCGTCCAAGTGCGCGAACGCCGTCGCCGGCGCCGGGTCCGTGATGTCGTCGGCCGGCACGTAGATCGCCTGCACCGACGTGATCGATCCGTCGCGCGTCGACGTGATGCGCTCCTGCAGCTCGCCCATCTCCGTCGCCAACGTCGGCTGGTAGCCCACGGCGCTCGGCATGCGGCCCAGCAGCGCGGACACTTCCGAACCGGCCTGCGTGAAGCGGAAGATGTTGTCGATGAAGACCAGCACGTCCGACTTCTCGACGTCGCGGAAGTACTCGGCGACCGTGAGCCCCGCGAGGCCGACGCGCAGGCGCGCACCCGGCGGCTCATTCATCTGGCCGTAGATCAGCGCGACCTTGTCCAGGATGTTCGCTTCCTTGAACTCCAAGTACAGGTCGTTACCCTCGCGCGTGCGCTCGCCCACGCCGCAGAACACGGACTTGCCGCCGTGCGCCTTCGCGACGTTGTTGATGAGCTCCTGGATGACCACCGTCTTGCCGACGCCGGCGCCGCCGAAGAGGCCGATCTTACCGCCCTTCACGAACGGCGCGATGAGGTCGACCACCTTGATGCCCGTCTCGAAGATCTCGGTCTTGGGCTCGAGGTTCACGAAGTCCGGGCGCTTGCGGTGGATCGGCCAGCGCTCGACGCTCGCGGGGATCTCGGCGCCGTTGTCGACCGGCTCGCCGAGCACGTTGAGGATGCGGCCCAGCGCGGCGGTGCCGACCGGCACCGCGATGGCGGCGCCCGTGTCGCGCACGTCCATGCCGCGCACGACGGCGTCCGTCGAACTCATGGCGACGGCGCGCACCTGGTTGCGACCGATGTGCTGCTGCACCTCGGCGACGACGCGGACTTCCTGGCCCGACTCGGTCACGGCCTTGATCTCGAGCGCGTTGTAGAGCTCGGGCAGGTGCTCCGGCTCGAAGGCGACGTCGATGACCGGTCCGATGACCTGGACGATCTTGCCGATGTTGTGTTCGGTAGCGATGGCGGTAGTCATTGATTTCAGCCCTGGAGCGCGGAGGCACCGCCGACGATCTCGGCGATCTCCTGCGTGATCTGCGCCTGGCGGGCGCGGTTGTAAGTGCGACGGAGGAGGTTCAACATCTCGCCGGCGTTGTCGGTGGCGTTCTTCATCGCCGTGCGGCGTGCGGCCTGTTCGGCCGCGACAGTCTCGACGAGCGCGCGGTACACCGCATTGCGCACGTACGACGGCAACAGCTCGGTGAGGATCGCCTCAGCCGAGGGATACAGCAGGTAGTCCTTCTGCGCGCCCTTGGCCGTGGGCGGCGTCACCGGCAGCACGCGATCCGCGGTCGGCGGCGTCGACAGCACCGAGTTGAAGCGCGAGCCGACGACATACACCGCGTCGAGCTCGCCATCGACGAAACGCGACATGAGCGTATCCACGAGCGACGCCGCGTCGCCGGCCGTCGGCCGGTCCGTGATGTCGATGCGCGTGGCGGCCATTGCGCGGCCGATATAGCGGAAGTAGCCGGCGCCCTTCTTGCCGACCACGTGCAGTTCCACCTCCGTGCCGGCGTTGTCGAGACGCGCGAGCAGATGGCGGGCTTCCTTGATGAGGTTCGCGTTGAACGCGCCGGCGAGGCCGCGGTTGGACGTGAGCAGGATGACGGCCGCGCGACCTTCGCGCGCCGGCTGCCGCAACAGCGGAAAGCGCTCGGCGAGGTCCGGGCTGTACAGACTCGCGATCACGTCGGCCAGCGCGCGCGCATACGGCCGCGCGGCGACCACGCGGTCGACCGCGCGCTTCATCTTTGACGTCGCGACCATCTCCATCGTGCGCGTGATCTTGCGCGTGTTCTCGACGGATTTGATGCGACCCTTGAGCTCTCTGCCTTTAGCCATGACGGACGGGAGACGGGAGACGACGGACGGCGGACATCACGGTCACGCCAAGCTCGCCTTGAACTGCTCGATGCCGCGCTTGAGCTCGGCCTCGGTGTCCTTGGAGAGCACCTTCTCCGCGCGGATCTTGTCGCCGACCTGCGGGAACTGCGCCTTCATGTACGCGTGGAAGCCGACCTCCCACTCGCGGACCTTGGCGACATCGACATCGTCGATATAGCCGTTGGCCACGGCGTAAATGATCATGACCTGCTGCTCGACCGGCATCGGCTGGTACTGGCCCTGCTTGAGGACTTCCACCGTGCGCGCACCGCGCTCGAGCTGCCGCTTGGTGGCTGCGTCGAGGTCAGAGGCGAACGCGGAGAACGCCTCGAGCTCGCGATACTGCGCCAAGTCGAGACGCAGGCGGCCGGCGACGCCCTTCATCGCCTTGATCTGCGCCGCGCCACCGACGCGCGACACCGAGATGCCGACGTTGATCGCGGGACGGACGCCCGCAAAGAACAGGTCGCCTTCGAGGAAGATCTGGCCGTCGGTGATCGAGATGACATTCGTCGGGATGTAGGCCGACACGTCACCGGCCTGTGTCTCGATGATCGGCAGCGCCGTGAGCGAGCCGCCGGGCGCGAAGATCGTCTTGTTGTCCACCACCGACGGGTCGGCCGAGAGCTTCGCGGCGCGTTCGAGCAGGCGGCTGTGGAGGTAGAACACGTCACCCGGGAAGGCCTCGCGGCCCGGCGGGCGGCGCAGGATCAGCGAGAGCTGGCGGTACGCGGCGGCCTGCTTGGTGAGGTCGTCGTACACGGCGAGCGTCGGCTTGCCTTCGTGGTACATGAAGTATTCCGCCATCGCTACACCAGAGTATGGCGCGATGTACTGCATGGGCGCCGGGTCGGACGCGGATGCGACGACGACGATGGTGTACTCCATCGCGCCGGCTTCCTTGAGCCGCTCGACGACCGCCGCGACGGTGGACGCCTTCTGGCCGATGGCGACATACACGCAGATGACGCCCTGGCCCTTCTGGTTGATGATCGTGTCGATCGCGATGGCGGTCTTGCCGGTGCCGCGGTCGCCAATGATGAGCTCGCGCTGGCCGCGGCCGATCGGGATCATGGCGTCGATGGCCTTGATGCCGGTCTGCATGGGCTCGCCGACGGGCTGGCGCACGATGATGCCGGGCGCCTCCGACTCGACCTTGCGCGTGTGCGGCGTGTTGATGGCGCCCTGCCCATCGATCGGGCGGCCGAGCGCGTCGACGACGCGGCCGATCATGGCGGGCCCGACGGGCACCTCGAGCACACGCGCGGTGCGGCGGACTTCGTCGCCTTCCTTGAGCTTGAGATAGTCACCAAGCACGACGGCGCCGATGTTGTCCTCTTCGAGGTTGAGCGCGAGCGCGGTGATGGTCTCACCGGTCTCTGAGGAGAGGATCTCGAGCATCTCGCCGGCCATGGCCTTCTGGAGGCCGTAGATGCGCGCGATGCCGTCCTTGACCTCGAGGACGGAACCGACTTCCTCGACGTCGAGGGAGTTGAGGTCGGCGGCTTCGATCTCGCGAAGCAGGATGTCCTTGATTTCGCCGGGGCGGAGCGCCGTCTGGGAAGCCATTGTCAGATGGGTTTTGTGGAGCGTTGTCGGGTCGAAAAGCCGCGCGCGAAGGGCAGCGCGCCATCCGGCGGGAGGCCGGGGTGGCTTAGCTTGTGAAAAATATCACAAGTAGGGGTATCGGGCAAGACTGGGGTTTGTTTGCGAGACGGCAGACGGCGGACGGTAGACGGCGGATTCTAACGGCGGACCACCAACGGGCGGGCGGCTGCCCCCTATCTGCCGTCCGATGCGGCGCGCCGACTTGCCGCTACCTATGCACTCTCCGGCGAACGTCGGCGGGCGGTGGGGGTTCCCGGACGGGACCTGCCCTTTCCCTGCTGCATGAAGCGCTCGATCAGGTCCGCGGGGCGGAGCCGGACCAGCGAGGCGGGGCGCACGCCCAACACACGCTGGGAGCTCGAGCTCAGGTGGGAGGCCGAGGCGAAACCGAGGATGCGGGCGACGTCCGGCAGGTCATAGCCGGGGTTCTTGGCCAGTTCCGAGGCCGCGAGCAGCCGGCAAAGGTCGATCACGCGCTTCAAGTTCGGCGCGCCGCCGCTCGAGAAGCGGCGGCTCAAGTGCTCACGCGTGAGCTTCACCGCGGCCGCAATCTCGTCCGTGCGCACCGTGCGTCCGCCGTGCGAGACGACCAAGCGCCAGACTTGGCGCTGCAGGGGCGTCTCCAAGCCGAGCACCGGCGCCGCGTCGTCGAGCGCCAGCGCGAACCGTGTGGTGAATGTCGAGCGCAGCACGAGTTCGCGCTGCGCGACATCGTCCACACCCTCGGCCAGGATGTCGGCGAGCTCAAACTCGCCAATGCCGCGCGCAATCGCGGGCGCGTCGGCGGGGCGCAGCGGCGCCAGTGCAAAGAACGGGATGCTCGGGAAGTCGCGCGCGAGGGATGCCGCCTCCCACGCTTCGCCCGCGCCGGTGCCCAGATCCAGCACGACGGCATCCACCATTCCATCGCGCAGTGCGGCGAGCACGTCGGCGCGCGAGCGCACGAGACACAGCCGGCCGCGCCGCCTGGGGAACGACCGGCGCAGCGCCTCGCGCGATTTGTCGCGTGCACCCAGCACGACGACGGTCGGCACGAGCGGATGCTCCGCTGCCGCGTCCCCCACCCTCAGCGCTCCGCGATCGTAGACGATGCCACCGTCAGCTCACGGCCGACGTCGAGGGTCCCGCCAGGCGCTGCGCCCGCTTCAGCACGGCGCGCGCATTGTCGTAGCTGATCATGCGCATCGCTTGGTCGAACGTCGCCCACCGGCACGCCGTGATGCCTTCCTCGCGCTGCGGCGCGGTGTGGCGCTGTGGCGTCTCGATCAGGAAAAAGTGGCAGACCTTGTGGATGTGGCGGCCGCGGAAGCGGAAGGTCCAGTCGATCACCTCGATCGGCGCGCGCAGCTCAAGGCCGTCGAGACCCGTCTCTTCGCCCACCTCACGCAGCGCGGCGGCGGCGGGATCTTCTCCGTCCTCGAGGTGCCCCTTCGGAAAGCCCCAGTTGCGATACGAGTCGCGGATCAGCAGAAAGAACGTGCGTTCGCCATCGCGGCGGAACACGATACCGCCGGCGGACACTTCTTCCCGCGGCTTCCGCCGACGCGGACTCCGCTCGCTCACCGCTGCGCGCCGCCGTTGGACGCCAACTCGGCGCGCCCCTCGATGAACTGGCGCACGACCGGGTCGGTGGTGTGCTTGATCTCGTCCACGGTGCCGACCTGCCGCACGGAGCCGTCGTAGAGCATCGCGATGCGCGTGCCGACGGTGTACGCGCTGCGCATGTCGTGCGTGATGACGATGCCGGTCACCCCGAGCTGGCGCTGCATGCGCAGCATGAGGTCGTCGATGATGGCGCTCGTCACGGGGTCGAGGCCCGTCGTCGGCTCGTCGTACAGCAGGTACTTGGGGCGCAGCGCGATCGCGCGCGCGATACCGACGCGTTTGCGCATGCCGCCCGAGAGCTCGCTGGGCAGCTTGGTGCCCACATCATCGTCAAGGTCCACAAGCCCGAGCGCCTCGTGCACGCGCTCGTCGATCTGCGCCGCGGTGAGCAGACCCTGCTTGCGCAGCCCCATGGCGACGTTCTCGGCGATCGTCAGCGAGTCGAACAGCGCGGCGAACTGGAACACGTAGCCGATGCGCGCGCGCAGCTCGTACAACTCGCGGCGGGAGAGCTGCTGGACGTCCTTGCCGTCGACGATCACGCGGCCCTGGTCCGGCTCGAGCAGGCCGACGATGTGCTTGATCGCGACCGACTTCCCCGTGCCGGAGAACCCGATGATGACGACGGTCTCGCCCTCCTTGACCTCGAGGGAGAAGCCGCGCAGCACCTGATTGTCGCCGAAGGCTTTGTGGAGGTTGTCGAGGGTGATCATAAAGGCAGACGGTAGACGGCGGACGGCGGACGGCGGATACCAACAACGGGGGACGGCGGGGACTGGGAGTGCGAACTGCGAACTGCGAACTGCGACGGCGGACGGTGGGCCGTCCACACCGACAGTTCGGAATATGGGCCGCGCGACGTGGCTCTGCACGTCGATTTGCCACTGGGTCGCTCGGCACACGCTCGTCTGGACACAAAGAAGGGGCGGCCCCGGTGGGCCGCCCCTGTCTTTTGCGCCGTCCTTCGTCGCGTTCGACGAGTGCGGCTTATGCGTGGCGTTACGCTGCGAACGATCCCAGCGCGCGGCCGACGTCGCCTTCGCGCAAGCGCTTGAGCGCGCGGTCGCGCAGCTGACGCACGCGCTCGCGCGTGACGCCGAGCATGGAACCGATCTCCTCGAGCGTATGCTCGCGCCCGCCCTCGAGGCCGAAGTAGAGCCGCAGGACCTTCGCGTCGCGCGGCGGCAGCGTGCCGAGCGCCTGCTCGATCTCGTCGGTGAGGAAGCGGTTCATCGCTTCCTCTTCCGTGTCGGGCATCTCGTCGGCCACGAAGCGCTCGATGAGCGAGCGGTCGCCATCGGGATCCATGGGCGCGTCGAGTCGCACGTCACCCGTATTGAGCGCGGCGAGTGACTGCACAACGTCCACCGAGAGCCCCGTGAGCTTGGAGAGCTCCTCGGGGGTCGGCTCGCGCCGCATCTTCTGCCGCAGGATCTCCGACGCCTTGATGATGCGCGAGAGGTCCGCGGTGCGGTTGAGCGGCACGCGGACCGTTCGGCCCTGCCGTGCGAGCGACGAAAGGATTGCCTGGCGGATCCACCACACGGCGTACGAGATGAACTTGACGCCCTGGTCGGGGTCGAACTTTCGCGCAGCGGTCAACAGGCCGACGTTGCCCTCACCAATCAGGTCGATGAGCGGCAGGCCGCGGTTCTGGTACTTTTTGGCGACGGAGATGACGAATCGCAAATTGCGCTTGACGAGCTCCTGCAGCGCGTCCGGGTCGCCCGCGCGGATCTTGCGCGCGACCTCGATCTCCTCGTTCCCCTTCAGGAGCGGATACGTGGAGACCTCGTAAAGGTACTGGTCGAGGATATCACGTTCCGGTTCGCTGGGCGCGATGCCGGCGGGGGCAGTGCGCCGCTTCCGGCGCTTCACTTCGGTGGCCATTTCTATGAAGTCCTGAGCCGAGTCGTCGGCCGGAGAAAATTCGTCGTGTTGGAGCGAGCCCTAAGATAAGGCGAAATGTCGGAACCGCCAGTGTGGTACCTTGACCCGTGACTTACCCTCGGGTAGCTTTTTTGGTTCCTGTCGTGGGCGGGGGATTGCGTGCTTGCCGCGATGACGGGGGCGTAGCTCAGTTGGGAGAGCGCTTGAATGGCATTCAAGAGGTCAGGGGTTCGATTCCCCTCGCCTCCACTAGCCGCCCGGTGATCCGGACGGGGTGGATCGCAGTAAAGACTGGACGGGCCGGGTTCTGAAGGCAGCATGCAGCTCCGGTTCTCTCCGCGGGAATAGCTCAGTTGGTAGAGCACAACCTTGCCAAGGTTGGGGTCGCGGGTTCGAGTCCCGTTTCCCGCTTTTTTTCTGATGACGCCAAAGTATCGGCGGCAATGAATCAACGCTTGAGTCGTCGGGAACGTTCCCGACGGCATCGGGTAGGTACGGGCGGTTAGCTCAGTTGGTTAGAGCGCCACGTTGACATCGTGGAGGTCACAAGTTCGAGTCTTGTACCGCCCATCGCCTCACGGGGTCATTCTCGTGGGGCGTTCTGTTCTCCACCCCGCGTCGGCTTCGCGGGATGATGCTTCGCTCCGCCCCGCGTCAGCCTCGCGGGTGACTCTCCAGCTTCGCCCCGCGTCGGGCTCCTGTCGCCCCGCGCGGGTCCCCTTCAGCCCCGCGACCCATGCGAGTCTACCTTTCCGTTCCGGCGGTTCTCTTCCTCCTCACCGCGGCCACCAGTCCGGCGGTGGCGCAGGACGCCGCCGAGTGCACGGTCGATACCTACCAGCCGGCGCAGCTCGCGCAGGCAGGCATCACAATCGGCCGCGCCGCCTCGGCGGCGACCGCCGATGACGCACGCAAGGCGCTGCGCGATGCCATGAAGTTCCTGAAGGACGAGGACGAGACGACCGAAGTGAACCCGGTCGGCACCGGCTTCCTCAAGGCGCAGATCTACGTCCTCTGGCTGCACCAGGACAGCGTTTCCGACGTGATGACCAACGAGGCGCTCAACGCGCCCGGCCCGAAGTCAGGCACCGTCGATCTTGTCGTCGCCTCGGACTCGCTGCTGGATGCGGTCGAGGCGCAGGGTCCGGCGTGTGCCGAGCTCACCGCACAGTGGCGCCAGTCAAAGCCTTGGACCGACCGGCTCAACAAGGCCTATCAGTTCCTCGGCGCCGGCATGGTGGACTCGGCCGACTACTACGTGCGGCGCGCCGCGCTCCTCAGCGACAAGTCGCCGTTCGTGCACAACGCGCTCGCGCAGATCGCGGACAATCGCGGCGACAAGGAAGGACTGCTCAGTCACCTCAAGATGGCGATCGAGCAGGCCGAGGGCGACACGTCAATGACGCAGACGCGGCGCCAGATGCGCTTCCAGTACGCGATGAACCTGCAGGCAGTGGCCATGTCGGGCGATGCCGCGAACCGCGACGCGCGCCTGGACGAGGCGGCCACGCTCTTCGGTGAGCTATTGCACGAGGCGCCCGCGTCGCCCGAGGCAGCCTACGCCTTCTCGGCAGCATCCGAGATCATCGCTATGCAGCAGGACACCACGGCCGGCCGCGAACTGCTGTCGGCGATGGCCGCCGAGCCGTCGAAGTACACGGACCTCACGTTGCTGCTGGCCGCGGACATGGCGCGCCTGCTCAACCGCAACGATGACGCGATGACGTTCTATGCAGCTGCGCTGGCGCAGAACCCGAACATCCGTGACGCGAACTACTTCCTCGCGTTCATGCAGTACGAGAAGAAGGACGCAGCCAAGATGCTGCCGTTGACGACGAAGCTTCTCGAGATCGACCCGAGCAACCCGGAGAACTACATCCTGCATTCCGAGGCGCTCAAGCTGGCCGCGGAGACCGAGACGGACCCGGCGAAGAAGAAGGCGCTGATGGCGCAGTCTGCCGAGGCGGCCAAGCAGGAAGCCTCCATGCCGCATAAGCTGCTCGTGACCCAGTTCGAACGGCGCGACGAGGGTGCGCTGCTTCGCGGTGCCGTCGAGAACCGCTCGAAGACGGCCAAGGCCTACACGGTCACGATGGATTTCCTGGACGCGTCGGGCGCGGTCGTGCAGTCGGTGACGGCGGAAGTCCCGCCGGTTGAGCCGAACGCGATGGGCGAGTTCACACTCGAGGCGACGGCGCCGGGAATCGTGGCGTACAAGTACGCGCCGATCAAGTAATCGCGCGGCAACGGGGCGGCGCATCGTGACGATGCATCGCCCCGTTGCGTTGACTGTGTCGCCAGCGCTGTCTATATTTTGGGTTCCCTGCGATTCGCGTCCTGAGCGAGTCTCACGGGAGCGAGCGCTCGTAGCTCAATTGGATAGAGCATCTGACTACGGATCAGAAGGTTGGGAGTTCGAGTCTCTCCGGGCGCATCGGCAGGTGTAGGAGTGTTGGAATCGGGGCGTAGCTTAGCCCGGTAGAGCGCCTGCTTCGGGAGCAGGAGGTCGGAGGTTCGAATCCTCTCGCCCCGACTACCACAAGTGTTTGACACAAAACAGCCGAACGCAAAGCGCCCCCCGACCCTGTCGGAGGGCGCTTTGTCTATGCATCGGGTTCTCGGCCTTTACCGCCGACTCTCCCGCACCGCGCACCGCGCACTCCTCACCGCCGTTCAAACACCATCTGCCGCTCCCGATACCCAAACCGCAGCTCCGCCCCCTTCTCGATCGCCTCAATCGCGGCCTGTGACGAATCCAGCGGCACGTCGAGCGACAACACCCGGCCCACGGCACTCGAGTCCACGATGGCCACGGTCATCCCATACCAGCGCTTGAGCTGGGACACCGCCGTGCCCGCCGTGACATCATTGAGCACGAGCCGACCATCGGCCCACGCGAACGCTTGCGCGCCCTCGGCGGCAGTCGCATCGCGAATGGTGCCGTCGCGTTCGACGACGACAGTCTGCCCCGCAGCCACCGTCCGTTCTGACGCTGTGGTGCTCACCTGCGCCTCACCGCCATCAACACGTACGGTCGCATGCGGCTCGTCCGCATAGTCGCGCACCGAGAGCACGCCCGACGACGCCGACACGATGGCGCCGGCCGTGCGCACTTCGAACGGCGTCTCGTTCTCGGCGGCGACGGTGAACGACCCCGTGCCAGTCACGCGCACGGTGCGGTAGCGATCACCAAAATCCGGCACCGTGACGAGCCGCGACTCAGCGCCAAGCCGCACGGCGCTGCCGTCCGCGAGCTGCAGGCTGCCGAGCTGCCCCGGCATCGTCGTCACCGCGTTGACTTCCGCCTCCGTGAGCATGCGTTCGATCACCTGCTCGCGGCTCGACTGGTTCAACCAGTAGAAGAGCCCGACCGCAGCGAGCGCAGCGACCAGGCCGATGATCGTCGGCACCTTCCACGACGTTGGCTGCGCGCCCATCGTCGCGATGTGCCCGGCCGCGCCGTGACGCGCCTGCTCCCGCCGGCGGCGCGCGACCGTCGCTTGGTCCACCGCCGGTTCGTGGATCGCCGCCTTGATCTCCGCCCAAAGCCGGTCGGCGTCGGGAGCCGAATGCGGCGCCTTCGGAGTCACACCTTCATGCTTCTCGAACCGCTGCACGGCGCGCATGCGCACGCGGGTCGCCTCGGCGCGGTTTGCGACCTCACGCGTGAGGAAGGCCGCGGCAGCGGCGCTGTCTTGCACGCTGGCGCGATTGTCCCAGAGGTCGCGCACGGCCGACGCGACCACGCGCGGGGCGGACGCGGGCGTCTCCGGCAGCGCATCGAGCGCAAGCTGGAGCAGCACGGGATAGTGGGTGCGGAAGATCTTCTCGAGCGCCTGCTCGTCACCCGCATTGAGGCCGCTGATGGTGGCGGGATCGATCGGCGGGAAGGTCGGCGTCATCAACACTCCTGTGAGGGTTGACCACGGGCGTCGGCCGCGGCGGCCGACGGAGGGGCCTATTGCAACTATATCGCCGTGGCGCGTCCTCTGCGAACGCCCGGACCGCTTGACTGATGGTCCTCGCGCAGGCGTCCCGCCCGACCCGCGTTCGCATCCGCCGCAATTCGTCGCGCCGACCTACCCTGCGGCCTCCGGCAAGGGTACCTTTCGTGTCTTGCGCGAGTAGCTCAGCTGGATAGAGCGCTGCCCTCCGGAGGCAGAGGTCGTGGGTTCGAATCCCGCCTCGCGCACTTCTTCCTCGAGTCCTCTCCACGGGCACGTCCACCCTGCCCAGCGCGTCACGCGCCACCCCCCCAATCCCTCGCGTGGACACCGCCACCCTTCGCCGCACGCCCGCGGCCGAGCTGATGCGACTTGCCGATGAACTGCAGATCGGCGACACCACCGGCCTCCGCAAGCAAGACCTTATCGTCCGCATCGAGCACGCGCTGCTCGCGCGCGGCGACCTGCTCACGGCCGAAGGCACGCTCGAGCTCGTGCCCGAGGGCCATGGGTTCCTGCGCTCGAGCGACTGGAGCTACCTGCCCGGCCCCGATGACGTCTACGTCTCCCAGACGCAGGTCCGGCGCTTCGGCATCAAGACGGGCGACACGATCCGCGGCCGCGTGCGGCCGCCGAAGCACTGGGAGAAGTTCCTCGCGCTGTTGCATGTCGAGACGGTGAACGGCGACCCGCCCGACAAGCTCGAGGGACGCATCCCGTTCGACGCGCTCACGCCCAGGTATCCCGACCAGCGCATCCGGCTGGAGTCCGAGTCGGGCGGGCTCGCAATGCGCGTCACCGACCTCATCGCACCACTGGGTAAGGGCCAGCGCGGACTCATCGTCGCGCCGCCACGCGCGGGCAAGACGATCCTGCTGCAACGCATGGCCAATGCGATCGCCGAGAACCATCCCGAAATCATCCTCATGGTGCTGCTCATCGACGAGCGCCCGGAGGAGGTCACCGATTTCAAGGCGACGGTGCCCTCTGCGGAAGTGATAGCGTCCACGTTTGATGAGCCGGCAAAGCGCCATGTTCAGGTGGCGGAGATGGTGCTGGAGAAGGCAAAGCGGCTCGTCGAGGCCAAGAAGGACGTGGTCATCCTGCTCGACTCGATCACACGGCTGGCCCGGGCGCACAATACGGTGACGCCGATGTCGGGCAAGATCCTGTCCGGCGGCGTCGACGCCAAGGCGCTCGAGAAGCCGAAACGATTCTTCGGCGCGGCCCGTCGAATTAACGGTGGGGGTTCGCTGACCATCGTCGCGACGGCGCTCGTCGGCACCGGTTCCCGCATGGACGAGGTGATCTTTGAGGAGTTCAAGGGCACCGGAAACCAGGAAATCGTGCTCGACCGCGACATCGCCAACCGCCGCGTGTACCCGGCTTTCGAGATCGGCAAGTCGGGGACGCGCAAGGAGGAGCTGCTGCTGACGGAGAAAGAACGGAACCGCATCTTCCTGCTGCGGCATTTTCTCGGGGATATGGCGCCGGACGAGGCGACGAGCTTCCTTTTGCGGCGCGTGGCGCAGACGAAGACGAACGAGGAATTCTTCCAACGCATGGCCGAGGGCGCGTGAACCGGACTGACCTGCGTGCAGCACACGTTCCGTCGACCCACCGGTGGCCGGCCGCATGATGGTGGCGCAGGCCTGGCGTCGGCGCTGGCTGGCCATCGACCTCGGCGACCGCCGCGTGGGGCTTGCGGTGAGCGATGCGCACGGCATGATCGCGTCGCCCGCGGGCTTCGTGGTGCGCCGGCCGGGCAAGCGGCCGCCGCTGACCGCGCTGCTGGCCAAGGCATCGGAACTTGGCGCCGAAGGCTTCGTGGTGGGATTGCCGCTCGATCAAGCCGGCGAGGACACGCCGCGCGCGATCGAGGCACGACGGCTCGCGCTCGAGCTCAGCACGCGCACGGGGCTCGAGGCTGAGCTCGTCGACGAACGCTTCACGACCGCCGCGGCGTTGCGCGCGATCAAGGCGATGGAAGGCACGACGCGCGGTCGCAAGGGCGACGTGGATGCGATCGCGGCGACGATCCTGTTGCAGCATGCGTTGAAGTCGTTTGAGAGTGCAGACGACAGACGGCAGACGGCGGACGGTGGATTTGCGGGCGATGCGGGGGAGAACGGCGATGCGGGGACGACCAGCGAGACCACCGGCGATGCGTAGGACCACCGTGCGCGGGCTGTCCGCCCTTGTCGCCGCGTTCGTGCTCGCGCTTGCCGCCGCCTGCGGTTCCGACGACGGCTCGTCCGTCACGCTCACGATTCCCGAGGGCGCGAGTTTCCGCGCCGCGGCCGAGTCACTGGCCGTGCACGGCGTGATCGACCATCCGCGGCTGTTCGGCTGGTACGCCGCGCGTCGCGGCATGGACCGCAACATCCACTACGGCACGTATTTCATCCGCCGCGGCGGGAGTTGGAACGAGGTGCTGACGACGCTCGCGCAGGGACGCGGCATCATGCACCGCGTACGCGTGACCGAAGGGCTGCCGCTCTGGGAGATCATCCCGCGGCTGGCGCGCGAGCTCGAGCTCGAGCCGGAATCCCTGGAAGTCGCGGTGCGCGATTCGGCGCTGCTGGAACGTCTCGGCGTGCCGGACGGTCATGAGACCGCCGAGGGCTACCTGTTTCCGGACACGTACGACTTTCCCGACGACGTCACCGCGCGACAAGCCGTGGAGTTGATGGTGCGCCGGTTCGAGTCTGTCTGGAAGCCCGAGTGGACGGAGCGCTTGGCCGAAATCGACATGACGCGCCATGAGATCGTCACGCTGGCGTCGATTGTGGAGAAGGAAGTGCGCCGCGGCGAGGAGCGGCCGGTGGTGGCCGCGGTGTACCTGAACCGCCTGAAGATCGGCATGCCGCTACAGGCGGATCCGACGATCCAGTACGCGCTGAAGCGGCGGCCCGGGCGTGTGTACTACCGCGACCTGCGCGTGGACTCGCCGTACAACACGTACCGTCACACCGGACTCCCGCCCGGCCCCATCGCGGCGCCAGGGGCGGCCAGTCTCGAAGCCTCGCTGTACCCGGCCAACGTGCCGTACAAGTTCTTCGTCGCGCATCCGAACGGGCACCACGAGTTCCGCACGACGTATCGCGAGCATCTCAAGGCCATCGAGATGGTGCGCGAGACGGCGCGCCGCGAGGAAGCGGCGCGACGCGACAGCATCCGCAAGGCCGAGGCGGAGCAGAAGGCGGCGGCGGAAGCAGCGAAAGCGACCGCCACGCCTGCGAAGGCAGACACGGCGAACCGCTCCGCGCCCTAGTCCGCCAGCAAGTCGGTCCGGAGCAGCACCGCATGCCGGAGGTAGGCATGCCGCACCTCGCTGCGCGGCCGTGTCATCTCCGCGTGCAGCAGCACACGTATGCAGCGCGGCAGCGCGCCCGTCACGGGAAGCTCCTGCGCGCAGAGCAGCGGGATGTCCGTCCAGCCCAGCAACCGCGCGGCGTGCGCGGGAAACTCGCTGACAAGGTCGCCCGTGGCCGTGAAGACGGCCGAGATCACGTCGGCCGGCGAGATGTCATTGTCGTCGAGCATCGACTCGAGGAGCTCGATGACCGCCTCGCGGATCAGCTCCGGTTCATCCGCGTCGACGGTGGTCGCGCCGCGCACGGCGCGCACGGCGCGCGCCGACTTCGGTTGACGGGTGGGTTGGGCTGTCCGCTCAGATGGCACGCCTCAAAATGTCGTGCGGGGTCTCGGCTGTCCACGCGCCCCCTTTAGATTCCCATGATGAAATTGGACGTCGCCATGATCTCGGCCCGCGGTGCCCGCCGTTGGCAGGGCGGACACCCGTGGATCTTCAAGTCGGACGTCGTGAAGCGACCTGCCGGGCCCGCAGGCGCCGTGCGCGTGGAGGACCAGGCGGCACGGCCACTCGGCGTCGCACTCTGGAGTCCGCAATCGGAGATCTCACTGCGGTTCGTCACGCGCGACGGCGACGCCGCGCTCGACGCGGCGTGGTGGCACGCACGGATCGCCACGGCGGTGGCCCGGCGCGCGCCCCTGATCGATGAGCACACCACGGCATGCCGGCTCGTGCATGGCGAAGGCGATGCGCTGCCCTCCCTCGTCGTCGATCGGTTCGACCGCTGGCTTGTTGTGCAGCTGCTCTCGGCGGGGCTCGAGGCGTTCCGCGCACCGGTTGCCGACGCGCTCGTCGCGCTCACCGGCGCCGAGGGGATTCTCGCGCGCCACGACGTCTCGGCGCGCGCGCGCGAGGGATTGCCGCGCGCCATCGAGGTGCTGCATGGCGATGTGCCCGAAACCATCGAGGTGCGTGAGCACGGACTGCGCTATCTCGCTGCGCCGCACGCGGGGCAGAAAACCGGCGCGTTCCTCGACCAGCGCGAGGCGCGCGCGCTCGTCGGCACGGTCGCACGCGGACGCGCGCTCGACGTGTTCAGCTATCATGGGTCGTTTGCGCTGCACCTGGCGCGCGGCGCCGAGTCCGTGATCGCGGTGGACGCATCGGCGGCGGCGCTCGAGCGCGCCAAGGAGAACATTGCCCTCAATGCGCTCGCCAATGTGCAATGTGTGGAGGCGGATGCGTTCGACTACCTGCGCGCGGAGGAACGCGCCGGGTCGCGTTACGACACCATCGTGCTCGACCCGCCGGCCTTCGCCAAGAACCGCGCGTCGGTGGACGCCGCGTTGCGCGGCTACAAGGACATCAACTTGCGCGCGATGCGCCTGCTCGCGCCGGGCGGGTTCCTGTACACGGCAAGTTGCTCGTACCACGTGGGTCGCGCGGCGTTCCTCGAGATGTTGGAGGCGGCCGCCGCGGATAGCGGCCGTCGTATGATCATCCGCGCAACGACGGGCCAGCCGATGGACCATCCCGAGGTGCTGACGATCCCGGAGACCGGCTATCTGAAGGGCGCGCTGCTCGAGGCGGGCGATTGATGCACCAGCCGGGCTTGGTGCAGGCCGACCGCAGCGCGGCCATCCGGCACACGCTGGCACTGATCCTGGTGCTCAATGTGATCGTCGTCGCGGTGAAGCTCGTGGTGGGCATTCGCACGAGCAACCTCACCGTGATCGGCGCAACGCTCGAGAGTTTCCTCGACGCCATGAACAACGTCATCGCGATCGTGCTGGTGGCCGTGGCGGCGCACGGGCCCGACGAGGGACATCCCTACGGCCACGACAAGTTCGAGACGATGGGGGCCATCGCAATCGTCGGCTTCTTGTCGATCTCATGCTTTGAGCTGATCCGCGGGGGCGTCGCGCGGCTGCTGGGTGCGAACGTGACCATGGGCGCGGGCGAGTTGCCCGGTGTGACGGAGGCGGTGCTCCTGGCGTCGACGGCACTCGTGAACGTGGTCGTCGTGTGGTTCGAGCGACGGCGTGGGCGCGAACTGGCCAGCCCGTTGCTGCTCGCGGACGCGGCGCACACCGCCGGTGACCTGCTCGTCACCGCGCTGGCGGTGGCCTCGCTCATTGCCGTGCGCGTCGGCGTGCCGTGGGCCGATCCGGTGTTGGCGATCGTCGTGGCCATGGTGATCGCCTGGAGCGGCTGGCGGATCCTTCGCGTCACCGTGCCGGTGCTCGTGGATGCGAGCGGCGCGGATCCTGACATCATTCGTGCGGCGGCCGTCTCCGTGGAAGGCGTGCGCTCGGCCCCGCACGTGCGGTCACGCACGAACAGCTCCGGCCTCGTGTTCGTCGACGTGACGATCACGGTGGACGGCGCCCTGCCCGTCGCACACGCGCACGAGCTCGCCGACGCGGTCGAGTTCGCCGTGAGTGACATGCTCGGCACCGCCGACGTGACGGTGCATGTGGAGCCTGTCGACGCGACGGACGGTTCGGCGGTGACGGCCGCGCGGCCGTGAGCGGTGACCGCCATGCGCCCGTGAAGGGCTTGTCGGATCGTGGAAAGGCCGTAGCTTCGTCGTGACGAAGAAAAACCTTCCCGCCTGACCACGCCCAGCCCTCTGCATGGCCCCACGCCATACGCCCCGATCGCTGCGGCACGAGTTCCAGCAGTACGTGGAGCGCGAGGTCGAGGACTACAAGAACTCGGTCTCGACCGTGTTCCTGCACAGCATCGCCAACGAAGCCGCGCGCGCGCTCGACGAGCACGCGCAGCTTGGCATGCGTGAAGTCCTGCTCGCGGACGAGGTGGACCGCATCATCGCGCGTCGGCTACGACTGCCATCGTACGAGACGTGGCGACGACGCCGGCTCAAGAACGCCAAGGAGTTGCGCCGGCCCGAACACTGGGGACTGCGGCCGGACACGCCGCTATCCAAGGCGATTCCGCCGCTCGCGTCGATGGCGCCCGTGCTGGTGGCCGGCGCACGCGTGGAGGGGTCGACGTTGTTCCTCGCGGCGAACGGCTGCGAGGTGACGGCGGTCGAGCCCGAAGTCGCAGTCGTGAATCGCGTGCTGCTCGCCGCGCGCGACGCGGGACTCACCGAGAAGGTGCGCGGCTTTGTCGCTGACTTGGTGAGTTGGACGCCGGACGGACCGTTGGCCGCGGTGATCTGCACGCCGGCGGCGTTCGCGGGACTCTCCGTATTTGAGCGCGACCAAGTGATCCGACTATTGCAGCAGGCAACGACCGATGGCGGCGTGCACCTGATCGAGACGCTGATCGCGGGTCAGGCGTTGCTCACGGAGGACGACCTCCGCTCCCGCTATGTCGGATGGGAGATCTCGCTGGTGCCGGAGCCGGGCGCGTCACAGACGTTCGTCGCGCGCAAGGGAGCGGCCTAGGGGCGCCTCGTCCCCGTAGACGATTCGCACCCAGTAGTGCTTCGCCGTATCGAAACGACACGCTCGTACCAGTTACGCAGTGTCAGTCTGCGACGAACGTCCTTTCGCCACGCCGTCGACAATAGTGGAAACCGTTGTCCTGTATGGCACTTACGACTCGGTGTAACTGGCACCTTATCTGCTACGTCCTTCATTTGAATAACAGGCGCATCACGCGCCCTTCATTATGTCTCTGGTCCCGCGAGGGGACGTTCAAATGGTGGACTTGATCGAGCAGGTTGAGCTGGGCGAGGAGCCCATTGGCATCATCATCTCCCGTGGCAGCCGCGCCGAAGCGCCGTCACGGTTCACGGCATACGTATGGGGACCGGTTCCGGACGAGCCGGAGCTTCCGCAGAACGGCGGCACGCGCGCGGCATAGACTCGAGCGCGTGTAAGCCCAAGCGGGATCTGCTCCCGCGCGGCGACCGTTTCCCAACTCGGGCAGCAACGCGAGAGAAAGGAGAAAGCGACCTTCGGGTCGCTTTTTTTGCGCCATACCTGCGCCGGAACGGCGCCGTGGCGCCTCCGCGCCTCGACGCATTTCTCCGCGTCCCCACGTGCAATTCCCCCACATCGCCCGACCCCGTCCGATTTCCAATAGCCCCAAAACCACAAGGGGACCGGCGCAAGCGCCGATCCCCTTGTGTGTGAAGCGCGAAAAACTACTTCTTCTTCGCGGCCTTCTTCTTGGTCGCCTTCTTCGCGGCCTTCTTCTTCTTGGCAGCCATGGTACTATCTCCTGGAAAGGAGGGGTTCATCCCGGCCGATCCCCCGGTGGATCGGTGGGTCATGCGGAAGCATTGTGTCTTCCGCATCTCGTGCAGCCCAGAACCGCGGGCTGAAAAATCCTTTTAAAAAACAGCGAAAAAAAGAACGAATGAGCGATCCCGACCGTGCTTCAGACCGCTTCCGACAAACTCGTGAAGTTGAAATCCCGCACCTTCATCGCCGGCATCGCAACCGCTCCACCAGCTTCTGTCCCTGCTATTCGCTCTGACGCGCCCAGCATTTCGAGATTGTTCAACATGAACAGCGGTGACTCGTTGAACCGCAAATTCGAAATTGAGCGCGCGATTCTTCCCTCTTCAATAAGGAATGTTCCGTCGCGTGTCAATCCCGTATAAAGGATAGTGCGCGGATCGACCTCGCGCAGGTACCACAACCTGGTGACCAGGATCCCGCGTTCCGTCGCGCCGATCATCGACTCGATCGACGCCTCACCGCCCGCCATCTTCAACGACGTCGCGCCGCCCGTCGGCGTCTTGCCATGCTTGCTCGCCCAGAAGCGCGAGTACTGCAACTGCTTCAGGTTTCCGTTCTCGACCCACACCTGACGCGCGATCGGCAGTCCTTCGAAGTCGAACGGCTGCGCGAGCAACTGCGCGTCGGACGGATCTGAAAAGATCGTCACACGGGAATCGACGATCTTCTCGCCCACTTTGTTACCACCGCCGGGCTTCGAGAACGGCGAGCGCCCCTCGTCCGCCTGCCGCGCGTCGGCGTAGAACGCCACGAGCTGCACGAGATCGCCGGCCGCCTGCGGCTCGAGAATCACGGTGTAGCGTCCCGGTTCGATCGCCGACGGATTCGCCGAACGACGCGCCTTGTCGATCGCGCGCAGGCTCACCGCATCGAAATCGATCTGCCGCCAGTCGGGATGATCCGCTCCGGCCCAACCCGATCCCGTGCCGTCCGTCGTGCGCACGGTCAGCGTGTAGTTGACCGACGTCGAGGCGTGGTACGCGAACAATCCCTTGCCGTTGGCGAGCGCGCTCGAGCCGGCGCCCGCGACCAGGTAGCCGGCCGCCTTGATGTCGCCCGCCTTACGTGCCGGCGCGAGCGCGGTCAACGCGGCCTGCGCGCGGTCCGCCGCGTCGATCGCCGCGGTCGAGTCCATGTAGGCATCGACGCGCGCGTACTGCTGCGGCGCCAGGTCCGGCATCGCTTCCGGATCGTCCGGCGCGAGCCGCGCGAGCACTTCCGACTGCTCGACGCAGCGGCGCAGCGACTCCTCCGACAAGTCGTTCGTCGTCACCACCGCGTGCTTGGGCCCGTACGAACTCTGCACCGCCACGCCCGCGTCGGCCAGCGACCCGGCCGTGCTCATCTGATTGTCCGCGAACCGGACGTTGGTCGTGTAGTTGGTGCCGATCGACACGTTGATGCCGTCGGCCTTCGACATGCCGACCACGCGCTCGGCGATCGCCTCGGCCTGGTCGCGCGTGAGGATCGCGTCCGCAGGCACCTCGCGGAGACTACGGAGGGGGCTCACTGTGTCCGTCCCGTGTTGATGACGTTGACCTGGCGGAAGTGCGCCGGCGGCGACCCGTGGCTCACGGCATTGGACTGCGGCGGCTGACCCTTGCCGTCGAAGAACGACCCGCCGAGTTCGTAGCTCGCGCGACCGCCAATGCGATCCATGGAGTTCCAGAAGTCCGGCGTGCGGATCTGGTACGCCACGTCCTTGAGCATCCCGCCGAGCTTGCCGTTGCGGATCTCGTAGAAGACCTGGCCGCCGAACTGCGCGTTGTAGCGCTGCTGGTCGATCGAGAACGAGCCGTCGCCGATGATCGCGATGCCGCGGTCCGTGCCGGCGATGAGGTCGTCCCACGTGGTGTCGTCGTCCGCCGGCACCAGCGAGACGTTGGGCATGCGCTGGAAGGCGACGCTGCCCCACGAGTCCGCGTACGAGCAGCCGTGCGACCGCACGGGCTTACCCTGCGACGCATACCAGCCGGCAAGCATTGGCGCCTGCTCGCGCGTGGTCTGGTAGTCGTTGAAGATGCCATTCTTGACGATGAGGAAATCGTCCGGCTTCTCGCCGTCGTCGTCGTAGCCCATCGTGCCGAGCGCGCCTTCCTGCACGCGGTCGCCACGGATGTTCATGAGCTCCTGTCCGTAGCGCAGCTTGCCGAGCTTCTCCTCCGGCGGCGCGATGAAGCTGGTGCCGGCGTAGTTGGCTTCGTAACCCAGCGCTCGGTCGAGCTCGGTCGGGTGACCGATGGACTCGTGGATGGTCAGCCACATGTTCGACGGGTGCAGCACGAGGTCGTACTTGCCCACCTCGACCGGCTTGGCCGTGAGCTTCTCGGCTGCTTGCTCCGCCCATTTGGTCGCGTTGCCGACCAGGTCGCAGGAGAGCACGTACTCGAATCCGCGGCCCATCGGCGCGGCTTCGACGCCCTGACGGTTCTGGAAATCGGAGAAGTCGTCGGCCACGGCGGTCGCGGTGAACAGCGGCCAGCTGCGCACGACGGTCTGGTCGATCACCGAGCCCTCGGTGCTCGCGAACTGGCGGTCCTGCTTCACGAAGAAGAGCACCGAGTTCACGAACTTGACCTTGGACACCTTCATGGCCGCGGCGTTGGCCTTGAGCAGAAGGTCGACCTTCTGCTCGAGAGGCACCTCGAACGGGTCCGTCGTGAAGGCCGATTTCCAGGTGGCGTTGGGATACGCCTGCACGGGAGCCAGCTGCACGGCGCGGTCGCGTGCCACGCGGTTGGCCTTGGCGATGGCGACCGCCTCCCGCGCCGCGCCCGTGACCGCCTCGCGCGTCAGGTTGCGCGTCGCCGCGAAGCCCCAGCAGCCGTCGACGAGGGCCCGGACTCCGCAGCCCAGCGTGTCCGTGTCGACGACGTTGACGATCTGCTGCTCGCGCGTCACCACGAAGTTCTGGCGGTAGCGCGCGATGCGGCAGTCGGCGTAGCTCGCGCCGCCCATCTTGGCGGCGTTGATGGCATCCATCAGGAGTTCCTTCGAAGCACCGCTTTGAAAGCGGTCGAGATCTTCATAAGCCGGTGCCGTGGCTGCTCCAGCGCCTCGCGGCGTGGAAGCGAGGGCCAAGGCAGCGGCGGCAGCTCCGGTGGTCCGGAGAAACTCCCGACGGTCTGTCATGTGTTAAATGGCGTCACTCGTGCTGGTGAAGTTGAAGTCGCGCGCCTTGATCGGCGGGACGAGGAGGGCCTGCCCGGGACCGCCCGCTTCGCTGCCGCTCACGCGGACAGGGCGTCCCAGCATCTGCAGGTTGTTGAGCATGAAGATCGGTGATTCGTTGTACCGGAAGTTCTTGATCGGCCGCGTAATCTTACCATTCTCGACGAGGAAGGTGCCGTCGCGCGTCAGGCCCGTGAAGAGGATCGTGCGCGGATCCACGCCGCGGATGTACCAGAACCGCGTCACGACGATGCCGCGCTCGGTGGAAGCGATCATCTCCTCGATGGTGCTCTCACCGCCCGCCATCGAAAGCGTGCCGCCGCCCGAGATGGGCTCCTTGCCCTGCTTCTGCGCCCAATACCGATCGTAGGCCAGGTTCTTCACGACGCCGTTCTCGATCCATGTCACCGGCTGCGTGGGCAGCCCCTCGCCCGTGAATGGACTCGCGGGCACGCGTGGGTCGAAGGGATCGGAAACGAGCGTCACGCGCTCATCTACGACCTTCTCCCCGATCTTGTTTCCGCCGCCCGGCTTGGAGAAGAACGACCGGCCCTCGTCGGCGCTGCGCGCGCTGAGTGACCGGCTGATGAGCGAGACAAGGTTCGCCACCGCGGTCGGCTCCAGGATCACCGTGTAGCGGCCCGGCTCGATGCCGACCGGGTTGCGCGAGCGCTGCGCCTTGTCGATGGCGCGCGCCGCGAGCGCGTCGGGGTCGATGCGCGTGAAGTCGTTATCGCTGTCGCCCGCCCAGCCGGAGCCGGTGCCATCGCTCGTGCGAACGGTGGTCGTGAACGCCGACGCCGTCTCGCGCGAGTAGGCGAACAGCCCGTTGCTGTTGGCGATGCCGGTCGAGCCGGCCTGCGCCTCGAGGTAGCCGGTGGAGATGAGCCCGGCGGCCCGTGACGGCTCCGTGATCGCGCGGACGGCCTCGGCACGCGCCGACGGCTCGAGCGACGCGGTGGCGTCGTTCCACACGATGGAATCGCGGTAGGTCTGCGGCCCGAGTTCCGGCATGAGCTCCGGGTCGTCCGGCGCGAGCCGCGCGATGCGCTCCGAGTTGGCCACGGCCTCGCGCAGCGCCGTGTCGTCGAGGCGGTTCACCGAGACGTTGGCGACCTTCTTGCCGATGACCGAACGGATATCGACGCTGACGTTGTAGTTGTCGCCGGCCGTCGAGATTTGGTTGACGGCGAAGCGCGTGTTCTGCCGCATGCCGCTGTTGACGGTGACGCGGCACTCATCGGCCTTGGAGAAGCTGAGCACCTTCTTCGCGATGGCTTCGCACTCCTCGCGCGAGAGATGGCGCGCGACGGCGAATAGGCTATGGGGGGCCATCAGGCGGTCCTCCCGGTGTTGATCACGTTGATCTGCCTGTGTCGGGTGGGTGGGCAGCCGTGGCTGACCGCGTTGGACTGGCTGGGCTGGCCCTTGCCGTCGCCGAAGGCGCCGCCGAGTTCGTAGCTGCGCGGACCGCCGATCATGTCCATGGCGTTCCAGAACGTCGGCGTCTGCATCTGGTAGGCCACGTCCTTGAGCATGCCGGTGATCTTGCCGTTCTTCACTTCGTAGTAGACCTGGCCGCCGAACTGCGCGTTGTAGCGCTGCTGGTCGATCGAGAACGAGCCGTCACCGATGATGGCGATGCCGTTATCGGTGGCGGCGATGAGGTCCTCCCATACGGTGTCATCCTCACCGGCCTCGAGATTCACGTTGGGCATCCGCTGGAACTGCACGTCGGCCCACGTCTCCGCATACGAACAGCCGTGCGACTTGGTCTCCATGCCGCGCTGCTTGTACCACCAGTCGAGCCACATGGCCTGCTCACGCGTGGTCTGGTAGTCGACGAAGATGCCGTCCTTGACGATGTGGAAGTCCTCGGGCGCGACACCCTCGTCGTCCCAGCCGCACGCCGAGAGCGAGCCGGGCGCCGAGCGGTCAGCGAGGATGTTCATGAACTCGGGACCGTAACGGAACTTGCCGAGCCGGTCTTCCGGCGGCGCGAGGAAACTCGTGCCGGCGTAGTTCGCCTCGAAGCCGTACGCGCGGTCGAGCTCCGTGGGGTGGCCGATCGACTCATGGATGGTGAGCCACAGGTGCGTCGGGTGCAGGATCAAATCGTAGCGTCCGACCTCAACCGGCTTGGCCGTGAGCTTCTGGCGCGCCTCCTCCACCCAGCCCGCCGCGCGGCTCTTGAGGTTGGAATCGACAACATGCTCGTAGCCGAGCCCGCGCGGCTGGATGTCCGTGGACTGGCGCGACTGGAAGTCGCTGTTGTCCGCGGACACCATCGTGACGGTCATCCCCGGCTGCGCGCGGAAGATCGTCTGCTGCGTGACCGTGCCCACAGTGGAGGCGAACGTCTTCTCGTCCTTGAGGAAGAACATGTTCGAGTTCACGAATCGCGCGCCGGCCGCGAGCGCGGCCTCGTTGGCCTCGAGCAGGTACGCGACCTTGTCCTCGATGGCCACCGTGAACGGGTCGATGCGCGCCGGGCTGCGCCAGCGACCATTCGGCACCGGCGGATGATGGATGGGCGCGAGTTCCACCGGCCGGACCATCGCCACGCGGTTGGCGCGCGCCTGCGCCACCGCCTGCTTGGCGACGCGCGTGACCTCCTCGGCGGTGAGGTCGCTCGAGGCCGCGAAGCCCCAGGTGCCGTTCACGAGCACGCGCACGCCGAAGCCGAACGTCTCGCTGTCGCCGATGCCCGTGACGCGGCGCTCGCGTGTGCCGATGCGCTGCGACCGCGCGCTGGAGATGCGCGCGTCCGCGTACTCGGCGCCGGCCGCCTTGGCCGCGTCGATGGCGCGCAGGGCGAGCTCACGGTGGGCGCTGTCGCCTGGCTGCTGGCTGCGCGCCGCCGCGGATTGCGGCGCGGCTTCTGCGGTGCCCGGCACGATGAGGGGGGAGGCGAGGCCGGCAGCGGCGGCAGCCGCTGCGGTGCGTTGAAGGAATTCCCGACGTGTTGCTGTCACGCAAATCTCTCTTGAAGAAGGCGAGGCAGGTTCCGGAACGGCCCGACTTGGGCGAATATACGGGCGCGGGCGGCTACTTGTATACGCAGCGCGTTGGCCCGCTTGTTGAGACACTCCCGATCTCCGGACGGTTCTCCGCGCCGGACGAGGTTTTCGACCATGCCGACCCTGACGATCAACGGACGGGAATGCGTCGTTGACGATGGCGCGACGATCCTCGATGCGGCGCGCGCCGCGCAGATCGATGTGCCGACACTGTGCTGGTATCCGAAGTTGCCGACGGTGGGCAACTGTCGCGTCTGCCTCGTCAGCGTAGAGGGCGCCGCGAAACTGATGCCCGCGTGCGCCACGGCGGCGGCGGACGGCATGGTCGTGCACACGGAGTCGCATGGCGCCGTGAAGAGCCGGCAGGCGGTGCTCTCGCTGCTGCTCGAGCGCTATCCGGTGACGGACATCCCGGCCGACCGCGGCCGCAACGAGTTCGAGACGATGGTGCACCGGTATGGCGTGCCACGGGAGCGTTCGGGCGCCCTGCCGCTGCGCACCGGCGACGAGCGACCGACGGACCCCACGATCACGCACGATATGAGCACGTGCATCCTCTGCACGCGCTGCGTGCGCGCGTGCGAGGACATCCAGGTCGTGGGCGTGCTCGACGTCGGCCGGCGCGGGGAGTTCGCCGAGATCGTCGTTGGCGCGGACGGCAATCCCGAGCACGCCGGCTGCACATGGTGCGGCGAGTGCGTGCGCGTGTGCCCGACCGGCGCGATTCATGAGATCCTGCCGATGGCGAAGTTCAGGGCCGGTACGATGGATCAGCCGGCGACGACCGTGCGGTCGGTGTGTCCCTATTGCGCCGTCGGCTGCCAGCTCGACCTTGAGGTGCGCGACAACCAGGTGACGCGCGTGACGTCGCCGTGGATCGAGGAGCCGACCCCAAACGAGGGATCGACCTGCGTGAAGGGGCGCTTCGGCACCGACTTCATCCTGCACCGCGACCGCTTGAAGGTGCCGTTGATCCGGCACGGCTGGGTGCGCGACGCGTCAGGCACGTGGACGTTCGACGCAGCCAACGAAGTGGCCGCGCGGTTCCCGCGGCGCAGCGGGCCATGGACGTCCGTGCAGGCCGAGGGACGCGCCGAGAAGGGGCGCCGGCCGCGCACCAATCCGTTCCGGCGCTCGCCCGCGACCTCCGATGACGCCTTGGGCGATCCGCGCGACCGTCTCGCCACACCGGCCGACTGGTTTGAGCCGTTCCGCGAGGCGACCTGGGAAGAGGCGCTCGAGCTGACCGCGCAGCAACTCGCGCGGCTGCGCGACACGCACGGGCCCGACAGCCTGGCGACGTTCGCATCCGCCAAGTGCGCCAACGAGGAGAACTACGCGCTGCAGAAGCTGTTCCGCGGCGCCATCGGCACGAACAACGTCGACCACTGCACGCGCCTCTGCCACGCGTCGTCCGTGAGCGCGATGCAGCGCGCCATGAACACGTCAGCGGCCAGCGGCTCCATGCGCGAGGTCGAGCACGAGTCCGACGTAATCTTCATCTTGGGCGCCAACACGACCGAGAGCCATCCCGTGTTCGGCGCGGCGGTCAAGCGCGCGCTCAGGCGCGGCGCCAGGCTCATTGTCGCGGACCCGCGCCGCATCGAACTCGCCGCGCGCGCGGACATCCACCTGCAGATGCTGCCCGGCACGGACGTCGCGCTGCTCAACGGCATGCTGCACCACATCCTGGCGTCGGGTCTCGAGGACAAGGTGTTCATCGCGACGCGCACGACCGGCTTTGACGATGTGCGCCGCGCCGTCGAGCCCTACACGCCCGAGATGGCGGAGTCGATCACGGGCATCCCGGCAGACACGATCCGCCGCGCGGCCGAGCTGTACGCGCGCGGGCCGCGCTCCGCGACGATGTGGGCGATGGGGCTTACGCAGCACCACACGGGCACGGACATCGTCACGTCGCTGCTCAACCTGATGTTCGCATGCGGCATGATCGGCCGCTGGGGCGCGCCGATGATGCCGATCCGCGGCCAGAACAACGTGCAGGGCGCGAGCGACATGGGCGCCGTGCCATTCGCGTTCACCGACTACCGGCGCGTGGACGACCCGGCGATCCGCGCCGAGTACGCGGCGGCCTGGGGCGTGCCGGCCGAGCGCATGTCGCTGCAGTTGGGCCGCAAGGTGACGGAGATCGTCGGCGCGTCCTCACCGGTGCGCGGGCTGTACATCATGGGCGAGAACCCCGTGATCTCGGACCCCGACGTCGCGCACGCGGAAGACTGGTTCCTCGGCCTCGAGTTCCTTGCCGTGCAGGACCTGTTCCTCACGGAGACGGCGCGCGCCGCCGACGTGGTGTTGCCGGGCTCATCCTTCGCCGAGAAGGACGGCACGTTCGTGAACACCGAGCGGCGTATCCAACTCTCACGCAAGGCCGTGGACCCACCGGGCCAGGCGCGCGCCGACCTCGAGATCGTCCTCGATCTCTCGCGGCGGCTCGGTCTGCCGGGTGAGTACGCCTCAGCGGCCGACGTGTTCAACGAGATCGCGCGCGTGACGCCCAGCTGGCGCGGCGTGTCGCATGCGCGGCTCGCGGAGCGCATCGGCGGCCTGCAGTACCCCGTACCCGGGCCGACGCACATGGGCACCGATTTCCTCTTCGCGGATCGGTTCCCGACCGAGGACGGCCGAGCGCTGATGGTCCCGGTGGAATACCTTCCGCCGGCTGAGCTGCCCGATGCGGCCTACCCGTTCTTCATGAACACCGGCCGCCAGATGTACCACTGGCACACCGGCACGATGACGCGTCGCTCACGCACGCTCGATGCGCGCGAAAGCACGGCCACGGTAGAGATCAACCCCGTGGACGCGCTCGAGCTCGGCGTCGCCGAAGGCGACGAGGTGGAGATCAGCTCCCGCCGCAACACCATGCGCATCGCCGTGCGCCTGTCGCCGCGCGTGGCGCGACGGCAGGTGTTCATCCCGATGCACTATCGTGAGTCGGCTGCGAACCTGCTGACGAATCCGGCGCTGGACGGCCCATCGGGTATCCCCGAGTTCAAGGTCTGTGCGGTGCGAGTGACCGCGGTGCGTCCGCAACCGGTGCCGGCTCCGGCGTGAGCGCCGCCGGAAAGAAGATGTGAAACGACGTGCCGAGCCCCGGCACGGATTCGACGTCGACGTCGCCACCGGCCTGATGCACGATGCCGTGCACGGTGGCGAGCCCGAGTCCCGTGCCCTCACCGACCGGTTTCGTCGTGTAGAACGGTTCGAATATCCGCTCGAGCACCTCCGGCGTCATGCCCGTTCCGGAGTCGCGCACGCTGAGGCGCACGCCCTGCACGCCGCCGCGATCGTCGTTGGCGGTCTCGATCAGCAGGCGGCCTGAGCCCGACATCGCGTCACGCGCGTTCACGGCGAGGTTCATCACCACCTGCTCGAACTGCGTGGGATCCACGCGCACGCGACGCAGGCCGGGCGCCGAATGCACGACGAGCGAGATGTTGGGGCCCAACAGCGGCGCGAGGAGCCGACTGAAGCCCTCGACGAGTTCGCCGGCATCGACGACGCGCGGTTCCACGAGCCGCCGGCGCGCAAAGGCCAACAGTTGCTGCGTGAGTTCGCCCGCGCGCGCGGCGGCACGCTCTACCTGCGCGAGATCGCCGCGACGCGGGTCGTCGGTGCTGAGTGAACTCGCGACGAGCTCGGTGTAGCCCATCACGGCCGTCATGAGGTTGTTGAAGTCGTGCGCGACGCCGCCCGCCAGCCGGCCGATGCTCTCCAGCCGCCGGGCCTCGGCTTCCTCGGCCTCGCGCTGCAACCGGTCGCTCACGTTGCGCACGATCTGGGACGCGCCGACGATCTCGCCGGCCTCGTCGCGGACCGGTGCGTACGTGATTTCGTACTCTTGCCGGTGCCGGTCCGGTCTGCCAAACTCGCGCACACTGACGAAGCGCTCACCCGCCAGGGCGCGGTGCCAATTGGCGAGTGACACATCGGCGTCATGTGGTACAGAGGCCAGCGCCTGCTGCATGGAGATACCGGCGCGTGCGCGGAACCCGCTGGCGCGCTCGAAGCCCGCCACCCATGAGGGATTCACTGCGACGATCATGAGGTCGCGGTCGACCGCGGCGATCAGGTCACCGGCGCCCTCGAGGATCGCGCGCAACTGCGCAAACGCCGCGTCCGTGCGGCGCGCCTGTGCCGCGCCCTCGGCGACCGCCACCGCGAACAACATGACCGACGCGATCACGGCGGCCATGAAGTAGCCCGCGATGCGCACGCGGTCGATCAGCTCGGGACCGAACCCCATGTAGGCGCCCGTACCGGCCACGGTCGCCGCGAACGACACGACCACCAGCACGAGGGACGTGATGGACGCGCCGCGCAGTCCGAAGCGCAGGCCCGCCCACACGAGGAAGGGGAGCGTCGTGATCGCGTGCGGGATGCGGTCAAAGCCAAATCCGAGGCGCAAGAACACGTCCAGCAGCACGAACAGGAATCCGCCCAGCAACAACAGGAACTCGGGACCCAGCAGCGGTCGCGAACCAGGCTGGCAATCGCTGGATCGCATCAAGGCCAGCAACGCGGGCGCGAAAATGATTCCGGACGTGCTGGCCACGGACCACCAGGCATACCATGTGTGCTCCGGGGCGACGGCAGGTGCGATGAGACTGGCCAGCACCGCGACCGGCAAGGTGCCCACGATGACTGCCGCCAGGAATCGCGTGAGCGCCGACACACCCGTGAGCGGCATCTCGCGACTGATCCGCTGGAACAGCGCGATGATGAGCGATGCCTGCGCGACGACCATCGCGGCGCCCGTGAGCACGCGCACCGTGCCACCACCGGCGATCAGCGCGCCGACCGACACGCCGGCAAACAGCAGGATGCCCATGCGCACGCGCAGCTCGCGGCGCGTGGCGATCAGCAAGGCCAAGGCGACGCCATGCGCGGGCTGCGGGATCACCGAGTTGGCCGTGTGCACCAGGGCCGGCGTCGTGAGCCAGACCAGGCCGGCCACGGCGACGGCCGCGGCAACCGCCGCCGCGGAGGCAGGGACCATCGCGGCGGAACGTCCGGGGGACTCGATCTGGGTGCTCAAGCGGATGGTGTGGTCCTTTGGCGCACGAGAAGGAGGAGCGGTCGAAAGGAGGCGCCCCCTTTCATCCAGTGACCAAGACGGCGACGTTTCGGAGTTGTGGTTGTTGAGCATCCGACGGCTCCCGCATGGCTGGGAGTATCGGCACCCCTCCCCGAACATGTGAGCTGTCGTTGCGCGCCTTGGTCAAGGAATCCCCGGTCTCGGGGTTCACGCTGAAGGAAGTCCCTGTTCCCGAAATCCGCGACGACGAGGTGCTGATCCGCGTCCGCCGCGCCGGCGTCTGCGGCACCGACGTCCATATCCATGAGTGGGATGATTGGGCCCGTGGGCGATGCAAGCCGCCGTTCATCGTGGGCCACGAGTTCGCCGGCGAGGTGGAGCGCATTGGTGCCCTCGTAACAGACGTGAAAGTGGGCGACCGTGTCACCGCCGAGGGTCACATTGTGTGCGGCCGCTGCCACCTCTGCCGCACCGGCCATGCGCATGTCTGCCCGAACACGCGCATCATCGGCGTGGACCGCGACGGCGCATTCGCCGACTACATCGCCATGCCGGCGACGAATGTCTGGCACCTGGATCCCGAGGTCAGTTTCGAGGTGGGTGGCATCCATGATCCCATGGGCAACGCCTTCCACACCGCGTTGCACGGGACCAAGCTGCCCGGCGCGACGGTGCTCGTCACGGGGTGTGGTCCGATTGGTATCTTCGCCGTGGGCATCGCGAAGGCCGCCGGCGCATCGCATATCGTGGCCAGTGATGTGAACCCGCGCCGCCTAGAGCTTGCCCGGCAGATGGGCGCGCATTCCGCCGTGCATCCGCGCGAGGCGGACGCCGCCGTGGCTGCGGCCACCCAACGGCTGGGCGTTGATGTGGTGCTCGAGATGAGTGGCGTGCCGGCGGCGATCCATCAGGCGCTCAAGTTGGTGCGCGTGGGCGGCCGCGTCCAGATGCTCGGCATCCCGGCGAAGCCCATGGACCTCGACTTTGCCTCCGAGGTCATCTTCAAGGGCATCACGATCTACGGCGTCGTCGGACGGCGCATGTACGACACGTGGATTCAGATGACACAGTTCCTGCGGGCGGGCCAGTTCGACCCCACGCCCGTGATCACGCACCGATTCCCGCTCGAACAACACGCCGAAGCGATTGCGGTGATCAAATCGGGCGACGCGGGCAAGGTCGTGTTCGAGATTTCCTGAACGTGCGCCACGCGGCGTGCGTTCGTCTTGTCGCCATCACATTTTCTCGTTGCCGTTGCCATGAATACGTCTTTCGTCAATGACCTGCAGGCCGGCCTGGATGACCTCGCCGCCAAGGGTACGCTCAAGCGCCTGAACCACCTCGCGTCGCCGCAGTCGGCCCGTGTCACGATGGAGGGCCGCGGCGAGGTGCTGATCCTCAGTTCCAACAACTACCTCGGGCTCTGCGACGAGCCGGCCGTGATCGAGGCGGGCATCGAGGGCCTGCGGAAGTTCGGCGCTGGCACGGGCAGCGTGCGCTTCATCTGCGGCACGTTCACCGTGCACCGCGACCTCGAGGCGGCAATCGCGCGCTTCGTCGGCACGCAGGCATCCATGTCCTACGTGTCCGCATGGAACGCGAACGAGGGACTGACGGCGTCCATCGTCGAGCAGGGCGACTTCGTCGTGTCGGACGCGCTCAACCACGCGTCCATCATCGACTCGATGCGGCTCGCGAAGTCGATCACGAAGTGCACCACCGGCGTGTTCCAGCACGGCGACCTGGATGACCTCGTCGAGAAGCTCAAGGCGCACAAGGGCGCGCGCCGCCGCCTCATCTGGACCGACGGCGTGTTCTCGATGGAAGGCAGCATCGCCAAGCTGCCGGAACTGCTGCAGATCGCGCGCGACCACGATGCCATCCTGATCATGGACGACTCGCATGCCACGGGCGTGCTGGGCGCGACGGGGCGCGGCACGGCCGAGCATTTCGGCGTGCTGGGCGAGGTGGACATCATCACGTCGACGCTGGGGAAGGCGCTGGGTGGCGCCGCGGGCGGATTCGTCGCGGGTCCTACGGCGCTGTGCGACACGCTGACGCAGCGTTCGCGCCCGCAACTGTTCTCCAACGCGCTGCCGCCCACCGTGGCCGCCAGTGCGCTGGCCAGCATCGCGTTCATCGAGTCGCATCCCGAGCGCGTGCGCACGCTGCAGGAGAACGCCAACTATTTCCGCGGCATCATCCGTGAGGTCGGGCTCGACCCGCTGCCCGGCGAGACGCCGATCGTGCCGATCATCATCGGCGAGACGGCCGACGCGATCCGCATGAGCGAGCTGCTGCTCGAGGAAGGGATCTTCGTGACGGGGTTCGGCTTCCCGGTGGTGCCGCAGGGCACCGCACGCCTGCGCTGCCAGATCTCGGCGTCGCACACGCGTGATGATCTGGATATGGCGGCGAAGGCGATTCGGAAGGTGGCGATGAAGGCTGGGGTTATTAAGTAGCAAAGCGGGCGCGGCTGAATGGCCGCGCCCGCTTCATACCTTCCGCAACCGCACATTCGGCGACGCCGTCGCATACCCGGCGCGCGCCGTCTGCGGTGCCTCTTACTCCGCGCCCGCGGTCTGCTTGGCCGCCTTCTTCGCGCGCGGCTTCTTGGCAGCGGCCGGCTTCGCAGCCGTCGCGGGCTTGGCCTTCTTCGCCGCGCGCTTCGCACGCGGCTTCTTGGCGGACGACGACGTGTCGCCGTCGTCCGTCGAGGCGGGCGCCTCCTGCGCCGCAGGCTTCGCTGCGACCGGCTCTTCCACCATGCCGAGCAGCACGAGCCCAGCCGGCGACTTCACCGGTGCGCTGCGGCCGCCGCGGCCCGGCGCGGTACGCGGACCCATGCCACGCGGCGCCGGCGACTTGGGTGCCGCGACCGGAGTGGCTGCCTGCTCGGCGACCGCCAACTGGTCGGCGATGCTCGGCGCGTCCTCCACCGCGGTCACCTCGAACGCCTCGCCACGCTTGCGCACGTCCACCTGGCCGGCGTCGTGCGCATCCTTGAGGATGCGGCCGAAATTGCGCTCTGAGAGCGACTCACTGTCGCGTCCGAGCAGCGCGCGCGCCTTCACGCGCACCGCCTCGCTCGGGACGGGGTTGTCGCCCGTGGCCACAGCAGCGACTGACTCGCGCACAAGCGAGAACGCTTCATCACGCGTAAGACGCAGTCCGCTGACGCCGATCGTGGCATCCGCCTTGGGCTGGCCACGCGCGGGCGCGCCAGTCGGTGGCGTGGGACGGTCATTCGCCTGCGCGGCCGGACGTGCATTGCCCTGCGCAGCGGGAGGAGCACCGCGATTGGCTCGCGCGTCGCTCGTTCCCGCCACGGCAGCAACGGACTCAGGTGTGTCAGCACGCGGAGCGCGATCCTCGCGGTCGCGTCCGCGTCCACCGCGGCCGCGGCGACCACGCCGACGGCTCTCGCGATCCTCGCCGTCCGTCGCAGCGCCGGTGCCGGGCCGCTCGCCACCGCGATCCGCCGCGGCGGTGCTCGCCGCAGGAGCGGCGTCGCCCTTGCGCGGCGGGCCGACCTCAAGCTGTCCGTTCTCGAGCTTGTGCACGTGCAGCAGGCCCTTCTGCGATGCCTCGAGGCAGAACCGCGAGAACTTCGACATGCCGAGGTTCTTCTCGTCGAAGGTCGCGTCGATCTCCTGCATGACCTGCTTGAGGCGGTCGGAGCGCATGACATCGCCGTGCTTCTGCATGCGCGTGATGGCTTCCGTCACCAGCTCCCACGGGTCCCACTTCTTGACGCCCGTGTCGTCGCCACTCTTCACGAGCCCCGCCAGCGCGTTGTACGAGTAGTACTCGTCGCAGTTCTGCACGAGCAGGTCACTCGACGATTCCTTGATGCCGACGCCGATGACGTACTTGCCGTACTCCTTGAGCTTGAGCACGAGCGACGAGAAGTCGCTGTCGCCCGAGAGCAGGATGTACGTGCCGATCTCGGGACGCGTGAACACGAGTTCGACGGCGTCCACCGCGAGGCGGATGTCGGTCGCGTTCTTCTTGGACGAGCCGTACGCCGGCGCAAAGATCAGGTCGATCGACGACTCGGAGAGCGGCACGATGTACTGCGGGTACCGGCGCCAGTCCGCATAGGCGCGCTGCACGGCGACCTTGCCGCTGATGATGGCCGAGCTGAGGAGATTGCGGAGCTCCGTCTGCAAGTCGGAGCGGATGCCCATCGTGACGTTGTCGAAGTCGATGAGCAGGGCGGCGTTGGGGGCGTGTGAACCCGAGCCGATGGTGGTGGCCTGCGGACCCCGATGTAAGGGGGCCACCGCAGCGCGCGCAGGGCGCGCCGCAGCGGAGAGGTTGGTACGTGGGTGCATCTTGTCCTGGCGCAGTTCGCCGATAGAGTGGTCGCGGGAACCCAGCGAACGCGCTCACCGACTCGTCCGGGCCTTTGTGCTTCTTATCGCGGCCCGGAGGATGTCTCTGGCGCGGACGACATGCCCGCTGCGGGAGTTTGCTATTCAGCCGCGCCCGGCGTGCCGATGGTCGCGCGCCGAAGGCAGCGGGATCATCGACGCGCTAGGCGCGTCCCAGCCCGAAAGGTAGTCGCGACGTGCGCAAATGTCAGTGGGGTCGGCACTTCCGCCGTTCGGCCGCTGACCCCGTTGCGATGCGCCCGCGGCCTGCCGACGGTTATGTTCCCCTCGAAACCGTGTCCCGTCACCCTCGTACGGTACCCTGGCGACCCTCCATTGCTGAAGCAATCCCTGCGCTTCCGGTCCCGGCTGTTTCTCATACTGGCCCTCTTCGCGTTCGTGCCCAGCATCGTGCTGACACTCGCGTGGAGCGGCGTGGCGGCTGGCGTGCTGCCGGTGCTCACGGGCACCGGCGCGTGGGAGAACGTGGCCGCCAGCGGTGAGCGCGCGATCGCGCTGGCGCGCACGCGTCCCGGCTCGGCCGAGACTGCCGAAGCCCTCGCGCGTCATGAGTCGCAGCTGGGCCAATCCCGCCTGCAAGCGCGCCGGTTCCGGTACCTCATCGAGCGTGCCGTGCCAGCGGTCGCGATCCTCGGGCTCATCGCACTCGCCGTGCTCTCGCTGCTCGCCTCACGCGCCGCCGGTCACCTGAGTCGGCAACTCTCGCGTCCGATCGACGAGATCATCGGCTGGACGTCGCGCATCGCGCGCGGGGAGCCGTTGCCTCCGCCCACGGAGCGCGAGGCTAAGGGTGCGCCGGAGTTCGGGCTGCTGCGCGAACGCATGCGCGAAATGGAAGCGGGTCTCGAGGCGGGACGGCTCGCCGCGATCGAGGCCGAGCGCCTCGCGGCGTTTCGCGAGCTGGCGAGGCAGGTGGCGCATGAGCTCAAGAATCCGCTCACGCCGATCCGTTTCGCCGTGGCGCGGCTCGCTCGCGACGTGCCGGCAGAGCTGCGCGAGACGGTCGGTGTGCTCGATGCGGAATCGGCGCGCCTGGAAGCGATGGCGAAAAGCTTTGCCCAGTTCGGCCGGCTGCCCGAGGGCCCGGTGGCAGACGTGAACTTGGGCGAGCTGGCCCGCGAGGCAGCCCGCACGTCGGTACCGGCGGGCGTGCAATGCCATGTGGACGTCGCGCCGGACCTGCCGTACATCGTCGGGCAGCACGATGCGCTGCATCGCGCCCTGACGAACGTGCTGCTCAACGCGGTCGATGCGACACATGGCCAGGGCCGCGTGGTGGTGCGCGTGGCGGCGTCCGACGGCGAGGTGACGCTGGCGGTGCGCGATGATGGGGTCGGCATTCCCGCCGATCAGTTGGAACGCATCTTCGAGCCGTACGTGACGGCCAAGACGGGTGGCACGGGACTCGGCTTGGCCATCGTGAAGCAGACAGTGCGCGCCCATGGGGGGCGTGTGGAAGCGGTGAGTGGCGCCGCGCTGGGCGGCGGGACTGAGATCCGCCTGCACTTCCCCCGGCACCGAACCCAGTGACGGCCGCGACAGCGCCCGTGGAGGTGAGATGAACGAGGACATTGTCATCGTAAGCATATTCTTCTTCACCGTGATCGTGCTCGCATTGGGCATCCCGATCGTGCGCGCATGGGTTCGCCGGCAGGAGCGCACGCCGGTGCTGCCGCCATACGACCCCGCGCGCGACGAGCGCATGGCGCGCATCGAGCACGCGGTGGAGGCCATCGCCGTGGAGGTCGAGCGCATCTCGGAAGGCCAGCGCTTTGTCACGCGGCTGCTCGCCGAGCGCGAAGTCCCCAGCGCCATCGCGGACGGGTTAGGACGCAAGGCCCTGCCCCCCGAGCCCGACGAGTCGCCGCGCTGATGCCTTCGGTCCTGATCGTCGACGACGAGCCGAATATCCGGCGCATGGTCGGCGCCCTGCTGGGCGCCGAGGGCTACGAGGTGCGCGACGCGGCTGACGCGCCGTCCGGCTTGGAGCGCGCGATCGAGATGGAGCCGGACCTCGTGCTGCTGGATCTCATGATGCCCGGTCCGTCGGATGGCCTGCAGCTGCTCGGGCAGTTGCGCGAGCGCTATCCGGACTTGCCCGTGGTGATGATGTCAGGCCGCGCCGGACTCGCCGACGCGGTCAAGGCGACGCGGCTGGGCGCGGTCAACTTCCTCGAGAAGCCCCTCACGCCGGAAGGCGTGCTGCTCGCCTTGGGCGGCGCGATCGAGCTGCGGCAAGCGCGACGCGAGCGATCGGCGCTGCGCGCGGACCTGGGACTCGCCGGCAATCTCGTCGGTGACAGTCCCGCCCTGCGCGGCGTGCGTGAGATGATCGCGCGCGTGGCGCCCAGCGACGCGCGCGTGCTCATCGGCGGCGAGTCGGGTACCGGCAAGGAACTCGTGGCGTCGGCGATCCACGCGCAAAGCCCGCGGCGCGACCGGCCGTTCGTGCGCGTCAACTGCGCGGCGATCCCGCGCGACTTGGTCGAGAGCGAGATGTTCGGCCACGAGCGCGGCTCGTTCACCGGCGCGACGGAGCGCCGCCTGGGGCGCTTCGAGCTCGCGCACACCGGTACGCTGCTGCTCGACGAGGTCGGCGAGCTCTCGGCCGAGGCGCAGGCCAAGCTGCTGCGCGCGATCGAGGCGAAGGAGATCGAGCGCGTGGGCGGGTCGAAGCCCATCAAGGTCGATGTGCGCGTGCTCGCGGCCAGCAACCGGGACCTCGCGCGTGAGGTGCGTGAGGGACGGTTCCGCGAGGACCTGTTCTTCCGATTGAATGTGATTCCGCTGTTCGTGCCGCCGCTGCGCGAACGGCCCGGCGACATCTCCGCGCTCGTCTCGCACTTTGCGGCGCTGCATCGCCGGCGCTCGGGGCAAGCCGCACCGCACTGGCAGCAGGATGCGGTGGATGCGCTCGCGCGCTACCGCTGGCCCGGCAACGTGCGCGAGTTGGCCAACATCGTGGAGCGGCTGAGCATTCTTTTCGCGGGCGCGCCGATCGGCGCGGTGGAGGTGGCCAGCGTGCTGCCCGCGGGCGACGCGACCTCGAGCCGCCCGACCGCGTTGCCTGACGGCGAGCGGCTCGACACGGCGCTCAGTGAGGCGCTCGACGAGTACGAACGATTGCTCATCACGCGCGCCTTGTCCTCCGCCAATGGTGTCGTGGCCGAGGCCGCGCGGCGGCTGCAAACGGACCGGCCCAACCTATACCGGCGCATGAAGCGGCTCGGGATCGCAGGCGGTACCGAATGAACGGGCACGACTTTCGCGGCATGCCTCGTGCACGCGGCGAGCATGTCCTGAACCACCGGAGACGATGATGGCATTGAAGAGGAGCGTTCTTGCCGCGCTGGGTTGCGTTGCGCTGGCCGGCGTGGCGGTTGCGCGGCCCGCACTCGCGCAACAGCGCACGGGCAGCGTGCAGGCGACCGCGGTCGAGGTCCACAATGCGAGCGGCACGATGCGTGTGTCCGGCGCGCTCGACGTGGCGGCCGACCGTGAGATCGAGAGCGACGTGGCCGTGCTCAACGGGCCCGTGACGATCGCGGGGCGGATCAATGGCACGCTGGTCGCCATCAACGCCGACGTGCGGCTCCTGACCGGCTCGCGCATTGACGGCGACGTGGTCGTGGTCGGTGGCATCGTGACACGTGAGGACGGCGTCGCCGTGCTCGGCGAGGTGCGCTCGCAGGCCGAGCTGCTCGTGTACACGATCGACGAGAACGGCCACATCGACGCGGAGGACCGCGGCGTCGACTGGAGGCCGCACTGGGACGGCCGGGACCGAGGCGAATCGTACACGGATCTCCTGTTCGTCGCCGCGCGATCGTACAACCGGGTCGAAGGGCTCGCGGCCGCGGTGGGGCCGCGCATCCGCCGGCCTACGAACTGGGGTCGCGTCGAGGCGGAGGCGCTCGCCATCGTGCGCACCGCAGGGCCCATGCGATGGGGCCGGGAGTCGGTGGGCCATGACATCCGCGCCGACCTGCGGCTCGGCGTCACCAACGGCCTCACGGTCGGCGCGCGCGCGTACGACGTCATCGACGCGGTGGAGTCATGGCACTTGACGGACAAGGAGGCGGGCCTCGCGACGTTCGTGCTGCACCGCGACATGCGCGATTACTACGGGCGCCATGGCTGGGAGGCCTCCGTCGGAGGACGACTCGGCGAGGAGATGTCGTTGAGTGTCGCAGGCGGCAGCGAGCGCTGGCATTCGCCGGACGCGCGCTCACCGTTCACGCTGTTCCGCGACAATGATCCGTGGCGCGTGAATCCCGGCTTCGACCTCGGCCGCGTGGACCTGCTCTCGACGCGCCTGCTCATCGACACGCGGCAGCGCCTGCGGTCGCCGTGGATCGGCGGCTGGTACGTGAAGGCCGACCTCGAGCGCGGGCGCGGCTCGATCGTGCGTGACCCCGGCGCGCAGCC
>JAKFFA010000088.1:0-1813 GCA_036675455.1 Gemmatimonadaceae bacterium | reverse complement strand
GGCAGCGGCCACCTCGAACGCAACGCCGTCCGAACGGAAGGTGATGCTGTTGATCAGCGTGCCGTCGTTCGTGCCGATGGTGAAGAGCCGGGTGTTGGCGTTGTCGCCATTGGCCATGAAGTCCGGGTTGGACAGCACACCGAGGTCGGCGCCGCCGAAGGTCAGGCCCGAGGCATCGTTCGTGGCGATGTCGAGGAAGTTGTAGTCGTCCGGCGAGCCCCACAGGAACGAGAACGAGGAAACGCCCGTGTCGAAGGCGATGGTGGCCGCGCCGCCCGTGGAGATCACGGAGTAGAGGTCGGTGCTGCTCAGCGTGAGCGGTGCGAGTCGCACGTTCGCGACGCTGCCGCTGATGGGCGACGAAACATTGCCGCTCGTGCTGGTGAAGTTGATCGGACCGCCGTAAGCGCCCGCGGCGCCTTCGCTGAAGGTCAGTGCGGCGTTGGCGTTGAAAGCCGCGAAGGCTGCAGCAACGACGAGTAGTTTCTTGGTATTCACATGTGCTCCCGGGTTGATCGAGGCCGCATCATTGGCGTTAAGCGATGCGGCGTCTACCCGCGAAGAGGCGGTACGCACCCCTCAAGCACGGGGCTTGCCAACACTGTAAACGACATCGAGTCGCGGCGCGACGGCACGGTGGCAGCCGGCCACAAGACAAGTACATCCTGAAACGCGCCCCCGTCGAGGCCGTGCGCGTGGAAGCCCGCGCGCCACTCAGCGCTTGAGCATCGACGTGGCGATGCCGCGCAGCAGATGGACTTCTTCGGGCGTCAAGGCAGCACGATTGAGGACCTGATTGAGGCGCGGCATCAGCTTCTTCGGTGCGGCCGGATCGAGATGGCCGATGTGCACCAGTGCGCGGCGCCAGTGCTCGAGCAGGTTCTGAAGCGCGGCCACGTCAGCCGGCTGCGAGTCGACGGTACGCGGCGCCACCGCGTAGCCGCCCAAAGCCTCGCGCCAGTCGTACGCAATCAACTGCACCGCCTGTGCGAGGTTGAGCGAGCCGTAATCGGCAGGCGTCGGAATGCTCACGCACGCATGGCATCGATAGACGTCCTCGTTGGCCAGACCGTAGCGCTCGGAGCCGAAGACGAACGCGACGCGCCGGGATTCGGCGGCCAACCGCGGCAGCAGCACCCGCGGCGCACGCGTCGGCGGCCCGAAGTCGCGCGGTGTCATCGCGGTCGCGCACGCGTAGTCGATGCCATCGAGCGCCTCGGCCAGGGTGGCCGCCAAACGTGCGCGAACCAGGATGTCCGCCGCGCCACTGGCCATGGCGACGGTTTCCTCATGCACCAGCACGTCGGCGAAGCGCGGCGCTACCAGCACCAGCTCCGAAAAGCCCATGACCTTCATCGCCCGCGCTGCCGCGCCGACGTTGCCGGCATGGCTGGTGCCGACGAGGACGAAGCGGGTCGGATCAGTGGGTGGCATGGCTCGACGGCTAAAATCGAATTATGGGTGGGCGCTACGCGTCGCCCCGCCGGTACGGCCGGCCCCACACCCCCGCTCTTTCTTCCCGCCAGTCCACCGCACGAGTCCGCGAGCCTTTGCCATGTCCCAAGCCCTTCATCCGATGCTCAACGTCGCCGTCAAGGCCGCACGTTCGGCCGGCTCGATCATCAACCGGGCTTCGCTCGACCTGGACCGTGTGACGGTCACGTCGAAGTCGCACAACGACTTCGTCACCGAGGTGGACCAGGCGGCGGAAAAGATCATCATCGAGACGCTTCTCGCCGCCTATCCGGGCCACGGCATCCTCGCCGAGGAGTCGGGCCGCACGCATGGCGCGAAGGATTCGGACTATCTCTGG
>JAKFFA010000085.1:0-10854 GCA_036675455.1 Gemmatimonadaceae bacterium | reverse complement strand
GTCGTCCAGTGTATATCCCAGTACACCTCCCATGAGCGACCACTTCACCGACACCGGACCCTCAGCCGAGTCTGCGCCGCCTGACGACACCGGCGCGGCCTGCGCGCCGGAGGGGATCGGCGGGCCAGCGCCGGCCGCGCGGCCGCCTTCCATGCGTGCGCTGCGCGCAGGGTGGGAGTGGGCCAAGTCGGTGCAGCTCGCCATCATCTTGTTCCTGCTCGTGCGCGCATTCGTGGTCGAGGCGTTCAAGATCCCGAGCGGGTCCATGGAAGGCACGCTGCTCGTCGGCGACTTCCTCCTCGTCAACAAGATGCTCTACGGCGCCGAGGTGCCCTTCACCGGGAAGCACCTGCCGTCGCTACGTGAGCCGGAACTCGGCGATGTCGTCGTCTTCCAGTGGCCCGAGGACCCGACCAAGAACTTCGTCAAGCGCCTCGTGGGCCTCCCGTACGACACCATCGAGATGCGCCGTGGCGTGCTGTTCCGCAATGGCGAGCAGCAGCTCGAGGACTATGCCATACGCCATGAACCCGGCTTGGATCCCGGCGGCGCGGACTTCCGTTGGCAGCGTGATTACCTCGCGCCGGACCTCGATGTGCGGCGTTATCGTCCGTCTCGCAATAATTGGGGACCACTGGTGGTGCCCCCGGACCATTACTTCGTGTTGGGGGACAATCGCGACAATTCCCTCGACAGCCGATACTGGGGGTTCGTCCCTGATTCACTGGTCCGTGGCACGCCGATCTTCGTCTACTACAGCTACGCTCCGGACAGCGGCGCCGCGCTCGATTGGCTGACGCGCGTCCGGTGGCAGCGACTCGGGGAACTGATCCGCTGATGCGAAATGGGCGACCGGACAGGGGTGCTTCCGCACCGCCGGACGGGGTTGCACATTCGGCGCATCGGTCGTCGGACACCGTGGCAGGTCAACGCAGACGAGGACGCATGGCCGGAGTACCGCACAAGAAGCAAGGGTACGAAGAGGGCTCGCTCGACCAGTACCTGCGCGACATCAGCGTGTTCCCGCTGATCTCACGCGAGGAAGAGGTCAGGCTGGCGCAGCGCATCCGCACGAACGATCAGGAGGCGCTCGACACGCTCGTGCGGTCGAACCTGCGGTTCGTGGTCTCCGTGGCTAAGAAGTATCAGAACCAGGGCGTTTCGCTCTCGGACCTGATCAACGAGGGCAACCTCGGCCTGATCCGCGCCGCCCACAAGTTCGACGAGACGAAGGGCATCAAGTTCATCTCGTACGCCGTGTGGTGGATCCGCCAGGCGATCCTGCAGGCCCTGGCCGAGCAGAGCCGCATCGTGCGCGTGCCGCTCAACCGCGCCGGCGCGCTGCACCGCATCGGCAAGCGCGCCAACTCGCTGCTGCAGGAACTCGGGCGCGAGGCGACCAACGCCGAGATCGCCGAAGGCATGGAGATCACCGAGGAGGACGTCGCGAAGACGATGCTGATCACGCAGACGGCCATCTCGCTCGACGCACCGATGGCGCCGGGCGAGGACAACCGGCTCCTCGACTACATCCCCGACACGCAGAGCGCGACGCCCGACGAGGAGACGTACGAGCGGGCGCTGATCGACTCGGTGCAGGAGGCGCTGGCGAGTCTGCGCGACCGCGAGTCAAAGATCCTGCGGCTGTATTTCGGGCTGGATGGGTCGGACCCGATGACGCTCGAGCAGATCGGCGCGGTCATGAATATTACGCGCGAGCGGGTGCGGCAGATTAAGGAGAAGGCGCTGTCGCGGCTGAGGCATGTGAGTCGGGCACGGGCTCTTGAGTCCTACTTGGGCTAGCGCGCGGACGGCAGACGGCGGACGGTAGACGGCGGATTCGCCGGCGATGCGGGGGTGGATGCGGGAGGGCCGGTAGCAATGGGTCGGTGAAGGGGCGAACTTTCAGTATCTGCCGTCTGCCATCCGCCGTCTGCCGTCTTCAACCGTCCCGTAAGCCAATGCCCAAAGACGCGTCATTCGACGTGACCACCTCCGTCGACCTCCAGGAAGTCGATAACGCCGTCAATCAGGCCTCCAAGGAGATCGCGCAGCGGTACGACTTCAAGGACGCCAAGTTGGCGACCGTGGAGTTCAAGCGCGCTGAGGGGCTCGTGAAGATCTCGAGCGACACCGACATGCGGCTGCGCGCGATGTGGGATGTGGTTCAGTCCAAGCTCATCAAGCGCGGCGTGCCGGTGAAGAACCTCGACGCCGGCGAGCCCACGCCCGGCGGCGGCGATACGTGGCACCGGGACATCAAACTCAAGCAGGCCCTCGATGCCGACACCTGCAAGAAGGTCGTCGCGGCCATCAAGGCGCAGAAGTTCAAGAAAGTCCAAGCCAGCATCCAGGGCGACACCGTGCGCGTCGTCTCGCCGAGCCGTGATGAACTGCAGACCGTGATGTCGTTCCTGCGCGGCGAGGATTTTGGGGTGCAGTTGGACTTTGGCAACTACCGATGAGAGAAATGCAAAGGAGTCGGCAGCGGCCTCAGCCCCCCGCATCCCCCCTCGCATCGCCGGCAAGTCCGCCGTCTGCCGTCCGCCGTCTGCCGTCTCAACAATGAAATTTTCCATCATCACCCTAGGCTGCGACAAAAACACCGTCGACAGCGAACGCTACCTCGCGCAGCTCATCGACCACGGCGGCGAGCGCGTCACCGATTCGAGCGACGCCGAACTGATCGTCGTCAACACCTGCGGCTTCATCGACGCGGCCAAGGCAGAGTCGATCGACGCCATCGTCGCGGCGGGACGCCTCAAGTCGACGGGGAGCGCTACGGCGGTCGTCGCGGTGGGCTGCATGGTCGAGCGGCACAAGGGTGAGCTCGCCGAGGCGCTGCCCGAGGTCGACTTGTTCCTCGGCGCCTCCGAGACCGACCGCATGATCCCGCTGCTGCAGGAGCGCGGGCTCGTGGGCGACAGCATCACCGCGCATCCGGGCGTGCGTGTGCATGCAGGCGATACGCCGTGGGTGCGCTACCTCAAGGTGAGCGAAGGCTGCGACCACGGCTGCGCGTTCTGCGCCATCCCGCTCATGCGCGGACGGCACCGCTCGTTCGGCGTCGACGACATCGTGCGCGAGGCACAACTGCTGGAGCTGCAGGGCGCGCGGGAGGTGAACCTCGTGGCGCAGGACCTCGCGCACTACGGTCGTGACCGCCGCGACGGCGTGCGCCTGCCCGAGCTGCTCGAGACGCTCGTGCGCGAGACGAGCATTCCGTGGATCCGGAACATGTACCTCTACTCCGCGGGCATAACGCCGCGGCTGCTGGAGGTCATCGCCAACGAGCCGCGCATCCTGCGGTACCTCGACATGCCCATGCAGCACGCGTCGGACGCGGTGCTGGAACGCATGCGACGGCCGGAGCGCCAGCGCACGATCCGCGAGAAGGTCGCGCGCTTCCGCGACGCGGTGCCGGGCGTGGCGATCCGCACGACGTGCATCGTGGGCTTCCCGGGCGAGACAGAAGACGACGTGCAGCAACTGCTCGACTTCCTCGCCGAGATCCAGTTCGAGCGCGTCGGCGTGTTCACGTATTCGCCGCAGGAAGGGACGCGTGGCGCCGAGATGGTGGACGACGTGCCGGAGCCCATCAAGCGCGCGCGGCTCGAGGCGGTGCAGGAACTGCAGCGGCACATCACGGCCGAGCGGTATGAATCGCGTATTGGGTCGGTGGTGGAGGCGCTCGTGGAGACGGCGGGGCAAACGGCCGGCATGGCACCCGAAGCGACTTCGATGGCAACCGTACGGCTGCCCTGGCAGGCCGACGACATCGACGGCATCACGACGGTCGAGACCTCGGCGCCGGCCGGCAGCATCATCGAAGTCGAAGTCACCGACGTGGTGGGCGATTACGACTTCGAAGCGCGATTCCGACGTGTGATCTCGGCGCCCGCGGCGCCCGACACGGATGCTTCGCGGCGCATACGCGCGTTGCCGATGCTCGGCGCGACGAGCGTCGGGAGCTTCGGCAAGTGAGATCGGCCACCGCCCCCGGAACGGCGCGTTGGACGGTGACCCTGATGCTGGCGGGCGCGACGCTCCTGAGCGTCGGCTCCTGCGGTCGTCCACTCGAGCCCAGCGGGCCGGTGCCGGCCATGCCGACCGATCGTGCGGGAGCAGCGACTGACGCGGAGCCGCGACCAGTCGATCCGACGCCGGCACCGCGCCCCGCCGCCGCCCCACGTGACCCGTCATTCGACCCAGGCCCGACGGTCCGCGTGGCGCTCGCGGCCAAGCAGGCCACGTATGAGCTGCGCTCAACCGGCGCGTGGCGCTTGCTGGACGACAACGGCAGCGTGATGGCGCGCGCGGGCGCTTCCGAACGCTGGACCGTGCAACGCAAGGGCGACCGCCTGCGTGCCGTGCGCTCGGACGGCACGACGACGCCGTGGCGCGCCAGTGCGCTCACGCAGGTCGCCGAGGACGGCATCCTCAAGGCCGGCGCCAAGCGGTACCGCGGCGCGATCCGCGCCGTCGCCACCGACAGCGGCGTGCTCGTGGTGAACGTGCTTCCGCTCGAGGACTATCTGCGTGGCGTCGTGCCGATGGAAATCGGTGTTCGACGTGCCGATGAGCAGGCGGCGGTGGAGGCGCAGGCCATCGCCGCGCGCTCGTTCACGGCTACGCGCCTCGCCACCGCGCGCGCCGGCAATGGGCGCAGCAAGGATTTTGATTTTGTCTCGTCAGTGAGCGACCAGGTCTACGGCGGCTTGGACGCCGAGCAGCCGGGGTCAAACGCCGCCATCGACGCGACCGCCGGGCTCGTGCTGCTCTCGCGTGGCCGCGTGGTGGTCGCGCCGTTTCACTCGACCTGCGGTGGTGAGACGGCCGCCGCGGAGGAGGTCTGGCGCAGCGACGGCGAGCCGCACCTGAAGCGCGTGAGCGACCGAATCCCGGGCAGCGACCGCTACTACTGCGACATCGCGCCGCGCTTCGCATGGACGACTGTGCTTTCCGGCACGCAGCTCGACGAAAACGTGCGCCGCTACCTGCGCACCGTCGTGGACGTCGGGCGCGGCGACCCGGGGAGTGTACGGCGCGTCAGCGTCGAGTCGCGCACGCCGAGCGGACGCGTGGAGCGTCTCGCCATCCGCACGCAGCACGGCGCGTACGGCGTCCGCGGCAACGATGCGAGGTCGGTGCTGCGCGGGCCCGATGGCGCCTTGCTCAACAGCGCCTACTTTGCGGTGACCACGGAGGCGGCGGAGTCGGGCCGCATCGCGCGCATCGTGATCCGCGGCAACGGCTACGGGCATGGCGTGGGCATGTGCCAATGGGGCGCGATCGGCCGCGCGCGCGCCGGGCAGGACGCGCGACGCATCCTCGCGACGTATTTTCCGGGGACGAGCATTGGGCGCATGCCTGCCGCTGGGCTGGCGCCGTAAGAGACAGCAGGTCGCGACTGATCGGAGCCGCGGCTTCAACACACGTAGTATCAACCGGAGATTGCGCCGACGTGTCATCCACCCCTCCCGCCGGAACCAAGATCCCCGTCCGACTCGGCGTGATCGGGCTGGGCGCCATTGCGCAGACGGCGCACTTGCCTGTACTGGCCAAGATGCGCGGCGCGCAGATCGCCGCGCTGTGCGACAATGACGCGGCCAAGGCGAGGGCGCTCGCGCAGCGGTTCAACGTGCGCGACACCTGCACGGATATCGAGGAACTGCTCGATTTCCCGAACCTCGACGGCATCATCATCACGACGCCGAACCACCTGCACGAGATCCACGCGCTGTCGGCGCTGCGCGCAGGCCTGCATGTGCTGTGCGAACGTCCGTTCGCGCTGAATGCGCGCGGCGTCGAGCGCCTGCTCACGGCGGCCGAGAAGGCCGACCGGGTGATCATGGTCGCCAATAACTATCGCTACCGTCACGACGTGCAGGCGCTCGATGCGTTCCTGCGCGGCGGCGAACTCGGCAAGGTGCGCGCGGTGCGCGCGGGCGCGTACCGCCGGCGTGTGCAGACGGCGCCATGGCGGCTGCGGCGCGCCGAGGCGGGCGGTGGCGCGTTCCTGGAACTCGGCCTGCCGCTGCTCGACCTCGCGGGCTGGCTCACGGACGCGCCGCGCGTGACGCGTGTGAGCGCGCAGATGGACCGTGCGCGCGGCGCGAACGCCGTGGAGGAGTCGGCGATCGTGTTCATCGAGTGCGAGGGCGGATTCACCGTGACGGTGGATGTGCACTGGAACTACGTGGGAGAGGACGACCGCTGGTGGTTCGAGATCATCGGCTCGCAGGGCTCGGCGCGTCTCGCGCCGCTGCGCATCACGAAGGAGCTGCACGGCAACCCGGTCGACGTCTCGCCGCAGGGCGCGACTGCGCGTGACACGGCGATCGTGCAGTCGTATCGCTCCGAGCTCGCACACTTTGTCGAGGCGGTGCGCGATCCGTCGGCGTATGAGCCGCCCAAGGACCAGGTGCGGTTGTACAAGCTGCTGGACGCTATCTACAAGGCGGCAGACGAGGCGAAGGAAATGCGGTTGTGAGGCGCGCTCGGATGATCGCGGTTTTACTCGCAGCGCTTTTAACATCCGTCCAGACCCCCGGCGCCCAAGAGCCCGGCGCGTCCCTGCGGATCTCCGTGCTCACGTTCGGCCCCGGCAGTGCCGTGTTCGAGCGGTTCGGGCACAACGCGCTGCGCGTGCACGACACGGCCACCGGCCAGGACCTTGCCTACAACTGGGGCATGTTCTCGTTCGACGAACCCAACTTCCTCGGCCGGTTCCTCTCGGGTGACACGCGCTATTGGGTCGAAGCGTTTCCCACGGCATGGCTGGTGGATTCGTACGCACGGCAGGACCGCGAGACCGTCGAGCAGGATCTTGCGCTCACGCCGGCGCAGCGCGCGGAGCTGGCCGCGTTCGTGGCGCACAACGCGCTGAGCGAGAACCGCTACTATCGCTACGACTATTTCCGCGACAACTGCTCCACGCGGCTGCGCGACGCGCTCGACCTGGCGCTGGGTGGCGCGTTGGAGCGGCGATTCGCGCCCGTCAACACGCCGTGGACCTACCGCAGCGAATCCGTGCGCCTGACCGCGCCCGACGGGCTGGCACAGGCAGGCATCGACATCGCGCTCGGGCCGCGCGCGGACATTCCCATTACCGCGTGGGAGTCGATGTTCATCCCCATGCGCATGCGCGACTTCCTGCGCGAGGTGACCATCCCGGCGGCCGATGGCGGCACGATGCCGCTCGTCAGTGCGGAGCGCGTGCTGTACGACGCGACGCGCGCGCCGGAGCTGGCGCAGCGGCGCGGGCTCACGATCGGCGCGTGGGGGCCCATCATCGGCGCGTGGATGCTGCTGCTCGTGCCGTTCAGCGCGGCGTCGCGGCGGCGCACACGGATTCCGGCGGCGGTGATGGCTGGTTTGTGGTATGGCATCACGGGCATCCTCGGCATCGCGCTGCTCGGCATGTGGGTCGGCTCGGCGCATGTGTTCTGGTACAACAACTGGAACCTGCTGTTGCTCTCGCCGCTGGGGTTGGTGGTCGCCGTGCCCGCCGCCCGCGCCGTGTTGCGCGGCCACGCGCCCAAGTGGGTACGCATCCTTGTCGGTGCCGTGCTCGGCATGGCGATGTTGGCGCTGCTCCTGTGGCCGTTCGTGAGGCAGGAGCTGGGTGGCCCGCTGCTCGTGCTCTTGCCTGGGCACCTCGGGCTCGCGATTGCGCTGTGGCTGCACACGCGCACGGCGTGAGCGACGCGGAATCGATCGCGACACTCGGCTCGGGCGCCGCGGCTGAGTCATTCGCGGCGGGCGTTGACGTGGGCGGCACCTTCACCGATTGCGCCGCCATCGGCGCCGACGGACGCATCGTCACGCGCAAGGTGCTCTCGACGCCCGACGATCAGGGGGCCGGCGTGGTCGCGGCGCTCGAGGCGCTGGGCGCTGCGCACGGCGCCGTACGACGTGTGGTGCACGGCACGACGGTCGTCACCAATCTTCTGCTCGAGCGCACGGGCGCGCACGTGGTGCTCTGCGCGACCGCCGGCGCCACCGACCTGCTCGAACTACGGCGGCAAGAGCGCGCGTCGCTGTATGACCTCGCGGCGCAGCATCCGGCGCCGCTTGTCGCGGCGGCGGACGTCGTGCCGGTGGTGGAACGGCAGACACCGGCGGGCATCGAAGTGCCTCTCACGGCGGACGAGATTGCGCGTGTCGTCGAGGCTGTGCTCGCGCTCGACCCGGATGTCGTGGTCGTGGCACTTCTCCACGCGTACGCCGACGATGCGCATGAGCGCCGGCTCGCCGAGGCGCTGCACGCAGGCCGACCGACTCTGCCCGTGGTGACGAGCGCCGCCATCCTTCCCGAGATTCGAGAGTACGAACGCACGGCGACCGCAGTGGCCGAGGGCTATGCTCGGCCGCGCGTGGCGCAGTATCTCGAGCGGCTCACCACGCGGCTCGCCTCGCACGGCTTTCCGTCGCCGGCCGTGATGACCTCGGGCGGAGGCATGCGGTCTGCGGCCGAGGCTGCGCAGCGCGCGGCATCGCTCGCGCTCTCAGGGCCGGCCGGCGGCGTGGTGGGCGCGGCGGCCGCCCTGCGGGCCGCTGCGGGCGTTGGCGTCGACTCACAGGAGAGAGCCTCGGCTGGATCGCTCGACGCCCTTACGATCGACATCGGCGGCACCAGCGCCGACGCCGGACTCATCCTCGGCGGTGAGCCGCTTGTCGAGCCCGGCGGCGTGATCGCCGGTGTCCCGATCGCGCTGCCGCGCGTGCTCGTCGAGACGGTGTCTGCGGGCGGCGGCAGCATCGCGTGGATCGACGATGGCGGCGCGCTGCGTGTGGGGCCTCGCAGCGCCGGTGCGCGGCCCGGCCCAGTCGCGTTCGGTCGCGGTGGCGTCGAGCCGACTGTAACGGACGCGCAGATCGTGCTGGGCCGTATCGTTGCGACGGGTGCGGCGTTCAGCGGCGGCGTAGCGCTCGACGCGGACGCAGCCCGTGCCGCCGTGGCAGCGCTGGCGGCGCGATTAGGCGCCGACGTTGAGCGGACCGCGAGAGCGATCATCGACGCCGCCGACGCGGAGATGGCGCGTGCGTTGCGCCGTGTCAGCGTAGACCGCGGCGTCGACCCGCGTGATTGCACGCTGATTGCTTTCGGCGGCGGCGGCCCGCTGCATGCCTGCGCGCTGGCGGAGATTCTCGGAATGCGTCGCGTGCTGGTGCCGCCGTTCGCGGGCGTGCTGAGTGCGGTCGGACTCGCACTTGCGCCCGAGCGGCACGAGCGCGCGATGAGCGTGCTCGCGAAGACGCGGGATCTCGACGCGCCGACGCTCGAGCGGCACTGCGCTTCGCTGGCCGCGGGCGTGGCCGGCGCGGAGCGGCGCTGGATCGCACGCATGCGATATGCGGGGCAGGGGCATGAGCTTGATGTCGCGGTCACGCCGGGCGAAGACGGGGATGCGATCGCAGCGCGGTTTGTTAATGTGCACCGGGCGCGCTACGGATTCGACTTGGCGCGGCCCGTGGAGGTCGTGGCACTGCGTCATGTCGCGAGCGACGCGGGTGCGCACGTGCGCTTTGCGCGCGACGCATCGCTGCCCCCATGGGATGCGGAGTGTCGCGTCGATCTCGGCGGGCTGGCGGCCGGCGTTGGCGTCAACGGTGAGGCGTCACGTGTTCTTGTTGATGGCGAGGCGACCATCACCCTTGGCGACGCGACGTTACGCGTGGCCCGCGGGTGGCGCGCGGTCGCCCTTCCGGCGGGCGGATGGTTTTTGGAGCCGGTCGAATGACCGACGTCCTTGTGGGCGCCGACCGCGCCAGCCATCGAGCCCGGAGGTCTGCCGCATGAGCAACCGTCCACTCGACGCGCTCGGCCTACCCGTCTGGGCCGCGGCGTTCGCGATGATCGCCGAGGAGATGGGGGCCGTGCTCGTGCGCGGGGCGCTGTCGCCCAACATCCGCGAGCGGCGCGACGCGTCGTGCGCGCTGTTCGACGCCCAAGGCCGCATGATCGCGCAGGCGGCGCATATCCCCGTGCACTTGGGCGCGATGCCCGAGGCCGTGCGCGCGGTGCGGGCGTGCGCGCCGCAGCCGGGTGATGTGTTCCTGCTCAACAGTCCGTGGCAGGGTGGGTCGCATCTGCCGGACCTCACGATGGTGGAGGCGATCGATGACCTCGCCGGTTATGTGGTCGTGCGCGCCCACCATGCTGACGTCGGCGGCATGAGTCCGGGCTCCATGCCGCAGGGCGCGACGGAACTCGTGCAAGAAGGGCTGATCATTCCGCCGGTGCGCATCGAGCGCGGTGGGCAGCAGGTGGAGGAGATGCTTGCGTTGATCTTGGCCAACGTGCGCACGCCGGACGAGCGGCGCGGCGACCTGGCGGCGCAACGTGCGGCCTGTGCGGCGGGGGCTGCAGGTTGGCGCGCGCTGCTCGCAAGAGAGGGGCGTGAGCGCGTGGAGGCCGCGGGCGAGCAGCTGCTGGACTATGCCGAGCGGCGGGCGGTCGCGCGGTTACGGGCGATCGAGGTGGATTCGGGCGGTTCGGCGGGCGGACCATCCGTCGGTCAGACGGGCGCCGGCGGCTCCGGCGTCGTCGGCAAGGCAACCGACGCGCTCGAAGGCGACGGCGTCAGCGAAGCGCCCGTGCCGCTTCGCGTGAACCTCGCGGTGCGCGACGGCGCGCTGCACCTCGACTTCGCCGGCACGTCGCCGATGGTGCGCGGCAACGTGAACTGTCCGATCCAGGTCACGCGCGCGGCGGCGCTCTTCGTGCTGCGCTCGCTGCTCGACGACGACGTGCCAACCAACGACGGCATCGCCCGCCCGATCCGCATCAGCACACCCGACGATTGCTGCCTCGCTGCGCGCGCGCCGGCGGCCGTGGCCGCAGGCAAC
>JAKFFA010000018.1:0-1818 GCA_036675455.1 Gemmatimonadaceae bacterium | reverse complement strand
GCATCCGCACGCTGGGATTCCGCGGCGAGGCGCTGCCGAGCATCGCGTCGGTGTCGCACTTCACGATGCGAACGCGCGCCCGCGGCGCGCTCACGGGCGTCGAGGTGCGCGTCGATGGCGGTGAGTTGCGCGACGTCCATGACGTCGGCGCGCCCGAAGGCACGACCATCGAGGTCCGAGACCTCTTCTACAATTTGCCCGCGCGGCGCAAGTTCCTCAAGGCCGAATCGGCCGAGGCCGCACAGGTCTCGAGACTCATGACGCAACTGGCCCTGGGCGCTCCCACGGTCGGCTTCCAGTTGACCAGTGGCGGCCGCAAGCTGCTCGATTGTCCTCCGGCCAGCGACGTCGCGGAGCGCTTCTACCAGATCTATCAGGCGCGCCCCGACCTCGTCGAAGTGCGGCGCGAAGGCGGAGGCCTGCGCGTGCACGGCTACATCGCGCCCCTCGCCGAACAGGGACCGCGGCGAGGGCCGCAGAACATCTACGTCAACGGTCGGATCGTGCGTGACAAGACCATCGCGCATGCGATTCAGGCGGCGTACGCCGTGGCCACGGTCAAGGAACGCAGTCCCGAAGTGCATCTCTTCATCGAGATTCCGCCGGAGCGTGTCGACGTCAACGTCCATCCGACCAAGGCTGAAGTCCGCTTCCTCGAACAGGGCCTCGTGCACGAGGTGCTGCGGCGTGCGCTCGGCGACGCACTCGGCGCGGGGCCGTCACCGGAGCTGCGGCTGCAGGCACCGATCGCGCCGCTGGCGCTTCCGGCGATGCCCATGCTGCCGGGTGTGTTGCGACCGGACCCGTCATTCGAGCAGGAGCCGTGGCGCGCCGTACAGGGCGCAGTGGCGCCGCTGCCAGGTGCCGCCGGCCACGCCGACCCGCTCGACGCATGGGAGCGCGCTGCAGACGGCGCCGCGGCGACAGCGCCGCCGCTCGACGATGGGGGATCGGGTCATCTCGCCGCGTTGCCCACGGGCGTCGATGAACCAGGCGGCCAGCCGCGGCCCCCTACCGATGACGCCATCCTGCCGATGAAACCGCTCGGCCAGTTCCGCCACACCTACATTCTCGCGGTGGATCAGGACGGGCTCGCCATCGTCGATCAGCACGTGGCGCACGAGCGCGTACTCTACGAGCGCATCTACGAACGGCTGACGCGCGGACGCCTTCAAAGCCAGCGGTTGCTTGCGCCCATGGTGTTCGAGATGGATGCGGCCCAACTGGCGGGCATCGAGGCCCACATGGCCGATCTCGAGCGCCTCGGGTTCGAGGTCGAGCCGTTCGGCGGCAAGTCCGTGCGCGTCAGCGCGATGCCGGCATTGGTCGCGCTGGGCGATGTCGAACCCACGTTGCGCGCCCTCGGGCAGGACCTCGAGGGCTTCGACCGCGCCGGCCGCGTGGACGACGTGCTCAAGCACGTGGCGGCGACGATGGCCTGTCATGCGGCGGTCAAGGCCAACGACCCGCTGCCGCTCGAGAAGATGCAGTTCATCCTCGACGAACTCCACGCCACGGCGTACTCGACGGTGTGCCCGCACGGCCGCCCGGTCATGCTGCGCATCACGCGCCGCGAGATCGAGAAGAGCTTCCAGCGGATCTAGACCGGGTATCGCGTATCGGGTACCGGAACCCGGCCCACCTCCGACTATGTTTCTTCAGACGGCGCTCGGCGCTTCCGTTTGAGTTCGCGCCAGCCCTCGAGGCGCCGCGCGATCTCCTTCTCGAAGCCGCGGTCGGTCGGCCGATAGAACCGCCGGCCCTGGAGGGCGGGCGGCAGGCAGTCCATGCCTGTGACGGCTTCCGGCGCGTCGTGCG
>JAKFFA010000009.1:0-46415 GCA_036675455.1 Gemmatimonadaceae bacterium | reverse complement strand
CCGTACCCGGCGAACTCGACACGCACGTAACGCAGCGTGCCGCTGTTGTCGGCGTTGTCCGCGCCGCCGCTGTACTCCTGCGCGGGGTTGTCCGCACCGGTGCCTGTGCCCTCGAGCTCCACGCGGTGGCCGGGATGTTGTTCGTGGCTCGTCTTGGAGCCTCAAATCTCCGGCCGGCGCGTATCGGGAGCCGCACGGCGACGCAACGGACGCGTAACGACGCGTACGCGGGACGAGCTGGGGCGAACGAGTTAGGACGCCGAACGACGCGTCAACCGCGATCCGCCGGCAGGCGCACGGTGATCTCGGTGCCGACGCCCTCCACTGACTCCGCCCGCACATGCCCGCCGTGCGCCTCGACCAAGTGCCGCACAATGGAGAGGCCGAGGCCGGTGCCGCCTTCGGCGCGCGAACGGCCCGGATCCACACGGTAGAAGCGCTCGAAGATGCGCGGCAGGTGTTTGGCCGGGATGCCGCTGCCGGTGTCCCGCACGGCGATGACGAGCTCGTCCACGTGGCGCACTGCCGAGAGCCGGACACGGCCGCTCGCGGTATGCCGCACGGCGTTTTCCACCAGGTTGCCAAGCACCTGGCGCAGGGCCGTCGCGTCGGCCCGCACGGACGCCGCGTCGGCGGCGATATCCGCCTCGAGCGTGAGGCCCTTGGCGGTGGCGGTATCGCGCACGGCCGCGAGCACCTCGGCTGCCAGGGCGTGCAGGTCGATGGGTTCGGGGTTCGGCAGCCAACCGCCCGACTCGATGCGCGAGAGGTCCAGCAAATCATCGACGATGCGCTGCATGCGGCGCGTATTTCCGAGGATGCGTTCGGCGAACTGCCGCTGCGTGGCCGCGGGCACGTCCTCGGTCGTGAGGGTCTCGGCAAAGCCACCGATGACCGTGAGCGGCGTGCGCAGTTCGTGCGACACGTTGGCCACGAAGTCGCGCCGCACCGCCTCCAAGCGACGCACGCGCGTGAGGTCGAACAGCGCCAGTACCGCCCCGCCACCTCGCAGCGGCCGCGCCGTGACGTTGAGCGTGCGCCCCTGGATCATCACCTCGGCGCCTTCGGTCGTCGCGCCCGCAAGGGCACCGGTGAGCGCGTCGCGCAACGCGACCTCGCGCGGCAGACGGTCGACCGGAAAAGGCAGGAGTTCGTGCACGCGCAACAACTGCCGCCCCGTCTCGTTGATGCGCACGACCATGCCGCTGGTGTCGACGGCGATCACCCCCTCATTGAGCGACTCGATCAGTTGCACGAGCAGCATTTCGCTGACTTCATGCGCGTGCAGGCGCGCGGAGAGCTGGTCCGCCAACGCGCGCAGGGCCGCCGCGAGTTCCCCCACCTCGCCCGGCGCGTGCAATGTGGGCCGGCGGGCGAGGTCGCCGTTGGCGATGGCCTGCGCCACGTCGCGCAGCTCGACGACCGGGTTCGTCACCGACCGCGCGAAGATGAGGGCGATCAGCAGCGCGCCGATGAGCGCCAGCGCGCTGCCGGAGAGCACGTCGCGGCGGGCGTCGCCGATCACGGCCTCCAAGTCCTCCACGGGCAGCGAGACGCGCGCGACACCGAGCGTCGGAACGGGCACGGCGACATAGAGCTCGACGTCCCCCGTGGACGGCGAGACGCGCCGCGCTTCGCCGGCGCCACCGGCGAGCGCGGCCGCGACCTCCGGACGTCCGGCATGATTCTGCAGCGCGCCGAGCTCGGGGCCGTCGAACTCCGAGTCGCCCAGCACGGTGCCGTCCGGCGCAATCAGCGTGACGCGGCGACGGAGCGCGGTGCCGGCGCGGTTCGCAAGCGCATCCGTGAAGGCGGCCTCGCGTCGCGTCAAGGCGTCGGCTGTCAGGATTTCGCGTACCCACATCGCACCAACGAGCCGCGCTTCGCTGGTGAGGGACTCGCGCGCGTCCGCACTGAGCCGGTCGCGCAGCTGCCCATCCACCACCGTGATGATGAAGACGGCGAGAAACCCCACGACGAGGGTCGCGCCGAGCAGGAGGCGCTGCGTGAGTCTCACGGCAGGATCAGGACGTCCGGCCCTTGTCGCCGCGTTCCGGGGCGCGCAGTCGGTAGCCAAAGCCGCGCACGGTCTCGATCAGGTCACCGGCCGGGTGCAGCTTCGTGCGCAGCCGCTGTACGTGCATGTCCACGGTCCGCGTCTGGATGTCCGGCGCGGCCTCCCAGATCGTCTCGAGCAGCAGCGCGCGCGCCTGCACGCGGCCGCGCCGTTCGGCGAGCGTCAGCAACAACTTGTACTCGGTGGGCGTGAGCTCCACCTCGAGGTCGTTCACCGTGACTCGGTGCGCCGAACGGTCGATGCGGATCGGGCCGACCTGGAGCACGTCGGCGGGTTCGCCGGCACCGCCCACGCGGCGCAGGATCGCGCCTACGCGCAGCACCAACTCCTGCGGGCTGAACGGCTTCGTGAGGTAGTCGTCGGCCCCGAGCTCGAGTCCGCGGATGCGGTCGGGCTCCTCCTTGCGCGCCGTGAGCATGAGCACGGCCACGTGCGCCGTCTGCTCGTTGGCACGCAGGCGCTCAAGCACGTCGAAGCCGGAAAGGCCGGGCAGCATGAGGTCCAGGACGACGAGCGCCGGGCGCTCACGGCCTGCGACAGCGAGCGCATCGGGACCGGTCGACGCGGACGACACGCGGTAGCCGGCCTTCGCGAGGTGGTAGACCACGAGGGCGACAATGTCCGGCTCGTCGTCGACGACGAGGATGCGTTCATCACTCACGCGAGACGCCGGTGGATGGACGCCAGCAGCAGGTCGATGGCGACCGTGTTCTCCCCGCCGCGCGGAATGATGAGGTCGGCGTAGCGCTTGCTGGGCTCGACGAACTGCAGGTGCATCGGCTGCACCGTGGTCAGGTACTGGTCCAGGATCTCCTCCAAGGGACGGCCGCGCACCACGAGGTCGCGCCGGATGCGCCGGATGAGCCGGATGTCGGCGTCGGCCTCCACGAACACTTTCACGTCGCACGCAGCACGCACGCGTTCGTCCACGAGCAGCAGGATGCCGTCGATGACGATGACCTCCGCGGGGGCGATGCGGACGGTTTCGGGTGCGCGGAGATGCGTCGCGAAGTCGTACACCGGCTTGTCGATGGCCTCACCGCGTCCGAGCGCGTCCAGGTGTTGCGCGAGCAACTCGATATCGAACGCGTCGGGGTGGTCCCAGTTCACGCGGCGGCGCTCGTCGAGCGTCAGGTGCCGGTGGTCGCGATAGTACGCGTCCATGTCGATGAAGGCGACATGCGACTCCCCCAGCGACTCGGCGATCCGCTTGGCGACGGTCGACTTACCGGAGCCGGTACCCCCGGCAATGCCGATGATGAGGGGCCTCATGTCCGGTCGGGCGGGAATTGCGCGTGGCTGGGCACACCGGTAATGTGGCCCCCGCCGCGCACGGCGTGAAGCACCCCGGTGTCACGGACCTGTAACCGGTTCGTGGTCGCACCCTCCCACCGGCACCGGCGAGCGCTGTAACTTTCTGGATGTCCCGCGCACGCGCCCGTCTCCTGCAGCTGCTTCCGGCGTTCGCGCTCGGTTGCGCCTCCCTGCCGCCACGAGGCCCCGGCGCCGGCGGTCAGGTGGACGTGCTGCTCGCGGCGACCACTGACGTGCACGGACGGCTGCTCGGCTGGGACTACGACGCTGCGGCTCCGGATACCGATCGCGGACTCGCGCGTCTTGCCACCGTTGTGGACTCGCTGCGCGCCGTGGCACCCGGCCGTGTCGTGCTCGTGGATGCCGGCGACCTGCTGCAGGGCAACGCGCTGACGTTCGTCGCGGCGCGACGTGATTCGCTGTTGCCCAGCCCAGTGATTGCCGCCATGAACGTCATGCGCTATGACGCCGCGACCATCGGCAATCACGAGTTCAACTACGGTCTGGCGCATCTGGATCGCGCGCGCGCCCAGGCGGAGTTTCCCTTCCTGGCCGCGAACGCGCGTCGCGTCGACGGCGGCGCGCAGTTCGCGGCGATGCGGATCGTGGCGCGCGCGGGCGTGCGCATCGCGCTCATCGGGGTGACCACGCCGGGCTCGATGGTGTGGGACCGCGACCACCTGCGCGACCGCGTTGTGGTGGACGACATCGTCGCGGCGCTGCCGGCGCGCGTGGCGGCGGCGCGCGACGCGGGCGCCGATGCTGTGGTGGTGATTGCCCATGCCGGTCTCGACGGACCGTCGTCGTACGACACCACCGGCACCGGCTTGGCGACCGAGAACCCGATGTCGCGCGTGCTGCACGAAGTGCCCGGCATCGACGTGCTCGTGATCGGACACACGCATCGTGAGCTCGCCGACACGACGATCAACGGCGCGCTGGTGGTACAGCCGCGCCACTGGGCCGGGAGCCTCGCGGTTGTGCGCATGCGTTTCCGGCCCGCCGGCGCCACGCGGCAGCAGCTCGTGTCAGCGCGTGGCACTGTCGTGCCCGCCGCCGGCCACGCCGAACAGCGGGCCGTGGCGCGCGCCGTGCAGCGCGCGCACGAGGCCGCGGTGCGCCATTCTGCCAGGGTCATCGGCAGCACCGCCGAGACCTGGCGCGCGGATTCGGCGCGCCTGCGTGACACACCGATCATCGACCTGATCCAGGCGGTCCAGCTTCGCGCGTCCGGTGCCCAACTGAGCTCCGCGTCGGCGTTTTCGACGGCGGCGGAGTTGCCCGCCGGGCCGATCACTGTCAGCGACGTGGCGCGGCTGTATCCGTACGAGAACACGCTGCGCACGCTGCGCATCACGGGCACTGCCTTGCGCGCGTACCTCGAGCACAGCGCGCGGTACTTCGTGGTGGTCGAGGACTCCACGACGGGCGCGCTGCGCGCCGCGGCCGACCCATCCATTCCCGGGTACTCGTACGACATCGTCGCCGGCGTCGATTACACCATCGACTTGGCGCGCCCGGCGGGATCGCGGATCACTGCACTGACATTCGAGGGCCGCGACGTCGCGCCGACGGACACCTTCACGCTCGCGGTGAACAACTATCGCGCGAGCGGTGCCGGTGGCTACGACATGCTGCGGGACGCACCGGTGGTCGAGCGCGGTACCACCGAGATCCGGCAACTGCTGATCGAGGACGTGCGGCGCCGGGGCACACTGCAGCCCGATGACGTCTTCACGCGGAACTGGCGCCTCATGCCGCCGCGGCGCACGCTGCGTGTGATCGCGATCAATGACTTTCACGGCGCGCTGGTCAAACTCCCCGACGGCGCGTCGGGGAACCGCGGCGGCGCCGCCGAGATGGCCGCCTTGATCCACGCCGCGGAGCGCGAGTGCCGGCCACTCTGCGTGCCCTTGTTGCTGCATGGTGGCGACCTGTTCCAAGGCACGCCCGCCTCGAACTTTGCCTTCGGGCAGCCGGTGGTGCGAATCCTTGATGCCCTTGGCTTCGCTGCCGGAGCGCTGGGCAATCACGAGTTCGACTGGGGTCAGGACACGCTGCGAGCGCGCCTGCGCGAACTCGACTCCCCGGTGCTCGGCGCCAATGTCACGTATGCCGATGGACGCGATGTGCCGTGGATTCCCGACGACACCATCCTCACGCTTGGAGGCGTGCGCGTGGGCATCGTGGGCATTGCGGATCCGGCCACGCCGCGCACGACGATGCCGAAACACGTGTGGGACCTGCGCTTCGCCGAGCCCGCGCCGGTGGTGCGCGCGCGCGCGCATTCGCTGCGCGCGCGCGGGGCGAAGAAGGTCATCGTCGTCGCGCATCTGGGCGGATTCTGCGACCGCGTGAATCCCGACGACTGCAATGGGGATGTCATCGAGCTCGCGCGTGAACTGGGCGGCGGCGTCGTCGATGGCATCGTCAGCGGGCACACACATTCCTGGGTGAACACCGTGGTCAACGGCGTGCCGGTGGTGCAGGCGCGCTCGGGTGGGCGCGCCATCGGCGTGATGGACATTCCGCTGGAATACCCACCGGCGATCTCGGCGCGGATCGCATGGCGGCCGGAGGTGCGGCCGGTGGTCAGCGATAGCATCACGCCGGACCCGGCGATCGCGGCGATCGTGCATGAGGCCGTCGAGGCTGTCGCGGACCGCGTGAACGAAGTGATCGTGCAGAACGCGCAGCCGCTCCTGCGCACGGGCGATCAGTATGCGCTCGGCAATCTGATCGCCGACGCGCAGCGCGTCGCGGGCCGCGGTGACCTCGCGGTGATGAACAACGGCGGCATCCGCGCCGACCTGCGCGCGGGCACGGTGCGGTGGGGCGACCTCTATACCGTGCAGCCCTTCGCGAACCGCCTTGTGGCCGTCACCGTGCGCGGCGACGCGCTACGCCGCTACCTCGAAGGGCTCGTCGACGGGCGGTCCGTGCGTTTCCATGTGAGTGGCCTGACGATCGAGTACGATTCCGCCGCGCCGCCGATGGCGCGGTTGCGGCGCGTGACGATGGCCGACGGCGCGCGGCTCGATGACCAACGACGCTACCGCATCGTGATGACGGATTTTCTCGCAACGGGAGGGGACGGCGTGGAACTGGGACAGGGCGCGACCGTGGAGGAGCTCAACATGGTGGACCTGGATGCGCTGGTGACGTACCTGCATGCGCTGCCGGCCGGGCGCCTCGTGATGACGGAGGCCGTACGGGCGCCGCGTATCCGGGCGGTGCCATGAGCGCGTCGGAAGCGGAGCGGCCCGTATGAGCGCGTCGACAGCGCACGTGGTCGCGTTCGTGAATGGCGCCCGCGTCGAGGTGCCCAGCGGGACCACGGTCGTTGACGCCGTCGCCGTCGCCGATGCCGGCGCCGCCGCGGCCGTGCGCGCCGGCACCATGTCTGTGGTGGACAGCCGCGGCATCGCGGTCGCTGCGGACCACGTCGTGAGCGGCGGTTATGTGATGCGGCTCGTGCCGGTACGCGCGTAGGTGCCGGCCGTCACGAGCGACCTGCTGCGCCGCCTGCCCAAGGCGGAACTGCATTGCCATCTCGACGGCTCCGTGCGCCCGTCCACGCTGATCGAGCTGGGACGCGAGCTCAAGGTGCAGTTGCCGCGCGACGACGCCGAGGCCCTACGCGACTACATGCGCGTGGACGACGCCCGGAACCTCGAGGAGTACCTCAGCCGGTTCAGCATCACGCTCTCCGTGATGCAAACGGCGGAGGCGCTCGAGCGCGTGGCGTATGAACTCGCCGAGGACTGTGCGCGCGAGGGCGTGCGCTACCTTGAGGCGCGCTATGCGCCCGTGCTCAACGTGCAGGGTGGCCTCACGGTCGCCGAAGCGCTGCAATACCCGATGCGCGGGCTGCTGCGCGCGCAGCAGGAATACGGCATCACGTCGCGCGTGATCGTGTGCGCGCTGCGCAATCTGCCGCCCACGATGTCGCTCGAGCTCGCGCGCCTGGCCGTGGACTGGAAGGATGCCGGCGTCGTGGGGTTCGACCTGGCGGGCGGCGAAGCCGGTAATCCGGCGGCCGCGCACGCCGCGGCGTTTCAGCACGCCGTGGACCACGACCTGCCGTGCACGTGCCATGCGGGCGAGGGAGACGGCGCCGACTCGGTCGCGCAGGCGATCTTCAAGTGTCACGCCCACCGGATCGGCCACGGGACGCGCATGCGCGAGGACCCGGCGTTGCTGGACGAAGCGCGCAAGCGCGGCATCGCGATCGAGTGTTGCCTTACGAGCAACATCCAGACGCGGGCGGCGGCGTCGTTCGATACGCATCCACTGCGCGCGTACTTCGATGCGGGGCTTGAGGTGTCGATCAACACAGACAACCGGCTCATGAGCGGCACGGACCTCGTGACCGAGTACGGCCTCGCCGCTCGGCATCTGGGCTTCACGTTCGACGAACTCGCGCGCGTGGCGCGCACGGGGTTCACGAACGCGTTCCTGCCGGAGCCGGAGAAGGCCGCACTGCTGGAGCGCGTGGATGCGGAGGTTGCCGCATTGCGCACGGCGGCCGCATGAAGCCGGAGGTCGGCGTGCTGCATCGGGGAAGGCATGTGCCGGACTCGTACGGCGCCGCGGCCGCCGCACGCGCGGCCGACCTCGTGCGCGAGCGACTCGGCGTTGACTCTCCGGCGGCGGCGATCATCCTCGGCTCCGGGCTGGGCGCGCTCGCCGACGGCCTTGGCCGGGCGGCGCGCATGCCGTACGCGGAGATTCCCGGATTCCACGCGGCGCACGTGGTCGGGCATCGCGGCGAGCTGTTGCGCGGGATGCTGGGCGGGCGCGAGGTCCTGCTGCTCGCCGGCCGGTTTCACATGTACGAGGGCCACACGGCGCGCGCCGCGGCGTTCCCTGTGCGCGTGGCGCACGCCCTCGGTGCGCGCACGCTGTTCATCTCCAATGCGGCCGGCGGCGTGCGGCGCACCTTCCGGCCCGGCGACCTCATGATGATCGCGGATCACATCAACCTGCAGTTCCGGAATCCGCTCATCGGTCCGGTCGAATCGGGTGACGCGCGCCATCCCGACCTGAGCGCGGTCTGGTCACCGCGCCTGCAGCGGCTGCTTGAGTCCGCGGCGGCCGATATGGGGACCGCGCTCCAGCGCGGCGTGTACGCCGGCCTGTTGGGTCCCACGTATGAGACGCCGGCGGAGGTGCGCATGCTCGAGCGTCTTGGTGCGGACGCGGTCGGCATGTCCAGCGTACCCGAAGCGATCGTCGCCGCTGCGCTGGGGCTGGAAACTGCCGGCGTTTCGTGCATCACCAACCACGCGGCCGGCCAGACTGCTGCGCCGCTGCATCACCAGGAAGTGGTCGAGGTCGGCGCGGCCGCGTCGGAGCGATTCCGGCGGCTCGTCGAGGCGTGGGTGCGACTGCTCGACTGATCGGCGGCACAACCCCACTGGCGGTGGGTAGGACGAGAACACGCGGCGCGTCGATGCAGCGACGCCGCGGACACTTCTTCCCGTCACATCACCGCATGCGCGCTGGCACATTGGACGTCCTCGTCGTCGACGACGAGCCGGCCCTCCGGGAAGTGCTCTCGGTCCGCCTGCAGGATTGGGGCTTCTCGGTCAGCACCGCCGCCGATGCGAGCGAAGCCGACGCGATGCTCGCGAAGGCGCATCCGGATCTCGTGCTCACGGATGTCGTGCTGCCGGGAACATCGGGCATCGAGTTGCTGCGTCGGCTCAAGCGGCACGACCCATCGCTGCCGGTGATCCTCATGACGGCGCATGCGAATGTCGATGCCGCCGTGGAGGCCATGAAGGTGGGCGCGACCGACTTCCTCACGAAGCCGATCGACTCCGCGAACCTGCGTTCGCTGCTGGACGCCGTCGCCAGCGAACGGCGCCAGCGCGCGGCGGATGAGGGACTCGATTCCGCGCTCGCCGCATCGTCGTCGCCGGCCGGCCTCATCGGCGCGAGTCCTGCGATGCGCACGCTGCAGCGCCAGCTCGCGCAGCTCGCGGCGAGTGACGCGTCCGGGTTGTTGACCGGCGAGAGCGGCACCGGCAAGGAAGTGGCCGCACGCACGGTGCACGCCCTGAGTTCGCGTCGCGACCGGCCGTTCATCGCGGTCAACGCGGCGGCGATTCCCGACGGGCTCGTGGAGTCGGAGATCTTCGGCCATGAGCAGGGCGCGTTCACGGGCGCGTCGCGCTCACGCGCCGGATGCTTTGAAATCGCCGATGGCGGCACGCTGTTCCTCGATGAGATCTCCGAGATGCCGATGTCGCTGCAGCCGAAGTTGTTGCGCGTGCTCGAGGATGGGAAAACGCGACGCCTCGGCTCCTCGCGCGAAGTCGCGTTCGACGTGCGCGTGCTCGCGGCGACCAACGTGCGGCCCGCCGACGCCGTGCGCGACGGCCGCCTGCGTGAGGACCTCTGGTACCGGCTCAACGTCTTCGAGCTCAACCTGCCGCCGCTGCGTGAGCGCGGCGCCGACATCCCGCTGCTGGTGCGCCATTTCATCCATGTGTTCAACGAGAAGCACGACACGACGGTGCAGGGTGTGCGCGAGCCGACGCTCGCGCGGCTCGAGGGCTGGCATTGGCCGGGCAACGTGCGCGAGCTGCGTAACGTCGTCGAGCGTGCCGTGGTGATCGCACGGCAGGGATGGATTGAGCCCGCGCACCTGCCGCCTTACGTGAAGGAGGACCTGGCGGCCGCGGCCCAGCCGCTGGCCGTGCCGCCCAACGCGACGCTCGCCGAGGCGGAGCGGCTCGTCGTGTTGAGCACCCTTGAACGCACGGGCCACAACAAGGCGGCCGCCGCGCGCCATCTCGGGCTCGACGTCAAGACGATCCGCAACAAGCTGCGCGGATGGGGAGTCGAAGGATGACCGTCGCGCGTCGCCTTGCGATCGCCCTGGGTTTGCACATGCTGCTCCTCGGCGCGCTCGTGTTCTACCACCTGCAGACCATCCGGCATTCGGTTACCACGGCGCAGGCGCTGTCCGAGGTCTCGGCGCACCTCGTGCTGTCGTCCGCGCGACAGAGCGCGCGGCTCTCCGAGCTGGATGAGGCCGCGGCCAAGTTCGCGGTGACCCGCGACCGCGGCTACCTCGGCCACTTCGACCGCATCCGCACGGAGTTCACCGCCGAACTCGGGCAGTGGGCGACGTTGCCCGTCACGATGCAGGAGGCGCGCGCCGTGGAGACGGCTCAACGCACCTGGTCGCCGATGCGCGCGGCGGCCGCGAACCTCGGGAGCTGGTCACGCCCCGGCGCGAACGCCGCGGACTCCCTCGAGGCCTTGCGATTGCAGTTGGATGCGATGCGGGCCAGCACCGACGCCGTCAGCGACGCGGCGCAACAGACGATGTATGCGCGGCTGGAGCAATCCGTGGCGGACGCCGATCGCGCTGAGCGCGTGTCGTACCTGGCGGCGGTGGTGGCACTGCTACTGGCGGTGCTCACGGCCGTCCTGCTCACACGGTCCATCACCGAGCCGCTGCGCCGGCTGACCGCCGGCACACGCGAGGTGGCCCGCGGCCGGTTCGGGTACCGGCTCGATACGCGGCGCGGCGACGAGTTTGCGCAGGTCGCGCAAGCGTTCAACACGATGACCGAGCGGCTTGGCGCAATCGACCGCATGAAGCAGGACTTCGTGTCGTCGGTGTCGCATGACCTGAAGTCGCCGCTCGCGTCGCTGCGTGAGACGACCACGTTGCTGCTCGACGGCCCGCCCGGCCCGCTCACGCCATCGCAACGCCGGCTGTTGCAATTGCAGCGCGAGAGCGCCGAGCGCCTGGGGTCCATGATCGCCAAGCTGCTCGACCTCTCGCGGCTGGAATCGGGGCTGCCGCTGTCGATCCGCCAGGAAGCGTTGACGCCGCTGCTGGAGGCTTCGGTGGAGCACGCGGCCGCCGCGGCCGTCGAGCGCGACGTCCGCATCACGCTGGGCGGCGCGCACGAGGGCGTGCGCATCGCCTGTGACGCGGACCGCATCCGGCAGCTGCTCGACAACCTGCTGGATAATGCCGCGAAGTTCTCGCCGCGCGGCGCGCTGGTGGACCTCTCGGTCCGCGTGGTCGGTGACCGGCTGGAGCTGGCGGTGGCCGATCGCGGCGCCGGCATCGCGCCCGACGACCGCGAGCGCGTGTTCGAGCGATTCTACCAGACCACCGAGGGGCGCGCGGTGCCCGGACGTGGCGTTGGACTGGGCCTCACCATCTGCCGGGAGATCGTGCAGGCGCACGGCGGCAACATTCGCGTCGAGGATAACGAAGGGGGTGGGACCATCTTCAGGGTCTCGCTGCCGGGCGTCGAGTTGCTGGGAGAGGACGACGAGCCCGTCACCGTGGGTGCCGGGGCCGGTCGGGAGGATGCCGCGTGAGTGTACGCGGCCTCCTGTGTCTGCCACTGTTCGCCGCGTGTGCGCATGCGCCGTCGTCGACGGCGTTCGACGACCACTTGCGCCACCAACGCTGGGCCGACGCCGCTGCGGCGTTCGAGCGCGACTCGTCGCTGCACGACGACGTACGCGCGCTGGAACGTGCCGCTGAACTGTACGCCACGCCAAACCGCGCGACCTGGGATCCAGATCGCGCGGCGGCGCTCTATGAAGAAGCGCGGGAGCTCGCCAGTGATCACCGCCTGTCGCCAGATGCGGCGCGCATCTCCGCGCTGGTAAGTGAGGTGATCCGTGTGCGGGCCGAGCGCCGGGCGCGCGAGCGGGAACTGCTCGATGCGCTGGCGCGTGCGGACTCGGCCACACACACGGTTCGGCTGGAACGCGAACGGCTGCTCGCCATCGTGGCGGTGAACGACGAAGAACGAGCGTTGTTGGTGCGCCTCGTCGCGCGACTGGAATCCGAACTTCGCGAGCGCGAGTCGCAGATGGGGGCGTTGCGTTCCGAGCTGAATCGCCTCAAGGCCATCGACCTGTCGCCGCGCCAACGGTCGGCGACTGACTCGACCGTCGTCCGGCCCTTGCCGCAGCCCTGAGGTCCGGTGGGGGGACGCCGTGACAAGGATCGCCCACCCCTGCAAGTCGGTGAACGACCTTGTCACCTGACGTCACGGCTGGGGCACAGAGTCCGGTGCCGTGCGTCCGACCTTCACGGTACCCGTGCATTCCGTGTCGCCACTGCGCAGCGTGAGTTCATACTCGCCGGCGACCGCTTCGGTCGCGTCGAGGCTCACGCGGAGCGTGTTCATCATCGGCTCGCGCGTCACGCTCGAGACGGTGATCTTGGCGTCCTTCTCGAACTCGGCCGTCACAGGGTCCGCGAGTTCCTCGTCAACGGTGACGCGGATGTCCTGCGATCCCGACCGGATGGGAATCGAGTCGGTCGTCGTGACCTTGCACTGATCCCACACGCGGGGCGCCGTGGTGTCTGCCTGCATGGCGGTCGTCGTGGCAATCATCGCAGCAGCGATCGAGAGACCCACAACTCTTCCCTTGATTCCCTTGTGCATCCTTCCTCCGGACTTTGGTGAGTAGACAACTCGGAGCGATGCGCTTTCTTCCGCATCGCGGCGATGTCATATAGGGCAAGGCGCGTGCCTGCGCAGGCAAAGCGCCCAAGTCCATGGGAGGGAATAAGTTGCGGCCGTCGTGGCGTTGACGCCGCGACGGCCGCTGGCAGGGAATCGGGGAATTCTTCCCCGTCAGGAACTGACGCTTATGGCTGACGCGGCGGGGGCGACGGCGGCATCGATGCCAGCCGGCGCTTGAACGCCTGGAAGTTCGGTGTGTCGGTGGTCAGGCCGCGCAGCTGCTCGGGCGGCCGTGCGTTGATGCGCTCGAGCGCCTTCGCGATGCGGTCCTCTTCCAGTGGGTGCGTGCTGAACCACGCGTCCACGGCGCTCGGCTCCCGCTGGCGCTCCTCGAGCAGGATCCGGAACATCTCGGGAATGCCGGTTGGGTCGATGCCGGCCTGGATGAGATACGTCACGGCGACGGCGTCGGCCTCGTCCTCATCTTCTCGGCTGAAGCGCGCAAACACGGCGTTGGCGCCCAGTCCGATCACCGCTTCGCCTGCGGGGTTGCTGCACACACTCGTGAGCACGCACACCGCGGTGATACCGATGTTGGCGCCTTGGGCGGCCTGCTGTTGCTCCACCGAATGGCGCTGCGTCACGTGGCCGATCTCATGCCCGAGCACGCCGGCCACCTGCGACATGTTCGTCGCGCGCTCGATGAGGCCGCGGTTCATGTAGATGAACCCGCCGGGCACGGCGAACGCATTGACGTCCTTGCTGTCGACGATGAAGAAGTGCCAGTCAAGGTTTCGCTCGTCGGCGATGCGGGCCAGGGAGTCGCCGAGTACGTTGATGTACCGATTGAGCTCCGCATCCTCGATGAGGGGGAGCTGTTGGTTGATCTGGGCGGCGTAGTCCCGGCCCATCGCGACCTCCTGCTGGGTCGAGATGGCGCATCCGCCAAGGGGAAGAAGCATCGCCGCGAGGGCAGCAACCGATGATTTATACATGAGGACATTGACCGTAGCGAGGGACCTGACGCGCCGCAAGGCGCGGGAACGGAGCGGGTTGTTCGTGGCCGAGGGAATTCGGACAGTCGAAGAGCTGTTGGCTTCACCGTTGCGGATTACGCGCGCGCTCACCTGCGACCTGCTCGACCGCACGCCGCGAGGCGTCGCGCTCGAGTCGGCGCTGCGCGCGCGCGGCGTTGACGTCGAACGCGTGGACGAGACGGATTTCCGGTCGGCCAGCGCTACTGAACATACCCAAGGCGTGCTGGCGATCGCCGAGCGGCCGGACACCGGGTTGGGCGGGCTGTCGCTTTCCGACGACGCGTCGGTCGGCGCCAACGGAACGACGGCCGGCGAAACGGCTCCCCTGCGGCTGCTCATCCTCGACGGCATACAGGATCCCGGCAACGCCGGCACGCTGTTGCGCACCGCCGCGGCGTTCGGTGTGGCCGCGACGGTGGCGCTGCCGGGCACGGTGGATTTGTGGAATGCAAAGGTGGTGCGCAGCGCGGTCGGGATGCAATTCCGCCGGCCGACTATCAATAGTACTGGCTCTGCCCTGTGGCCGTTCCTTCGCGAGCGTGGAATCGTCCTCTGGGGAGCGGACGCCACAGGCACGCCGGTGGACGACCTGCGTCGGGTGGGGACTCTGCCGCACCGACTGGCCCTCGTGGTGGGCAACGAGGGCGCCGGGTTGTCGGGCGACGTGCGCGAGGCCTGCGAGGCGCTCGTCTCGCTGCCCATGGCGTCGGGCGCTGAGTCGCTCAACGTGGCGGTCGCGGCGGGCGTGCTGTTGTTCGCGTTACGGCCTTCACCCCTTCTATGACACTTTCGCTCTTCGTCGCGTGGGCCGCCGTGTTCCTCATCGGCGCCAGCTTCGGTTCGTTCCTCAACGTGTGCATCTCGCGCTGGCCGGCGGAACTCTCGGTGGTCAGCCCGCGGTCACGCTGTCCGCGCTGCGAGCGTCCGATTGCCTGGTACGACAATGTCCCGCTGTTGAGTTGGCTTGTGCTGCGCGGTCGCTGCCGCGGATGCGGGCTGCCCATCAGCGTGCAGTATCCGCTGGTCGAGCTGCTGGTCGGCCTCACATGGGTGGCCGCGGTGTACGCCTTTGGTCCCACGCTGACCGCGCTGCGAGTCGCGGTCATGGGCACGATCCTCCTCGGCGTGCTCATGACGGACCTGCTGCATTACGTGATTCCTGATGGGTTCACCGTGACGGGATTCCTGTTCGCGCTCGCGGCGGCGCTCGTCGCGGTGTTCATTGGCGGACGCGGACCATTCGCCGGGCCGTGGCAGGCGCTCGTGGGCGCGTGCGCCGGTGCGGGGCTCATCGCCATCGTGGGCTGGCTCGGCGAAGTCGCGATGAAGAAGGAGGCCATGGGGCAGGGTGACGTGACGCTCATGGCGATGATCGGGGCCATGGTGGGCGTGGAGCGCAGCTTCCTCACTGTGTTCGTGGCGGCGGGCATCGGCGCGGCGACGTTCCTTTTTCTCGTGATCCCGATTGGCTGGTGGCGCGCACGCCGGCGCGGCGAGGAGTTCGCGTTGCCGCTGGTGCCGTTCGGCGTTTTTCTTGCGCCCGCCGGTATGCTGGCGTTGCTTTGGGGGGACGCCATGATCGACTGGTACCTGCGCCAACTGCTGGCGTAGCTGTCGTTTCTTCACAGCACACACGACTTCATGACGACCCAACACCTCGCTGCGCGCCTTCTTCGCATTCGTGATGCCATCGTCCGCGCCGGCTGGGGCGTAGCGGCCGGGTTCGCGCCCATTGTCCTCGCCTGCGGCCAAGGCGACACCACCGGGTACTCGGGACCGTTCGAGGCGGAGGTCCGCCGCGCGATCCCCGACCTCGAGGAGTCGATCGGCCTCGAGTTCAAGACCCCGCCCGTGCTCGAGGTGCGCTCACGCGAGGAAGTGCGCACGTATCTCGAACAACAGTTCAACGAGCAGCTCTCGCCGCTGGAGCTCGCGGGGACGCAGCAAGCCTACCGTCTGTTCGGCATGCTGCCCGACACGCTCGACCTGCGCGCGTTCCTGCTCGACCTGCTCACGGAGCAGGTCGCCGGCTACTACGACCCCGAAACGAAGGTCCTCTACGTCGTGAGCGGCGCCGCAGCCGACATCACGAACATCACGATCAGCCACGAACTCGTGCACGCGCTGCAGGATCAGTATGCGCCGCTCGACTCGGCGGAATCGCTTTCGGGCGACAACGACCGCCAGGTGGCGATGCAGGCGGTGGTCGAAGGCCAGGCGGTGTACGAGCAGATGGCCAGCATGTTGGGCGGTGACTTCACGCTGCAGGTGCCGGGCGGCTGGGACCGCGTGCGCGAGACGATCCGCTCCTCGCAGGCGTCCATGCCGTTGTTTGCCAACGCGCCGACGTTGATCCAGGAGACGCTGCTGTTCCCGTACCTGAGTGGCGCAGAGTTTGCGCGCCGCGTGAAGGGTGAGAAGCCGGGCGCAGGCATCTTCGAGCCGTTCGCGAGTTCGACTGAGCAGATCCTGCACCCCGAGCGCTATCTCGCCGCGGTGCCGGACGTGCCGATGCGCATCCGCCTCGACGCGCCGCGCGGTGGTTCCCTCGTGTACGAGAACAACCTCGGCGAGTTCGAGACGCGGCTGTTCCTGTTCCAGCATCTGAAGGATGCGAATACCGCGGCGAGTGCGGCCATGGGGTGGGACGGTGACCGCTATCAGGTGGTCAACACGCCGCGCGGCGCGGGCATTGCGTGGGTGACGGTGTGGGATTCACCGGTCGAGGCCGCCGAGTTCCGCGATGCGATGGAGCGCGCGGTCGAGCGCCGCCACGACGTGCGCCGCGGCGCCGGCGGCACGGGCGAGACGCGCACGTGGAACGTGGGCGGACGCCGCATCACGCTGGCGGCCGAGACCATCAGCGACCGCGCCGCGGTGGTGTTCGAGGACATGCCCGCGGGCACGAGCGGACGCGTGATGCGCACGTCGTCGATCGTGGCGTCGGAACCATGAGCGTGCGCTGCGTCGCGGCGGCCGTCGTGTGCACCTGGGCCGCGTCCCTCGGCGCGCAGGAACCCGTGGTCGCAACGTCAACCGTGTTCTCGCGCTATGCGGACCGCATCCTCAAGGTGCAGGTCGTCGAGACGGGGTCATCCGCGAAGTCGTCGATCGGCACCGGCTTCTTCGTGAGTGCGGACGGACTCATGCTCACCAACTTCCACGTGATCGCGGAGCGCATCCACGATCCCGAGAACTCGCGCGTGGAGGTCATCGACGCCGCGGGCGTGGCGTCGCCGGTGGAGGTCGTGGCGGTGGATGTCGTGCACGATCTCGCGGTGCTGCGCACGGGAATCCCGTCACCGCGGCACTTCGCGCTCGACTCGGTGCGTGTGCTGCAGGGGGAGCGCCTTTATTCGCTCGGCCATCCCAGTGACCTCGGCCTCAGCATCGTCGAGGGCACCTACAACGGCAACCTGCAGCACACGCTGTATCCGAAGATCCACTTCACGGGCTCCATCAATCCCGGCATGAGTGGCGGACCAACCATCACGGAGGACGGGCGCGTCGTCGGCGTCAACGTCTCCACGATGGGCGAGCAGCGCGGTTTTCTTGTGCCGCGCGCGAATGCTGCCGCCATCGTCGCGCGGGTGACGGCGCCGGACTTTGCGCCGTCGGAGGATTTCCTCGACGACATGGCGCGGCAGTTGATGGCGTACCAGGCGGCGTACCTTGACAGCCTGTTCACCGGCGATCCGAAGATGGTGAACGTCGGGCGCTTTCGGGTGGTGAGCGAGCCGTCGTCGATCTTCCGCTGCTGGGGCGACGCCGAGCGCGACAATGAGATGTTGTTCGAGCGGCTCTGGCACTCGTGCGAGACGGACGACGAGGTGTTCATCGCGAATGACCAGAGCTCGGCCATCGTCGGCATCACGCACGAGGCGCTCGAGAGCGACGGCCTCAATGCCGCGCGCTTCGCCTCGCTTTACACGCAGCGATTCGGTGCGGACAACACCCCCGCCGGGGACGAGAAGCACGTGACCGAGTGGGAGTGCGGCACGCGCAACGTGCGCGTGGAGCGCACGGCGACCACGCTGCGTTCGGCGCTGTGCCTGCGCCGGCTCATCAAGTTCGACGGCCTCTACGATGCCGTGCTCAAGGTGGCCGTGCTGGGCCGGCGTGACCACGGCCTGGTGTCCACGCTGCGGCTCTCGGGCGCGTCGTACGGGAACATCGAGCGGTTGACGCAGCGCTACATGGAGCTCGTCCAGTGGTGCGATGCGGCATGCGTGGCAGACGCAGTGGGAGGTGGCCGTGACGATGGTCGTTGAAGTCCTGCATCCGCGCACGGGCGCGGTGGTGTCGCGCGCGCGGGTGGACGCCCTGCCGTTCACGCTGGGACGCGCGCTCGACAACGCGCTCGTGCTCGATGATCCGCACGTGGACGCACGGCATGCGCGGCTCGTGGCGGAGGAGGAAGGGTCCGACGGGACGCTGCTCATCGAGGATCTGGGCAGTCTCAATGGCGTGCAGGCCGGCGACTTGCACGGCGCGCAGGTGATCAGGCTCCGGTCCGGCGCCGAGGTCACGCTCGGACGGACGCGCCTGCGGTTCCGCGATGAGTCGGAGTCCGTTCCGGCCGCGCTGCCGTTGCACGTCCCCGCCGGGGCGGAAGGACCGCTGCGCTGGCACCAGCGTGCGGACGTGCGCCTCGTGTTCAGCTTCGCGGTGTTCGCCCTCATCGGGGTTCAGGCGTGGCTCGCGAGCACCGACCGCACGGGCGCGAATCTCGCCGTGGGGGCGGTGGTGGGACTCGCCGCGCTGAGCGCCATGTGGGCCGGCGTATGGGCCGTGGTGGCCCGGGTGGTGATTCACCGTCCGCGGTTCGTCGCGCATTTCTCCATCGCGGCGGCGGCGATGTTCGTGAGCGGCATGCTCGGGCTTGTGGTGAACTGGGTGCTGTTCCTGATGCCCGCGGTCGAGTCGCTGACGGTACTCACGACGGTCCTGAACCTTGGGGTGCTCGTGGCCGTCGTCGCGGCGCATCTGGCGAACGCCACGGCGATGCCGACCGCGAAGCGGTGGCGCGCGGGAGCGGCCGTGGCCGGCGTTGTCCTGCTGCTTGGCGGGGCGTTCGCGTTGGCCGACGATGGAGCGTTTACGGACGTCCCGGAGTTCAGCGCCGTGATCAAGCCGTTGCGCGTGGAGGTCGTGCCGACCGTGGACGTCGAGGCGATGCGTGCGGTGCAGGCGGCGTTGCGGGCTGCTGTGGACGCGGAGGCGGCGGACGAGGCGGACGAGGCGGAGCGGGGACTCAGCGAAGGGTGATGCTGACCGGGCAGTGATCACTGCCCATCACGTCCACGTGGATGTCGGCGGCCTTCACCTTCTTGCGCAGCGCTGCCGACACGAGCACGTAGTCGATCCGCCAACCGACGTTCCGTGCGCGCGCATTCGCGAAGTGACTCCACCACGTGTAGTGCCCGTTGCCCTCGCGGAACAGCCGCAGGGTATCGACGAAGCCGGCGTCAAGGAAATTCTGGAACCCCTCGCGCTCCTCGACCGTGAAGCCCTTGCGTCCCTTGTTCGACTTCGGATTCGCCAGATCCAGCTCGGTGTGCGCCACGTTGAGGTCGCCGCAGAAGATGACCGGCTTCTTCTTCTCCAGCTGCTTGCAATACGCGAGAAACGCCGGGTCCCAATGCTTGAGCCGCAGCGGCAGCCGGCTCAGGTCGTCCTTGGCATTCGGCGTGTACACGGTGACCACGTAGAACGCCTTGAACTCCGCCGTGATGACGCGTCCCTCGTCGGTGCTGTCGCGTCCGTCCGCGTCGGTGAGCTCGAAGCGCTTGGCCAAGGCCTTCGGAAAGCCGTTCTTCACCGACAGCGGCTTCGTTCGGCTGAAGATCGCCGTGCCCGAGTAGCCCTTCTTGGACGCGGAGTTCCAGTACTCGTGATAGTCGGGCAGGTCGATCTCCACCTGCGACTGTGCCGCCTTGGTCTCCTGCAGGCAGAGGATGTCTGGCTTGTGGGCGGCGATGAAGGACTGGAAGTCGCCCTTCTTGAGCACGGCGCGCAGGCCGTTCACGTTCCAGGAATAGATCTTCATGGGCGGGAAAGCTAATCGACGACGTCCCGGACGCATCAGCGCGTTCGTCTGGGCCGGCCTCAGCTCTCCACGCCGAATCGCCCCAGCATCTCACGTGTCCACCATGCGAGGTCGCGCTCGCGCGTGCTCGCCCAGAGCCGCCGCATGCGCTCGACCTCCTCGTCCTTCGGCATGTCGAGCGCGGTGTTGATGGCCGCGTCCATGCTGCGCGCCGAATACGGGTGCACGAGGATCGCCGCCTCCAGTTCCACGGCGGCCCCTGTGAACTCGGACAGGATGAGGCGCCCATCCTTCCCCTGCTTGGCGGTGATGAACTCCTTGGCCACGAGGTTCAGTCCGTCGCGCAGCGGTGTCGTCCAGCAGATGTCGGCCGCCATGTACCAGCTCATGAGTTCCGTGAACTGCAGCGGTGTCGAGAAGAGCACCACCGGCGTCCAGCCAAGCTTGGAGAACATGCCGTTGATGCTGCCGACGCGGCGCTCGATGTCCGCTTGGATGTCGTCGTACACCTTCATGCCCGGTGCCGGCGCCACGCACACGACGTACAGCTTGATGCGGCCGATCAGATTGGGGCGCCGCTCCAGCAGGCGCGCGAACGCATCGAGCATCTCCACGGTGCCCTTGGTGTAGTCCACGCGACTGACCGAGAAGAGCATGATGTCGGCGTCCACCTGGTCGCGAATCTCCTTCGCGCGCGCCTTGGCCGCATCGGTGTTCACCGTCTCCACGATCTGTTCCACGTTCACGCCGAGCGGCACGACGTCAACCTGGATCCGCCGGTCGCCCCACTTGAGCTCGTCGATGCAGGTGCTCTCCTGGAGGGCCCAGCCTTCCGGCCGCAGGCGCTCGGACACGGGATAGCGGCGCGCCGTCTCCGCGCCGCCGAACGCGCGCGCCACCGACCCGAAGTTTTCGGCGTAGCGCGGGATGTGGAATCCCACACGGTCGCAGCAGAGCAAGCTCTCGGTGATCTCCGTCCGCCACGGAAGCACGCCGAAGATGTCGCTGCTCGGGAACGGCGTATGGTGAAAGAACGCGATCATGAGGTCCGGCCGCTTCTCGCGGATCAGCTTGGGCACGAGCCAGAGGTTGTAGTCATGCACCCACACCACCGCGCCCTCGCTCGCGACCTCGCACGTGGCGTCGGCGAAGATCTGGTTCACTTCGCGGAACGTGGCCCAGTCGGCGGCATCGTAATCGAACTTGTCGATGAAGCTGTGCAGGATCGGCCACAGCGCGGCCTTGGACGTGACCTTGTAAAACGAGTTCACCTGCTCGGCGGTGAGGCCGAGCTGCGCGACGTCATAGGTCTCCCCGGCGAACGCGATCGGCTCGCGCGAGATCACCTTGCCGGCCTTCTCCTTGGGCACCTCGGTCCATGCCACCCAGGTGCCGCGGTCGAAGTAGCGAAAGAACCCGCGCAGCGTCGGGACGATCCCGTTGGGGCTGCGGTGGCTGCGCAGGATTTCCTTGCCATCCACGATGGCGCGCTCGAACGGCTGCCGATGGTATACGACGACGAGCTCAGACATATGCGACCTCCACGCCGAAACGCGCGAGTGCTTCAATGATCCCGTCGCAGCCGGGCGCCGATGCGCGCACGATGCGATCGCTCTCGGGGAGTTGCTCCAGCAGTGCCGGCTCCGCGCCGCCGACCACGACCGCCGGGAACCCGGCCGTGAGCATGGAGAGGTCGTTCAGGGTGTCGCCCGCGACGAGGACCTCGTGGTCGCTCATCTGCCAGTCGCGCGCCATGCGGTGCAGGGTGGCGCCCTTGTTGACGCCACGCGGCAGGACATCGAAGAACCGATTGTCGGAGACGAGGCCGTCGCAGCCGAGCGCGGCGGCGCGCGCGTGCGCCTCGGGGAGGACGTCCGGCGTGTCGTAGTAGTACGAGACGCGGTGCGGCCCGAAGTACTCCTGCAGTCGCAGGCCCTGCAATCCGGCGAAGGCCTCCTGCACGCGCTGCGCACGGTCGTCCCATGTGGCGCGGATGTCGTCCATCACGCCGCCATCGTACGGGGTGCCGTCGCCGTGTGCCACCCACGTGCCGACGTCGCAGATCATCGCGTCGGGTTCAGGCAAGACGCCGTCGGCCACCATCTGCCCCACGCTGCGGCTCGAACGGCCGGTCACGAAGACCAGCCGGCGCGACGGGTCGTCGCGGAAGTGGGCGGTGAGCGCCGCGCGCGCGGCGGCGCTGCCTCCGAGGAATGTGCCATCGAGATCCGTGGCCAATACCCGCACGTCGGGATCCTTCGGGTCGGGCACCTTCATGTAGCGCTCCTATACGTGCTGCACCATCAACACTTGATCGTGAGGGTCCGGTCGGTCCGCGGATCCGCGTACCGCACCGTCGCCTTCTTGAAGTTCAGGTCCACGAACAGCTCGCACCAATGCTCGCCGTGGCGCCAACTCATGCCCACGCTGCTGTCGTTGGAGTACATCAGGGCGAAGCGCCCGTTGAACGCGGGGTAGGTGGAGCGGAACTCCATCAGTCGCGTGATGCGACGCACCACCGGCTGCTTCACCGCGGCGTCCACCTGCTCGCGCGTGTAGTGCTGTCGGTTGATCTCGCGTGGGTCGCCTGTTTGCTCGGCCCGCTCGACGTCGTTCGTGCCGGCAAGCCAGCCGACGTAGTACACCTGCGGGATGCCCGGCGCGAAGAGCTGGATGGCGCGCGCGGCCACGTAGGCGTCGTCGTTCTGGTGCAGCGCGTCGTAGAACGTGCAGGTGAGCTGATACACCGCGCCCACGCTGTGCACGTTGGCCGCGGAGCGCCGCAGGATGGGGTCCGCCGAGCGCCGCGAGACGTTGTTGATGAGATCCTGGATCTCGCCGTGCGGCAGCACACCCTCCACGTCGGGGATGCAGATGCCGTCATGCGTGTCGAGCACCGACACTTGGTTGCGCGGGCACATCCGGAGCCACTGCTTGAGGTATCGGCTGTCCGCGTCGAGCAGCGCATGCAGCACCAGCGGCGGAAGCGCGAACCCGTACGGGCGCATGCCATGCAAGGCGATGGCGTATTGGAAACTCGAGTGGTCGTGCACCTCCGGCAGCGTATCGGCGCCGTGCTCGGCGGCCACGCCGTGCACCCAGCGCAGGATCTCGTAGACGTCCGGCTCCACGAGGAAGCAGCTCGTGCCGATCCGCTTGGTGGTGTAACCGAATGCGTCGAGCCGGAACAGCTTGACGCCGCGCGCCGTGAGGAACGTGATGTAGTCCTCCATCAACGCGTAGGTGCGCGGCGAGTTGTAGTTCAGGTCGATCTGCTTCTCGGTGAACGTCGTCCACACGCGGCCCGTGCTGCCGTCGGCGAACGTCACCTCGCGAAACGGCTCCTTCTCCTTGCGGATGTGGATCTTCGCGAGGTCGTCCGGCGAGATCTCGCCCAACTGGTCGACGTGCACGAAGAGGTCCGCATACTCGGACTTCATGCCGTTCGCGACGAAATCCTTGAACTCCGCGGATTCGTCGGAGATGTGGTTGATCGTCAGGTCGGCGCAGAGGTCATATTTGGTCGAGATGCGCTCCACATCCGCCCACGAGCCGTACGCCGGATCGACTTCCTTGTGGGTGAGCGGCGAGAATCCGCCATCCGCGTTGGACGGATACATGGGCAGGATGTGCACGCCGCCGACGGCCTTGGCGAGGTGCGCATCCATGATATCGGCGAGTGCCGAGAGGCTCCCGCCCATACGGTCCGGATAGGCGATCAGCTGAACTTGGTTCCGCAGGGCCACGTGGGAATCCTCGTGCGCGGTGCGGCGACACGGCGTGTCGCGGGCAGCAATGAAAAAAGGGGCTCCGCGGCCGCAAAAGGGACCGCCGGAGCCGGTGCCCGCGGGGCGGGGGAAAGACCCTCCCACTCGCGACCCGGGACGCTGAGACGTGAAATCTAACCTCGTGCGCGCGGTGATGCGCTCCGGCTGCTGCTACACGATCCTCCCGACCCCAAACGTGATCAACCCGATTACGGCGCCGAGTAAGTACCCCAACCGCACGATCAACCGCAGCTCCCGCTCCGTGACATTACGGATGATCTCCTCAATGCGCGCCGTGCTGAACCCAAGCACCTTTCGCTCCACCATCGCCTGGATGTCGAGCTGCTCTACGAGCCGAGGCAGCTGCGCCTCCATCCATTGCCATAGAGCCGGGCCGGCAAAGGTCGCCAGTCGCACCGACGCATCCGCCGGCAGGAACCGGCCCGGCCGACCGATCGGCTTGTCGAGCAGCGCCGTCGCACCCTTGGACGCGGCCTCGGCGGCGAGCGCCGTCGCGCGCTCGGAGCGGGCGGCGTCGATGAGCCAGTTCACGATCGACTGCTCGCCGATGGCGTCGAGCACGTCACTCCAGCGCCGGTGCTCGGCGCGGCCGAGCGCGTCGGCAACCGTGCGCTCGACAAAGCCGCGTGTGCGCTCGGTCCCCGCCATGCGCAGCAGCAGGTCGCCGATGCGCGCCGTCGCCGAGCGGTCCTCGTCGTCGCGCGTCTCTTCGATGAGTTCCGTGGCGAGGATCGCCGCCTGCGACGCGAGGTCGGCGCGCCGCTCGGGCGTGAGCAGTTGGCCCACCGTCATGCCGCCGACCTCGTTGCGCAGTCGTGTCACCGCGGCGCGCACACGTTCCTCGAACTCGGGAGTGGCCGTGTAGCGGGCGACGTTTTCGCCCACGGCCGGTCCCAAGTCACTCAGTGACTTCTCGACCTCGGCGAGCAACGGTGCGGGCAGCAAAGACCGTAGCGACCCGCGCTCCTGCTCGAGCGCCGAGCCGATGAACTCGGCGAGCTTGGCGTTGAGCGTCTCGCGGAAGCCGGCGCGCGAGAGCTCGTCGAGCAGGTCGGCCGGCGTCAGCAGCTTCTCGCCCACCGTGCGGCCGATGCTCTTGGCGAGTCGCGCCTTGTTCTTCGGGATCGCGCCGTGGAACCCGTACGTCTTCTCGTACGGATGGAACAACATCCAGACCGCGACCGCGTTCGTGATGCCGCCGGCGAGCGTGCCGACGAGGACGTTGAGCAGCAACTCCTGCAGCACCGGATTCATCGGCGAGGTGCCGTCGTCCGGGAACGCCGTCCTCCCGGGGCGGCCGAACGCGCGAGCGCGATCACGTTGGCCGGCGGACCCTCGCGCTCCCAACGCGCGATCGCGCGCCGCACGCGCGCGTGCAGTTGCTGCCGCTTGGGCTTGAGAATCGACCCGCGGCACGTCCGCGCGCCGCACGCGCACGGGAACCGCCGCTTGAGCGCGGGCGTGTGCCGCTCGTCGAGTTCGATGGCGTAGTCGTAGGCGAGTTCCTCGCCCGGCTGTATGTCCCGCACGGCGACGATCCACATATGTCCTTCATACGCGATCGGCTCGCAGTTCGGTTCACACGAATGGTTGATGAAGCGCGCCTCGTTGCCGCCCACATTGGCGTCGATCACGCGCTCGGCGTCGAGCGTGAGCAGATACGTGTGCTCCGGTTCCTCACTGCCGTCGGGCGCGGTCGGATAGCGGCGCTCGCCCTCGGCCTCGGAAATCACTTCGCCCGTGTACTCGATAATCGCCGTGCCGGACGGGATCACCGCAATGGCGAACACGCCGCGCCCGTGCCGTGGGGAACTGCGTACGACCCACGGGCGCACGCCGGCCACGCTATCCCTCCGCGCGCGGGGCATCCGCCGCCGAGCGCGAGACCTCGTCGAACAACGGCAGGTCCTGCGCGAACTGGTGCGGGCGCGCCGGCAACAGCATCGCGCTCACGACTTCGTCCATGCTGCTCACGGGCTGGAACGTGACCGCCGCGCGCACCTCCGCCGGAATGTCGCGCAGGTCCTTCTCGTTGGCCTTGGGCAACACGATATGTCGCAGCCCCGCGCGGTACGCAGCCAGCACCTTCTCCTTGAGCCCACCAATCTCCAGCACGCGGCCGCGCAGCGTGACCTCGCCCGTGACCGCGACGTCGCGACGCACGGGCCGGCGGCTCATCACACTCGCGATCGCCAGCGTCACGGCGACGCCCGCGCTCGGGCCGTCCTTGGGCACGGAGCCCGCCGGGAAGTGCACGTGCAGGTCGCTCGAGCGCATCTCGGGGTCGGCGACGCGCAGCACCCGCGCGCGTGAGCGCACGTACGAGCACGCGGCGTCGACCGACTCACGCATCACGTCGCCGAGTTGGCCCGTCACCGTGAGCTTGCCGGTGCCCGGCATCAGCAAGGCCTCGATCGTCATGAGCTCACCGCCGCTCGACGTCCACGCGAGACCCGTGACCGTGCCGACCTCGGGCTCCTGTTCGGCCGCCTCGGGCGCCCAGCGCGGCGGGCCGAGGGCGTCCTCGATACGCGGCTGGTCCACGATCCACGCGCCGCGCTCACCGTCGGCCTTGCGGCGCGCGCGCTTGCGCATGAGCGAGGAGATGTGCCGCTCGAACGTGCGCAGCCCGGCCTCGCGCGCATAGCGGTTGGCGATGTGCGACAGCGCCTCGTCGGTGAACTGCAGGTCGTGGTCGGTGATGCCGTGCTCGTCGAACAGGCGCGGCAGCAGGTAGCGCCACGCGATCTCGACCTTCTCCTCAACCGTGTAGCCCGCGATGCGGATCACTTCCAGCCGGTCGCGCAGCGCGGGCGGGATGTCGAACAGGTTGTTCGCCGTGCAGATGAACAGCACCGACGACAGGTCGAACGGCACGTTGAGATAGTGGTCCGTGAAGGACGAGTTCTGCGATGGGTCGAGCACCTCGAGCATCGCGGCGGTCGGGTCCCCATGGGGACCGCCGGCAGTCATCTTGTCGATCTCGTCGATCATGAGCACGGGGTCGTTCACCTGCACGCGCCGCAGTGCCTGCACCACGAGGCCCGGCAACGATCCCACGTACGTGCGCCGATGCCCGCGGATCTCGGCTTCGTCGCGCACGCCACCCACCGAGATGCGATGGAACGCACGGCCGATGCTGGCGGCGATCGCCTCGCCCAGCGACGTCTTGCCGGTGCCCGGCGGGCCGACGAAGCAGAGGATCGCGCCGTGCGGGTCGTTGCCGCGATTCGATTCGCCGCGCAGTTGGCGCACGGCGAGATGCTCGAGGATTCGCTCCTTGGCCTCGACGAGCCCGTAGTGCCGCCCATCGAGCGCCGCCTCGACTTTCTCAAGCGTGATGCGCTCGTCGCCGGAGCGCGCATGCCACGGCAACGCGAGCAGCCACTCGAGATAGTTGCGCAGTACCTGGTGCTCACTCGACGCGGTCGAGAGCGCGCGCAGGCGCTCCAGTTCGCGGCGCGCGTCAGCGGCCACCGACTCCGGCAGCCGTGCTTCCTCGAGCCGGCGACGCAGATCCGTGATCTCGCCCTCACCGGCGTCGGCCTCGCCCAGCTCCGACTTGATCGCCTGCAGCTGCTGCCGCAGGAAGAACTCGCGGTGATGCTTATCGATGCGCCGCTCGGTCTCTTGGCGCACTTCCTCGTTGACCTTCGCCTTGGCGGCTTCGCGCTCCCAGCGCTCGGCCAGGAACTCCAGACGCTCGAGCACATCGACGCGCTGCACGGCCTCGTCTTTCTCCGCGGGTCGCAACGCGCCGCGCGCGGCGGCCAGGTCTGCGAAGCGCGACGGATCGCGCGCCTCACGTCGCAGCAGCGCGGGCAGCTCGGCAGGGAAGGCGGTGTCGCGCTCCACGCGCTGTTCGGCGGCGAGCGCCAGGCGATTCATGAGCGAACGCGTGACCTCGCCGTTGGGCGACGACTCAGCGACCGCCTCCGCGCGCGCAAACGCGTAGCCGGCGACTGCGTCGCGCGAGGCCTTGGATACGCGCACGCGGCAGATGCCGTCGAGCGTGACCTGCAGCATGCCCTTGTCGATCGTGCGGCGGTCCGACACGCGCGCCAGCACACCGATGCGGCCCTCTGCGCGCAGCGGTGTATTTTCGCCATCGCGTTCGTCCGGTTCGATCATGCAGATGACCGGCACCGCCGAGTCCTCGCCCGCATGCGCCGCGAGGAGCGCGAGATTGGCCGCGCTGGCGACCTGCACCGCGATGCGCCCACCGGGGAAGACAATCGTGGAACGCAGCGCCAGCAGCGGCAGGTCGGCCGGCAGCGCCACACTCATGGGGTTGGACGAGTCCCGGTTCTCGTTCACGCGGTTAAATGTACGCGGCTTGCTTGCTTTCGCGCGACCGGCGGCCGCGGAGTTACGCTTCGCCGGCCCGACGGGTAGTTCTTGGGGGGAGCCCGTTCCGAGCAATTCGCTTCGCCTTGTACCGCGGAGAGCGTGCAGTGATCGCACGAAACAGCGTCATCGGCTTGCTCGTGGCCGTCTTGGCATGCAACCCGAATGCGGCGCCCATGCAGCCGGTCGACGACCCGCTGGATGGCATCACAGAGGTCGTAGTCGAAGGGCCCACCGAAGCGGTCCGTGTTGGCAGCGTCGTTGAGGTGCGCATCCTCAACGGGGCAGACACACGCGTCACCGCAGCGCACGCCTGCTGGCAACTCGACGTGGAGCGCCTGGACGCTGGCACGTGGACGACGCTGGACAACGGCATCTTCGGCTGCGCCGCCAGGGCACCGCTCAGCATCCCCGCGCGATCGATTTACGAAGAGTCGCTCCGGCTCCCGGAAGCAGGCGCCCCGGGCCAATACCGCATCACCTTCCCGCACTTTGCGGCCGGATCGGACGAACTCACCGTGGCCGCATCGAACGCATTCACCGTACAGCCCACCGGCGTCTCGGAGGCAAAATGAAGCGCCTGGTCTTCGTCATTATTCTCGCTGCCTGTTCTGACTCCCCGACAAGCCCTGCAGCGGCCCGGCCCGGGGAACTCATGATCTCTACTGGCGTGAGTTCGGTGCTCGAGGGATACACCATATCCTTTCGCTTTGTGAACACCTCGACGGCCACTCTCGCCGTGGGTGTCTGTCCGGGCACGGGCGACATCTTCGGAGACCGCGCTTGGGCGCTCCTCCCGTCGATGCAGCTCTGCGCAAAGGAGCCGCTCCTCGTCCCTCCCGGGCTCATAGGAGTTGAAGCGGTCGTGGATATCACCGGTGGACTTGCACCGGGGGTCTATTCACTCAGCTTCGGGGTCAGCCGAGTGGACGGCCAGGAAAGGGGGCCAGTTGCTGATGTTCCGGCACCAGTGCTGGAAGTCGTTGCGGATCCGTTTGAGGGGCGACCCGAGTTCGCGATCACGGTGACGGAGTCCAGTGCTTCCGCTGGTTCGCACGTGCAGGCACAGCTGATCAACGGTTTGGACACCGTGGTGTCCTTCTCGCCCTTCGGCTGTGGCTGGTACGACGTGCAAAGGTTTTCGCCTGACATCGACGACTGGGTGACGGTGCCGAGTTTCCACGCAGAGGGTTGTCCAGCGTACGTGGTGAGGGTCGGCCCTGGTGAAATCTTCGATGTCCTTCTGGGCGTCCCGACGACCGCAGGCCCTGGCTCCTACCGGTTCGCCGTCCCCGCTTGGGTGCTGGACTCTGCGGCGGTGTTCGTATCGACCTCATTTGAGGTGCCTTAACAGAGCAAACGAAGGAGCCTGCCGACCGGTCGAGCCAGAACGCACGCTAGAACGCTCGCTAGCCAGCTTGGAAGGGCGCCCACAACTCGTTATGCTTTAAGGCTCTATGTTCGCCGAACTCTCCGAAAAGCTCGAAGCCACGTTCGCGAAACTGCGCGGCCGTGGCGTCCTGACCGAAGCCGACATCAAGGAAGGCCTGCGCGAGGTGCGCCGCGTCCTGCTTGAGGCCGACGTCAGCTTCCAGCTCACGCGCGAGTTCCTTGAACGCGTCGAGAAGCGTGCAGTCGGGATCGCCCAGCTCAAGGCCGTCTCGCCCGCCCAGCAACTGGTGAAGATCGTCTACGACGAGCTCACCGTCATGCTCGGCGAGCGCAAGGAAGGCCTCAAGCTCTCGTCGGTGCCGCCGACCGTCGTGATGATGGTCGGGCTGCAGGGCTCGGGTAAGACGACCACCGCGGCCAAGCTGGCGCGGCGGCTCAAGGCGGAAGGACGCGCCACGCGGCTCATCGCCGGCGACGTGTACCGGCCCGCCGCGATCGACCAGTTGGAAACGCTCGGCCGCGACATCAGCGTGCCGGTGTATGCCGACCGGTCGACCACCGACGTCGTGAAGATCGCGCGCGCGGGCGTGGAACAGGCGCGCAAGGAGCGCGACCGCGTTGTCATCGTCGACACCGCGGGCCGGCTGCAGATCGACGAGGAGATGATGGACGAGCTGCGCCGCGTGAAGGACGCGGTGAAGCCCGACGAGATCCTGCTGGTCGCCGATGGCATGACCGGGCAGGACGCCGTGAAGATCGCGCAGGGCTTCAACGATGCACTCGGTGTCACCGGCGTGATCCTCACGAAGATGGACGGCGACGCACGCGGTGGTGCGGCGCTCTCGATCTATGGCATCACGAAGAAGCCGATCAAGTACATCGGCGTGGGCGAGAAGACGGACGCGCTCGAGGAGTTCCACCCGGACCGCATGGCCGGCCGGATCCTCCAGCAGGGCGACGTGCTTACGCTCGTCGAGAAGGCGCAGGAGACATTCGACGCGGATGAAGCGAAGCGTCTCGAAAAGAAGGTGCGCAAACAGGGTATGGACCTGCAGGACTTCCTGGGTGCGATGAAGCAGATGCAGAAGATGGGACCGATGGAAGGCCTGCTGAAGATGATCCCGGGCGTCAACACGAAGATGCTCAAGCAGGCCAAGCAGGCGGATCCGAAGCGCATCAAGCACCTCGAGGCCATCGTGTTGTCGATGACCAAGGAGGAGCGCTCGAACCCCGGGCTGATCAACGGCACGCGCCGCGCGCGCGTGGCCAAGGGGTCGGGTCGGCCGGTGAGCGAGGTCAACCGCCTGCTGGAGCAGTTCCGTGAGATGCAGAAGATGATGAAGCGCATGAGCGCCCGACGGTGATGCGGCGCGATTCCGTGAGCCGCTTCACCATCTAGATTGAGCGCGGATGGGTTATCTTCCCGTCCGCAGCAGTGGCAGCAAGCCTGGTGCGCCCCGGAAACGCCGGACGCGCGATGAGCCAGGTGGCAGGTCGCAGGACAGAACCCGATCGCAGAGGATCCCCGCATGGCCGTTCGTATTCGCCTCCGTCGCCAGGGCCGCAAGAAGGCCCCCACGTACCGCATCGTCGTCGCCGATGGCCGTTCGCCGCGCGACGGCAAGTTTTTGGAGATCCTCGGGCAGTACGCCCCGCGCACGGGTGAGCAGGCGCTCTCGCTCAACGCCGAGCGCGCCAACTACTGGCTGGACCAGGGCGCGCAGCCGTCGGACACGGTCCGCTCGCTGCTGCGCAAGGCCGGCGTCCTCAAGGCGCGCCACGAAGCGCGTCTCGCGACGAAGCTCGCGGCCAACGCCGTGCCGGTGAAGGAGACGGAGTAAGCGTCCGCATGACGCCCTCCGTGCAATCGTAGCAGACCCCAGTGACGCTCCCAGAATGCGCGAGCGTGGGCCGCGTGCGCCGTCCGCACGGTGTGCGCGGTGAACTGGTGGTTGAGGCCCTGACCGACGAGCCGGACGCGATCTTCGCGCCCGGCCGTCGTGTCTTTCAGGGCACGCACGAGGGCGAACTCTGGCTGGACCCGCGCGCGCGCGCGCCGCGCGCACTCACCGTGACCGGGCTGCGCCCGTTCAAAGAGGGTTGGCTCGTCACCTTCGACTCGATCACGGACCGCAACGAGGCCGAGCGCTGGAACGGCCGGCACTTGATGGTGCCGCTGGACGAGCTCTCGGAGCCGGAAGAGGGCGAGGTCTTCGCGCACGAACTCATCGGCATGATGATGGTGGACGCCGACTCGCAGGACGAACTCGGCGAGGTCGTCGAGTTCTACGAACTGCCGCAGGGACTGCTGCTCGAGTTTCGGCACGCGGGCAGCACGGCGCGCCTGCCGTTCATCGACGAATTCGTGGAGGAAGTGGACCGCGAGGCGCGCCGCATCGTGGTGCGGCCGCCCGACGGGCTGTTGACCTGATGCTCAAGATCAACATTGTCTCGATCTTCCCCGATTTCTTCGCGGGCCCGCTTGGCTTGAGCATCCCCAAGCGCGCCGCCGAGGCGGGATTGGTCGCGTACCACTGCGTGGACCTGCGCGACTTCACGCACGACAGGCATCGCACGGTGGACGACGCCCCGTATGGCGGCGGCGCGGGTATGGTGATGAAGCCGCAGCCGTTCTTCGAGGCGGTGGAGTCGATCGGTGCGACGTCGCCGATCGTGCTACTCTCACCGCGCGGCAAGGTCTTCACACACGCCGACGCCGAGCGCTACGCGGCTGGCAGCGAGCTCACGCTGCTCTGCGGCCATTACAAGGACGTCGACCAGCGCGTCGCCGACCATTTGGCGACCGAGGAACTCTCGCTGGGCGATTTCGTGCTCTCGGGCGGCGAGCCGGCCGCCCTGGCCGTGGTCGATTCCGTCGTGCGCCTGCTGCCCGGCGCGATGAGCGACATCGACAGCGCGCGCACGGACTCATTCTTCGGCCGCGGCCTCTCGGCGCCGAGCTACACGCGGCCGCCGGAGTACCGCGGGCACGGCGTGCCGGACGTGCTGCTGTCGGGGAATCATGCGGCCATCGAGAAATGGCGCCTCGAGGAAGGGGACCGGCTTACGAGGGAACGCGACGCCCGCTGAGAACGGCGATGCGGGGGGGGATGCGGGTTGCACGGGCGGTACGGGTTGCGGGGGGTGGGTAGGGATGCGAGGAACTACTGATCGTGCCTCGTGATGCGGGATGCGTGATGCGGAATCACGCATCCTGCCCCCACCCCGCAACCCGTACCGTAGGGCACCTCGCATCCCCCCACGCATCGTAGTAGGGCCATTGCACAACGTCCGCATTCCCAGTAGGTTAGAAGGCTCATCACGACCACCCCGATCGGGCCGTTTCAGCGCCCAGAGCCGCATATGCATCCGTTCTCCGAGACCCAGAAGGAATACCTGAAGCAGGTTCCCGATTTCCGCGCCGGCGATACGCTGCGCGTGGGCGTGCGCGTCAAGGAGGGCGAGAAGGAGCGCCTGCAGGCGTTCGAGGGTGTGTGCATCGCGCGTCGCGGCGCCGGAGTCGGTGCGACGTTCGCCGTGCGCAAGATCTCCAACGGCGTCGGTGTCGAGCGCATTTTCCCGCTGCACTCGCCGATGCTGGGCGAGATCAAGGTCGTGCGCCGTGGCCGCGTGCGTCGCGCCAAGCTGTACTACCTCCGCGGCGTGACCGGTAAGGCCGCGCGCATCGCCGAGAAGAAGGTGCGCGTGCAGGTGCCGACGACGGGCGAGGCCGAGCAGGGCTGATCGGGCGCGCGAGAGACCATGGCCGGCGGCTGGAGCGCATTCGAGCGTTCGCTGCGTGCCGCTGGTGCGCTGCGCATCGCCGGTGTGGATGAAGTCGGACGGGGCCCCCTCGCGGGCCCCGTCGTTGTTTGTGCGGTGATCATGCCCACCGACCGCCGCGCGATCCGCGGCGTCACCGACTCGAAGGAACTCGCGCCGGACGAACGTGAGCGGCTTGCCGTGCGCATCCGCGAGGAGGCTGTGGCGCTCTCGGTGGCTGCGTCCTCCGTCGGTGAAATCGCCCGCTGGAACATCTACCAGGCCACCGCGCGCGCCATGTCGCGCGCCATCGGCCGCCTCGGCGTCACGCCGGACCAAGTGCTCGTCGATGGCAAGCCGATCCGGTCACTGGGCGTGCCGCACCACGCCATCGTCGGCGGCGACGGTCGCTGCTACAGCATCGCGTGCGCGAGCATCGTCGCCAAGGTCGTGCGCGACCGCTTGATGACCAACCTGGCGCCGCGTTATCCCGTCTATGCGTGGCACACGAATGTCGGCTACGGGACGCCGGCGCACCTCGACGCGCTGCGCGCGGCGGGACTCACGCGCCACCACCGCGTGAGTTTCTGCCGCACCGCGCTGGGCGGGCAGCTCGAACTCAGCTAACGCCGCCGAACGAACGCCACCAGCGCGATCACGGCCAGCACGCCGCCGCCCAGCCAGGCGACCTGCGACGAGCCCAGGAACACGTAGCCCGCGAGGAACAGCGTTGACACACACAGCGTGAACGCGGTGACGCGCGCGCCCGTGGCGACGAACTCCCCAAAGCGGATGCGCATTCCCTCGCGCTCGGCCAGGCCGATCGTCGTTACGTTGGCCGAGGCGCCGATCGGGCTGCCGTTGCCGCCCAAGCATGCGCCCAGCGACAGCGCCCACCACAGCACGCGCGCGTCGCCCGGCAGCGCGACGACCAGTGCCGCGATGATGGGAATGCTCACGGCCACGAACGGGATGTTATCCATCAGCGACGATAGCAGGCCAGCCACCCAGAGCACGAGCAGCGCGGCGAAGAGCAAGGTGCCCGCCTCGCCCAAGCCGAAGGCCTCGCGCCCTGCGAAGATCGCGGCCTGCAGTGAACCCGCCACCGTCGCGATGAGGCCCGTCTGCACTGCCGCGCCGACCAGAATGAACAGGAACGCAAAGAAGGTCAGCGTGGGCCATTCGATCTCACGCTCGAGGACGTGCAGGATCCCGTGCTGGCGCTCCTCGTGCGATGGCCGGTGCGTACGCAGGTAGCGCACGTCCTGCACGATGAGCGCCGCGGCGGCGCCGAGCACGGCGGGCACCGCCGCGGGCATGCCCGTGGCGCCGTGCGTGAGGAAGCCCACCAGCACGCCCGCGCTGATCACGCCCATCCAGCGCAGCAGGCCGATGTCGGTGATCACGGCGTCCTCGACCGCGTCGGTGGTGAGGGGAACGTCAGGCATGAGCGCGCGCAGGCGTCGCGCGCCCCACCAGTGCAGGCCGCACATCATCACGGCGACCGGGATCGTGAGCTCCATCAGGAAGTCGAGGAACGTCAGGCCGGCTCCGGAGCCGATCATGATGTTGGGCGGGTCGCCGATGAGCGTGGCGGTGCCGCCGATGTTGGCGGCCATGATCATCGGCAGCAGCGCCGGAAGCGCCGGCGCGCGCAGACGCCGGATGGTGGCCAGAATGATCGGCGCCACGAAGATGACCGTGGTGACGTTGTCCACGAACGCCGACGCGATCGCAGTGAACCACCAGATCAGCGTCACGGCGCGCACGGGCCGGTCGCCGAAGCGCGTGACGAGCCCATCCACCGCCCACGCGAAGACGCCGGTCTCCTTGAGCACCCCCACGAGCGCCATCATCGCCGCGAGCAGCAGGAGCACGTTGAGGTCGAGCGCGCGCAGCGCGCCTTCCACCGTGAGCAGCCGGAATGGCGAGAGGTAGGTGACGGCCCACAGCACCGAGACGGCCACCAGCACCACGAGCACGCGGTGCGCCTTGTCGAAGGCGAGCACGGCGAAGAGCGCCAACAGCAGCGCGCCGACGAGCAGCTGCGAGATGGGATCGGTCGTGCTGGCGAGCGTCGTGGCGTGATCCATGTGGCCGGAAGGTGCCGCGCGGCGGGGCCGGCGTCCAGCGCCGGAGCGCGCGATGGCGTCGGTGGGCCCGGTTTCGCTGCCCCAGGCTCAAGGCCTGTGCTTCCGGGCTGGTGACGCGGCCCCCCCGTCCTGTAGTCTTCATTGCATGGAGGATCGGTCCGACGAGGCATTGGTGCTGGCCACCCGCGCGGGGGACCAGGCGGCATTTGCGCGCCTGGTGCACCGGTATCGCGACCGGCACGCGCGCTTCGCCATTCGCATGCTCGGCAGCCGTGACGATGCCGAGGATGTGTTGCAGTCCGTGTTTTTGCGGGCGTATCGATCCATCGGCAAGTGCGAGGATCCGGCGCGGTTCGGCGCGTGGCTGCACCGCATCGTGATCAACGAGTGCAAGACGTTTGCGACGCGCAGTGCAGCGCGCGAGCGCAAGCTCGTGCGCGACGAGACGGTGCTCGCGGCCACGCTCGACGAGCGTGTGCCACCGGATCCCGCCCTGCGCGCCGAGATCCAGCGTGCGCTTGCGCGCTTGCCGATCGACATGCGCGAGGCGTTCCTGCTCAAGCACGTCGAGGACCTGAACTACGATGAGATGGCCGAAGTGACCGGCGCGGGCGTTTCCGCGCTCAAGATGCGCGTGAAGCGCGCTGTGGACCAACTGCGCGAGCAGCTCGAGGGAGTGATGCATGACTGACGAACAAGACAGGAACCACGACGACGACGTCTTTGCACGCAAGGTCGCGCAGCCGCTGCGTGAGCCGGAGGTGCTCGATCAGGAGTTCGAGCGGCGCGTGATGGGCGCGGTGCAGGCCGAGCCGACGATTTCTTCTGCGCGGCCGTGGCAGCGACCGCTGGAGGTGAGCGTCGCGCCGCTGCGCCTGAGCTTCACGCCGCTGCGCGCACTCGCGGTCGCGGCGAGCTTTGGTGGCCTCATCGTGCTCGGCACGCTCGGCGCGACGGGTTGGTTCAGCCGCGTCGACGGCGCGCAGAGCGTCGCGACGGCGGCTGCGGTCTCCGCGACATCCGGGGTATCGACCTCGACCACTGCATCCGGGGCGCCCGCGGGGGTCGACACCGTGCACCTCGTGCGCTTCGTGCTGGTGGCGCCGGAAGCGCATGACGTGGCGCTGGTGGGTGACTTCAATTCCTGGTCGCGCGAGGCCACCCGTTTGGTGCCGACCGGCGACGCCGGCGTGTGGAGCGTATCCGTGCCTCTCCAGCCGGGCCGCCACGAGTACGCGTTTGTCGTGGACGGCGAGCAGTGGGTGGCCGACCCGACGACGCCGCGGCACGTGGATGAGTTCGGCACGGAGAGCTCCGTGCTGCGCGTGGGGCGCGACATCGTGCGCGGGGTGTGAGGGTACGCCGCGGCGGGTTTGCCCTTCTCGCGACCGCGCTTCTGCTTGTTGCGCCCGCTGCCCTCGCCGCACAACGTGTCACATCGTCACTCTCGGCGGGCGCCGTTTCCGTGCGGTACGCCGATGAGCCGGCGCTGTCCGCGCTCACGCTTTCACCGACGCTGACTTACTCCACGTCGCGCGCCCTGGCCGGCCTCGGCGGCACCTTTTCCCTGGCCGATGAAGGTCGCTGGAGCTCGCAGGGCACGCTGCTCGGATCGTTGCTCACGCCGATGTCGCGCTCAGGGTGGCTGGGCGAACTTGGCGGCATGGCAGGCGGCAGCGTGCACGCCGATGGCGCACGCACCGCGCAGATGATGGCGTTGGCCCGCGTGCATCGCGCCGGTACCACCTTCGCCGCGTGGGCAGGGTTCGGCGCCGGTTCCATGTGGGACGGCGTCGCGTGGAACGGCGTGCAGCAAGCCGAACTCGGCGCGACGCGACGCGGCACGGCGACGTTCCCGCCGACCCTCACCGCCACGCTGCAACCCACGCGCACCGCGGACACGCTGCGCTTCACCGATGCGCAGGTGGCGATGACGATGCCGCTCTTGGATCGCTTCGAGTTGCGTGCGTCGCTGGGTGGGCGCATGGGCGCCGCGTGGGCGGTGCTCGGCCGCAATGATCGCGTATGGGGCGACGTCGGAGTCACGGCTTGGCTTGACGATCGCATCGCCCTCGTCGCCGCCGCGGGGGCGTATCCCGTGGACCCTACGCAGGGGTTTCCCAGCGGGCAGTTCATTTCGATCGCGCTGCGCCTCGGCGGTCGTCGGCCCCTCGTGCTGCCAACAACGCGCGCCGAGGAGCGCGCGCGCCACGCGGCCGTGTCGGCCGGCGTGCGCGCGTTCGAGGCACAACGGCTCGCGGGCGACCGGGTGCGGCTTCGGGTGCGTGCGCCGGACGCGCGCGCCGTCGACCTCATGGGAGATCCGACGACATGGGTACCCGTCGCGCTCACGCCAGCGGAGAACGGCTGGTGGACCATCGTGATCGCCGCAGCGCCGGGCGCGCACGAGCTCGTGGTGCGCGTGGACGGGGGCGAGTGGGTCGTGCCTCCGGATCTCCCGGTGGTGGTTGATGAGTTCGGCGGACGCACGGGCCGGCTCGTGATCGACGCGCCGCCGCGCTCGTGATTGCACTCGCGATTGACGCACGCTCGCGAATGTGACGCGCGCAGCGCCACGTGTAGTCATTCACGGTGAAGGGCAACCCAACTGGAGTGATTGAATGTTCATCATGACCCGACTCACGCGCGTTACCGGCGCGCTCATGTTCCTCGTCGCTGCCGGCGGCCTCTCGGCGCAGGTGCCGGCCGCCGACCCGTCCGACCGCCTGCGCGAAGTGCTGCCGGCTGATGTGGCCGAGCGTGTGCTCGCCCGCATCGCCGACGCGCGCGCGCGCGAGCTGCCGGCCGAGGCGCTCGAGAATCGCGCGCTCAAGTTCGCGGCGCGCGGCATCGCGCCGGCGGATGTCGAGCGCGCGATCGACGCGCATGCGGCGCGCATGGATGCGGCGCGTGCCGCGTTCCGTGCCGGCCGCGCGGGCGCGGTGACCGGTGAGGAGATCGAAGCCGGTGCCGAAGCGATGCGTCAGGGTGTCGATGGTGCCGCCGTCAGCGAGCTCGCGAAGTCGGCACCGTCCGGCCGGTCACTTGCGGTGCCGCTGTATGTGATCGGCAGTCTCGTTGAGCGCGGCCTTCCCTCGGACGAAGCGCTGGCCCGCGTGCGGGACCGCCTGCTGGCGCGCGCCAGCGACGCCGAGATCGAGCGCATGCCGATGGGCGTCGGTCGCGATGCGGCGAGAGGCCCAGGCGTCGATCGCCCAGACATGCCGACGAACGCGGGTCGTCCGACGATGATCCCGCGCAACGGCGGCGCGACGACGCGCCCGCTGCCGACGCGGCCCGAGACGCCGACGCCGCCGCGCGGCAAGCGTCCGTAACGCCGCCGCGGGAGGCGCGCGACGCAGCGGCCGCAGGGATTGGGAGGCGCACACGCGCTCCGCGAGCACGATTGATCGATGGACGGGGGCTCCGCACATGGGGCTCCCGTCGTCGTTTCGCGTTATACTTACGCGCGTCGTTGCCGTGTCGCCCAGCCGTACGCGGTGCGCAACGCGAGACCCGGTAGCTCAGTTGGTAGAGCAACGGACTTTTAATCCGTAGGTCCTGGGTTCGAGACCCAGCCGGGTCACTTCTTGTCACGCTGCAACGACCCCCTCAAGCGCGGCCGCGTGCATCCGATACTTCCCGCCGTGACCCATCGATCTGAGGGACCCGATCCCGCGCCGCACGTCTCGCGCGACGCCTCCCGGTCCGGCGCAGATGCCCGGAAGGCGGGGCTCATTCTCGTGGTGGACGATGAACCCATGGTGGTGCGTGCCGTGTCGCAGATCCTCACGCGCGCAGGTTACCACATCGTGACGGCCGACGGGCCGGTCAACGCGACGGCCAAGTTCGATGAGTATGGTGAGGCCATCCGGCTGTTGCTGACGGATGTCGTGATGCCGGACGGCGGTGGCCGCCGGCTCGCCGACGAACTCACGGAGCGTTCGCCCGATCTGCGTGTCCTCTTCATGAGCGGCTTCACGGAGCACGAGTCGGTGCGTGACGAGCGGGCGTTGCCCGCGCCGCTGCTCAGCAAGCCGTTCACGGCATCCAAGCTCGAGGCGGCGGTGCGCGACGCGCTGGACGCGTCGCAGGCTTGCGGATAGGGTAGGGGGGTATTTACCTTCCGGCCATGGAAACCAGGGAACTCACCATTTCGGGCATGAGCTGCGGTCATTGCATCGCCGCCGTGCGCACCGCACTTGCCGAGCTGCCGGGCGTCGAAGTCGAGAGCGTGGCCGTCGGTAAGGCCGTGGTCAACATCGAGCCGGGTGCCGTCACGGACGGGGCGTTGGTTGACGCGGTGCAGGACGCGGGCTACTCGGCCTCCGTCGAGCGCTGATGCGCATCCGGACGCGCCGCATGGCGGGAGTGGCGGCGGCGTTCGCGCTGTTGTTCGCGCCGGTGCGGGAGTACGCGGAGTGCGCCATGCGCGGGAGCGCGGAGCACGGCGGAACTGCGGAACTGTCATTGCACGCGGGGCACGGCGGAATTGCGGAACTCCAATATCACGCGGAGGACGCGGAGCCAGCGGAGATGTCCGCTGGCGCCGAATCACCTCCGCCGGCTCCGCGCGCTCCGCGTGAAACAGTAGTTCTGCAGGTCGTCGTGCCCGAGCTGCCTCCGGCGCCACCGCGTGAACCTGCCGTACCCACCTCAGAGGTTCCGGTGCACTGCCCAGACGCCGCTGGCTGTGCGGCGGTCGCGGTCGCGGTGCCCGCGGTGATAGAGCCTGTGCAGGCGGCTCCGCATGCGCCCGTCGATCGGCCGGTGGACCGCCTCGCGGAGGCCGCAGCACCGGCCCCGGAACCTCCTCCCCCCAGAGTCGCGCGTTGAGCTAACGTCGACACGGGCGAGCCAATCGGCCGCGTGTCGTCCTCGCTTGTCTCCCGTTCCGCGCAGCGGATGGGTGACTGATCCTCTTCGCGTGACCTCTTGGTCCACCACCGGTATCATTGATGCGGTTCTTTCGTACAACTCTCGCGCCCGCGGTTGCGCTGGTTCTCGTAGCCTCGCCCGCGCAAGCGCAGACCGACTACTACAACACCGACCGCGGGCGTCCCCTGTCGGTCGAAGACGCCTCTGTGATCGAGCGGCATGCGTTCGAGCTGCAGGCGGCGCCGCTGCGCCTCGAGCGTCCGGCGCGCGGCGTGACGCACTGGGGGATCGCGCCAGAGCTCGCATGGGGCATCCTCCCGCGCACGCAGGTCGAACTCGCGCTCCCGTTCGCGATGGAAGAGGATGCGGCGTCGGGGCGCACGCTTGTGGCGCTGGCCGGCGTCGAAGTCGAGGCGCTGCACCAGCTCAATGTCGAGTCGCTGACCTTGCCATCGTTTGCAGTCGGGGCCGGCGTGCATCTGCGCGCTGGACCACTCGCGCCGCGCCGCGCCGTGACCACAGTGCGCGCGCTGGCCACGCGCACGTTGTCGTGGGGTCGCGTGCACCTGAACGGCTCGTGGTCGCCGGGCGACGCGCTCGAGCCCGACGATCCCGCTGCCGGTGAGGCCGCGCGCTGGTTCGCCGGACTGGCGGCGGACCACGCGTTCGTGTTCCGGTCGCTGTTGGTCGGCGCGGAGGTGACGGCGCGCGAATCACTCATCGACGATGGCCTCACGGAATGGCGCGCGGGTGCGGGCATCCGGCGGCAGCTCTCACCGCGCTTTGCCATGGACGCCGGCGTCGACCGGCGCATTTCCGCCGGCGGCCCGGCATGGGGCTTCACCATGGGTGGCGCGTACGCCTTCGCCCTGCCCGGCAGCCGCGCCTTCCATCAGTCATCAGCCGCAGGCCAGGAGCGTGCACGATGATGAACCGCATTGCGATCTTCCTCGTCGCTCCGCTCGCCGCCATCATTGCCGGTGCCGTCACGGCGCATCCGGCGCGCGCGCAGTGGATCACGACGCACGAGCAGTTCTATCTGCCGGCTGAGCACAACTTCGTCTTTCGCGACAACTATCCCGCCGCGGACCGGCTGTTCAACGCCTTCGACTACGGACACGCGATCCTCTACGAGAAGCTCTGGACGCGCCCCGACGATGCGCAGCGGATACTTGAGCAGGACGAGTACTCATTTCTCACGACGAAGCTGCTGAACAACCCGCCGGCGTTGCCGCTGGTGGAAGAGGCGGTCGAGCCGATGTACTCGCTGCTCGCCCCTGAGGCCAAGGCGATGTTCGAGTGGGCGCACGTGCTGCACCGCCAGGTCTATGACGTGCTGGCGGACGAACGGCTCGACGACGCGACGCGCGACCGCGAGCTGCGCCGGCTCGAGGCCTACTACCTGTCGCGGCCCGAGGTGGCGTTCAGCGCGCGACCCAAGTCGATGGCGCTCATGCAAGAGATGCCGTACTCGCTCGCCTTCCGCGAGGGCTACCCGAAGTTCAACGGACTGATCTGGTCATACCACTGGCTGCAGGTCGGCCTGTATGAACCGCTGGTCGTCGGTCGCAACGTACAGGAGCGCCAGGCCGGCGTGGCCGCGACCGTGGCGCGTTTCCGGCAGATGCTCAAGGCCGCCCCGGACAGCTTCCCGGTGGTGATGCCGATGACGGGTGCGGTCGCCCCGGAGTTCACGCGGCGGTGGCCGACGCTGGCCATCATCTTCGACAACCTGCACTCGATGCACGACGTCATCTCGGACATCCTGGCGAACGCCTCGGTGCCGCGCGACCGCAAGCGGGCACTGATCCTTGAGGCGGCCCTGGCGTACCGCGACGACACCACGTCCGTGGTGAGCGTGGCCGAGTGGAAGATGATGACGCAGATGATGGGCATCGAGAATCAGGGCGGGCCGGCGGTGGGATTCATGCCGGCACTGCCTAAGCCGACGGTGCCGCGCGGTTATGTGATGCGGCACCCCTGAGCGCTGCGCGTAGGGGAATCCCGTAGTATTTTTCCTCTACTCCCTTATGTGACCGCCCCTCGGATCCAGCGAGCTTGGAATCCATGAGCGACGACCTGATTCGAGTGATACTCGCAGATGACCACGCCGTGGTGCGCGCCGGCGTGAAGGCGGTCTTGGGGACGGCCAAGGACATGCTCGTCGTCGGAGAGGCGGCGAGCGGTCCTGAGGCCGTGACGATGGCCCAGCGGCTCAAACCGACGGTGGTCGTCATGGACCTGTCCATCGGTGAGGTCGACGGTGGCCAGGCGACCAAGATGCTGATCGAGAAGGGTATTCCATCGCGGGTGCTGATCCTTACGATGCACCCCGAGGAGGACTACCTCGTGCCGATGCTGGAGGCGGGCGCCTCGGGGTTCCTCCCCAAGACGGCCGCCGACAAGGAGCTGCTCGAGGCCGTCCGCACGGTCGCGCGCGGCGACATCTTCGTGCGCGCGGAGGCGGCGCGCATCCTCGCCAAGGGCTACCAGCGCAAGGACCCGATGCACGAGGACCGCGCGCGTTTCGAACGCCTCACCGAGCGTGAGCGCGACGTCCTGCGCTATACGGCGCAAGGGTACACCGCGCCCGAGATCGGTGAGCGGCTCTTCATCTCGCCCAAGACGGTGGATACGTACAAGCAGCGCATCCAGGACAAGTTGGGGCTGTCGCATCGCCATGAGTATGTTCAACTGGCCCTGCGGCTCGGATTGCTGAGCGAGCAGTAATCGCCGGAACCGGCGGGGCGTCACCTTTCACCGGGACCGGATGACCTCGACCGCCTGGAAGCTGCGACTTGTCGTGGGCGCGGGTGTCGTCTCGCTGCTGGTCGTGGTTGGTGCCGCGCTGTTCGCCACACAGCAGGCGGCGACCGTCCTCGGCGACGCGACGGCCCTGCGGTTCGTGCAGTCGATGCTCGCCGTGTTGCTCGTCGTCGCGGTGGTGCTCGCGTGGTTCGCGTACGCGAACCTGGCCGATGACCTCATGCTGCGCGAGCAGGCCGAGGCGGCGCTGCGCGCTTCGGAAGCCAAGTTCTCTGGCATCCTCGAGATCTCCGCGGACGCGATCATCTCGGTGGACGATCAGCAGAAGGTGATCCACTTCAACAAGGGCGCTGAGCGCATCTTCGGCTGGCCCGCAGCCGATATCCGCGGACGGCACCTGAACGAGTTGATCCCGCCGCGCTACCGGCCGGAGCACACCAAGCAGGTGCGCAACTTCGGCCAGACGCCCGAGATGGCGCGACAGATGGGCGACCGGCGGGAGATCTTCGGCCTGCGCCGCGACGGCACGGAGTTCCCTGCCGAAGCCTCGATCTCGAAGCTGGTGCTCGCCTCCGGCGAACGCGTGTACACGGTGTCGCTGCGCGACATCTCCGAGCGCGTCCTGCGCGAAGAGGCGCAGCGCCGGCTGGCAGCGGCGATGGCGGCCCTCGGCGAGACGCTGGAAGTGCACGCGACGGAGCGCTCGACGGCGCACCTGGCCGTCCCCTGGCTGGCCGACGGCGCGCTGCTCAACATGGTTACGGGGTCATCGTTGCTGCGGCGCATTCCGTCCACCGGCAGCGGCGAGGCGCTCGACCGCGCGCTGGCGCGGGTGGCCGCGCATCCGCTCGACACCGATTCCCCGTCGCGCGTCGTCGATGTGCTGCGGCGCGGCCGGTCGGAGATCATTGAGGCGATCGACGACGAATGGCTCGAGGCGCATACCGCCAATCCGCAGGAGTTCGAGCGCATGCGCGCGCTCGGCATCCGCTCGCTGCTGTTGCTGCCGCTCGTGGCGCGCGAGCACGTGCTGGGAGTGCTGACGCTCATCCGCACACGGGAGCACACGTTCGCGGAACCGGATCGACATATCGGCGAGCAGATCGCGTTGCGCGCCGCGTTCGCGCTCGACAACGCGCGCCTCTACGAGCGCGCGCAGCAGGCCACGCGCGCGCGCGACCACGCGCTGGGCGTGGTCTCGCACGACCTGCGCAATCCCCTGTCGGCGATCGGGATGTGCGCGCGCGCCCTGTACACGGCCGTTCCCGTCGAGGCCACCGACCGCCGTGAACTCGTCGAGACGATCATCAACTCGACGGAACTCACGCAGCGCATGATCCGCGACTTGCTGGACGTCGCGAGCATCGAGGTCGGGCGCCTCGCGCTCGAACGGCGCGAGGTGCAGATGGTTCCGGCGCTCGAGCGCGCCATCGACTTGTTCGCGGGCGATGCGACCGAGCGCGGTGTGACGCTGCGGCTGGAGCCGGCACCCGGCGCGCTGCCCGCGATCATCGGCGACACGGACCGCCTCGTGCAGGCGCTGTCGAACCTCTTGTCCAATGCTTTGCGCCACACCAACCGCGGCGGGGCCGTGACCGTTCGCGTGGCGGCGACGATGAGTGACGTCGAGGTGACCGTGCGCGACACCGGCGCCGGAATCCCGCCCGATGCGCTACCGCTGATCTTCGAGCGCTACTGGACCGAGCGCGGCAGCGCGCCCAAGGGCGGCACGGGGCTGGGCCTCGCCATCGCGCGCGGCATCGTCGAGGCGCATGGCGGCCGGCTGACCGCGGAGAGCGAAGTCGGGAAGGGCAGCACCTTCCGGATCGTGCTGCCGGCCGCGGGGGCCTGAGCGCGCGCGCGCGGCCGCGGCCGTCGGAATGCCGCATTGGGGGGCTGGCGCGCCAGCGCCACGAGCAGGAGGGCGCCGGAACAGAACGTCGCGCGGCGGGTTCTTGACCGTTACACGCACGTTGCCTAGTCGCCGCCGTTCCGACACAGGGAGTGCCCAACTTCCCGGCCATGAAGGTCATCCCTCTCATCACCCGACTCGACGACCGCGACCGTGCGCTGTTCATGCGGTGGGTCATCCGCGCCTCGACGCCGCTTCGCGCGCGCCGCGCGTGGACCTTCCTCACGCACGCGGGCGGCGTGTGGCTCAGCATCGCGGCGGTGCTGCCGGTCATGCTCTTCCTGGACGACGGTCCCCTGCGCGACGCGGCGGTGCAGGGCGCCTGGGCGCTCGCCATCTCGCACTTCATCGTGCAGGTGATCAAGCGCAGGGTGCTGCGGGAACGTCCGTCGATCCGCGTCACGGAGCACACGTACGTCGTCGTGCCCGACCGCTTCTCCTTCCCCTCCGGGCATTCATGCGCCGCCATGAGCGTTGCCTTCGTGTATGCGGTGGCGTACCCTTGGCTCGCATGGCCCCTGCTGCTGCTCTCGACCCTCGTCGGCTTCTCGCGCGTGCGGCTCGGTGTGCACTATCCCGGCGACGTGCTCGCGGGCCAGGTCATCGCCATCGGCACCGGCGTGGTGGTGATGGGACTCTGGTAGGGTGCCGCGCATGAGCGGCGTCGGCGAGAGCGCCTCCGGTCTGCGACTCGCGATCTACACGGACACGTACCTGCCGCAGGTGAATGGCGTCTCGCGCACGCTCGCGGGGCTGGCCGCGGCGGTGGAGCGGCGCGGCGGCGCCGTCCGCATCGAGACGGTGGAGGACCCCGCCGCACGCGGCGCCGAGCCTGGTGTCGTGCGCTGGCCCAGCCTGCCGTTCTGGGCCTATCCGCAGCTGCGGATCGCCGCGCCGCCGGGCCCACAGGTGACCGCGGGTTTGGCACTGTGGCGGCCCACGCTCGTACACGCGAGCACGCCGTTCGGCGTCGGGCTCGCGGGTCGCGCCGCCGCGCACGCGCTGGGTGTGCCGTTCGTGACATCGTACCACACGGCGTTCTCCGCGTACCTGCGCCACTACCGCCTGGGCGCGCTCGACGCGATCGCGTGGCCCTACCTGCGCTGGTTCCACAACGGCGGCCGGCGCACGTTTGCGCCCTCGCGCCTCGTGGCGGAGGAACTCAGCAAGCTCGGCTTCCGCGGCGTGCGCACGTGGTCGCGCGGGGTCGACCCGGTGCGCTTCCACCCACGCTTCCGCTCCGAAGGCATGCGTGCGGCAATGGGCGCCGGCCCGGACGATTTCGTCGTCGCGTACGTCGGCCGGCTCGCGCCGGAGAAGGGAGTGCACGTGGCGATCGCCGCCATGAGCTCGCTGATGGCGGCGGAGGTGGGCACCGCGCGGTCCGGCCCGCCGCGACCCAGCACGGGCCGACTTCGCTTTGCGCTCGCCGGTGACGGACCGGACGAGGCGCGCTGCCGCGAGACCGCGCCCGCCGGTACTTGGTTCGCCGGCGCGCTCAACGGTGAAGCACTGTCCGCCTTCTACGCCTCGGCT
>JAKFFA010000061.1:0-47466 GCA_036675455.1 Gemmatimonadaceae bacterium | reverse complement strand
CCCCCCCCGCACCCCGTACCGCCCGTGCAACCCGCATCCCCCCACGCATCGCAGTACCGCGTAAGGTTGCTGCTCCCCCCGCGCGACAATACCTTCAGCGCATACCTGCCCCTGCCCTGACGATATGTCCTTATGGGACCGCCTCTTTGGCGGCCGCTCCGAGTCCGCACAGAACCGGCAGCGCCTCGACTATCTCAACGAGGCGCTGGTCTTGGAGCGTCAGGGTGACTACGACGCGGCGGTGACGTCCTACCGCCTCGCGCTGCGTGAGCGCCCCGACGACCTCAAGATCCTGCAGAACATGGCCATCGCGCTCTCGCGCGTCGGCCGGCTGGAGGAGGCGGTGCGCGCATACCGCAAGGCGTTGGAGCTGGATCCAACACTCACCGGCGCGCACTATGGCCTCGCATTCCTGCTGCTCAAGCGCGGCGACACCACGGGCGGCGTCAAGCACCTGACGGCGTTCCTGGCCAAGCCCCCGTCTGGCCCGGAGTCGGCCCGCTGGGTGGCCCACGCCGAGGAGACGCTCGACAAACTGCGCACGCCGGCCCGCGAAGGCGACGGCGCGCCTACGGCCAAGGAGTAACGCACACTTGGGGACCATCCTCGCGATCGTGAGCCAGAAGGGCGGCGTCGGCAAGACCACGACGGCCGTGAACCTGGCGGCCGCGTTCGCACGCCGCGGACTCAAGACGCTGCTCGTCGATGTCGACCCGCAGGGCTCCGTGCGCTACGGCGCCGGACTGCGGCGCGGCCACCCCACGTTCGGGTTCGCCGACCACCTCTCGGGAGAGCGCACGCTGCGTGAGGTGCTGATCCCGACGACACTGCCCTGGTTGCGGGTGATGCTCGCGGGCAGCGTCTCGGACGCCGTGGACCACACGTCCTACCAAGATCAGATCGCGAGTTCCGACCTGCTGCCGCGCATGCTGGCCGCGGCGAGCGAGCGCTGCGACATGGTGGTCGTGGACACGCCGCCGGGACTCGGCCCCGTGACGCGCCGCACGCTCGCCGCATCGGATCGCGTGCTGATCCCGCTGCAGGCCGAGCCGCTGGCGCTGCAAACGACACCACAGATCCTGCGCGGGGTACAGGACATCGTGACCACGCATCCGCATATGGTGTTCGACGGGATCCTCCTCACGATGTTCGAGGCGGGCAACCCGGCCTGCGAGACGACGGTGCAGTACATCCGCGACAAGGTGCCCGCGCATCTCATGCTCGACGAGGTGGTGCCGCGCAGCGCGGCAATCGCCGAGGCGTTCGCAGCGGGCCAGCCCGCCGTCGTGCGGTCGCCGGCCGATCCCGCGTCGCAGGCCTATGTGAACCTCGCCACCCGCCTAGCCGAACGCGTGGGACGATGAACGCGCGAGTGTCGGTGCCGCTCGCGCTCGTTGCGGCCGCCGTCGTCGGCTGCGCCGAACTGAGCACGGATCCGCAGGTCGCCGCCGCCATCGAGTTCGAAGGCGTTCCGTATCCGGCGGTCATCACGGGCGACACGCTGCGCGACGCGGCCGGCGTCGCCACGCCACTCAGCGCGGTGGCGTACAACGGTAGCGGCGCCGTCATCGCGGACCCGGTGATCCAGTTCATCCCGCTCGACACCGGCGTGACGATCGACGCCGATGGATTCCTCGTCGCGACGCGACGCGACGGCTTCGTGCGCGTCGTGGCGTCAGCGAACGGACTGCAGTCAGTCCAGCGCCGCATCGAGGTCACGCGCCAGCCGGATACGCTGGTCGCGCCGGCGGACACCATCCGGGACTTTGCCTACACGCTGCCCGACGCCGCGTCGAACGTGACCACCGCGCTGTCCGTGACCGTGCAGAGCTTCGATGTCGCAGGAAGCCTTTCGCCCAACGTGGCCGGCTGGGTGGTGCGATGGCGCGCGCTACATGCGGGCGACACGCTCGAGATCGGTGATTCATCGCTGGTGGCTCTCTCTGACGAGGGCACGCGCCGTGCGCTGCTCGACACCACCGGCACCAACGGCGTCTCGTCACGCCGGTTGCGGGTGTTCGCCAACAACCTGCCGGCCGCCGTGGACAGCTTCATTGTCGTGGCGGAGGTGAAGCGGCACGGGGTCCCGCTGCTGGGCAGCCCCGTCCGGTTCGTGATCCACGTCTCGCCAGAAACGGTGCCCTGATGTATTGTCGCGGGAACGAGTGCTCCTCGCTCCCGACTCCCGAAAGCCTTTGAGGTCCGCCTTGAACTACGCCAGTGGTGGTCCGCGTCCCGCGCCGGGCACGCTCACCCAGATTTTCCTCGATGCGGTGGAGCGCTACGACCTGCCGCAGGCGTACCAGTTCAAGCGGGACGGCGTGTGGCACGGGATCTCGCACCGGCAGTTGCTCGAGCGGGTGCGCCATGTCTCGCTCGGCCTCTCGACGCTGGGCGTTAAGCGCGGTGACCGCGTGGCCATCATGTCCGAGAACCGGCCCGAGTGGGCGATCGCCGACTGGGCGTGCCTGGGCAGCGGCATGACCGACGTGCCGATCTACGCGACCTTGCCGGCCGAGCAGATTGTGCACCCGCTCAACGACTCGGGCGCCGTGCTGCTATTCGTCTCCACAGAGGAGCAGGCGGCCAAGGCACAGTCGGTGCGCGCGGAGTTCAAGAGCGTGCGCAAGATCGTCAGTTTTACAGATCCCGCGCCCGCGGGCGTCGACCTCACGTTCCGTGAACTCGAGGCATCCGGCGCGGCGATCGACAGCGCGGGGCGTGCCGCCGAGTGGAAGGCCGGCGCGCTTGCTGTGCGGCCGGACGACCTCGCGACGCTCATCTACACGTCCGGGACGACGGGACTGCCCAAGGGCGTGATGCTGACGCACGACAACCTGGCGTCGAACGTGATCGCGTCAAGGGCCAAAGTGCCGATCGAGCCGGGTGGCGTTGCGTTGAGCTTCCTGCCGCTCTCCCACGTGTTCGAGCGTATGGGCGACTACCTGTGGTTCGCCTGTGGCGTGTGCGTGGCGTACGCCGAGAGCATCGACGCGGTCGCGCAGAATCTCACGGAAGTGCGGCCTGATTACGCGATGTCGGTGCCGCGGCTGTTCGAGAAGATGTATGCGCGCGTGCTCGAAAGCGCGTTGTCGGGCGGTTTCGTGAAGGCGCGCATCTTCCGATGGGCGGCCAAGGTGGCAGACCGCTGGGCCGACGAGACGCTTGCCGGTCGCACGCCGGGTGGACTCCTCGGTGCCAAGTACCGCCTCGCGCAGAAGCTCGTGTTCTCCAAGCTGAAGGAGCGTACCGGCGGCCGCCTGCAGTATTTCGTGTCCGGCGGCGCACCGCTGGCACCGTCGATCAACAAGTTCTTTTACGCGGCCGGCCTCACGGTCCTCGAGGGCTACGGCCTGACGGAGACGTCGCCCGTGATGACGGTCAACAGCCCTGACGCGTTCCGCATCGGTACGGTCGGGACCTGCATCGCCGGCGTCGAGGTGAAGATCGCCGAGGACGGCGAGATACTCACGCGTGGCCCGCACGTCATGAAGGGCTACTACAACAGTCCGGACGCGACCGCGCAGGCGATGGACGCCGAGGGGTGGTTCGCGACGGGCGACATCGGCGTGCTCGAGGACGGGTTCCTGCGCATCACCGACCGAAAGAAGGACCTGATCGTGACGGCGGGCGGCAAGAACATCGCGCCGCAGCCGATCGAGAATGCGGTGAAGCTCAACAAGTATGTATCGCAGGCCGTCATGATTGGCGACAAGCGCAAGTTTCCGTCGATGCTGATCGTGCCGAACTTCGAAAACCTGGAGAAGTGGGCGCACATCAAGAAGCTGTCGTGGGATTCGCGCGCGGACCTGCTGGCGCAGGACATCGTGAAGGCCAAGATGGAGAAGGAGGTCACGAAGCAGTACGCCGGCCTGGCGCGGTATGAGACGCCGAAGAAGCTGGCGCTGCTGGAGCATGACTTCTCGATCGAACGCGGGGAGTTGACGCCGAAGATGAGCGTCAAGCGGAAGGTGGTGAATGAGGCGTATGCTGAGTTGATCGATGGGTTGTATTTGGAGACGGCAGACGGCGGACGGTAGACGGCGGACGACTACCGGGCTCTCGCCTACCGTCTGCCTCTTACTGCTCGGCTCGCGCACGTCCCAGCGTCACGCGCATCGCGGCGCGCTCGCGCTGGCCGACCCACTCACGCTCGTCGCGCGCGAGTTCCTTGACGTCGTCCGGGAGCGGGAGCGCTTCCATGCCCAGCACCCGTCCGCCGATGGCCACGGTGCGCACGGCATCCGTCATCAGCGCGCGCACGTGCGCTGGCGTGCCGCATGCATCGAGCGCCGCCGCGCGAAACGTGTGATCGGAGAATGGGATCGCGGGCTCCGCCAGTTCGACTAAGCTCACGCCCGGCATGCTACGCGACGCGTCGAGCGTGGGCGGACCGACGATCACAACGGCAAGCTCGAGTTCGGTCGCCAAGCGCAGCGCGAATCGTGCGTAGGAGCCGGTGAGCAGTACCGTGCCCCCAGGTTCGTCGAGACCCAAGAGTGCGGCGAGGCGCGTGAAGTCCTCTTCACCGACGACGGGAGCGCTGGGCGCCCTCGCTTCACCGGACTCCTCACGTTCGCCGGCCGGGAACCGAACCACCCTGTCCGCGATCCGCGCCTCGAGATCACACACCGGACACCCCGCGAACCCCGCCACCAGCTCGCGGTCATCCACCTCGCGCGCCACCACCACAAGCGGGCTCGGCGCGTGCGCGCGCGGGCAGCGCAGGCGGTCGGCAAGATCGAGTCGCATTTTAGCGGCGGGGGTCCGGTGCGGGGGCCATTCCCGTAAGTTAGTTAGTTCATATGGCGCTGACCCCGGTTTTTCTTCCGGGGGAGTGTCGGCGGCAGCGGACGACGCTCGCCGGACGACCGCCGGACCGCGCGTACCCACAGACTCCCAGCGAGAGCCGCCCATGCTGACCTTCGTCAAGTCGGAGCCCTGGACCCTCGGCGTCGAAGTCGAGCTCCAGATCGTGGATCGCCAGACGCACGAGCTGTCATCCAAAGCGTCCCAGATCCTGAGCCGGTGGACCGGGCCGGCGACGGTGCAGCCCGAGATCTTCCAGTCGATGCTCGAGATCAGCACCGGCATCTGCGCCGACACCGAGGCGGCCGAGGCGGACCTGCGGGCGACCGCGACGCGGCTCATGCCGATCGCGCGCGCGAACGGCGTGCGCTTCATCTCCACGGGCACGCACCCCACAGCGCGCTATCAGGAGCGCAAGCTCTTTCCGGCGGACCGCTACCACGGACTCATCGCGCGCAACCAGTGGATCGCGCGGCGCCTGCTGATCTTCGGGCTGCACGTACATATCGGCATGCCCGACGCGGAGACGTGCATCGCGGTGCAGAACGAGCTGCTGTACGACTTGGGCCTGCTGCTCGCGATCTCCACGAGTTCGCCGTACTGGCAAGGCGAGGCCACGGGGCTCGCGTCGTCGCGCGTGACGGTCTTCGAGGCGATGCCCACCGGCGGAAGCCCGACGCTCGTGCATGACTGGGCGGAGTTCAATGAACTCGTCGAGACCATGCAGCGCGCCAACGCGATCACATCGCTCAAGGACCTGTGGTGGGACATCCGGCCGAGCCCGCGCTATGGCACGTTGGAGATTCGCGTCTGTGACGGACTCGCGACGATCCGCGAGACCTGTGACATCGTGGCGCTCGCGCGCGCGCTGGCCATGCGGGCGGGCGCGCGTGTGGCGGCCGGCAGCGGCCGCACGTTCCCGCCGCTCTGGCGCATTCGCGAGAACAAGTGGCGCGCGTCGCGGCACGGCATGGAGGCCGACTACATCGTGAGCAACGACGGCGCGTCGATGCCCGTACGCCATTATCTGGAGCGCACGCTGGAGCAGCTCTCGGTCGACGGCTTCATCGATCCGCAGTCGCGCTATTATGAGAATCTGAAGCGCATCGCCGAGGGCGCACCGACGAGCGCCGATCGGCAGCGCGCACTGTACGAGCGCACGGGGAGTTTTGATGCCGTCACGCGGGCGCTGGCCGACGAGTTCGAGGATGATGTATTGGCGAGCGTGGCGGCGGGATAACCACGGGCGCCGCGCACCCACACTGTAGAGGTCGCGCCGAATGAGAGCCGGGACAACCGAGTGGATCGCGGAGAGGGAGTTCGAAGCAACGGGCGCCAGGAAAGTCATCGCGCGGATCGGACGACCCACTCACACGGCAACCGGAGAGTGGAGCGCGGCGGTTGAGATTTCTGGCGTAGGGAAAATCGAAGCCGGTGAGGCGTTCGGAGAGGACTCGATGCAAGCACTCCTGCTCGCCGCCTCGATGCTCCGCGCCCAACTCGCGTCCATTCAACAAGAGCATCAGCTCACGTGGCTCACCGACGTCGACCTCGGGATTCACCTAGAGCCACGGTAACACGATGTAGGACCGCCGGGCGGGTGCGCCTCCTCCTCAGCTCCTCGCCAGCCGCAGTTCCTCGACCGTGACATGCGCCGGCCGCGTCACGGCCCACAACACCGCGTCGGCCACATCCTCCGGCCGCAGCATCTCCGAGCGCGACGGGAGCGTCGGCGCGTTATCCGGCGCGTAGGCATCCCACAACGTGGTGTCCGTCGCGGCCGGTGAGATCAGCGTCGCGCGCACACCGCTGCCGCGCGTTTCCAGGCGCAGCGTCTCATGCATGGCGCGCGCGGCATGCTTGGACGCCGCGTAGACCGCGTTCGACGGGAACGTCGCGCGGTCCACCACCGACCCGATCGTCACCACATGCCCGCTGCCGCGCGCGCGCATGCCGGCGAGCACCTCGCGCGTCAGCCGCAACGGGGCCGCCGCGTTGATGGCGAACGATTCCGCGATCACCGCGTCAGAGAGCGACTCGAACGGCGCCATCGGGAAGTTGCCGGCGGCATGCACGACGATGTCCGGCGCCGCGCCGAAGGCCTCGCGCGCCCGCGCGGCGACCACGCCCGCGGCCGACGGCACCGACAGGTCGGCGATGATCACGACCGGATCGTGCGGGAGGCCGGCAGCGAGTTCGCGCAGCGCCTGCTCACCGCGCGCCACGAGCGCCACGCGCATGCCTGCCCCTGCCAGCGCGCGCGCCGTCGCCGCGCCGATGCCGCGCGACGCGCCCGTGACGAGTGCCGTGCTCAAGGCCGCGATGCAGGCCCGTACGCCAACCGCAAAAACTCGTCGCGCGTCATCGGGCAATCCTTGAACGACCCGCGCAGCGCCGACGTGATGGTCTTCGAGTTCTGCTTCTCCACGCCGCGCATCATCATGCACAGGTGCTCGCACTCGATCACGACGCCCACGCCCTCGGGCTTCAAGACCTCCTCGATGGCCTCGGCGATCTGCTCCGTCAGCCGCTCCTGCACCTGCAGGCGCCGCGCGAAGACTTCGACGATGCGCGGCAGCTTGGACAGTCCCACGATGCGGCCCTTCGGGATGTACGCGATATGCGCCTTCCCGAAGAACGGCAGCATGTGATGCTCGCACATCGAGTAGAGCTCGATGTCGCGCACCATCACCATCGACTCGTGTTCTTCATCGAACACGGCATCGCCGACGACATCGGCCACGCTCATGTCATAGCCGCGCGTGAGCCAGGACAGCGACTTGGCCACGCGCTCGGGCGTCTTCAGCAGGCCCTGGCGCGAAGGGTCCTCACCGACCAACTCGAGTTCGCGCCGTACGATGTTCTCGAACTCGAGCATGCGATCGCCGGGGATGCCGGTATTCGCCTCGAAGTCGTCGGAACCCGACGCGGCGCGTGGCGGGCGGTAGGCCTTGGCGGCGTCAGCGGCCGTCGTATTCGACATAATGATTCTCCGTCTCCCAGAGTTGTAGCCTGGTGAGTCGCGCGGGTGAAACGAGCGGCGCCAGGATGCGCCAGCACTCCACGACGAGGTTCTCCGTGGTCGGGATGATCCCGGCCATGAACGGCACGTCAAGGTTCAGGTTCTTATGGTCGAGGTATCCGATCAGCTCGCGTTCAGCCACGTCCCGGAGGTCCCCCAAGTCGATGACATATCCCGTCTTGGGGTCCGGCGTTCCCTCCACGGTGACGTGCAGGGTATAGTTGTGACCGTGCCAATTCGGATTGTTGCACTTGCCGAAGAGACGCTTGTTTTCGGCGTCGCTCAGCGCCGGGTTGTGCACCCGGTGGGCGGCGTTGAAGCGCAGGACCCGCGTGATGGAGACGATGGCCATGGTGTACATTAACCGAAGCTCCGCCCCCGCGTGAGCGGGAACGGAGCTTCGGGACTGCGTGGGAACGGAGAGAGGATTTTGAAGCCCTGTCGAATGCGTGAGGCCCTCACCCTACTTTCGTCTTCCCGGCGTCCGGGCATGGCGGCGATAGAGATGTTGGATCCGCTTCGGTGGACTTATCGGCTCAAAAAGTTTGGTTCTCTCCGTCCCCGTCGTTGCTGATATCTACTGCTGAATTGTAGGATGCGCTTGGCGCTTGTCAATCGAACCGACCCCCTTGAGATCGGGAACTTCCATGGATATGCTGACGCTCGCCGGACTGGCGATGCTCGTGGTGTGGATCGCCGGCACGTTCTTCTTTGAGGCGCCCGGCCTCATCCACCTGCTGCTGACGCTGGGCGTGTTCTTCCTGGTGTTCGGCGCGATCAAGCGCGCGGAGCGCGCGCGGAAGTAGCGGCTCAGATCTCCCAGTTCGACAGCGCCAGCCCGCGCGAGGGCGCAGGTTCGTCGTAGCCTGAGAGCGTCATGCGCAGGTCGGTCCAGCGCACGCGCGCGCCGCGCGCGACCAACGTGCGCAGGGCGGCGCGGTACTCCCCCTGCAGGCGCAGCGCCGCGCGCTGGGTGCCGCAACGCCGCGCGTGCGCCGCGAGCAGGTCCGCCATGCGTGGCAGCGACGCCGGATCGGCCAGCACGAGCTTGAGCACACGCATCTCCTCGCGGCTGCGGCCCTCGACGAGCGGCACATCGTGGTACAGCGCGAATCCCTCGAGGGCGCCATCCGCGGCGCGCATCACCAGCACGTCGCCCAGCCCATGCCGCAGCGAGAGCGTGATCTCGCGCGAGTAATCGGCGCCGGCGCGCACATGATCGGCGAGTGACGCACACTCCGCGATCATGCTCGCGCGCGCGCGCTGGCCGAGCTCACTGAGCAGCGTCGGACGCACATCCGTCGCTGACGAAGGCTCAAGCGTGAGCGTGATGGTCAGCGCGCCGGGGGCGAACCCGAGACCGGCGTAGAAGCCGATGTTGTCCATCGTGCGCGGCATGGTCTCGAGGCCAATGATGCGGCAGCCGGCGGCCTTGAGGTGATCGATGCCGGCGCGCACGATCGTGCGACCGACCCCACGCCCCTGCACCTCGTCGCGCACGGCGAGCGGCCCCATCCACCCCTCCGTGCCTGACACATGGGCGAGGTTGAACGCCGCAATCCGGCCAGCGCTATCGCGCCACAGCATCGCGCCGGCGCCGGCGCCCTCGATCGCGAACCGCCAGATCGCGGGATTGAGCGGCGGCACCCGCACGCCCGCCATGCCGTCGCGACGGTAGCGCTCGCTGAACGCATCCGAGAACAACGTATTCAGCGCCGTGAGGTCGTCCGGCGTGATCATGTAGGGACCGCTCACGCGGCCGGCGTGGTCACTCATCGCGCCCACCCGGCCCCGACCATGCCGCTCATGCCGCGCTCTCCACGCCCGTGAGCGCCACGTCGGCCGCCCCGGCATCCTGCCGTGTCACCACCGCGGCGCCGGTGCGCTCATCGAACCCAATGCTGAGCACGCGGTCGAGCCCGTCGCGCACGCCCTCGATGTGCGTGATGACGATGACCTGCTCGAACCGGTCCTGCAGGCCGCGCAGCAGCGCGATCACGTTTTGCCGGCGCACATCATCCAGCGAGCCGAACACCTCATCGAGCACGAGCAGCGAGAACGCCTGGCCCGCACGTTCGGCGATCATCTGTGAGATCGCAAGGCGCAGCACGAGGTTGGCGACATCCTCCTCGCCGCCCGAGATGACGGGCTTCGGCACGCCGTCCTCCAGCACAAGCAGGCGGTACTTGTCGTCGAGCTCGAGTTCGGTGTAGCGCGCGTCGGTGAGCTCGGTGAGGAATGCCGACGCCAGTTCAGACAGCTCCGGGCGCAGCGCGAAGTTCAGGTCCGTGCGCAGGTCGGAGTACGCGCGGTGCAGCTCCTCATGCAGCCGTTGCTCCTTCTCGAGCGCGTCCACGCGTGTCGCCAGCCGGTCATACTCGGCGCGACCATCGGCCGCGCGCGCCACAGCGGCGTCGGCCAAGTCGCGCGCGGAACGCACCGCCGCAGCCGAGCGCGCGGCCTCGGCGTGCGCGGCCGCGGCATCATCGTGTACGCGACGCAGTTCGGCGTACTCGCCCTCGGGGAACTGCAACTCAGCCAGCCGGCCGCGCGCCGTGGCTTGTCGCGCCTCCAGCGCGGCACGCTGGCGGGCGAGCGTCTCGCGCTCGCGCAGCAGCGCCGGCTCGCGCTCGATGCGCGTCGCATGGCGGTTGGCGATCGTCGTGGAATCCGCCAGCCGCTCGTGCTCGAGGTCGAGCGCGCGATGTCTCGCCTCGTCGTAACCCGCCGGAATCCCCGCGAGCTCGGACGTCGCCGCCGCCAAACGCTCAGCCTTGGTCTTGTGCTCGCGCTGCAGGCGTGCGAACAACGCGACATCGGCCTGCGTCTTGGCGAGGCGGCGGTCGAGTTGCTCGACGTCGGTCTGCAGTCGCTTCCGCTGCTCCTCCAAATGCGTGATGTCGGCCGGTGTGCCGGTCACTTGCTCAAGCCGCGAGCGGAAATAGGCGCCGTCCGCTCCGACCGTCTCGATCTGCCGCTCGATCACCTCGAGCACGTCACGAAAATGTTCGCCCAGCGGCCGCGTGCACGTGGGGCATGCACCGGACTCGCCCAGGTCGACCAGCTTGTCGCGCTGGTCGCGCAGCTCGGCGAACTGCGTGCGCAGCGCGCGCAGTCGCGTCTCGACCTCCTGCCGGTCGCGCACCCACTCCGTGCGCCGCGCGTCGAGCCGCTCCTGCGCCTCGGCGAGGGCGACGCGCTGCCGGCCGAGCTCGACGGTCACTTGCTCCTCGAGTAGCAGCGAACCCTTGAGGCCTTCGAGTTGTGCGTGCAGGCCGGCCACCTCAGCCGTCAGCGCCTCCTGCATCTCGAGCAGCGCGCGACGGCGGCCATCCTGCACGGCCAGCGCGCGCTGCTGTTCGAGTTCCTGCCTCACGGCCTCGAACGCCTCGATGTCCGGCAACAGCGGCGCGAGGGCCGCGCGCGCCTCCTCGACCTGCGCCAGCTCGGCCGCGAGCCGCTCCTCGGCGCGCGCCAGCGCCGTGAGTTCCGCGTCCACGGCCGCAAGCTCAGTCTCGATACGCTGCCGCTCGTCGCGCCCGGTCTGCGCGGCGAGCCAACGCGGCGCGACGGCCTCGAGCGCCGTCTTCGTCTCGGTCTCGAGCCGCTCGGCGTCCGCCAGCCGCTTGAGCGCATCCGCGCGCGCCGCTTGCGACTCGCGCTCGAGCCGCTCGACCGTCGTGAGTTCAGGCATGCCCGCGCGCAGACCGGCGGTCTCGCTGACGATCGCCTTGCGGCGAGCCGCGCAAAGCTCCTGCGCGACGCGCAGCTTTTCATAGCCGAGCACGCGCGAGAGGAACTGCGCACGCTCGCCGGACGTGAGCGCCTGCATCACGGCGAGTTCCTTCTGGCCCGTGAAGTAGGTGTTGAAGAACTCCGTGCGCGACATCCCGATGCGGCGCTGGATCATCTCGGCGACCGCGGTCACCGAGTTCGCGACCGGCGCCTCGCCGTCGTCGAGAAAGAGCTCTGCCATCGAGAGCCCGCGCACGACGCGGTACCGGTGCCCGCCCAGCTCGAACTCCAGCTCCACGCGCACGGACGAGCGCGGCGGCGCACGGTTGAAGCGGATCGACTCGTTGCCGCCGCGCGCGGTGTTGCCGCCGTAGAGCGCCCACGCGATCGCCTCGAGGATCGTGGACTTCCCCGCCCCGTTCGGGCCGATGATGCCCGTGAGCCCGGAGTCGAATTCGATGTCCGTGTCCGCGTGCTGGCGGAAGTTCGTCAGGCGCAGGCGCGAAAGTCTCATGCGTCGGCTCCCGGCATCTCGCGCACGGGCTCGGCCATCTCCGCTTCGGCGAGATAATGCGCGCCGAGGCGTACCAGTGCCTCGCGGTCGACATCGGAGGGCACGGCGCGCGCCTGCAGCGCCTCGCGCAGCAACTCGGGCAGCGTGGGACGGCGGCCCGGCGCGCCCGAGAGGTGCCGGCGCACGATCTCCGGCCGCCGCGTATCGAGATGGAAATGCAGCGCACGCCGCTGCAGGTCGCGCAGCGCCTTGTGGTCGAGCGCGCGTGCGATGTGGCGCGGCACGCTGCGCACGACGAGCCGCACGACCTTGCCGTCGATGCCGTCCGGCACGCGCGCGACCGCGGCCGCGATGGCCGCGTCGAGCTCCTCGGCGGAGCGTCCGCTGCCGTCGATCGGCGGGAGGTCGAGGAACGCGCGCGTGACGGGCAGCGGGTGGAACGTCTGCCTTCCCGTTTCGAGGTCGCGCTCGATCATGCCCTTGCCCGGCAGCTTGCCCGCCTTCTCCTCGGCCAGCTCGCCCCACGGGTTGCTGCTCGTGTACTCGAGCGATCCCGAGTAGAACACGTGCTCCGCCACGCGCTTGTACACATGATAGTGTCCGAGTGCTACGAAATCCCAGCCCTCGCGCGCGACCTCCTCGACCGGGATCTGCATCGTGGCGCGGTCGGCGGCCGCAGCCGGCGGCAGCACCCCCTGCACTTCGCCGTGCATCAACAGCACGTTGAATCGCGCGGTGGGGTCCGGCGTGAGGTCCACCGTGCCGGGCGGCAGGTCGGGCACCGCGAGGATCGAGAGGCCGAGATGCGGCAGCGCGATGCGTCGCGGCTCGCGGTCGGCCACAAGGATCCCCAGTGGGCGCTCCGAGACGTCGTTGCCCTCGGCGTCACGGTCCGTCCACGTGGCCTGCTCGAACAGGCGCAGGATGCACATCGTCTCCGTGGAGCGCGGCATGTCGTGGTTGCCGGCGACCATCACCACGTGTGCGTCCGGCAACGATTCCGTGAGGCGCGAGAACTGGCGGAACGCGTGCAGGATCGCGGTGTTCGTCGGGCGCACGGTGTGGAACACGTCGCCACCGATGAGGATCACATCGGGCGCGATTGCAATCAGCCGGTCAACCGCGCGCGTGAAGGACGCCGCGACGTCAGCTTCGCGCTGATTGATCCCGGCCGGCGTCTGCCGTTGGAACTGACGGAAGCCGAGGTGCAGGTCGGAGAGGTGGACGAGGCGCACGCACCTGCAATCTAGCCGTACGGGTCGTCATTTGGCGGCACCCGGAGCGGCGTGGGTCCACGGCGGCCCACGGTCTCTGGCTCGACGCGCTTGCGGAGCTGGGCCTTGAAGTACGCCTTCACGTCCTCGGGACGCGCCTGCAGCGTGCGATTGCGCGCCCGCAGGATGTCATCCTCTCCCTCACCGGCGAGCGCGATGGCGTCCTGCACCCAGCCCAGCGTGACCGACGAATCGAGCCGGCGCAGCGACTTGGTGACCGCCTCTTCCAGCGAGAGTTCGTCGGCCTGCGGGAAGCGCTCCACACCCTCGCGCCCGCCGAGCACGGCCGGCCGCGGGAAGCGCACGAACACCGGCTGGCCGAAGTGCGGATGGCGCACCATGAGCTGGCCCTTCTCCAGCGTCGCGAGCCGCGCCTTCGTGGCCGGCGCGAGCGTCTGGTAACCGGGCGTGGCCAGCTCGTCGGGGTCCATGCGCCCGAACAGCGCCGTACCGCTGTTGCCGACCACGCGCCGGTGCACCTGCGAGCGGAACTGCTGCGCGCCGAACAGCACGAGCCCCAGGTACCGCCCGCGCTCGGAGATGTCGAGCAGCATCTTGCGCACGTACGTGTCCTGGCCGTCGGCCGGGGCGTACTTGTTGAGTTCGTCCACGAACACGACGACGTGCTCCACGCCAAGCTGTCGTTTCTCGAGGTGCTCGCGCAGTTGTGAGACGACGCGCGCGAACACGAGGTCCTGCGCGTCCTCCTCGAGGTTCGCGACATCCACGACATAGACCGCGCGGTCGTCGAACCGCCCGAACGGCAGGTCGCTCACCGACCCGTCGTCGGTCACGAGCCCGCGACAGCGCGTCGAGATGTTGGAGAGCCGGTTGCGCACCTTGCGGATCGTCGCGATGTGGTGCGTGCGCCAGACGTCGCGATTGGCACCTTCGAGCGCGCGCAGCAGGTCGCGGAACCACTGCTCCAGGTCGGCGAACGACCGCACCTCGTATGCGCGCGGCAACGTGCCCGCGTCCGTGAAGACCTGGTCCAGCACGCGCTCCTTGATGAAATCAATGAGCGCGTCCGCCTTGGCGTCGATGTCATCGCGATTCAGCAACACCTCGGCGTACTGCAGCGTCTCGCGCAGGCCCCATGTGAGCGGGTGCACGTTGCCTTGCAGCGCGTCGTTGGAGCGCAGTGTGGCGAGCTGCGTGCCGCGCGCATTCCACGGCGCGTAGTAGCGCACGTCGGTGAACGGAGCGGCAGGTACGCCGAGCGTCTGGTACATCGCGCGGTCAGCCTCGTCGAGCGCCGTCGCCGGCTGGTCGAGGAAGCAGAGGTCGGGCCCTTTCACGTTGAAGCAGACGGCGGCGACGCGTCCCTTCCGCGCGGGGAAATGCGCGAAGATGCTCGAGAGCAGCCATTCCACGGCGCTCGTCTTGGTCGCGAGTCCCGACACGCCGGAGATGCTCAGGTGCGCGGCCTCGGGGCCGAGCAGGAAATCGGCATCGAGGTGAACGGCCGCCTCGGTGCCGCCGGCGCGATACAGGCCGACCGGGATGCCCTGCGCCTTTTCGCCTCGCACATAGCTGTCCATGCGCAGCGCGACTTGGACATCCGCTTCGCTCGCGAGGTGCACCGTGCCCATGGGCACGGGCTGCAGTGGCTCTTCGGGCACATGGCGCAGCACGGCGGCCGTGTAGAGGCGGATCTCCGTGCGGTCGGTGGGTGCGAGCGCCGACGCGCCGGGCTCGCCGTCGGCGCCGAGCACGTCGTGCAGCGGCGTCTGCACGTCGGTGTAAGAGAAGCCCTCCGTGACGACGCCGTAGATGCTGGGCAGCACGCCGCTCACCGCGCGTGTGGTCTCCACGCGCACGATCGTGCCGATTCCCACGGGCGCGTCGAGCGCGGTCCAGAAGTGGAACTCGTGCGGTGTGTTGGGCTGGCGTTCGGTGGCGACGACGCGGCCGAGCGGCGCGGTGCGTTCGTCGCTTGGCGTCGAAGGGGAATGCTTGGCGTCGATGCTCATGTGAGGATCGACGAAAGATACCGCTCGCACTCGCGGATGCCGTACACCATCACATCCCAGCGCGGGTCCGGCAGCGATACGGGGATTCGCTCGGCCAACAGCCAGCGCGAGACGAGGTCCGCGCGCTCGGTGATCTCGCCCTCGCGCGCGACTTCCACACGCACGAGGCCGAAAAACGGGGAGCGATTCCCGTGGTCGCGCAAGCGCAGGTACCACGTGGCCACGGGCACGCGACGGCGCGGCGACGCGAGCTCGACCGCCGTCGAGCGCTCGCCCTCGCGCAGGCCGAGCACAGTGGCCACGGAGTCGCCGGTCACGTAGAGCGCGTTATGGGATTTGACGACGCCGATGGCCATCGGGTGCCGCGCGGCGGTCCCCGCACCGCTGATGCCGCCATCGATCAACAGCGGCGTGGATTCTCGCGCGACCCACGACTCCGCCAGCGAGACCTCGGCGCGTTCGCGCTCGCGCTGCACCGCCGTGAGGGCGCGCGCCGTGAATTCCTGCGGATGGCTGCCTGCCGGCACCTCGGTGTCAATCACACGGCGCAACTCGTTCGAGTTGTGCGCAGCGGCCATCAGCGACGCCGCGAACTCTGGCGCGAGAGCACCGAGCGGCGCATAAAGCGCCTGTGAGATCACCGGCGACTCCCACGTACGCAGACGCTGGCCCGTGCGCAGCCGCACGGCCGACGCCACGGCGCCGTGGACGATCGGCACCCCGATGCCGCCCACGTGCGCGACCACGCGCGACCGCTGGATGCCGTCGAGGAATGCGGCGAAGCCGACCACCGGCTCGCCGTGCACACGACGCGCCTCGACGCGCGTGCCCTCGATGGGTGCCGCCGCCTCGAGGCGAGGCGGCTCGTCGGCCACGCGGCGCGTTTCGAGCGGCGCCGCGTCGGACGACGCATGCACACCGGCGTCGCGCAACGCGCGCATGGCGGCACGAATCCCAAAGCCGCCGCCGGAGGGAGCGGCCGACATCGGGCCGCCTATTTCCTTGTGCGTAGTTCCTTGCCGGATCATCTCGCGAAACAACGCCTACTCGACCCCGATATCCCACGCCTGCTCAAGGTCCGCCTTCGAGTACGCCCGGAACGCGGTCAGCGTCGTCGTCTTCACGAGCCCCGGCACCGTCGGGAACCGCTCGGTGACGATCTGCGCGATCTGTTCGTACTCCGCGACCTTCACGATGGCGATGAGGTCCCACTCGCCCGACACCGAGTACACGTCCGTCACGCCGTCGATGCCCGCGAGGGTGGCCGCACAACGGGGGATCAGGCGCGGTTCGGCTTGGATGAGGACGATCGTCGTGATCATGGTCGTGTCTTCCCCGGCGAGGCCGGCTTGGTTTTGGGAAACGGCGGAACGTTCAGGAACCACAGGCCGGACAACTGCGAGCGCGCATCCACCTCGGCGAGCAAGTCGCGCGCGACGCGCATAGCGCGCGCCGGCCGCTGCGCACCGATGCGGAAGTGTATCGTGCGCTCCGCCTCGTCGGCTACGGCGCGGACAGCGGTGTCCACCTCGAGCGCCTCTTCACCAACCGTCCCCGTCCGACCGGGCACCTGCAGCCGCGCGACGCCGTCCGGTGCGGGCGGTGTCAGCTCCTTGACCACGCGCACGTCAGGCCAGACAGCGACCTCGATCGCCGCCAGGCGGCCCGCCATCACTTCCAGCATGAGCCAGGCGCCATCGGCTCCCTCGATGTCGAGCGAGCCGGTGAGACCTTCGCCCACGCTCTTCGTGCGCAATGTCGCTGAAAGGATGTCGGTGTCGGCATCCCATCGGTATTCCACGGGCGACAGCTCGTCCTCGTGGACGGCTTCAAGCTGGACATCGAGAGACACATCGCGCTCCGGTGCTGGGGATGCGCGACGCTAAGCGTCGGAGCTGCGGGCACTGTCAGCGGATTGACGCGAGCGCAGCCAAAAAAACCTACCCAGACTCAGCAACGTTGTCGGCGGCGAAAAAAAACCGGCCAAGAAATGCCTACGCAACGGCCGCCGCCATCGCGTCCGCTGCCGCCACCACGCGGCGGCACCCCTCGAGGACCTGCTCCATCTCCGCCGCGTACGACATGCGCACCCAGTCGGGCGTCCGGAACGCCGCGCCCGGCACGATCGCGACGCCGTGCCGCTCGAGCAGCTCCGACGCGAAGGCCGTGCCCGCGTCGGGCACCGAGCCGGCTCCGGGCACCTTGAGATAGAAGTAGAACGCACCCTCCGGCTGCAGCACCGTCAGGTTCGACGACGCGCGCAGCAACGGCAGCGCGGCGTCACGGCGCTTCTTGAACTCCGCCACCATGGAGCGCACCGCGTGCTCCACGGGCGCACCCAGTGTGAGCGCCGCCAGCGCCGCGTGCTGCGACACCGTCGCCGCGTTGGACGTCGTGTGCGACTGCAACGCCGTCATCGCGCGCGCCAGCGGCAGCGGCGTGATCGACCAGCCGATGCGCCATCCGGTCATCGCATACGCCTTGGCCACGCCGTTGATCACGACGAGGTTGTCCCGCTTCGTCGCCACGTCGAGCGCGCCTGGCGCCGGCGCGTCGTAGGCAATCTGCGCGTAGATCTCGTCGCTGATCACCCACCAGCCGCGGCTCGCGGCCAGATCCAGGATGGCGCGCAGTTCGGCCGTCGAGTACACGGAACCCGTGGGATTGCTCGGGGAGTTGAGCATGAGGCCCTTTGTGCGCGGCGTCGCATGCCGCGACAGGCGCTCGGGGTCGACCTTGTACCCATTGGCGGGATCACCATGCACTTCCACGCCCGTCGCGCGCGCGAGCGACACCATCTCGTAGTAGCTCGTCCAGCTCGGCGTCGGAATCAGCACCTCGTCGCCGGGACCGAACAGCACCATACACGCGTCAAACAGCGCCTGCTTGGAGCCGGTGGACACGACCACCTCGGCGGGGGTGACGGCGAGTGTGCCCTTGAAGACCGTGTTCGCCTGCTGAGCGATGGCCTCTCGCAGCGGCAGGATGCCGTTGACCGCGGTGTAGCGTGTGGCCCCGGCGTCGATGGCGGCCTGCGCTGCCCGGCGGATTGCTTCCGGCGTGTCGAAGTCCGGCTCACCTGCGCCGAGGTCGATCACCTCGCGCCCCTCCGCCTTCAGTGCCTTCGCCCGTTGGGAGACGGCAATGGTGGCGGATTCCCGGAGCTCGGCCACATTGGCCGAAGGGCGGAAAGTGGGGGGCACAGGCAAGTCGTGGTCTCCTTTGGGGTTGCACAACGTCAGACGGACGGCGTGCTATATTCCTCCTACCACGAACGATACCCCCGCGCATAGTCGCGCGCCATTGAAAACCGAGGTTCCGCAGTGACTGCTCCCGAGCGCGAGACGGCTGGATCCGTCCGCTCCGCCCATGTGGCGTACTTCCTTCCGCCCGATTGGGCACGTGTCGCGCGGCGCACCGCGCCGGCGCTCGAGCGCATCACGCGCGACCTGCCGCAGGTCCAACTCCTCGTCCTCGTGCCGGACGCCGGCGCGGCGCTCGCGCTCGCGCGCGCCGTGGGCACGCTGAAGCAGGCCGCTGGAGTGCGCGTCGTCGCCGCCACCTCGGCTGCGCGCACGACGCGCCTGCTGAGCGGCGAACCGGCGCACGTGATCATCGGCGCGCCGGCCACGCTCGCGCCGGTCCTCGCGACCGCGTCGCTCAAGCTGGACCAGGTCGCGACGGTGATGTTCGTCGCCGCCGATGAACTCGACGCCGAGTCGCCCGAGCTGGCGACGGTCCTCGCCGAGGTGCCTCGCACCGCGACTCGCGTGCTGACGGCGCTGCATGCGTCGCCCGGCGTGGACGCGATCATCGAGCGTTATCTGCACCGCGCGCGCCGCGTGCAGGACGACGTCGCGCCAGCGGCCGACGCGCCTGCCGCCGTGTCTGTGCGCTACCACACGGTGAGCGGCTCTCCGCTCGAGGCGCTGGCGCTCGTGCTGGATGAAGTGGACGCGCCGTCGGCCACCGTGCTGGCCACCGACGCCACGACCGCCGAGTCGGCGCGCGTGATGTTGCGCAGCATCGGCTATGCGGATGATGGGCTCGCGCGTGTGAGCGAGAACGAGGTGCGGCCCAACAGCGCGCTCGTCGTCACGCTCGGCGTGCCGACGGCGACCGCGTGGGCGGGTGCCGTCGCGGCGCAGCCGGCGCAGATCGTGGCGATCATCACGCCACGTGACCTCTCGGCGCTGCAACTGCTCGCCGGCACGGCGACGCCGCAGCCGTTCGTCGCGCGGGCGGCCGTGCTGCGCGCGCGCGCGTCGGACGCGCGCGTGCGCGCGGAACTGCGGGAGTCGCTGGGCCAGGGCATTCCCTCCCGTGAGGTGCTCGCGCTCGAGCCGCTCTTGGGTGAGTACGACGGGCTGGAGATCGCAGCCGCCGCGCTCAGACTGCTTGAGCGCACGCGCGCCGCGCAGACCGAACTCGTGAACGCCGCGGAAATCCGCGTGCGTGCGATCATGAAGGAGGCGCAGCGCGAGGCGCTGGCGGCTGCGGGCGCCGGCCCGGGAGCGCCGGCAGAGCGTGACGCGCGTCCGCGCTTTGGCGAGGGTCGCGATAAGCCGCGTTTCGGCGGCGGCGAGCGCATGGATCGTCCTCGGTCCAGTGAGCGGGGTGAGCGTCCCCGCTCGAGCGATCGTGGTGAGCGCAGCGAGCGTCCGCGGTTCAGCGACCGTGGTGACAAGCCGCGGTTCAGCGACCGTGGCGACAAGCCGCGTTCGGGTCCCCGCACGGGTGGCGACAAGCCGCGCTTCGGCAGCGACAAGCCGCGCTTCGGGGGAGACAAACCGCGTGGCGCCGGCCCGCGTGGCGCCGGCCCGCGTGGTCCACGTCGCGACGACGGGCCGGGCCGCCCGCCGCGAGGCGATCGGTGACGGGCGCGTTCCAGCTCACCGGCGGCTGGATCGAGGTCGTCGCCGGCGTGATGTTCAGCGGCAAGAGCGAAGAGCTCATCCGCCGCGTGCGCCGCTCGATGATCGCGAAGAAGCGTGTGCAGGTGTTCAAGTCACAGCTCGATGACCGGTATGCCGGCGGCGTGTTCGCCGTCGGCAGCCACGACGGGCGCACGATCGAGGCCATCCCCGTCGACTCCTCGCGCCAGGTCGCGCTGCGGCTCGACCCGATGGCGCAGGTGATCGCCATCGACGAGGTGCAGTTCCTCGACGCGGGCATCGTGGATGTCGCGACCGACCTCGCCAACCGTGGACGCCGCGTGATCCTCGCGGGCACCGACACCGACTTCCGCGGCGAGCCGTTCGGGCCGATGCCGCAGCTCATGTGTGTCGCGGAAGTGGTGGACAAGCTGCACGCCATCTGCGTGATGTGCGGCGCGCCGGCGAGCCGCAACCAGCGGCTCATCGATGGCAAGCCGGCGCCGTATGACTCACCAACGGTGATGGTCGGTGGCGCGGAGGCTTACGAGGCGAGGTGCCGGGCATGCCATCAGTGCCCCAAGTAGGCACTGCGATGCGAGGGGGGATGCGGGTTGCACAGGCGGTGCGGGTTGCGGGAGGCCTGCGATGCGAGGACCTCACCTTCCGTGCGGATTCGGCTCGCAATTTCGATGCAGGATGCGAGGGAGGATGCGAGGGAGCCACCCCGTAGGGCGCCTCGCACCGCCGTTGAACGCCCCTCGCATCGCGGTTGACTACGGCCGCGCGTCGCCCAGCAGCACCTCTTCAAAGTACCGCACCGCCCGATCATCATCCGTCTGCCCCAGCCAGAAGATCGCACTGCGCCGGATGTCCGGGTCCGGATTGGTCTTCGCCACGCGGATCAGCGCCGGCACGGCCTCATTCCGTGGCCGCTGCGAGAGCGAGAACACCGCGCTCTTGCGCACCTCGCGGTCGCCTGTCGGGTCTCCGACGATCTCCTCGAGGCCGCGCGTCGCCGCATCGCCCGCGGCCTGGCTCACCCAGAACACCGCTGACTTCCGCACCTCGTCCGGCCGGCCGGTGTCCTTGGCCAGCTTGAGCAACTGCGGCCACAGCGTCACGCCGTCGGCGATCATCGCCGGGAAGATCGCTTCCTTCGCCGCGTCACCGTGCGCCGTCGACGCCACTTCCATCAGGAACGCACTGGCGTCTTGCGGGCTCACGGTGCCCAGGTCCAAGTCCGCCGAGCCGCGCCAGCGGCCGCCGACATAGGCGCGCAGGTCCTCGACCTCGCCGCGTCTCACGTCGAGCGACACGCGCACGGGGCCCGGTTCGCACTCGTCTTCCCATTCACGCTGGCGCGTCGAGCCCGTGTTGTACTGCGATCGATTGCCGCCGTCGTCGCGAATGGAAATGCTGCCACGTCCGTTGCCGCAGACACCTGACTTCGCCGCATATGACATCCATACGGTGCCGGTGCCCACGTCGGCCACACGTGAGGCGATCGACTGCGCCACGGCGTCCGTGCCGACGATAGCAAGCGACAGCATGAGCACGGCGGGCAGGTAACGTTGCGAGAGATTCATCTTGGGCTCCGGTTTGTTTTTGGAAACACGCATCGCTCGCTACCCGCCCTACATCGGCCGGTTGATGATCTCCTCGAGTGCCTTCACGGCGCGCGCATCCCCCGACTGACCGAGCCAGAAGATCGCCTGCTTGCGCAGTTCGTCGTCCTGCTCGCGACGCGCGATGTCGATCATCTTGGTCACGGCCTCGTCGCTGCGGTTCTGCGAGAGCGCGAAGATCACCTGCTTGCGCAACTCGATGTCGTCGCCGCTCGTGTCATAGATCTGCGCGAGGTCGGAGACCGCCGCACCCGACTGGCCCGCCCAGAACAGCGCGGACTTGCGCAGGCCGCTGTCCAAGCTGCGATCCTTCGCGCGCTCGAGCAGCCAGCGCGCGTTCTCACGCGACTTGGACTGCGACAGCGAGAAGATCACCTTCTCCTGCATTTCCTGGTCGCGCAGCCCGGAGAAGATCTCACGCAAGAACGCCTGGTTCTCCGCGTTGGATTCCTGCCCAAGCCAAAAGATCGCGTCAGCGCGCAATTCAGTGGGGACGTCATCGCGACGCGCGAACGCCCGGAGCGCCGCCTGCGCCCGGTCCGAGCGGTGCTGCGACAAGGAGAACACGGCCTGGTTCTGCAGGCGCGCATCGCCCGGCTTCTCCGTCAGGATCTGCTCGAGCACCTCCACCGCGCGCTCGCTGTTCGTCTGCGACAGCCAGAACACCGCCTTCTCGCGCGTCGGGCCGTCCGGATCCGTCTTCGCCGTGTTCAACAGGATGTCCACCGCCTCGTCGCTGTTCTTCTGCGAGACGAGGAACACCGCCTGGCGACGCAGCAGTTCCGAGCACTTGTCGCGCCGCTCGAGCACGCGCTTCAAGATCGGCAGCGCGCGGTCGGAATCCATCTGCAGCAGCGCATTGAGCGCCTCCACCTGTCCGTCATCCACCGCCGATTCGCAACCCGGCGGAATCGGGTCATTACCACGCCAGCCATGGCCCATGCCGCGCATCTCACGCGCCGCCTCGGCCATCCCACGCGTGGCCTCCGCCATGCCGCGCTGCAGTTCAGGACCGAGGCGCTCCAACGTCGCCTCCACCATCGGCATCGCCGCCGTAGCCGCCTGCATGCCCGCCTCGGCCGCCATCGCCGCCACTTCAGCGACCGCCACGGCGGCGTCCGCGTCGCCAGTGCGTGCAAGGCGCCCATTGACACGGTTCAACAGCGAGCTGGACTCGCCCGAGACGAAAGTCGCTGCCTTCGGATACTTCTCCGCCTGCAGCTCGAGCGCGCGCACGGCGCGCTGCAGCTCGCTGTGTCCACCCACGCGCTGCAATGCGAAGGCCTGCCAGTAAAGCGCGTCGCCGGCGTACTCCGAATCCGGGTAGCGATCGGCAAGCCGCTCAAAAGTGCGTGCGGCGAAGTCCCAGGCCTCTTCGGCGATCGCGATGCGGCCGCGGCGCCAGAGCGAGTCGGCCGTGTCGAGCGGCGCCCAGCTTGCCGCCGGCAGCGGCGCGCCGTTCGCGCCATACTCAACCGCCATGGGCGCGGTCGTCGTGTTGTCACCGGTGGCGGCCGAGGGCGCGGCCAGCGCACCCGCGCCGGCGGCGACGGTCAGGGCCATCAAGCTGAAAATCTTCATGCGTCAGGTTCCTCAGGTGCCGCTTGCGCTGGTGCGCAGGCGGGTAAGCAGTTGCGTACGCTGCAGGGTGCGATCAATGAGCGCGCGCTCCTCGACGGGTGAGCCGGAGCGCTGCACGAGCTGGACGAGCAGGTTTTCGAGGTCTTCGAGCAGCCGGCGGCGAATGGGATCGTCGCCAACGGGCGAGTCGAGCATGAGGCGCGTGTTGGTGAGGACATCGCGCGCCCAGAGGGACGTGAGCGAGTCCATCATCGGGTCACGCGGGGCCGCCGCGACGACCGCCACGAGCGCTTCGGCGCGCTGCAGATGGCGTTGCGATGCGACTTCATACGTCGGGGAGAGTCGGCCACCGGTCGCCGGAACGGCTGGGTTGTCGATTGACGACGGTGCCACCGAGCGCGTGTCGGGCGCATCGACGGCGGCCACGCGAGTGGCGGGCGCATCAACGGTATTCGGCGCATCACCACCGGCGACGCGGGTATTCGGAGCGTCGACGCCAGCGGCGCCGGTGTCGGGCGAGTCAGTGTTCAACGGGGAGCCTGGCGTCGCATCGCTCGCCGCCGACTCGGTGCCGACTACGACCGGCGCGTCCTGCAGCAGCGACGAAGACCCACGGTCCATGGCGTAGCGGCCGATGCCCACACCGATCAACAGCGTCGCCGCCATGCCGATCCACGGCGCATAGCGCGCACGGCGCCGGGATGACGTGCTATTCGTCGCACCCGTCGAGACCGCCGCGGCGGCGATGTCGCGCCGAGCCGCCTCGCGCGAGCGCTGGATGGCCGCCCACATCTCGTCGCGCGGCGCGGTGGCCGGCGGCGGGTTGTAGGCCTGCGCCTCTCGCTGGAGGAATTCCTCGAACTTGTCTTCACTCATGACGCCCACTCCCCGGCGAACTCCGCCAGCTCGGTGCGCAGCCGGGCCCGGGCCCGGAACAACTGCGCCTTGGATGTGCCCGGCTGGACTCCCAGCGCGGACGCGATCTCTTCGTGCGTGTAGCCTTCCACATCGTGCATCAGGAACACCGTGCGATAACCATCGGGCAGTGATTCGATCGCGCGTCGCAGCCGCACCTTCAGGTCCGGCTCCGCCTCGCGCGTGGGGATCGATACTTCCGGCAACTCATCCCCACCGATCTCGCGCCCATGAATCCGTTTCACCTTCTTGAGTCCGTTCAGGATCACCGACACGGCGATCGAGTGCAGCCAGGTCGATAGCGAACTGTCTCCCCTGAAATCCGCCAGGCGTTGGAACGCCCGGATGAACGTGTCCTGCGTGAGGTCCCGCGCGAGCGACTCGTCTCCCGCCATGCGCCATGCCAGTCGATAGATGCGATCGACATGCGCGTCGTAGAGCTCCCGCTCCGCGCGTGCATTGCCCCGTAGGACCTCGGCGATGATTTCGGAATCGGTCACGTAGGGCAAACGCTCGCGGGTGGGAGAGGAACGACCCAGAGACAAGGGCCGCCGCTGAAAGGTTGCGCGAGGCGACTGGCGGGAGCTGGAACTGCCTCGCCGCCGTCACGGCAAACAAAAGGGCCTCAACGCTTTACGCGTTGAGGCCCCTTTCCGATTCATCAGAACTGCGATGCGCGGAGGGATGCGGGGCGCCCGGCGGTACGGGTTGCGGGGTGGGGCGAGGGATGCCGGGGGGGATGCGGGGGCGGATGCGCGTTCCGCACCCCACCCGGCATCCACCCGCGCATCCTAAATCCCACCCCGCAACCCGTACCGTAGGGCGCCCCGCACCCCACCCCGCAACGACGATGTTCGACTGGCGCGTGATTGCGCCGCGCTGCGCGGCCTGCAGCTCGCCGCGCACGACCCGCACGGCGGCGTCGGCGCGTATCGCCGCGATCGGGAAACGCGGCACGGCGAACGCGACCACGATGCCGATGATGGTGACGACCACGAGCAGCTCCGGCAGCGTGAAGCCGCCGTGCCGGGGTCGTTCGGCCTGCCGCCAGCAGGACCCTCGCGCCGATCGTTGGCTGGACATGCGCAGACGATAGGAACGCGGTGACTGCACGGACAATAGAAACCGTCACATCATGCTGTGACAGCCATCACGCCGTGACGGATAGGGCGATGCGGAGTGGGGTGCGGGGCGCCCGGCGGTACGGGTTGCGGGGTGAGATGATGGATGCGGGATCCCGCAGCCCACCTCGAATCCCGCCCCGCATCCCAAATCCCCCCGCGCATCCCGTACCGTAGGGCGCCCCGCACCCCACCACGTATCGCAGTTCCGGTTAGAGTGGCGAGCCCTTGAGCCGTAACAGGATCGCCCGGATCTTGGCCGCCGTGTTCGCCAGACTGGGCTCGATCTCCAGCGTCCGCACCAGCGTGTACCGGTTGGTCAGCGGAAAGAACGGCGGCCGCTGGTCTGATGATTGACAGCGGTCTCTCGCGCCGAAGTGGCGGAAGCCGCCATACGTGCCCTCATGGAGCGGCGTGAAGTGCCGCATCGTGAGGCCGCCCGTGACGGCAAGGCAGCCGCCATTGCTGCGCGTGGAACTGCCGGCATCGTCGGGGCATTCGAGTTGCGCGCTGGCGGCGCCCATCTCGCGGTCGGCGTGCTCGACGCCCACGGTGCCGCCGAGACTCATGTAGTTGCCCTGCAGGGTGAATCGGGGCGCGCCGCCGAGCGCGGCGTCGCCACCGACCGCGAAGCCGAGGATCACCGTGGCCACCTTGCTCACGCGCGAGGTGAGGCCGTCCACCACGAGCACGTCGCCCGTCGCCAGGAGTCCGAGCCGGTCCGCGCACACCGGCGTAGCTGGGTCATTGGGGTCCGACGCGAAGCGCACGCGGTCGACGATCATCGCGCGACCGTCCACGCGCAGGGTCACCGGCCCGCGCACTTCGCCGCTCACGAACAATGGGCCTGACGAGGCGCTGATCACGTTCTTCGAGGCCGCATTGCGCGATGGAGCGTAGGGCCAGAGGTACGCAAGTTCACCCGGCTGGCGCACGCCGGCGGGCACGCCGCCCACCTGCGGCGATCCGGCGTACGCGCGCCAGCGCCCGAGGCTCGCGTGCGTCCCCGGAACGCATGTACCGCTCGTCGAAGCGCTGAAATAGCAGGTGTGCGTGATCGGCGTGAACGTCGTGTCGCTCCCGCCGTATCCACTCGGCGCACTTGCCGGCCAACCACCCGGCGGCGGCATGCGGCCAAATGGCACTGTGTCCGCCGCCGTGCCGGTGACGTTGCCCGACAAGTCCGTGAACCGCTCGGTGGACATCAGGAACGGGCTGCCCGCTGGAAAGCAACGCGCCGTGGGCAACTCGAGGATCTCCGACGCGGCGTCGAAATCGAAGTCCTCGATGCGGTTCATCATGCCGTTGTTCACCTGCGGGTACCGGTCACTGGCCGGCGACGTCAGCACGTCGCGCACGTACGGCATGCGGTGCGCCGCAATCGGGAAGAAATGCCAGCGGCCGCGCGTGTGATAGAACGCGCCGCACTGGTTCTGCACGATCACATCGTCCCAGCGATAGTACTCGACCCCAAGGAAGGCCGAGTACATCGGCGGCGACGCGCGCAGCCGGCTCGTGTCCATGCCGGCGGCCAGGTCGAACACGCGCACGAACCCCTCGTCGTCCTCGAGCACATCGTCGCCGTCCGCGTCCACCGTGACGAACTCCACGCGCGACCCACGCGCGCCGCCCGAGACCGGCGTCACGTCAAGGTTCGCCGCCGCGGCCATGGTATGCATCCACGCGAATATGGAATCTGCCGGGTACGGCACTGCGGATACTCCGACCAGACTATCGACGTCGAAGGCGCCGGCGCCGGTAACCGCGCCCACGGTCGTGACCGTGTCGCGATACGTATTCCCGTACGACGTCATGCGCCACGTGTCGTTGGAATGCACGCGGCCGACGACGTTGGCCGGGCCGAACGTCTCGCCCGACGGGAAGGAGTCGGTGAACAGCGCATAGCGCGCGAAGCTCTCGCGCCGCAGGTCCACGCGCCGCACGTGACGCGTGCCGTTGGTGAACCGGCTCGCCGCGATCAGCGTGACATGTGGCAGCCCGAGTCCGGATGTGTCCCCGGTGGTGGCAGCGTACACATCGACCCACACGCCGCGGATCGGGAGGCCATCGGCGTCGAGGATCGCCATGCTGTCGATCACCTGCACGACGCCGGTATCCGGCAGGGCGAACGACTCGTCCCGCGACATCAGCGACCTCGCCACCTGGATGCCGCTCTCCGCGGCCAGCCGGAACTCGCGCTCGCGATCATAGAAGCGCGAAAGCAGCCCCGCACTCGAAGACATGAAGATCGCCGCGATCGACAACCCCGCGACCGCCAGCGTCATGAGCAGCACGAGGATGAGCGCGGACCCGGGACGGGCGCTGCGGCGGCCGCCTCCGGCCCGAACCGCGCGCCCGCGACACCGGCCTCCAGCCGGGCGACCCGCTGGTCGACGACGCATCAAGGCAGCGACACCAGGCCGCTGGTCTCGCGCGGCGATCCGACGCCTCCGCAATCCACGGCCCGCACGCCCCACTCACGGCTGCCACTGACGCGCGGCAACGCCTGGTGCCACGTGTAGTCACCCGCTCCGGTGGCCGGCACGGTGGCAATCGATGTCCACGGATTCGACGCGCCGCTCTCACGCCACTGGAGCACGTAATGCTCGACATCTTCCTCGCCGCCTGCGTCATCGTCGGAGGCACCCCACTCGAGCTCTACACGGTAGGGTGCCGAGTTGGTCTCGACATCGACGTTGAGCCAGTCCGGACTGTCGGGCGCGTTGCCACATGGCACGCCGGCGCGAGCGGGTGCGTTGGGCAGCGCGGTGGTCCAGTACACCGTGCGGATAGTCTCATTGCCCGTCAGCCGTTCGCGGAAGTAGCCGGCCGATCGGATGCCGACGCTGCGGATTGAATCGATGGCCGTCGAGTCCCAATAGAGCGGAAGGCGCGTCGCGACGAGGCGCGTGAGCACGCCGCCGACGGGCCGTTCATAGCTGAAAAACGCCGAGTCCGCGGGCACGTGCACGGCGCGCACGAGCGGGACCGAATCGCGCGCATTGACTCGGCGGTACAGCACAAAGAGATCGCTGCGGCCGCTGATGGTGTCGGGGTGCAGGAAGTAGCTGATGGTCTCATTGCGGCTGATCGAACCGTCAGCGGCGTCGTAGTCTTGCGTGGGATACACACGCGCGGTGCGCGGCAGCACCGCCGCGTCGGAGAGTCGCCACGACTCGGTCAGCGTCGGCGGCGCGCTAAGGTCGATGTCCCTCGCGTTCGCATCGGACGTGTCCGATGCGAGAAGGTTGGCGTTGAAGGCGATGGCCATGGGGCCGGCGAGCACGAGCAGCGGCTGTCCTTCATCGGCCGCGGCCTGTCGCAGGTCCGCATCGATCGCGCGCAACGCGTAGCGCGCGATCTGGTCGGCGTCGAGCCGGCCGGCGGCGGCGCCCAACGCGCGCGTCTGCGTGCGCAGGAACGGCATCGTGATCGCGAAGACGGCGAGCGTCAACGACATCGCCACGATGATCTCGACGACCGTGAACCCGCGAAGCGGCCGCCGCGCGTCGGCGCCACGAATCCGTGCGCGACGCGCCTGCCGCGCCCTCAAGGCAGGCCCGCTATCAGGACCGTCTTGGCCACCGGCTCGATCAGCACGTCGGCCGTCACCGTGACCGTCACCGTGGTGATATCCGTCGAGTCCGTCACGAGGCGGACGGCCTGCGTGGTGCGCGTGTAGCCGTCGTTGCCGGCCATCGACGGGTTGGCGCTCACATCCGCAGACGTCTCCACATCACCGTTGAACTCGGCCACAATGCCCGCGTAGTCGGGATGCGCCTTCACGATCTCGATGCGGGCCGCCGCGAGGTCGCTCGCGATGGCGAGATTGGCCGCGTTGCGTGATGCGCGCGTGAAGCCCTGTCCGAAACGCGCCAGACTCAGCATCACGCCTGAGAGGATCACGATCGCGAACAGGACCTCGATGAGCGTCATGCCGCGGCGGCGGTGGCATGTGACGTGCAAGGCGAGCATGGTGCGAATAGTACGAAGTGAGCTGCTGTAGGGTGGCAAGAGATGGACGCCCCCTGCGGGGCTTGTGTCACAGAGTGACAAAACCGTATTCTCAAGCGTCCGGTGCACGGGAGCGGCACGCACCCGCGCGCCGACAGGACCGGGTTCTCCCTTGCCACACCTTTCGCAATCCACGCCCGTGGCCTCAATCGCAACGATGCTGCCCGATGCGCGGGCACTGGAGCGCGTGAACGCCGCTGTTGCCGGCGAACACACGCTCGTGCACTGCGAGGGCTGGGAACAGTTCGAAGCGGCCTGTCGAGACGAGGACGTCTCGTTGGCCATCGTCGACCTGTTCGCCGACGGCAAGAGTCATTTCGACGTGATCCGCCGCCTCAAGATGCGCGCCGAGCGGCTCACGCTCGTCGCGTATGTGACGGCCAGCCCCGAGCGCACGCGTGACTTATTCGACGCCGGCCGCGCCGGCATCGACGGATTGTTGATCAAGGGACAGGACGACACGCCCGCCGCGTTCCGCGCCGTGCTCGAGCGCGCTGAAGCGCGCGGAGTGGCACACCTGCTGCGCGCGCGCCTCGCCAATGTGTCCCCACTCGTGCGCGACGCCGTCATGGTGGCCGTCACGCGCGCCCACCTGCGCCTGACCTCGCACCGCCTCGCCGAGATCTGCGGCAGCTCGAAGCGCGCGCTGCTCACGGCGCTGGAATCGGCCGGCTTCCCCGCCCCGCCCAAGCTCATCGCGTGGGGCCGCCTGATCGTCGCGGCACAGATGCTCGAGGACGAAAAGCGCACAGCCGACGGCGTCGCGCGCCTGCTCGACTTCCCCTCCGGCTCTGCCTTCCGCAACACCTGCCAGCGCTACGTCGGCGCGACCCCACAAGAAATCCGCGCCCACGGGGGCGCGGCCTGGGTGGTGGAGCGTTTCTTGGAAGCGAGAAGCTAGGAGCCCAACTACGATGCGGGGTGGAATGCGGGTTGCACGGGCGGTGCGGGGTGCGGGTGGCCCGCGATGCGGGGACCTCACTCTCCGTGCGGATGCGGCTCGCATTTTTGATGCGGGATGCGAGGGGGGATGCGGAGGGACGTCAGCGCCCTTCGCATCGCAGGCAAATCTGCCGTCTACCGTCTGCCGTCTGCCTCACTCAGATATCGCGCCGGTTCCAGACCCCCAACCCATAACTCCAAAACGCCGTGCGCGCCGTCGCGCCCACGATCGTCATCGCCCTTAAGTGCTCCGGCCGGCGTGACGCCGAGCCCACGTACACCACCACGTCCCCGCTCAGCGTGCCGTTTGGCGCGAACCGGATCGCGAGCTGCTGCGGATTCCCGGTCTCGATGCGTCCGGGTCCGGTCACGAAGGCGGCCGCCGCCCCGTCGAGCGTCTCCGGCGGCGTTTGGAACTCCGCGGCCGCCTGCAACGGCCGGTAGCGCACGGAGTCGGTCGCATCCATCACGCCGTTGTCATTGAAGTCCTGCACGATGCGCAGGCGGTTTGCGGTCGCGTCGAACATCACCTGCACGTGCACGTTCCGCGTGATGGCCATCTGCTGCGCGCCGATCACGACGTTCTGCATGAGCCGCACGTTGGCATCCATGCGATAGGCCTGGAAGTCCACCCGCGACAGCGCGAACCCGGCCACGAGGCCGAGCAGCACAAGCACCATGACGATCTCGATCATGGTGAATCCGGCCCGGCGGAGGCGGCGTCGCGCGGTAGGCATCCGGCGAAGGTAATGGTCCGGCGCGCCGCGAGGGAGTACGATTCGCACATGCTGATCGTCGGTCTCACCGGTAACATCGCTTCGGGCAAGTCCGCTGTCGCCGCGCGACTTGCGGAGCGCGGCGCCATGATCGTGGATTCCGACATCCTCGCGCGCGAGGTCGTCGAACCCGGCCGGCCCGCGCTCGCAGCCATTGCCCACCGCTGGGGCGACGCCGTGCTGCGCCCCGACGGGGCGCTCAACCGCGCGACGCTACGCCGCATCGTGTTCGCCGACCCTGCCGAGCGCGCCGCCCTCGATGCGATCGTGCACCCGGCCGTCGGCCGGCTACGCGCCGCCGCGGTCGAGACCGCGCGCCGCCGCGGCGAACCGATCGTCGTCTGCGACATCCCGCTGTTGTTCGAAGCCGGGCTCGAGGACACGGTCGATACCATCGTCCTCGTCGACGCCCCGGAGAGCGTGCGCCGGGAACGCCTCATCCGCGACCGGCATCTCGCGCCCGCCGAAGCCGACGCCATGATCGCCGCACAGATGCCCGCCGAATCAAAGCGTGCCCGTGCGCATCATTTAGTCGAGAACGACGGCAGTCTCGAGGAACTGGACGCGCGCGTCGATGCGCTCTGGGACGCGCTCCGGCTTGACCCTCGCTCCCGAGCGGGCTAGCGTTCCGGTTCTGCCGGCCGCATTCACCCACCACGTTCACGTCGGAGCCGCGCGTGTCGTCGATCCCGCAGGACCTGCTCTACACCACCGATCACGAGTACGTGAAGCGGACCGATGATCCCTCGGTCGTTCGGATCGGCATCACCGACTACGCCCAGGGCGAGCTCGGCGACATTGTCTACCTCGAGATGCCCGCCGTCGGCGCCAAGTTCGGCGCGCACGACGTGTTCGGCACGATCGAGGCCGTGAAGGCGGTCTCCGAGCTCTTCTCCCCGCTGGCCGGCGAGATCGTGGCCGTGAATCCCAAGCTCGACGGCGAGCCCGCCCTCGTGAACACGGATCCCTACGGCGACGGCTGGATGGTGAGCATGAAGGTCGACCCGGCCACGTTGTCCGGCCTGATCGACGCCGCCGCCTACAAGAAGCACATCGGCGAGTGAACGCGGGCTGAGACGCCCGACAGACAGAAGCGGCGCGCCCGGTATTCCGGGCGCGCCGCTTCTGTGTTAACCCGATGTCCATCGCGGCGCCGGCGTCCGGCCGGCGCTTCACGCTCTCACGCTTCCGCGTAGGCCTCCGTCGGCGGGCACGAACACACGAGGTTGCGGTCGCCGTACGCGCTCTCCACGCGTCCGACCGACGGCCAGAACTTGCGCTCACGCACCCACGGCAGCGGGAACGCCGCGCGCTCGCGCGCATAGCCGCGCGTCCACACGTCGGCCACGACTTCCTCGAGCGTGTGCGGCGCGTGGTGCAGCGGGTTGTCCTCGCGGCTCAGCACCCCGCTCTCGATGTCGGCCGCCTCGCCGCGGATCGCGATCAACGCATCGCAGAACCGGTCGAGCTCGGCCTTCGGCTCGGACTCCGTCGGCTCGATCATCAGCGTCCCCGCCACGGGAAAGCTCACGGTCGGCGCGTGGAACCCATAATCCATGAGGCGCTTGGCGATGTCCTCCACCTCAACGCCCGCTGACGCCTTGAGCGGCCGCGTGTCGATGATGCACTCGTGCGCGACGCGCCCGTTCTTGCCCTTGTACAGCACGTCGAAGTGTCCTTCGAGCCGCTTGGCGATGTAGTTCGCGTTGAGGATTGCGACCTTCGTCGCCTCCGTCAGTCCTTCGGCGCCCATCAAGTCGATGTACATCATCGAGATGGGCAGGATGCTCGCGCTGCCGAACGGCGCCGCGGAGACCGCCAGGATCGCCTCCGCACCACCCGTCTTCACCACCGGGTTGCCCGGCAGGAACGGCGCGAGGTGCGCCGCCACGCCGATGGGACCCATGCCCGGGCCGCCGCCGCCGTGCGGGATGCAGAACGTCTTGTGCAGGTTCAGGTGGCACACGTCGGCGCCGATATCGCCGGGCCGGCAGAGCCCCACCATCGCATTCATGTTGGCGCCGTCCAGGTACACCTGGCCGCCATGCTCATGGATGATCGCGCAGATGTCCTTGATGCTCTCCTCGAACACGCCGTGCGTGCTCGGGTAGGTCACCATCAACGCCGCCAGGTCCTGCGAGTGCTGCGTCGCCTTGGCACGCAGGTCGGCGACGTCGATGTTGCCGTTCGCGTCCGTGTTCACCACGACCACCTTCATGCCTGCCATCACCGCGCTGGCCGGGTTGGTGCCGTGTGCAGACTGCGGGATCAGGCACGTCGTGCGGTGGCCCTGTCCGTTGGAACGATGGAACGCGCGGATCACGAGCAGGCCGCTGAACTCGCCTTGCGAGCCCGCATTCGGCTGCAAGCTCACGGCCGAGAAGCCGGTGATCTCCGCCAGCGCCGCCTCGAGGCGACGGTTCATGGACGAGTAACCCTTGGCCTGGTCATGCGGTGCGAACGGATGCAGCCCGCCCACCTCGCGCCACGTCACCGGATACATCTCGGCCGACGCGTTGAGCTTCATCGTGCAGCTGCCCAGCGGGATCATCGAGTGCGTCAGCGAGAGGTCGCGCGACTCGAGCTTGCGCAGGTAGCGCAGCATCTCCGTCTCGCTGTGGTAGCTCGAGAAGACGGGATGTGTGAGATACGGCGACGTGCGCGCGAACGTGGCGTCGAACGACGCGTTCGCCCCGCGCGCCAGCGCGTCGAGGTCGAGGTCGTGCGGCTTGCCGAGATTGAACGCCAGCAGCAGGTCGTTGAGGTCCTGCACCGACGTGTTCTCGCCGAACGAGACGCCGAGTGTCCTGGAATCGACCACGCGCAGGTTGATGCCGAGCTTGCCGGCCGCGCGCACGATCGCCCCGCGCTTGCGTCCCACCGGCACGGTCACGGTATCGAAGAACACCTCCGACACCGGCTCGAAGCCCAGCGCGCGCAGCCCCGCCGCGAAGGTCACCGCACGATGATGCACGCGCGCGGCGATGCGGCGCACGCCATCCGGGCCATGCCATACCGCGTACATGCCGGCCATCACCGCGAGCAGCACCTGCGCGGTGCACACGTTGGACAGCGCCTTCTCGCGCCGGATGTGCTGCTCGCGTGTCTGCAGCGCCATGCGCAGCGCGGGCTTGCCCGACGAGTCGCGCGACACGCCGATGATGCGTCCCGGGATCTGCCGCTTGTATTCGTCGCGCGTGGAAAAGAATGCCGCGTGCGGCCCGCCGAATCCGTAGGGCACGCCGAAACGCTGCGAGTTGCCGACCGCGACGTCGGCGCCCCATTCCGCGGGCGGCGTCAGCAGCGCAAGCGCGAGCAGGTCCGTCGCGGCGATCACAAGACCGCCGGCGGCGTGCACCTTCTCCGCCAGCGCGCGATAGTCCTCGACCGCGCCGAAGGTGTTCGGATACTGCACGATGACGCCGGCCGTCGACTTGTCCGGCTTCATGCGCGCCGTCGGCACGACCTTGATCTCGATGCCACGCGCCTCGGCGCGTCCCTTCACCACGTCAATCGTCTGCGGGTGACACTCCTTCGCCACGAGAAAGGTCTTGCGACCGTCCTTGCCCACGATCGCCTCGACCATCGTCATCGCCTCGGCCGCGGCCGTGCCCTCGTCAAGCAACGACGCGTTCGCGATCGGCAGTCCGGTGAGGTCACTCACCACGGTCTGATACGTGAGCAGCGCCTCCAGCCGGCCTTGCGCGATTTCCGCCTGGTAGGGCGTGTAGGCCGTGTACCAGCCGGGGTTCTCGAAGACGTTGCGCTGGATCACCGCGGGCACGTGCGTGTCGTAGTAGCCCATGCCAATGAACGAGCGGCGCACGTCGTTGGCCGACATCTCCGCCCGGAAGGCGGCTAGCGCCTCCTGCTCGGACTGCGCCGCGGGCAGCTCCAGCGCTCGGCGGAAGCGAATCGTCTCCGGAATCGTGTCGTCGATGAAGGCGTCGAGCGAGTCGTAGCCCAGTGTCGCGAGCATCTCGCCGATCTCGGCCTCAGAGGGGCCAATGTGGCGGGAGATGAAGTTGTCAGGAATCGGGTGCGCGGCCGTCGTCACGAAGGGAATTGCTCCAAAAAGGGGACCACGAAAGTTACCACCACTGGCAAGGCGAGGTACATTCCGGCATGGCAACCTACAACCGCACGGAGATCACCAAGGTCGGCGTGAGCTTTGGCTCGGCGCTGGCCATCGCAATCTCGTGGAGCGTGAACCACTCGATCCTGTGGGCCATCGTCCACGGGATATTCAGCTGGTTCTACGTCATCTATTACGCACTGACGCGGTGAAGACGCTGTTGGACCCGCTGGGAGCGCAGCGGGCGACCTCGCCACTGGACGGCGGGGCCACCTGGCGGTTCCTCGACAGCGGCGCCGCGGACGGCGTGACCAACATGGCCGTGGACGCCGCGCTACTGGACCACGCGCGCGCCACGGGCGAGTGTACACTGCGCGTGTACGCATGGAGCGTCCCTACCCTTTCGCTCGGCCGGCACGAACGCGCGCGCAGGCGGTTCGACGCGGCGACCCTCGAGCGGGCCGGTGTCGGCGTCGTACGGCGGCCCACAGGTGGGCGCGCGCTGCTGCACCATCACGAGGTGACCTATAGCGTCACCGCGCCCGTGCATGGTACCTCGCTGGCCGATAGCTACCACGCGATCAACGCGCTGCTGATCGAGGCGCTGGCACGGTTGGGCGTCAGCGCGAGGGAAGCGGAACAACGTGGTGCCCCATTGCGGCCGCAGGGAGCGCCCTGCTTTGCTGAGCCCAATCGTGGCGAACTCGTGGCAGCAGGGGGCGGAAAACTGGTGGGCAGCGCGCAGTGGCGCGACGGGGATGCGCTGCTCCAGCACGGGAGCATCCTGGTCGAGAATGATCAGGGGAGAATCGGCGCGCTCACAACCGTGCCGAGCCCGCCGGCGAACGCCGCGGATCCCGGCGCGTCATCGTCCCTCCTAGTCGCGACTCTCACGGACATACTCAAGCGACGTGTCACATACGACGAAGTTCGTGACGCGGTCGCCGGCGCGCTGTCTGCGCGCCTCGTGCGCGACGGCGTGACTTCCCTGCATATGGTCGAGTCTGATTCCGGGGTCTTCACGACGGTGAATGCGCACCGCGTTCGCTTCACGGATCCCGAGTGGACCTGGCGGCGCTGACCGCGCCAGACGTCGCAGAGCCCGTCCCACGACCAGCGCCCCTTCGTACCTCATTCGACCGTTTCCCATGCGCCTCCTTCGCTCGCTCGCTGTCGCCCTTCCGCTCGTTGTCATTGCCTGCGGGGATCCCTCAACTGGAGGCTCGAGCGGCGGCACGGTGATCATCGGCTCTCCGGCCGACGCCGACGCGCTGCTGCCGCCGCTGGCCGGCACCGTGGCGGGTCTTACCGTGAGCGATCTGCTGTTCGACCGCCTGGCGGAAATAGGCCCCGAGCTCAACGTCAATGGCGACAGCGGCTTCATGCCGCACATCGCGGAGCGCTGGAGCTGGAGCGACGACTCGCTGGCCATCAGCTTCTCGATCAACCCCGACGCCCGCTGGCACGACGGCACGCCGGTGCGCGCCGTGGACGTCGTGATGGGCTTCAACGTCATCCGCGACACGCTCAACGGCTCGCAGCTCATTGCGGACATCGGTGGTGTGGATTCGGTGGTCGCGGTGGACTCGCTCACGGCCGTCGTGCATTTCGCCGAGCGGGCGGCCGAACAGTTCTTGGCCGCCACGCGGATCACGCCGCTGCCCGCGCACTTGCTGCGCGACCTGGCGCCGGGCACTCTGCGCACGAGCGACGAGGCGCGCGCGCCGGTCGGTAGCGGACGTTTCCGCTTCGTGGAATGGCGCCCGCGTCAGCGGCTCGAGCTCGCGGCCGTCGACGGCCATTATCGCGGCCGGCCGAATATCGATCGCGTCGTGTTCTCGATCACGCCGGAGCCCGCCACCGGCCTCGCGCGCATGTGGGCGGGCGAATCCGACGTGTGGGCACCGTTGGCTCCCAACGACGTGCCGACGGCCGAGCAGTACGACCACATCCGCGTCTACTCCGGCCCGGGATTCGACTACGGCTTCCTCGCATTCAATTTCCGCGACCGCCGCAACGACAACCGCCCGCACCCGCTGTTCGCGGAGCGCGAGTTGCGGCGGGCGCTGACCATGGCCGTGGACCGCGACGCGCTGCGTGAGGCGATCTTCGGCGACGCCGCCATGCGCAGCTACGGGCCGTTCACGCGACCGCAGAACACGGCTGACACCACCATCACGCAGATCCCGTTCAACCGCACGGCCGCGGCCAAGACCCTCGACTCGCTGGGTTGGCGCGTGGGCGACGACGGCATCCGCCGGCGCGGGGCTCAGCGACTGGCCTTCGGCATCCTCATCCCGACCTCGAGCACGGTGCGCAACCGCGCGTCGGTGCTGCTGCAGGAACAGCTGCGCCAGGTCGGCGTGGACGTGACAATCGAGTCCATGGAGTTCGGTGCCTTCTACGGGCGTTTCACGGCCGGCGACTTTGACGCAACGATCGGCGGCTGGCATACGACGCCGAGCCCGGGCGGCATCCGCGGCACCTGGGGCAGCCCGGCCATCTCACGTGGCGCGGACCAGAACGCCGGTCACTACCTGAACCCCGCCTTCGATCAGGCGGTCGAAGCGGGCTTGGGCAGCATCGACCCTGCGCAACGCGCCGCGCACCTGCGCCGCGCCTACCAGATCATCGTCGACGACGCGGCGGCGATCTGGCTCTACGAAGTGCGCAACCATGCTGCGGTACACGAGCGCTTCAACATCCCCTCGTGGCGCTCGGACGCGTGGTGGCTCACGCTCGGCGACTGGACGGTGGATCCGGACAAGCGCCTGCCGCGCGACGCCGCTCCGCGGACCGGCACGGACGCGGACTCCGCCGCGGGAACCGAAGCCGGCGCGGCGACCGAGCCGGCGCCCTGACGGAGGCGGACGCGTGAGTCGCGTCCTCCTCGGGCGACTCGGTCAGGCGGCCCTGGTCGTCGTGCTCGTCGTGTGCACCTCGTTCGTCTTGATCCGGCTCGCGCCGGGCGATCCGTTCGCGGCGATCTACCAGTCGCAGGAGGTGCCTGCGCCGGTGCGCGCGCAGCTGCGCTCGAGCTTCGGCTTCGATGACCCCGTGCCGGTGCAGTTCGCCCGCTTCGTGGGCAACATCGCGCGCGGCGAGTTCGGATGGTCCGTGACGCTCTCGAGTCCCGTGAGTGAGGTGATCGGCCGAGCGCTGCCAAACACGCTGCTGCTCATGGGCACCGCGTTCTTCTTTGGCCTGCTGGGTGGCGCCGCGCTGGGTGCGTGGCAAGGCTGGCGCCCCCGGAGCACGCTCTCGCGCGTGACCGACCGGCTGGGCCTGCTCGTACTCTCGGTGCCGGAGTTCGTCCTCGCGCTGCTGCTGATGCTCGGGCCCGCGCTCGCGTGGGGACTTTTCCCGGTGGCGGGGATGCGCCAGGAATTCGGCCCGGGGGGCTTCGCGGGCTTCGTCGATCTCCTACACCACCTCGTTCTTCCCGCGTTCGCGTTGTCGCTCATCCTGATGGCCGTGGTCGCACGGCATCAGCGCGCCGCGATGCTCGGCGTGCGCGACGCCGAGTTCGTGCGGGCCGCGCGCGCGCGCGGCGTGCCGGAGAACCGCGTGTTCGTGCGGCACGCGCTGCGCAACGCGCTGGTGCCGGTGCTGACGCTCACGGGCGTGCTGCTGCCGGCCTTGTTCGGCGGCGCGGTGCTCGTGGAGAAGATTTTCGCGTGGCCGGGCATGGGCACCACGACGGTCGATGCCGTCCTGTCGCGCGATTATCACCTGGTCGTGGGCTGCGTGGTGGTCAGCAGCATCTGCGTCGTGATCGGCACGCTGCTGGCGGACTTGGCCGTGCTCTGGGCCGACCCGCGGCTGCGTGAGACGCAGCGATGAGTTCTCCTCACCGGCCCGCGCCGATGGACGCCCGAGAATGACCAGCCGTCGCATACGGCCCTCGGCGGCCGTCGTCATGCTCGCCATCGTGCTCGCGGTGACCGTGGTCGGCCCGTGGTTTGCGCCGTTCTCGCCGACGGAGCAGCTCGATCCGATCGCCATGGCGTCGATGCCGCCCAGCTTCACGCATCCGTTCGGCACCGACACCTTCTCCCGCGATGTGCTGAGCCGCGTGCTGTATGGCGCGCGCGTGTCGCTCGGCATCGCGACGCTGGCCGTGGCCGTGGCGCTTTCGCTGGGCACGCTCGTGGGCGCGACCGCCGCGCTTGTCGGCGGCCGTACTGATTTGCTCCTCATGCGCCTCACCGACACGGCGCTCGCGTTCCCACGCATCCTGTTGCTGTTGCTGCTCGTGGCGTCCACGGGCTCGCTGAGCGCACCGACGTTCGCGCTGCTGATCGGCGCCACGGGCTGGATGACCACCGCACGGCTCGTGCGCCAGGAGACGCGGCGGCTGTTGGCGACCGAACACTTGCGCAGCGCGCGTGTGCTCGGAGTGCCGTGGCCGCGTCTCGTGCGGCGTCATCTGTTGCCGGGCTTGCTGCCGACGTTGGCCGCGGCGGGCACCATCGCGTTCGCCGCGGCGGTCCCACTCGAGGCCGGACTGTCGTTCCTCGGCTTGGGCGTGCAACCGCCGGACCCGAGCTGGGGCAACATCATCACGGGCGCCGAGAGCCGCGTGCTCGAGCGCTGGTGGATGGTGCTGTTCCCGACGCTGTGCATCGTCGCAACCGTGCTGGCCGCGAACGTGGTCGCCGAGCGCATCACGGTCGAACGGCGCAGGCGCCCGTGAGCGACCCATTGGCGCGGGAGCCAATCCTTCGTGTGCGCAACCTCGGCGTGACCGTCGATATCGATGGCCGCGCGCAGCACCTGCTCGACGGCGTGTCGTTCACGCTGGACCGCGGCAGCAGCGTCGGGCTCGTCGGCAGCTCGGGCGCCGGCAAGAGCACGCTTGGGCTCGCCCTCATGCGCCTGCTGCCCGAGGGCGCGCACCCGACGGGCGGCACCGAGGTGTGGCTGGGCGAGGAAGACTTGATGCTGTTGCGACGCGAGGCCATGCGGCGCATCCGCGGCCGGCGCATCGCGATGGTGTTCCAGGAGCCGCTGCAGGCGCTCAATCCATCCATGGCGGTCGGCGAGCAACTTGGCGAGGCGCTGGTCGTGCACGGCATGGCGACGCGCGACGAGGCACGCAAACGGGCGATCGCCATGCTCGACCGTGTGGGGATCGCCAACGCGTCGCGCGCGAGCCGGTCGTTCCCGCACGAGTTCTCGGGCGGCATGCGACAACGTCTGCTGATCGCGAGCGCGCTGTTGCTCGACCCGGACGTGCTGATCGCGGACGAGCCGACGACGGCGCTCGACCCGACGGTGCAGGCGCAGGTGCTCGACCTGCTGGATTCGCTGCGCGAGGAATCGGGAGCGGCGCTGCTGTTCATTTCACACGATTTGGATGTCGTGGGCGAGCGCTGCGACCGGCTGCTCGTGCTGGAGGAAGGTCATGTGGTGGAGGAAGGGCCCGCCGCTGCGGTGATCGCGGCGCCGCGCGCGCCGGCGACGCGATGGTTGTCCGCGGCGCGCTACCTCCTCGCGACGACGCGACCCGAGGGGACGGCTGCGAGTGCCACCGTCGAAGAAGGCGCGTGGACGGATACTCCTGTGCAGCCGATTGCAGGTGGCCGGTTCGACCGCCCTGCCCTGCTGGCGGTGCGCGGGCTGTCGGTGCAGTACGAAGCCCGCGCACGCCGCTGGCGCGAGCCATCCGCGGTGGTGCACGCGGTGGAGGACGTGTCGCTGGACATCGTTGCGGGCGAGGCCGTGGGGCTCGTGGGCGAGTCGGGCTGTGGCAAGACCTCGCTCGCGCATGCCATCCTGCGCCTCGTGCCCGCGAGTGCCGGCACGATGACGTTCGATGGCGTCAATCTGGGCGCGCTCGAGGGTGAGCCATTGCGCCGCATTCGTCAGCGAGTACAGCTCGTGCCGCAGGACGCGGGCGCGTCGCTGACGCCTCACATGACCGTCGAGGCGATGATTGTGGAGGCGCTCGAAGTGCATGGCATCGCGCACGGCCGCGATGCGCGTGAACGGACGCAGCTGCTGCTCGACGAGATGGGCCTGCCGGCACGAGCTGCGGACGCGCGCCCGCGCGAGCTCTCGGCCGGCGAACGCCAGCGGGCCGCGATCGCGCGCGCATTGGCCACGGGGCCGGACCTGCTCATCTGCGACGAGCCCGTGGCCTCCGTGGACGCCCCGACGCGCGCGCTGCTGCTCGACATGCTCGACCGTCTGCGCCGCGAGCGCGGGCTCGCGCTGCTGTTCATCTCGCACGACCTGGCGGCCGTGAGCCGCCTCACCTCCCGCGTGATCGTGATGTACCTCGGCCGCATCGTCGAGAGCGCGTCGACGGCGGCCGTGCTGGAGGCGGCGCGCATGCCGTACACCCAGGCGCTGCTCTCGGCCGTGCCCACGGGCAACCCGGCGGACCGCGCCCGTCGCATCGTGTTGCAGGGGGAGATCCCGTCGCCCATGTCGCCGCCGACGGGGTGCGCGTTCCACCCGCGCTGCCCCCATCCGCTCAAGGATGACCAGTGCCGACGGTTGCGGCCCGCGCTGGAAGAGTCCCTGCCGGGGCACTTCGCCGCCTGCTGGAAGCAGTAGGCGCGACCGTCACCGTGTACGCGCGCTCCGCCGGGCGCCTCGCGTGACACAGGTCACACATATCACGGCGTGACGGAGAACACGGAGCAAGCTCACGGCGGGTTTTCTGGTCATGTCACATACTGACTGCGCAGAAGGCCGGATCCACTTCAACGCGCAAGGTAAGACCAATGAAGACCGCCCGTATGTATCTCAGCGCCGCGCTGCTCGCCGTGATGTTCGTCGTCACGGGCTGCTCGGACAACACGCCGGCCGCGCCGGCGACGCCGGAAGCGGCGCAGCAGGCGGCGCCGTTCACGGACGCCGAGTTGTTGGGCCTGCTGGCCCCGGTCCTCGACCCGATCCTTGAGCCGGTGCTCGATGCGCCGCTCGTCGACCCGCTGCTGTCGCCGACGCTGCGGCCAATTCTCAACAGTCTCGGACTGGTGACGAGCTGTGAGCCGATGAACGCCGACTGGTCGAGCAAGTACATCGGGCGCGACGGTGGCTACATCCGCGTCGGGCCGCACATCCTCGTGATCCCGAAGAACGCGCTGAACGGCTGGACGCGGATCACGGCGTACATGCCCAGCGACAACGTGAACCGCGTGCAGTTCGGCCCGCACGGGCTGGAGTTCCAGAAGACGGCCGTGCTGTCGATGAGCTATGCGAACTGCGACGTCGGCAACTCGACGCCGGGACACATCGCGTATGTGCAGTCGGATCTCAGCATCATTGAGATGCTGGAGGGCGTGACGACGGAGCAGTACAAGCGGGTGTCGGCGCCGCTGGATCACTTCTCGTCGTACGCGCTGGCCTGGTAGGAGATGACGTTCGGTTCGGTGGATCCGCAGGCTTCTCGCCCGCGCAGGCTGACGCCTGTGCGGGCGGCAGCCGACTTGCTCCTCGCCGCTCGTGAGCGGGAGCGGGCAGGATGCATTGCGGAGGCCATCGACAAGTATGAAGAGGCGATCACATGCGCCGAGCTGGACGGAGAGTTCTCTGTCCTGGCTGAATCGCTCCGTCGCCTTGCGGTCGTGCGTCATAAGCGCGACGAGGGCGACGAGGCCCTACAGCTATGTCATCGTAGCTATGAGGTCGCCGTCAGCATCGAGAATCCGTTGCTGGCCGCGGAGGCGTTGAATACGCTCGGCGTGCTGCGAATCCGCGAAGGCGCGCTGACGGAAGCTGCGGAAACGTTCCGCCGCGCATTAGCACTGGGAGGCACAAGCCGGGAGCTGCGCGCTCGCGCCGAGCAAAATCTTGGCATCATCGCCAACATCCATGGCGACCTCGAGGAGGCGCTTCGTCGTTATGGGCGCTCCCTCGAGGAGTATCGAAGCGCCAACGACGAGCACGGTTGCGCCCTGGCGTTCCACAACCTCGGCATGGTCAGTGCTGACCGTGGACTCTATGAAGACGCAGAGCAGTTCTTCATCCAGAGTCGCGAGATCGCCGAGCGCGCTGGCGATGTGCTGCTGCAGGGACTATGCCTGCTCAATCAGGCGGACGTCCTCGCGTCGCGTCAACGCTTTGAGGACGCCCGCCGGGACGCCGAGGCGTCACTGGCGATTTTCGATCAACTCGGGGCGCGTGACCACAAGTCGGCTGCGTATCGCGTCATTGGAATCGTCTACCGCGAGACCGGTCGCTTGGCATTGGCCGAGTCGCGACTGCGCTCGTCCATAGAGTTGGCCGTCGCAGCAACGTCGGTGCTTGACGAGGCGGAGTCGACGCGCGAACTCGCCGTCGTCTACCAGGCCATGGGCCGCAACCAGGAAGCCCTTACGCTCCTGAACACCGCCCACACCCTTTTCCACAAGCTCAACGCCCGCATCGACCTCGTGAACGTCAGCGGGCGCGTCGCGGACCTCGAGGGCACCTACCTCGCGCTCGTGCGCGAGTGGGGCGGCTCAATCGAATCCAGCGACAGCTACACGCACGGTCACTGCAGCCGCGTCGCCGAGAACGCCGTCGCCGTGGCGCGCGCGCTTGGGCTGGGCGAACTCGAACAGACCACCATCCGCATCGGCGCCTACCTGCACGACCTGGGCAAGGTGAAGGTCCCCCACGAGATCCTCAACAAGCCGGGCCCGCTCACGCGCGACGAGTTCGAGGTCGTGCAGATGCACCCGGTGTGGGGCATCGAGCTGCTGCACGGCATCGAGTTCCCGTGGGACATCAAGCCGATCATCCGCTGGCACCACGAGAAGTTCGACGGCACCGGCTATCCCGACCGCCTGCGCGGCGACGAGATCCCGCTGTCGGCGCAGATCGTCGGCATCGTCGACGTCTACGACGCGCTCACGACCACGCGTTCATACCGGCGCGCAATGAGCCACGACGAAGCGGTCGCGGAGATCGTGAAGAGCCGTCACGCGTGGAGCGACCCGGTGTTCGAGGCGTTCCGCCGCTCGGTCGGCACCGAAGGCGCCCGGTCTGCCGACCGCGAGCCGGCCCGGCTCGCCACGCCGGCACGCGCCAACCGCACGGCGGCATGAGGCGGATCACCGCTCGCGCGCTCGGCTTGATCGAACTTCCGCGTGAGTTCGGCGTCGCGGGGCGGCTCGTGGCGCGCGCGCTCGACCTGGGCGTGGTGGCGCTGCTGCTCTTCATCCCGACCGCGCTCGGCAACCGCGCGCCCGTGGACGACCCGCCGGCGCCCAGCGCGCCGGTCGCGTCGTACTGCGACTCTCTGTGCTCGGGCGAGCGGGCGACGCAGGCCGACGAAGACTGAGTGAAAGCGGACGGCCCTCGTGGCCGTCAGAAGCAACGCCGCGCCGTGCTCAGACCGGCGCGCGATCCGTCCCGCCGCGCGGCGTCACCGTGCGCGTCCCCACGTACGGCGTCTTGAGCCGCCGCCGCAGCATGTGCCCGGCCGCGCTCTCGAGCGCCTCGCGGTTCAGGATGCGCAGGCCGGAGTCCGTCGCCTCGATCAACTGCTTGGCCGTCATCGCGCTGATCGTGCGCGACACCGTCTCGCGCGACGAGCCCACCATCTGCGCCATCACCTGGTGCGTCGGCAACGAATGGATCTCGTCCCCGCCCTCGCGCGCACTCAGTTCGAGCAGCAGGTGCGCCACACGGCCACTCACGTCGAGAAGCATGAGGCCACCGATCTTGTTGTCCGCCTCGAGCAGACGACCGCACAGCGCGCGCAGCAGACCGAACGACATCTCAGGCAGGTTGCGGATCGACCGGCGGAAATCGTCGCGGCGCAGCACGAGCAGCGTGGTGTCGTCCATCGCGATCACGCTGGCCGCGTACGGCTCATCGTCCAGCAGCGCCATCTCGCCGAAGAAGTCACCCTCGCGCACCAGCGAGAGCACCACCTCGCGCCCGTCCTCGGCGATCAACATCACCTTCACCTGGCCACGCAACACGATGTAGAACGCGTCGCACGGGTCATGGGCGAACCGGATCACGCGATTCTTCGGATACTCCCGCGGCGTGAACAGCGGCGCGATCAGCTCAAGGTCGCTGTCGCGCAACTGTGAGAAGAGCGGGACGCTCCGAAGGGTCCGGGCGAGACTCATTCCGATATCCTGTGCGTGTGTCGGGTGGGGACGGCTGGCCTGGCGTGACGGGGCTCACGCTCCGCTGCAAAGTATAGGCGAAGGTGGCGGCAGGGGACAGGCGCTCGTCAAGCCTATCGCAATGGCCCGAGAGGTGCGACAATCCCTCGTCGCCCGGCACCATGCCTCCTGTGGCGGTGCCCTACACTCACTCCCGCTTTCCCTCATGACCTCCGACCGCGCCTTCTTCGGCCACCCGTCCGGCCTCGGCCTGCTGTTCGCCGTCGAGATGTGGGAGCGCTTCTCGTACTACGGGATGCGCGCGCTCCTCGTCCTCTTCCTCGTCAACGGCCTGGGCTGGGAGGATGCGAACGCCTACCAGCTCTACGGCACGTACACGGGGCTCGTGTATCTCACGCCGCTCATCGGTGGATGGCTCGCCGACAACGTGCTCGGCACGCGCAAGGCGCTCGTGGTCGGCGGCGTGCTCATCGCAGCCGGACACTTCGCGCTCGCGCTGCAGGGCATGGCGATCTTCTACACGGGCCTTGGGCTCATCATCGCCGGCACGGGATTCTTCAAGTCGAACGTCTCTACAATGGTCGGCCAGCTCTACAAGGAAGGCGACCCCCGCCGTGATGCCGGCTTCACGATCTTCTACATGGGCATCAACCTGGGCGGCTTCTTGGGCCCGCTCGTCTGCGGCTACCTCGCCAGCAGCGCGCGCTTCGGCTGGCACTGGGGCTTCGGCGCCGCCGGCGTGGGCATGGTCGCGGGCCTGATCGCCTACCAGCTGTGGAAGGACAAGTTCCTGCCGGGCATCGGTCTCGCGCCTTCGCGCGAGGAACTCGCGGCGCGCCGTGCGGCCGCCAAGTCCACGGGCAGCGGCCAGATGGAGTGGTGGCATGGCCCCGTCGGTGCCGCCGTCGGCTTCGGCATCCTCATGCTCACCGCCGGCTGGTCGCTCATGGGCGCCGCGTTCGCCCTCATCATCGGCGCGTCGTTCGGCATCGCGCTGCTGGGCTCGCGCGGGGACGACCTCAAGCGGGTCATCGCGCTGATTATTGTCGTCTTCTTCGTCGTGTTCTTCTGGATGGCGTTCGAGCAGGCCGGCAGCTCCATGAACATCTTCGCGGACCGTCACACGGACCGCATGATCGGCAGCTTCGAGATCCCGACGGGCTGGTTCCAGTCGGTGAACTCGTTCTTCATCCTGCTGTTCGCGCCGGTGTTCGCCGCGCTGTGGCAGATGCTGCAGGCGCGGGGCAAGGAGCCCAGCACCGCCATGAAGATGGTGCTCGGTCTCGCCCTGCTCGGCATCGGCTTCGTGTGGCTCGTGATGGGTGGCCGTGGCGCCGACGCGGGTGCCAAGGTCGCGCCGACCTTCCTCGTGTTCGCCTACCTGTTCCACACGTGGGGTGAACTCTGCCTCTCGCCGGTCGGCCTCTCGTACGTCACCAAGGTGGCACCGGTGCGCTTCGCGTCGCTCATGATGGGCGCGTGGTTCCTCGCCAACGCCGCCGCGAACAAGCTCGGCGGCTGGCTCGCCACGCAGACGGCCGACTTCTCGCTCGCGGAGTTCTTCTCGATCCCGATGGCGACGTCGCTCGGCGCGGCGGTCGTGTTGCTGATGCTGGTGCCGCTGCTCAAACGGCTCACGGCTTCGGTTAAGGCGTAGCCGTCAGAAAAAGACGAAGGGCGCGCGGCGCATGATGCGCCACGCGCCCTTCGTGCGTTGTCCCGGCGCTTATTCCTTCCGCATGCGACGCTTGAGCGCTTCGAGCGCTTCGTCGGCGCCGGCGTCGCGTTCGGCGCGCCGGCGCGCGCGGGCCAGCCCGTCCAACTCCTGCTGAAGCGGTCGGTCGTCGGGTAGACCGAGTTCGGCGTCCGTCGGGCCCATCGCGCCGGGCGCCATGCCGGCGCCCACGCCCGCCGTCGCTTGCTTGAGCTGCACGACCATCTCGTCGTACTCGCGTTCGGCGAGTCCGCATTCGCCCTCCTGCGCCTCGAGCTTGCGCTCGAGCATCGCGATGCGCTCCGCGTGCTGTGCCTCGTACTTGGCGGCGATGGCAGCCGTCTCCGCATCAGCGATGCCCTCGGCGAGCCCGCGGCGGCGCGTGGCCGTCGCGAGCGAGTCGCGTTCGGTGGCCAGCCG
>JAKFFA010000053.1:0-1941 GCA_036675455.1 Gemmatimonadaceae bacterium | reverse complement strand
GGGCATGTTTTCCCGAGTTCGATGACGAGCGTGTGCGCCGCACGGCGCGCGAGTCGTATCGCGGGTTGGGGCGCGTGACGATCGAGAGCATGGTGCTCTCGCGCGGCGGCCGCGAGGCCGTGCTGGGCGCGTTTGTTCAGCCGGTTGGCTGGGACGTGCTCGAACGCGCGCATGCACGCGGCAAGGGCGTGGTGCTCGTGTCGGGGCACCTCGGCAACTGGGAGTTGAGCGCCGCGTACATCGCCGCGCGCGGCATCGCGGTGGACGCCATCGCTATGCACATGGCGAATCCGCTGTCCGATGACTTTTTTCGCCGCACACGCGAGCGTCTCGGGATTTCTGTGATCTTCGACGACGAGGCCGTGCGACGCATCCCGCGCGCCTTCAAGCAGGGACGCGCGGTCGGATTCCTCTCGGACCAGGCGGCGGGCGGGCTCGCGGCGACGTTCGTACCGTTCTTCGGCCGGCCGGCGCGCACGCCGCGCGGCGCCGCCGTATTCGCGCTGCGCGGCGACTTGCCCATCGTGTTCCTCGTGGCCATCCGCCAGCCGGACGGGCGGTACCAGTGCCATTATGAAGAGGTGCCGCTCGTGAAGACCGGCGAACGCGAGCATGATGTGGATGCGACGGTGCTCGCGTACACGCAGACGCTCGAGCGGTTTGTGCGACGGTATCCCGAGCAGTATTTCTGGCAGCATCGGCGGTGGAAGCGTCAGCCGCCGGACACACCGCCGGAGCTGCGCGAGCCGTAGCACGTGGCGTTGCGTCGAGGAGCTGCTATTGCCGGCGGCTCGGTCGACGCTGCCTTCGTCGAATTTCCTTTCCCTGAGCCGAATAAATAATGTCTGCCGCTGATTATCCCTCGCCGTCTGCCCTGCAAACCCTGCGCGAACGAGAGTTCCCGTGGGAGGCGCGCGGCGACGCGATCCATTTCGATCACGCCGCCGTCGGGCCGCTGCCGCAGCGCACGCGTGACGCGCTCGACGCGTATGGGCTGAAGCGCGCCGAGCCGCATCGGTTGGATGCCGATGATTTCTTTCCGGTGCTCGACCGTGCGCGAGAACTCGTCGGCCAGCTGATCGGCGCGACTGCGGGCGAGATTGCGCTCACGACCAACACGAGTTGGGGCGTGAACCTCGCGGCCTACTCACTGCCGCTTGGCCCGGGTGACGTCGTGCTCGGCAGCCGCGGTGAATTTCCGGCCAACGTGTACCCGTGGATGGCGGCCGCCGCGGCGCGTGGATTCACGTATGAGCTGTTGCCGCTCGTGGGCGCTGCGGTGGATGAGGAAGCTGTGCTGCGCCGCATCGAGACGGATGCGCGCGTGAAGTGCGTGGCGCTCTCGTGGGTGTCGTTCTGGAGCGGCTATCGAATCGACCTGGCGCGCATCGGCGCGGCCTGCCGCGCGCGCGGGATCTACTTCGCCGTGGATGCGATCCAAGGACTCGGTGCGCTCGCGCTCGACCTGCGTGCGACTCCCGTGGACATCCTTTCCGCCGGCGCGCAGAAGTGGCTCTGCTCGCCTTGGGGTAGCGGCTTTGTGTACGTGCGCGGCGAGTTGGTCGAGCGTCTCGTGCCGCCGGCCGCGGGCTGGCTCTCGCAGGCGACTTCGGGCGACTTCGGCAAGTTTCTCGACTATGACCCCGCGTGGCGTACGGATGCGCAGAAGTTCGAGGTGGGGACCATCCCGTACCAGGACATCGTTGGCATGAACGCGACGCTGTCGCTGTTCCTCGAACTCGGCGCGGGCCGCATGGAGTCGCATGTGCGGTCGCTCACGGCGGCGCTCATCAAGGGGGCCGCGGGCACGAAGGGCGTGCAGCTGTTGACCCCGCGGGATGACGCACGGCGTGCGGGCATCGTCGCGTTCACGATGCCTGGCCATGAGGAGGCGTCGAAGCGTCTGCGGCAAGCCGGGGTGACTCACTCCGTGCGCGAAGG
>JAKFFA010000007.1:0-11513 GCA_036675455.1 Gemmatimonadaceae bacterium | reverse complement strand
GGCGTCGCGCACGGTGAACGTGGCGATGATAGGCTGCCACTTTTTGTCTTGCAGGATCTCGAGCACGCGCTCGCGGCCGACTTCATCACGGTAGAACGTGACGTGGCGTTTGGGCGAGAGCGCAACCGCGAGCACGAGCACGGTCGCGATGCTGAGCAGCATGCCACCCAGAAAGATCACGGCTTCGAGCGTGCTTCCCTCCGGTGTCAGCGCGCCAAGGAAGACGGTCAGCACCCACATGCCAAAGCCGGCCAGCAAGCCGGCGAACAACGCGACGAGGCCCTTGAACATGTGCCGCGGGCGCTCGATGAAGAGCAGCGACTGGCCGTGCTCGTCGGCGACGTCGTACTTCTCGCGAATGGCGAGCGCCTTCTGCTTGAGCAGGAACTTCTCGCGGTCGAACGTGGCGTCGCCCGTGGAGACGAGCGCGGCGGCGACGGCGGGGCCGACGGTGTTGGTGATGTCGCAGTCGGGGCAGCGGATCTGGCGGCCGGCGTATTCGTCCTTGAAATCGAGGCGGCGGCCGCACTCGCAGATCAGGGTGATGGTCACGGGGAGTCCGGGTCTGAGAAGAGGGAGCGGGAACTGCGTCCCACGCGGAGGCGCGGAGCCGCGGAGGGTCGATGGACGCATTCCTCGGGAGGACGAGCGAGGGGCTTTCGGGGCACGGGTCCTGTGCGCTGGCTCACTGCCTTGGTTTCGCGGGTTGGTCGTCAGTGGTCTGGCGGCACCGTCTCCACGATCCGCGCGCCATCGAACAGGAGCTATCGTCGACCCATGAGATCCGTCATGATCGACGAGTCCGCGCTAATCGCGATCTCCTCGGGTGACCGTCCACGTATGTCGGCGAATGCGCTCGATGTCCACTTCGTCCTTGTAGGCGATGTAGATCGTCTGCTCCCCCGCGCCAACAATCTCCTCGTTCGCGGGCAACGTGATCTGGCCGAGCAACCGGGCGTTGCGGTCGATCACGAAGTAATGCGACTGCATGTAGTCGGCGCTGCGTGCGCGCTTGATGAGGATCGTCCCGTCGGGTCCCGCCAGCGGCTTGGTCCCGAAGTTGAACGGCGGGATGTAGTCCGGAAAATCGTCTGCGGACAGCTCGGGCTCTGGAAACGGGCTGGGCGTCCCACTCGACTCGCGCGGAACGGAGTTGCGCTCCATGAACGCCTTTCGCTCGCGCCGGTCCGTGCGTATCGGCGGCACTGGCAGCGAGTCGCCGTACAGCCACGTGCCGTCGGGCGAGCGCAGGTCCACGCGGAATGGTTCGAGCCGGGCCACGGCCAGCGTTCCGTCGGGGAGCAGCACCGCTTCCTCCTTCGACGGCAGATAGCCGACCGGACGGCTAAAGACGGAAGTCGTCCGGCCCTCGGAGTTCGTCGTGCGCTCCGTCCGAATCGCCGCAAGGCGCAGCGTGGCGATGGTATCGACGCGCCCCGTCGCACGGGAGATGCGCACGACAGTGGAAGAGTCATCCTTGCCCGTGATGGTGACCCCAGGCGCGCCTCGCGGAGTGCGCCACTGGATGATGTGACCGAGTCGATCGGCACCGGTGATCACACCACCACTCGCCTCCGCAGCGGGATCATCGGGCGGCACGGTCTCCACGATGCTGTCCCCGTTGAACAGGAGGAACCGCATGCCAGGCATGTCAACCATAAAGGACGAGTCCGCACCGATGTCGTAGACGAAGTGAACCAAGCCGTACTCCTCCGGCCCTTGCCCCTCGCGTCCGATCTCCTTCGCCGTCTGATTCGCAAAGTCGAGCACGAGAATCCGCTGCTCGGCGCCATCCGTAACGATCACGCGCCCGTCCGACAACTCGCGCAACGATGTGATTCCCGTGAACTCGTGCGGGTGCGTCTCCACCGCCGGAGGCAGCGTCAGCGACTCGATCCGCTGCGCGGCCACAGGGTGCGCGACCACCAGTGCGGCGAGTGTGAGCATCGCGCGCGTGGTGTGGATCGCGCGGGTCCGGCGCGCCGCGGTTGTTCCGCGTGCGGCCCTCCGCCTCGTGTCATGCATAAGCCCGGCCTTCTCTGGTGAGCGGCTGACTTGCAGGTACGCAGAGTCTACGACATGTTCCCGCACCTCAGCAACCCACCATGCCTCTCGACATCCAGAAGCTCGGGCAGATCGCCGTCAACGTGCAGGAGGTCGAGCGCGCCACGGCGTTCTACCGCGACACACTCGGCCTGCGGCATCTATTCTCCGCACCACCCAAGATGTCGTTCTTCGAGGTCGGTGGCGTGCGCCTATTGCTCGGCGAGCCGGAGAAGCCCGAGGACGCGCATGGGAGCGCGCTGCTCTACTACCAGGTGGCCGACATCAACGCCGCGCACGCCACGCTGGTGTCGAAATCGGTCAGCGTCGTCGCCGCACCGCACTTCGTCGCGAAGATGCCCGACCATGAGCTCTGGATCGCCTTCTACAACGACGGCGAGGGCAACACGTTCGGGCTTATGAGCGAGATGCGAAGTTAGGACACACGCTCGACCCATCCCAGCGCATCAAATCCCGCAGCAAAGCTCATGACGCGATCGACCTTGCGCCTGCGCATCACGGCCGCATGCAGCGCGTCGCGCGCCGAGAGGCCCTTTTTCGCGAGTCCCATCATGATGTCGCGGGCCTCCTTGACGTCGACGAGTTCGACCGGATACACCTCGTCCACCACGCCCAGCAGCGCATCGAACGCGGGCTGGATCGCATCGAGGCGCCGGATCGCGTGATAGCGATGCAGGATCTCCTGCAGGACCTCCGCGCTCGTCACGATGCGTTCGCCGCGCGTGATGCAGCGCTCGAGCGCCGCGCGCGCCGCATCCTTGTTGGCATGCGGCGCGCCGATGAGGTACATCGGGATGTTCGAATCGACGAAGATCACTCGTCGTCCGAGAGATAGCCGCGTTCGATCTCGGTGAGCATCATGCCGATATCGGCGGTGGGATACTCGCCGCGTGCCGCCTCGCGGACCACGCCGAGCTTGCGGCGCGGCTCGACCGCGGGCTCATCGCTGCGCGCCGCACGCAGTGCCTGCCGCACCCACTCGGCCACCGTCATGCGGTGGCGCCGGGCGATGCGGCGGATCTCGGCGAACTCGGATTCGTCGAGGAGGACTTGCAGGCGCTGTGTCATGTACATGAGTATATGATACTCATTGACTGTAGTCAAGCGTAACGCGCGGGGGTCATGGGCCTCGAGGTACCGCGCCTTCGTGTGAGGTGACCGCTCGCCCGTGCGGCTGCCAGATGAGAAATGACTTTCCAGTGTCAGTCCCACGATGCAATTTCGCTCGATGGGAAAACCACTCGATTCATCCGTCACGCATCACATCTCGCGCGCCGACGCCGTCGCGGCCGCACGGCGTCATCGCGAGGCCGGCCCGCCAGGACGCCGCGACTGCGGTGCGTTCAACGCAAAAGCCATCCTTGAATTGCTGGCGCAGCCCGGCTGCGTTGGCCTGCGTTACTATCACGGGCGCACGGCCAAGGGCGAGCCGTCGATGATCCTGGTTGGCGTGGACGCTGACGGCAATAACATGACGAGCGGAACTTTGATGAATGACGGCTTACCGTGCCCGCCCTACTGTCCGGATCCGGATGACCTCGACGCCTAACATGAGGACGTCGATGTGAAGCCCCCGCTGATCATATGGGTCGTGATCTGGGCCCAGCTCGTGGCGCTGGGCGCCGCGTTGTACCCGCCGTCGCGACTGCGTGGTCCGCGGCTTGGCATCGCCGTTTTCCTTGCGCTGAGCGTCGGGTCAACCTTGGCGTCCTGGCTGTGGACCCAGTACCTACATCTTGGCAATAACCACTTCATCAGCTACGTCACCCTGCCTCTGCGCGGCGTGGCGCTGCTGTGGGCCATCGCCGAGTGGCAGGTCATACCGGTGCTACGCCGGACGGTGCGCCTTTGCATCCCGCTCGTGCTCGTCTGCTGGTTCGTGGACATCGTGGTCATCGGGGACACAGGCAACTTCAGTATGTTTGGCCTGCCCGTGCAGTGGCTGGTCGTGCTGGCCGCAGCGCTCATGGCGCTCGTGACACGCTCCGTTCTGTCGGATATGTCGATGCTGAGGCAGGGCTGGTTCTGGATCCTGAGCGGCATCGCGATCCAGTCCGCGACGGGCACGGTTGTCTATATCATGCAACACGCGGCGATCGAGGCGGGCGACTACGCCTTCGTCGACCTGACGCATCGGGTCAAGTCGGGCATCGACCTTATTGCGCTGCTGGCCATCACTGGGGGCTTACTTTGGCCGTCTCGTCCGGCGTTCTCTGGGGAATCTTCCTCGCCGGTTCTCTCTCGGTAACGATCATCCTCATTGCGCTCACCGCGTCCATGGTGATTGCGCAGCGCCAGAAGTTCCGCATGCGCGAGGAGCACGCGGCGCGCGTCGCGCGCGCGCATGAGGAGGAGCGCGCGTGGGTGGCTGGCGAGCTGCACGACGACGTACTGCAGCGCATCGCGCTGGTGCGCCACGAGGTCGAGACGCTTGAACCCGCTGCGCTCACCGTGCAGACGGCGGCAGGACTGAGTGCGTCGGACGCCGAACCACACGCGCCGGAGGCCGCGCTCGCCCGCCTGCGTGGCATCAACGCCGAACTGGTCGACCTGGCCGTCGCCGTGCGTGGCATCGCGCAGCGGCTGCACCCGACCATGGTCGACCAAGTTGGGCTGCTGCTCGCGCTGCGCGAACTCGCCGACGAATTCCGGCGCAGCGGCGCCATCGACGTGTCGGTGACGCTGCCCGAAGCGCCGCTCCACGTGGACGCCGAGGTCGCGCGCGCGGCGTATCGCATCGTGCAGGAGGCGCTGCGCAATGCCGCCAAGCATTCCGGCGGCGCGCACGCGCAGGTGTCCGTCGATGTCGATAGCGCCGCGCGCACGATCATCGTGCGCGTGCAGGACGACGGCACCGGGTTCGAGCCCGGCAAGCTCGAAGGGCGCGGCGTCGGCCTCGCGACGCTGCGCGCGCGCGCCGAGTCCGTGCGCGGGTCGGCGTTGATCGACGCCAAGCCGGGCCGCGGTGTGCTCGTGCAGGCAACGTTGCCGCTGGGTGCCTCATGACGGCGTCCCGGGCCGCCGCTCCATCGCCGCGGCCGCGCCTGATCATCGCCGACGACCATCACATGATGGTCGAGGCCCTGCGCGGCGTGCTCGCGCGCGAGCACGAGATCGTCGGCGTCGCGCACACGGCCGATGCGATCCTGGAGACCGTGGCGCGCGTGGAGGCGGACGTGCTGTTGCTCGACCTCTCGTTGCCCGGCAAGAACGGACTCGAGTTGATGCCCGACATTGGGCGGCTCGCGCCGGCGCTGCGCATCATCGTCGTGACGATGCACCTGGACCGCGTGGTGGCCGAAACGGCGCTGCGCTCAGGCGCGTCGGGCTTCGTGCCCAAGGATGCGGACCTGAGCGAACTGGCGCAGGCGATCAGCGCCGTGATGACGGGCGGCACGTACATGTCGCCGCGCGTGCCGCCGTCGAGCAACCGCATGGCGCTCAAGGCCGACCACGCCGCGCTCGCGCAGCTGACGCCCAGGCAGCATGAGATCATGGGCCTGATCGCCGATGGACGCACGTCGGCGGAGATCGCACAGCAGTTGGGATTGAGCGAGCGGACCGTGGCGTTTCACCGCACCAACATCAGGGCCAAGCTCGGGGTGGATTCCGAGCATGGCCTGATGCGGTATGCGCTATTGATGCGGTTGGAGGGCGGCGCGTAAACCGCCCGCTCAGCGAGCGATTTCGACGCTACGACGCCAGCGCCTCCCTGTTATGCCGGTAGCACGCGCGCGAACAGATCCAGCACCCGTTCGCCCGCTTGTACAGCACGCGCGCCTTGGCGACGGCGTCGATACAACTCTCATGCTCACCCAAGTCCAGCCGGCTGGCCCGGTCGGGCAAGTGGCTGCATGACTCCAGGTTGTGGACCACGTGGTCCCCATTCGGCTGTGATTCCCCATCCACGCAGTAGCGCGGCATTCCGCCTCCCAGGCGAAAACAGTGTGTCGGGCCCGTCAGTGCGGGCGATGCGACCAATGTTCGCGTGGGCTGTGACAGCCGAAAGACTGTCAGGAGTGACAGGGGGGGGCCTACGGATCGACCCCCAGCCCAGCATAGTACGCCGCCACCCGCGCACTCGACCCCGCCGCCGTGTACACGTCCGGGGCGCGCGACTCAATCACGCGTGCGATCACTTCCGCCACTTCCTCCGGCATCTGCCCGCCCGGAATCGCGCGCGAATCCGGCCCGCCATGCACGGCGTTGTTGCCGAACTCGGTGTACACGACTCCCGGCGAGACCAGCGACACCTGAATGCCCGGATGCGTCTCCTGCACGTCGCGGCGGAAGTTCTCGGTGAGCGCATTGAGAAAATGCTTGGACGCGCTGTACACCGACCGCCCGAGCGCGTGCGGGATGCGCCCCAGCATCGACGAGATATTGATGATGTGCCCTGTGCCGCGCTTGCGGAAATGCGGCAGTACCTCCTGCATGCCGTAGAGCGCCGACTTCACGTTGACCGTGATCATCGCGTCGATGTCCTCATCGGTCACTTCGATGGGCGCGCGCGTGATGCCCTGCCCCACGTTGTTCACCCACACGTCGATGTGGCCCGCAGCCGCGACGGCTTCAGCGACCACGCGGCGCACCTCCACGCGGTCGGTGACGTCAGCGACGATCACATGCGCGCGTCCGTGGCAGCGCTCGGCGATGGCCTCAAGTGGCGCGGAGCGGCGCGCCACGAGCACCACCGTATGTCCAATCGGGCCGCGCGTGACGTGATCCGCGAGGGCGGCACCGATGCCGGAACTGCCGCCCGTGATGGCGATGACCTTCGCCCCTTTCACACCACCAGCCGCGCGAGCTTCACCAGCGCCTCGACCCCACCGGCGATGTCGCGGATGGACCTCGCCCTCGCCTCGTTCGTCCCCGTCGCCTTGCTCACCTCCGCAAGCACCTTCGCAAGCGCTTCGCGCTCCTCGGCCGTCGACGCCAGCTTGAGCACCTCGGCCGGCGCGAGCTTGGTGCGCGCGGCGACCTCGACCGCGAACCCCGCGCGCGTGTCCTCCGCGGCGGATCGGAGAATCGCGCGCCGCTGGGCGGCACTCAAAGGACTCATCGCTCGCTCCCGGTCGGGGGTGATGGTGGTGTCCGATTCAGCCGCGTTCGAATCGCTTCGAGCGTCTCCTCAAGCTCGGAGATGTCCGCGCCCGTCTCCCCTGCCCTGCGCAGGAAGTCGGAGAATGCCTGTTGGATCGCATCGGTGTCGATGTCGATGCCCGTCGCGCCCTCGACCGAGCCGGCCGCCTCGCGCGTCGCCTCGTTGACGTCGACAGCGGACCGCAGCATCGCGCTCAACCCCTCGTTGGCGCGAATGAGTGACGCGTAGTGTCGCCCGATCGACTGCGCCGAGGCGCGATAGTTCTTCTCGAGGGCGCTCTGCAACTCGTCGCGAAACTTCATTGCCTCCTCGAGCAGCACCGTGAAGTCGTCGGTCGAGAGGCGCGCGCAGTCGGCGCTCGTGTCGCCCGCCGCGCGGCACGCCGTCGCCATGCGCTCCTGGGCATTCGCGATGAGCCGCGGCACGAACACGGTTTGGACCCATTCATCGTTGTCGGCGGCGAGCCGTCCGTGGAACGCGCCGAGTGTGGCGAGGTGCGCGGCGCGGCTGCGCTCAAGACCGGAGCCGATGGACTCACTCAAGTCGACGGACTGGCGCGGGATCGTAGCGCAGCCGGCGAGGCACAGAGAGAGCGCGAGGACGCGGAGGTGGGGCATCGGAGCTCCGGGCGATGGTCACGACAATATGAACCTCGGTGCGGCGCGGGCGCCAACGGGGGCTGAGCGAGGGCGTCACACTGCGAATAGATTCACCCCGGTGATTCCCACGAGTATCGCGTCCGCATTCCCCGCCGAGATTCGTGCCCGCGGCAAGCAGTACCGTATCGACCGGCAGGTGAAGCTCTGGCATGCCACCGCCGTGCGGCTCTCGGCACAGGTCATCGGCACGGCACTTTACCGCGTCGACGTCGAGGCGGAGCCCAGAGCGCTGATCGTCAATTGCGACTGCCCGTACGCCGTGGAGAACGGCGCGTGCAAGCACATCTGGGCGACCCTGCTCGATGCCGATGCGTCCGGCAGGCTCGCGCCGTTGCTGGAGGTCGCTGGCGACCGAGCGCTCGTCTATACGGACGATTTGGGCGAGTCCGCGCCGCCTGTCACGCGCCCGCGGCCGACGGGACCTCCGGCTCGCAATCCGCCGCGTCCTCCCGCGCCGCCAACGTGGAAGCGCCTGCTCACCGATGTGCAGCGCCAGATGGCGCAGCCTACGCTCGGGCCGCCGACGAGCGAAGCGACTTGGCCCGAGGACCGGCGGCTGACCTACATCGTGGATGTGCCCGCCACAAAGTACGCACCTGGGATCGCGATCGAACTGTCCACGGAGCGGCAAACGGACGCGGGGGCGTGGGAGCCGCTCAAAACGTTCCCCTACGCGACGGCCGTGTGGGCCGCCGTTCCCTCCGCTCCGGACCGGCAGATTGCACAGATGCTGCTCGGAGCGCTGCCGGAGCACGGGTTCGCGCAGCGCGGGCGCCCGACGAAGTTCATCGTGCGCGGCGCCGCCATCACCACCACGCTGCGGGCCATCTGCGAGACCGGCCGCTGCCGCTTGCGACAGACCGCCGGCGAGTTCCCGAGCGAAGCACTGCACTGGGATGATGGGCCACCGTGGCGCCTGCGTCTGCGTGTCGCGCGGCAGGAGCGCGGCGCATACGAGGTGACGGCGCTGCTCGAGCGCGACGGCGAGGAGATGCCGGTGTCCGAGCCCTTGATGCTGCACAATGAGGGCGCACTCATCGCGCGCGGGCTCATCAGCCGGTTCGAACACGACGGCGCGTTCGCCCTGGTGCCGCTCTTTGGCCAGCACACCAAGCTGACCGTCGAGGCGGCTGACCTGGGCGGTCTTCTCGAATCGCTGCACGCGCTGCCGCGCCTCCCCGCGCTGGACCTGCCGAGCGAGGCCCGGGTGACCGAGCGGCACGACGCGCCGGTGCCTGTGGTCAACTTCCTCCCCGACGCGAACCCTTGGCGCGACAATCGTCGCCACCTTGAGCTCACGTTCCGCTATGGCGAGAGGAGAGTGAGCCGCGACAGTGCCGCCGCCACCGTCTTCGACCGCGAATCGCTCACGCTTCATCATCGCGACCGGGAGGCCGAGGCCGTCGCGCTGGACCGTCTGCGGGAGTATGGCGCGCGGGAAGACGGGTGGGGGGTGCCCACATGGGACCGCTCGGGAAGCGCGCCTCCGCTGGTGATCACCACCAGCAAGATCGCGCGCCTGGTTCCCGACCTGCTGGAGCTCGGCTGGCAGGTCGCCATGGTCGGCTTGCCGTTCCATTCCTCGGGCACACCCCGCGCTGCGGTGCGGTCGGGCATCGACTGGTTCGAGCTCGACGCCGGCGTGCCGTTCGGCGAATTCGAGGTGTCGCTGCGCGAACTGCTCGAGGCGCGGCGCGCGGGCGAGACGATGATCACCCTGCCGGACGGGAGCCAGGGCCTGTTGCCGATGGACTGGCTGGCGCGCCTCGGGCCGGTAGCGGGGGGCGGTGCCGATGGAGCAGGAAACGGTGCGCTACGCTTCAAGCGCTCGCAGGTCACGCTGCTCGACGCGCTGTTGGCCACGCTGCCCGACGCCAGCGTCGACGCGACGTTTGAGAAGGCGCGCGAGCAAGTTCGCAGCTTCGAGTCAGTCGCCCCTGCGGATCCGGCCAGCACGTTCAAGGGCGCGCTGCGCGCCTACCAGCGCGAGGGTCTCGGCTGGCTGCAGTTCCTGCGACGCTTCCAACTCGGCGGCTGCCTCGCCGACGACATGGGGCTCGGCAAGACCGTGCAGGTGCTCGCCATGCTCGACGTCCGGCGCAAAGAGCGGCGCAAGGACCGGCGTCCCAGCATCGTGGTCGTGCCGCGCTCGCTCCTGTTCAACTGGCAGCGCGAGGCGGAGCGATTCACGCCCAAGCTGCGCGTGCTCGACCACACCGGCACGGATCGCGACGTGGGCCGTATCGACGCGAAGGTGATCGATGTCGTGCTGACCACGTACGGCACGCTGCGGCGCGACGCCGCCGCCCTCGCGGAGATCCCGTTCGACTACGCGATCCTCGACGAGGCGCAGACGATCAAGAACGCAGGGTCAGCGGCGGCGAAGGCCGCGCGTCTGCTCACGGCCGAGCATCGGCTCGCGATGACCGGCACGCCCGTGGAGAACCGCATCGAGGAGCTGTGGAGTCTGTGCGAGTTCCTGAATCCCGGCATGCTCGGCGGCGCGTCGAGTTTCGCGAAACTCGTGAAGGGATCCGATCGCGAGATGCTCGCGCGCGCGCTCAAGCCGATCATCCTGCGCCGGACCAAGGAGCAGGTGGCTAAGGAGCTACCGAAGCGTTCCGAGCAAACGCTCACCGTCGAGTTGGAGGGCGCGCAGCGCAAGTTCTATGATGGACTGCTCACGGCCTACCGACGTAGCGTGCTGGAGCGCGTCGACAAGGTCGGCGTGGGCAAGTCACGCATGCACATCCTCGAGGCGTTGCTGCGGCTCAGGCAGGCCGCGTGTCATCCGGTGCTGGCCGACCCGCGCAAGTCGGCGGCGCCGAGTGCCAAGCTCGACGCGTTGATGCCCGCGCTGGAGGAGGTAATCGCGCAGGGGCACAAGGCGCTGGTCTTCTCGCAGTTCACGTCGTTCCTCGATTTGCTGCGAAAGCGGCTCGACGTGGCGGGGACGCCGTACGAGTATCTCGATGGCAAGGTGCGTGACCGTCAGGCGCGCGTGGACCGATTCCAGGCGGACGATGGTCCCCCGCTCTTTCTCATCAGTCTCAAGGCCGGCGGCCACGGGCTCAATCTCACGGCGGCGGATTACGTGTACATCCTCGATCCGTGGTGGAACCCCGCGGTGGAGGCGCAGGCGATCGATCGCGCGCATCGGATCGGGCAGACGCGGCATGTGCTGGCGACGCGGCTTGTGGCGCGGGGGACGATCGAGGAGAAGATCCTAGAGTTGCAGGCGTCCAAGCGGAAGCTGGCGGAGGCGATCCTGGGGGAGGATCAGGGGGTGTTGGCGGGGATTGGGCGGGAGGAGTTGGAGATGTTGTTGGGGTAGGGCGATGCGTGGTGTGCCTCAACCAATGCGCACTCTTGCGCATCGCGCATTATTGCCCCAATATTCACGCAATATTGCGCGGAGCGCGAATGACCTCGGCCATCCGGGACCGGCTCGGCCCCCTCAGAAAGATCTCAACCCCGGTCGAGCTGGCCGAGGCCGTCTCACAGGGGCTGCCGACGAGCGTGCTGCGGATGCTCGTGTCGCACGGCGTGCTCGTGCAGAGTGAGATTTCGCTCGTCATCCCACGGCGCACGCTGCAGGATCGCCAGCGCAAGCGCCTGCCGCTCACCCCGGACGCATCCGATCGTGCGGTGCGACTCGCCCGACTCGACGCCCTGGCCCATGACGT
>JAKFFA010000073.1:0-11553 GCA_036675455.1 Gemmatimonadaceae bacterium | reverse complement strand
CATTCCCGTGCCGGTGTCGCGCACCGTGATGAGCGCCGTCGGCGCCGCTCGGTCCGCGTCGGCCTGTGGCAAGTGATCCCGCGGCGCCGTCTCGATGCGCAGGACGCCGCCGTTGGGCATCGCGTCCACGGCGTTGATGGCGAGATTCATGAGCACCTGTTCGAGCTGGCCGGCGTCGATGCGCACGACCAGCGGTGCGTCGTCGAGTGCGAGCTCCAGCGTGATGCCCTGGCGAAGCAAGCGGCGCAGGATGCTCTCCATACCGCGAATCACCGTGTTCACGTCGAGGTCGCGCGGGATCACGACCTCGCGTCGGCTGAACGCCAACAACTGGCGCGCGAGCGCCGTCGCGCGGTCGGCGGCGCTGCGGATGGCGCCCACCTCGGCGCGCCCGGCGCCATCGTCACCCAGATCGGACTGCAGCAGCTCGGCGTAGCTCTGGATGATCGTGAGCACGTTGTTGAAGTCGTGTGCGATGCCGCCTGCGAGTCGGCCGACGGCCTCCATCTTCTGCGCCTGCCGCAACTGCGCCTCGAGCTGCGAGCGCTCGGTGACGTCGAGGACCATGCATCCCACGCCCATGGGTTTGTTTTCGCGGCCGCCGATTAAGATCGGATAATACGTGACGAGCCATCGGCGGGAACCGCTCGTGGAGCCCGGCGTACGACCTTCCACCAACACGTCCGACGCGGTGGTGTTCGTCCGCAGCACATGCTCGATGATCGGACGCACCGTCGGCGCAATGGCGGGTACCATTTCCTCGATCGAGCGGCCGATGTGCGCCTCGGCGCTTGCACCGTTGATGCGCGCCAGCGCCTCGTTGATGCGGAGGAAGCGCAGGTCGCGGTCATAGAAGGCGATGCCCATTGGCGCGCCGTCGAGGGCCGAGTCGAGGAACGCGGCCGTTTGTTCGAGTTGCGCATTGGCTTCGTCGGCCACCTGCACGCGGTGCTCGAGCTCTGCGGCCTGTTCCTCGAGTGTGGCGGCTTGCTCCTCGAGCTGGCTGGCCTGTTCCTGCAGTTCGCTGGCCTGTTCCTCGGCGCGCTGGTGGCTTTCGCGCGCGCGCATCGCGGCGGCGGCCAGGGCGCCCGCCAACCTTGCGAACGCGATTGCGGCGCCGAGCAGTGCGAGGAGGAGCACGCTCAACACGATGACGCGCACGCGGTTGCGCCGCGCGATTCGCTCCAGCTGGAGTTCGGTCTCGACCGAGATGACCTCGTCGAAGAGTCGCGTGACGTCATCGAATGCGGCCGTGCCCGCGATGGCGATCTCGCGCGCCGTGGATTCGCCTTGGAAAGTCGGCACAGCGAACGCCATGGCCCAGGTGTCGATCGCGGCGCGCAACGCACCGACGCGACGCTGTTGGTCGGTATTGTCTGCGGTCAACGAGTCCAGCGCTCCCAAATGCCTGCGGGCTGCTTCGCGTGCGGCCGTGTAGCGCTCGCGCGCGGTCGGGTCGAGGGCAAGGAGTTGCGCACGCACGGCGCTTTCCGCTTCCCAGACGGCGCGCTGGGCATCCGTGAGCTCGCGCAGCACGGTGCCGCTGTGGAACGCCCGCTCCGTGGACGCGTGCTCGATGAGGTACCCGCCCACGGTGAGCGCCCCAATCAAGGCGATCGCCCCGATAAAGAGCGCGCGCCAGCGCTGGAGCCCGAGCGCAATCGGATCAGCTATGGTGGCTGTCACAGAGGGGTGGCGGGGGGCGCGAACGCAGACGATTGCTACGCCAAGCTAGGACGCGGTACGATAGGCCGTCAACTGAGTCGACGGCGGGTACGTTGCGATGTAAGCTTGGATAATGGATACGTTGACTCGTCTTTCCGTGACCGCCGTGATTCTTGCCTTCGCCGGATCGTCCATGACGGCGGGGGCACAGGCAGGGACCGCCGACTCCGTGCGCGCCGACTCCGCGCGCGCCCAACGTCTCGGCGCCGTACGCGTGGAAGTGGCCCGCTCGGCCAAAAAAACCGACCTCGACCGCATCGCGTGGGCCATCGGCGCGCAGACCGCCGACGACATCCAGCGTGGGCAGGCGACCTTGGGCATCGATGAGGCGCTGGGCAACATCCCGGGCGTCGTCGTCTCGAACCGGTACAACTACGCGGTGGACCAACGTCTCTCCATTCGAGGTGCGGGCAGTCGCGCCAACTTCGGCCTGCGCGGCGTGAAGGTACTGTTGGATGGGGTGCCGCAGTCGCTGCCGGACGGCCAAAGCCAGCTCACCAACCTGGACCTGGCCGCGATCGGACGCATCGAAGTGCTGCGCGGATCGGCGTCGTCACTGTATGGCAATGGGTCGGGCGGCGTGATCTCGTTCCAGACCGACATGCGGGCGCCGGATCGCCTGGGCATTTCGACACGCTTCATGGGCGGCTCGTTCGGCACGGCCAAGGCACAGGCGCGGCTGAGCGGCCGGCACCGTGCGACGGTCGGGGCGCTCTCGCTCTCGCGTACGACCGTGGATGGTTTCCGCGCGCATAGCGCGGCCGACGTGCGCCAGCTGATGGCCGCAGTCGACCATGCGCTCAATGATCGTGTGACACTGTCGATGCGCGGCGGCACGACCGAGATGCCGATGTCGTTCAATCCGGGCGCGTTGACGCAGACGGAGTACGAGACCGACCGCGACGCGGCCGCACTCAACAACATTCGGCGCGGCGCCAGCAAGGAAGTGTCGCAGCGCTATCTGTCGCTGCAGGCGCGCGGCATGGCCGACGCGCTGGCCTGGAGTGCGTCGGTATACGGCCAGCGCCGGTTGCTCACCAATGCGATCGCGGCCCCACCGCCGGATGCCTCGGAGCCCGCCAACGGTACGTTGATCACGCTTGACCGTCGCGTGACCGGCCTGCGGCTGGACGCGTCACGCGAGTTCGCAGGCGCATGGCGACCGCGCCTCACGGCCGGGCTCGACCTGCAGCGCGCCTTCGACGTGCGGCGCAACGATCGCACGACGGGCGCGCGGCCCGTGACGCCGGACGACACGCTGCTCGTGCTGCAGGACGAGACGCAGACCACGGTGGGGCCGTTCGCGCAGGTGCAGGTGGACCCGCATCCGAAGATGACCGTGAGTGTTGGTGGGCGCTGGGATCGACTCGGGTTCCGTGTCGAGGACCGCTTCACGGCCGACGGCGCGGACGACAGCGCCGATCGCGCGATGACCGCGTCGACCGGACACGTGGGCGTGGTGTGGCGGGCCTCCGAGGCCGTGGTGCCGTACGCCAATGTGTCCACGGCGTTCGAGTCGCCGACGACGACTGAACTCGCGGCGCGCGAGGACGGGCAGGGCGGGTTCAATCCGAACCTCGGCCCGCAGCGCGTGCGCACCGTGGAACTGGGCGCGCGCGGGCGGCTGGGCGCACGTGCCGGGTACGAGATTGCGTTATTCGACGCGTCGGCCACGGACGCCATCGTCCAGTATGAGCTGGTGGGCGGCCGCGCCTACTTCCGCAACGCGGGCCGCACCGATAGCCGCGGGGTCGAACTCGGCCTCACCATGCTGGCGGCCGACTGGCTCGAGCTGCGCGCGGCCTGGACGTACGCCGACTATACGTTTGCCGAATACCGCGTGCCCTCGGCCACGCAGCCCGCGCCCGCGCTGGACACGCTCGACGGCAACCAGATGGCCGGCGTCCCGCGCAACGCCCTGCGGATCGGCGCGCGCGCGTCATGGGGCGACTTCTCGCTCGACGCGGACCACAGCGTGCAAGGCGCGCTGTGGGGCGACGACCGCAATACGGTGCGCGTGGCCGGGTGGGGCGCGGGACAGCTCAATATCCGCGCGACGTGGTCGGGGCAGGTGGGGATGTGGCGTATCTCACCGTTCGTCTCGGTGCAGAACGCGCTCGACACCGACTATGTGGGCGCGGTGACGCTGAACGGCTTCGGCGGCCGCGTGCTCGAACCGGCGCCGCTGCGCAACTGGTATGCGGGCGTCGAGATGTCCGTGCCGATCATCCGGTGAATTGCGGGGTATGGGCGATTAGGTTTCCGCGTCATGCCCAAGACCAAAGACAAACAGACCGTCAAGAAGACGGCGCGCACGAGCGCGTCGCCGAAAGAACTCGCCTTCGAGATCCGTGATTCCCGCGTGGCCGGCAAGGGCGCATTCGCGACGCGCCCCATCAAGAAGGGCGAGCGGTTGATCGAGTATACCGGCGAGCGCATCCCGCATCCGGTGGCCGACGAGCGCTATGACGACGATTCGATGGGCGCGCACCACACGTTCTTGTTCACGGTGTCCAGCCGCACGGTGATCGACGCCACGCACGGCGGCAATGAGGCGCGCTTCATCAACCACTCATGTGATCCCAACTGCGAGTCGGAGATCGAGAAGGGGCGCGTGTACATCTTCGCGCTGCGCGACATCAAGGTGGGCGAGGAACTCGCCTACGACTATGCGTACGAGCGCAGCGGCGACGAGACGCAGAAGGAAGAGAAGCTCTACGCCTGCCGCTGCGGCGCGAAGAACTGCCGCGGGTCGATCATGGAGCCGATCGAGGATTTCAAGAAGCGGCAGCGGGCGCTGGCGCGAAAGCGCGCGGCGACGCGGGCGAAGCGGAAGTCTGCGCGGGCGTAATTCGCCGCGCGCAGCAAGTCACTATTGGTTGAAAGCTTCCTCGGGATCAGTCCGCTGCGCGCAGCCACTCGCGCGCGGCGTCGACGTCCTCGCGCGTGAGCTGGTGCCCGACGGGCGCCCAGCGCAGCGTCACCTTCGCGCCGTGCTCGCGTAAGAGCGAGACGAGTTGCTCCGTCCCTGCGCGCGGAATCATGGCGTCCGATTCGCCGGCCGCGACGAACACGTGCGTGTTGGCCAGGTCCGGGGCCTGCTCGGGCACGAGCGGAACCATGGCACGCAACAGGATCGCGCGGCGCACGACGTCCGGTCGCAATAGAAGCATGGCGGCGGCGATGTTGGCGCCGTTGGAGAATCCGACCGCCGTCACACTCTTGCGGTCAAAGGCGTAGATCTCCGCCGCGTCGTGCACGAAGTCGGCCAGCTCGTGCGTGCGCGCGCGCAGGTCCTCCATATCGAACACGCCGGCCGCGAGCCGGCGGAAGAAGCGCGGCATGCCTTGCTCGGTGACCTGGCCGCGTGGGCTGAGCAGGTTCGCTGCCGGATCAAGAATGTCGCCGAGCGGAATGAGATCGTTTTCATCGCCGCCCGTGCCGTGCAGGAGCAGCAGCGTGCGGGTGGCACCTTCGCGCGGTTCCCACCGGTGCTGGAGGACGAGGTTGTGTCCCATCGTTCAGCGGCGTCCCGGCCAAGATTGGACAATGCGCGCCGAACGGATTTGGTCGAGCAGCGGAAAGTCGCGCGCGAGCATCGCCTCGCCTTCGCGTGAGATGGCGCCCTGGCTCGGGCCCTCGCCCGACGGCGGGCCTTCGCCGTAGCCCGTGTAAACGGCGCTCACAACGTCCATGCCGCTCACCACCTCGCCCAGCGGGGCGAATCCATACGAATCCAGCCGCGCATTGTCGCGCAGGTTGATGAAAAGCTGCACGGTGCGCGTGTCTTCGCCGCCTGCGGCGAACACCAGCGTGCCGCGCCGATTGCTCTGCGCCACCGAGTCGTCCGGTATCCGCTTCACGCGCCACTCGGCCGTCATGGCCGGGTCAGCGGCGATGCCGAACTGCACGACGAATCCGCGCAGCGAGCGAAAGAAGCGCGCCCGGTCGTAGTACCCCGCACTGACGGCTTCGTGCACCCGTGCGACGCCAAGCGGCGCCCACGAGGAACGCAGCATGACGTCGAAGTCGCCCTTGCTGGTGGTGAAGCGGACGAGGAAGGAGTCCGCGGCCGCGGCGGGCAGCGGCGCGGGCATGCCGAGCGGCGCGCGGGCGTCACGCGCGTCATCGGCGCTGTCGACGGCGGCGGCGCGTCGGGCAGCAGAATCACCTGCCGGCTCCCTGCGCGTGATGATGGCATCGGGCCTGGCGGGGACGGCGACCATCGGCTCCGGCGTCCGCGAGCAGGCGAGGAGGAGGAACGGCACGGCGACGGATAGGAATCGTGGCATGAGCGGATGATGGATGTCGTGTGTGCGTGCCGGTGACCTCGGCGTGCATGGAAGCTATAGCGCTGCGGCGGCGGCGGCGAAACGGTGCACCGAGCAACGGATTGATGACGGCTTTGCTGGCGTGCTACTGCATCCTGTCCGCGTGCTCGCCGCCATCCGTTCCGCCGCCGTACTCGGCATCGAAGCCCTCGGAGTCACTGTCGAGGTCGATGCCGCCGCTGGGCTGCCCGGGTGGACCATGGTCGGCCTGCCCTCAGGCAGCGTAAAGGAGGCGCGCGAGCGCGTGGGCGCCGCGCTCGTCAACGCAGGGTTCGTATTGCCGCCGCGCCGCTGGACCGTGAACCTCTCGCCCGCCGACGTGCGCAAGGACGGCACGGCGTTCGACCTGCCCATCGCCATCGGCGTGCTCGTTGCGAGCGGGCAGCTCGATGCGCTCGCGGCCGACGGCCTGCTGTTCGCCGGCGAACTCGGACTCGACGGCACCATCCGGCCGATCCGCGGCGCGCTGCCGCTCGCACGGGCCACGCGCGAGACCGCCGCGCGCGCGCTGGTGTTGCCGTCCGCGAACGCCGCCGAAGCATCGCTGTTGCGCGGCGTGCAGCTCGCGCCGTGCGACACGCTCGCGGCGCTCGTGGCCGCGCTGCGCTCGGGCGTGTTGCCGACGATGCCACCCGTGCGCCCCGCCGTCGATTTCGCGGGCGCCACGGACTTCGCCGATGTCGTCGGTCAGCCCGTGGGTAAGCGCGCGCTCGAGATCGCGGCGGCCGGCGGTCATAACGTGTTTCTGGTCGGGCCTCCGGGCGCGGGCAAGACGATGCTCGCACGCCGCCTGCCTTCGATCCTGCCGCCGCTGGACGACGACGCGCTGCTCGACGTCGTCGCGATCCATTCGGTGGGCGGCATCCTGCCGACGGGCCAGGCGCCATCGCGCACGCCGCCGTTCCGCGCGCCGCACCACACGATCAGTCTCGCGGGGCTCATCGGCGGCGGCTCGGGCCCGCGGCCGGGCGAGGTGAGTCTCGCACATCGCGGTGTGTTGTTCCTCGACGAACTGCTCGAGCTGCCGCGCTACGTGCTGGACGCCATGCGCCAGCCACTCGAGGACGGGCGCGTCGTACTCGCGCGCGCGTCACAGGCGGTGTCATATCCCGCGCGGTTCCTGCTTGTGGGTGCGGCGAACCCATGTCCATGCGGCCATGACGGCGAGCCCTCCGCGCGCTGTCGCTGCTCGGCGTCGGACATCCAGCGCTATCGCTCGCGCCTCTCCGGCCCGCTCGCAGACCGCATCGACCTGCACGTGCGCATCGGCGCGGTCTCGCTCGGCGCGCTCGGACGATCGACACGCGAGGAATCCAGCGCCGTGATACAAAAGCGCGTGGCCGCGGCGCGCGCCACACAGCGCCTTCGCCATCGCGCACTGCCGGGCGTCACGTGCAACGGCGACGCGCCCGGACGCTGGCTACAGGCGCACGCCGGCCTCACGCCTGGCGCGCGTGAGTTGCTAGGCACCGCCGCCGAAAAGCTGCGGCTGTCCGCTCGGGCGTATCACCGCGCGCTGCGCGTGGCGCGCACTATCGCAGACCTCGAAGGCGCAGAACGCGTGGAGCCGGGAGCGGTCGCGGAGGCGCTTTCGTTCAGGCCGGCGGTTGAGACCGGCGCACCGGCGGTCTAATCGGGACGGACGCGGGCACCCCGGCGGCGCACCATACAGGACATCAGTGGCCCCACGCCGCGACGGCTCACGCGTGACGATGTCGCTGCGTCGGGGTAGCTTACACTCAGTATGATCATGCCTACGCAGTCACCCAGCCCGGCACAACTGGAGAAAGAGTCCCAGCTCGCCGAGTGGTTCCGCGCGCACGGCTCCGTGCTCGTGGGCTTCTCGGGCGGTGTTGACTCTGCATATCTCGCATGCGTCGCCGTCGATGCACTTGGGCCGGAGCGCGTGCTGGCCGTCATCGGTCGCAGCGCGACGTATCCCGAGGCGCAGTGGGTGCGCGCACGCGAAGTTGCGGCGCGGTTCGCGATCCCGGTGCTCGAAGTCGCGACCGACGAGCTGGCGGACCCGCGCTACGCCGCGAATCCCATCAACCGCTGCTACTTCTGCAAGAATGAGCTGTGGTCGCGGCTTGAGCCCGTGGCCGCGGAGCGCGGACTGGCAGTCATCGTGGACGGCACGAACGCTGATGACCGCGGTGACCACCGCCCCGGCATGCTGGCCGCGCGCGAGCGCAGCGTTGCCTCGCCGCTCGCGGAACTCGGCTTCACGAAGGACGACATTCGCACGCTCTCGCACCGTCGCGGCATCCCGACCTGGTCGCAACCGTCGTCGCCATGCCTCGCGTCGCGGCTGCCGTATGGCACCGAAGTGACGCCGGAGCGCCTCGACAAGGTGGAGCACGCCGAGGCGAGCCTGCGCGCGCTGGGCATCAGCGGCAACCTGCGCGTGCGGTTCTTCGGCGAGAAGGCGAAGGTCGAGCTCGATGCCGATGAGTTGGCCGAGTGGCAGCGCGAACCGCGATTCACGCAGCTCGAACGCGCGGTGCTTGCGGCCGGCTTCGAGGAAGTGGAACTCGACCCACGTGGGTTCCGGTCTGGCGCGCTGAACCGGTTGGCGGGGATCGTGATTAGCGGGCCGAACGATCGTGATGGCATCGTGGCGAGCGCGCCGAACGATCGCGATGGGACCGCTCGCCGATGACCGCCTGCCTCGGCCGCATCGGATGCGGTCTGCTGCTGGTGATCCTCGGCGCCGTGGGCTGGCATTATCGCAATGAGTGGGTGCCCAAGGCCAAGGAGATCGTCGGCTCCGTGATGCCTGATGGACTCGCTGCGGGCTGGCAGCCGTTGACGGATGAGGGCGCCAAGCGCGCCCTCACGCGCATCCAGCGGTTGAGCGGCGACACGGGGCCCGCCTACGTGAACGTGAGCCCGGCCGATTTCGCGTCGTATGTATTGGGCACCGGCCTCACTCAGTTGGCGGGCATCGACAGCGCGCCGGAGGCGCTCGTGCAGGATCGCACGCTGTTCCTGCGCACGCGCGTGCGCATGGACGAACTCGGCGGTGGCGAAGGACTCGGACCGGTCGCGCAGTTGTTTGATGAGACCGAGCCGCTCATGATCGGCGGCCAGCTCGAGGCCGTGCGGCCGGGCCTCGCGCAGTACCGGCTCACGGAGGTCGTGCTCAAGGACCTCAAGATCCCGCGGCCGGCGCTGCTCAGTCTCGTGGAACGCTGGGGTCCGGCGAAGCGCCCGGAGGGTGTCGACAAGGACGCGCTGCCGGTGATCCTGCCTGGGTATATCGCGGACCTGCGCGTTCGCGACGACCGCATCACCCTGTACAAGACCGTGCAATGAGCCGCCGCCGCGCTATGAGCCACCGCGCCGCGCGCGCGAGGTTCGCGCTATGAGCCGCCGCGTCGCGATCGTCGATGACGAGGCCGGCATCCGCGCGGCCCTCACGCAGCTGCTCGAGTACGAGGGCTATGAGGTAAAGGCCGTGTCGAGTGGCCGCGAGGCGCTGGCGCTGTACGAGAGCTGGCGGCCGCAGTTGATGTTCCTCGACGTGAAGATGGCGGGCATCGACGGACTCGAGACGCTCAAGCGGTTGCGCGCGCTCGACCCGGCCGCTGTGGTCGTGATGATCTCCGGGCACGCGAGCATCCACGACGCCGTCGAGGCCACGCACCTGGGCGCGTACGATATCCTCGAGAAGCCGCTCGACACGGATCGCATCCTTGTCACGTTGCGCAATGCGATCGGCCACCTCGATTTGCGCGAGGAGAATGAGCGGCTACGTGGATCGGTCCAAAGATCCGGTGAGATCGTCGGGCGCTCGGGCGCCGTGCGCGCGCTGGTGGAGCAGATCGGCCGCGTGGCCGGTACGCCGGCGCGCGTGCTCATCACGGGCGAGAACGGCACGGGCAAGGAACTCGTCGCGCGGGCGCTGCACGCGGGGTCGCCGCGCGCCGCGGCGCCGTTCGTCGAAGTGAATTGCGCGGCGATCCCGTCGGAACTCATCGAGAGCGAGCTTTTCGGCCACATGAAGGGGTCGTTCACGGGCGCCGTCGCGGACCGCGCGGGAAAGTTCGAGCAGGCCGACGGCGGCACGCTGTTCCTCGATGAGATCGGTGACATGTCGCACGCCGCGCAGGCCAAGGTGTTGCGCGTGCTGCAGGATGGCGAGGTCACGCGCATCGGTGGGCAGAAGTCGCGCAAGGTGGATGTGCGCATCGTCGCCGCGACCAACAAGCGGCTCGAGGAGGAAATCGCGCAGGGACGCTTCCGTGAGGACCTGTATTACCGGCTCAACGTGGTGCCGATCGTCGTGCCACCGCTGCGCGAGCGCCGCGAGGACATCCCGATGCTCGTGCAGCACTTCATCACGCGGCTGTCAGGCGAGAGCGGCATGACGCTCAAGGATGTGGAGCCCGCCGCGATGGAGCGCCTGCAGGCACTCGACTGGCCCGGCAACATCCGCGAGCTGCGCAACACGGTGGAGCGGCTGCTGATCCTCGCGGCGGGTCCGCGCATCGTGCTGGGTGACGTCGAGCGACTCGTCGGCCCGCGCGCCGGCGACGCGACCGGTGGGTTTGACTCCCTGGAGCAGTTCACCACGTATGAGGAGTTCAAGCTCGCGGCCGAGCGCGCGTTCCTGCTGGTGAAGCTGCGTCAGTTCGACTGGAACGTCGCCGAGACGGCGCGGGTTTTGGATATGCCGCGTTCGAACCTCTACAAGAAGATCGAGCGCCACGGGCTGGCGCGGGAGCAGGGATGAGGCGGCAGGAGCCACGCAGCGGCGCCGGGCGGCGCGGGAGCGAGCATGAGTGACCGGGACTGGGACGCCGAACTGAAGAAGATCGACAAGCAGATGGAAGGCGCGGCGAACGAGCCGTTGCCGTCGCCGAGAGCCGCGGCGGGACGCGCCGGCCCGCCCGGCGCGGCGTCGGGGCCGATGTCGCCCGTCGGTTCACCGATGCAGCAGGTGCTCGGCTTCGATACCAGGAAGACGACGTCATTCGGGGTCTATGCGCGGCTCACGCTCTCGGTCGCGCTCGGCGTGGGCATCGTGTTCTGGCCGTATTCGGCGCGCTGCGGCTGGGCGCTGGCGGGGTATCTCGGCGCCGTGGTGGCGATCATCGTGAGCGGCGGCTGGTCAGCGATCTGGACGTGGCGTCATCGCGCGGCGCGCGCGCATGTGCTGTCGCTGCTGCTAGTGGTGTGGGGGTTGGTGCTGGCGTCGACGGAGATCTTGCCCAGGGTTGGGTATGCGATTCCGACGGTGGCGCACCCGTCGATGTGGAGCTGTGCGGGTTAAGGGTTTTCGATGACGGCGCGGCGGAGGAGGAGGGAGTCGAGAAGCGCGGGGTTCCAAGCCTGTTTGCCGCTCATGGGCGAGCGAGGCGTGCTGATCGTGGCCAGCGGCAACGTGGTGCACAACCTGCGCCGCATCGACTGGGGCAACCCCGACCGCGGCTTCGACTGGGCCCAGCGGTTCGACGACGCGGCGCGCGACCTGCTCCAGAGCGACCCGGGT
>JAKFFA010000076.1:0-49126 GCA_036675455.1 Gemmatimonadaceae bacterium | reverse complement strand
GTGCGCAGCTGAACACCGCCGGCATGTCGTTCCTGAATCTCGATTGGGCGAATCGCTCCGCCGCGACGCTCACCTGCACCCGATGCGGTCGCATCGAGTGGTTTCTGTCGGATCCAGAGGAACTCGGCTGAGGTGACGGTGGGACGCCCTGGCGGGTATGGCTACACATGAAGACTCCATTGCGGGCAAATCACCTGAAGCTTTCGATCCTGTGTCTGTTCCTTGCCGGTTGCTCCGATGGCGGAATGCTCCTCGCACCAGCCGATGACCGGGCGGTCGGTCGCATCGACCTGAATCCGTGGTCGGGAACCGCGACGGCGCGGCTCAGCGGCGACCCGGGTGAGCAAGTGCTTACGATCCATGCGGAGGCAGCGCACGAGGAACACCTTGTGATCATGGTCCCATTCCACGGACCGGGGGCCTACCATCTCGCCGCCGACCAAGTATCCCTCGGCTTCACCGTAGGCGGCGATGTCCTCGTCGGGAGCTACGGCGGTCGTACCTTCAGTGGCGGCGAAATGCGGATCGTGGAGTTCGGTGGCGATGGCGGTGTCATTCGCGCAGAATTCCATCTGCTGCTCGAACATCAGCAGGGCGAACAACGGTACGGTGCGACCGCGGAGTTCACCGACGGACACTTGCACGCCCGCATCGACGTCGTCGTGCCAGGACGCGCACAGTAGTCGCCGAAGGCGCTCCGCGCGGTTTGCCGCCGCGCCCGCACCGCTCCATGTTGAGGCACACCTCATGTGGAGCCCAATGCCGATCTATCTCAGGACCGCGCTCGCTCTCATCATCGGCGTCGTGGCCGGTGGTGCCGTAAACATGGCCATCATCCTGGCGGGGCCTCACATCATCCCGCCGCCGGCGGGCGTCGACATGACGACCGCCGAAGGGCTTCAAGCCTCCATACATCTGCTCGCGCCGCGGCATTTCATCATGCCGTTCCTTGCGCACGCACTCGGCACGTTCGCAGGCGCGCTCATAGGCGCCTTGATCGCGGCGTCGCACCGCACGTTCGTCGCCTATGCAGTGGGCGTCTTCTTCCTGTGCGGAGGCATCGCCGCGAGCTTCATGATCCCGGCGCCGGCATGGTTCATCGCGCTCGACCTGATCGTGGCCTACGTGCCGATGGCATGGCTCGCCCTATTAGTATCCAAGCATGCACGTCGTCCATGACACCCGTGGCCTTCCCAAGGCGGAGGCCTATCAGCTGGTCCTCGAACAAGTCAGCGCGCTGCTCGAGGGCGAGCGCGACGGGCTTGCAAACGCCTCGAACACGGCCGCCCTGCTGTACGAGGCACTGCCCGACCTGAACTGGGTCGGCTTCTACTTCCTGCGCGGCGGCGAACTCGTGGTGGGGCCCTTTCAGGGCAAGGTCGCGTGCGTTCGCATCGCCATGGGCAAGGGCGTGTGCGGCACGGCCGCAGTCGAGCGGCGCACGGTGATCGTGCCGGACGTGAACGAGTATCCCGGCCACATCGTGTGCGACGCGGCGTCGCAGTCGGAGGTGGTCATTCCCTTGGTGCACCAGGGCCGAGTGCTGGGCGTCTTTGACATCGACGGCTCGGTACGCGGGCGGTTCGACGACGTCGACGCGGCCGGACTCGAGTCGGTCGCCGCGCTGCTCCTCGAAGGCTCCGACTGGGACTGGCTGCCGCGCTAGCGGTCGCTTGACAATACATAAGTCACGGCTTATGTATAGGGCATGCAACGCACGCCCGCGGCCGAGCAGCGAGAGAACCGGATCTTTCAGGCGCTGGCCGACCCCAGCCGCCGGGCGATCTTCGAGTCGCTCACGCGCGGCGAAGCGGCGGTGAAGGACCTCACCGCGCGATTCGACATCTCGCAGCCGGCCGTCTCGCAACACTTGGCGACCTTACGTGACGCCGGCCTCGTCGAAGGCCGTCGAGACGGGCGACGCGTGCTCTACCGCGTGGACCCACGCGGCATGAAGCCCTTGATCGACTGGATCGCGCACTACCGCGCCTTCTGGGTGGCCAACCTCGCTCGCCTCGAGAAACTGCTGGAGCGCATGGACAAATGACCTCTCCCGATAAGACAGCGCCGTCCCAGACGGAAACGATCGCGTTCGAGTTCGACCTCCCGCATGCGCCCCCGAAGATCTGGCGCGCGCTCACGGAGCCCGAGCTGCTCGCGGAATGGCTCCTGCCCGTGATCGACCTTAACCTCACGCCTGGGGCGGCATTCACGTTCAGGCGCGATCCGATGCCGGGTTGGGACGGCATCGTGAACTGTCGAGTGCTCGAGGTCGACGCGCCGCGGAAGCTGCGCTACGCGTGGGTCGTCGGTGACATGGACACCGTCGTGACGTTCACGCTGACGCCCATGGCCTCAGGCACACGGCTCGGCATTGTGCAGTCGGGATTCACGCCCGAGCAGAAGCAGAACTTCGGTGGCGCGCGCTACGGCTGGCGCATGATGGGCGGCAAGCTGACTGAACTGCTGACGAGGATAACACCGTGAACTTGAACGACGCCTCGAGACTCATCGATGAGCGCATCCGCGACCTCGACGATTGGCGCGGCGACACGCTCGCACGCATGCGGAGCCTGATCCTCGCAGCCGAGCCGGAGATGGTCGAAGAGTGGAAGTGGATGGGCACGCCCGTCTGGTCGCGCGGCGGCATCGTCAGCACCGGCGAGGTGTACAAGAAGGTCGTGAAGCTCACGTTCGCACGCGGTGCGAGCCTGCCGGATCCGACCCATCTGTTCAACTCGAGCCTGGAGGGGAACACGCGCCGGGCGATCGACATCCATGAGGGCGAGCAGGTGAACGCGCGTGCGTTCAAGGCCCTGGTGAAGGCGGCGGTGGCGTTCAACATGTCGACAAAGCAGAAGAAAGCATCCAAGGCCCGGAAGCCCGCCAAGAGCACGAAGTCCGGTACGGGCAAGAAACGCGCGGAGGTGGTGCTCCTCTCCGGCGGCAACCCGCAGATTGCGAAGGGCGACGGCAACGACCCGGTGCAGCGCTACATCGCGGCGATGCCGGGATGGAAGCGGGGCGTCGGCGAGCATCTCGACCGGCTCATCGAACGTGTCGTGCCCAAAGTGCAGAAGGCCGTCAAATGGAATTCGCCGTTCTATGGAGTCGAGGGAAATGGCTACTTCCTGTCGTTCCATGTCTTCACGCGATACGTGAAGGTGACGTGGTTCCGCGGGACATCACTCAAGCCGATGCCGCCGGGCGCCAGCAAGGACAAGCATGTGCGTTACCTCGATATCCATGAAGACGATGAGATCGACGACGCACAGCTGAAGCGCTGGATCAAGCAGGCGGCGGCCGAGCCGGGGTACCTCGCGCCCTAGCCGCGGTACCACGCGTGCTGGCCGCGGCAGCCTCGCGTCCGCGCCGCGGACGAAAAGTGCGGAGACGCGATCTGTGGCGTATCATCTGTATGATGCGCGCACTCGGCACCTCGCCGCTGCTGATTCCGGTCACGATCGTTCTCTTAGGCTGCGTCAGCAGCCGACGAGGGGATCCGCTGCCGCTGTTGCCGGCGGCGTGGTCGATGCCTGCGTGCTACATCGCCGATACCTCGGCGGCGACCGCGGATACGCTGTATGTCATGCATGCTCAATCGATGCAGTCGACCGCATCGGGGCCACGCGACTGCGCTGGACTTCGCGACGCGCCGTCGACGCTGGGCTCGCCCGTCGTCATCCCTATCGCCGTGCCCATCGGCATGGACCTGCGCGACGTGCTCGACCTCGGCGTGGTCGGGACCGACGGTGGGCGCGTGATGCCAGATGTGGTCGTGGCGCGCGATCCGGATGTGATTGCCTACGCCAGGCGGCGTGGTTTCCTGACCGGCGCTCTCCCCTGGGAGCGGACCTACGTGCTCTCGTCGAGGACATCCGCGGCGATTATGCCCACCGCCGCGGAGCGCGAGGCGCTTTCGCGTGATGCAGTCACGGCGGACTCACGAGGGGCCGCGGAGCCATTCGCTTGGCTCACGGATACGACGTGCGCGCTGCCTCGGCTCTTGGCTCGGGATGTAACAGCGCCGCTTGTCGCATACGCCAGAGACGACAGGACGGCCCGCCAGCTGGCCGAGCGCGTTGTGTCGCTTGCGCGCATGCAGCCGCGGCCCGCGTGGGTTACAGAAGCATTACCCGGGCTCTACGATGTCGGCGAATCGCGTGTTGTCGCGCTTCCGACTGATTCCATCGTTCCTGCCCTCGAGTCGGGCAAGGTTGCCGCGGCCATACTAGCAGCGCCACGGGATCCTAGAGCGCGTTGTGGCACTCGCGGCGGTGTGCCGATTCCCGCCGCCGCGATACCGCTCGTCGATACGCGGGCGCACGTGATCATTCGACGCGGCAGCGGTGCCGCGCTCCTCGTGGCCCCGGATGGGTCCATTCGAATGATTCGCCAATGACATTTCGCGACCGGCTCACGCTGTCCCTCGCTGCGCTCGCGGTGCTGCCGCTGCTGGTGTTGGGCTATGGCGTGCGTCGTGAGATGCGCTCGCGCCTCGATGCCGACGCCGCACGACGCGTGGATGCGGTCGCGACGGCCCTGAACGCGCGACTCACGAGTGTGATCGACACGGAGCGTGAACGTCTTGCGTCACTCGCAGCCGATCTCGCCGGCGACAATCGCTTTCGCACGGCGATCGCCGATGCGAACTCAAGCGAACGAGGCTGGCTGCTCGGCTGGGCTTCAGCCAGCATGCGCCCAGCAGGACTCGCGGTGCTCCAACTGCAGGACTCCAGCGGGCGCATCCTAAGCTCCGGTCATTTCCGCAATGATTTTGACCGCATCGCGCCTGAGCTTCCCCGCGTCATCGCGGCGTCGCCGGCGCATGCGGCGGTCGCCGACGTGCGCACGCCGAGCGGACACGTGCGCGCTCTCGCGACCAGCGTCACATTCACGGCGCGCGGAGCGCCGTTCACATTGGTCGGTGGACTCGCGCTCGATTCGGCGTACGTTGCGGGTCTTGCAACCGACGCGGCGGTGTGCGTGGTGCTCGAGGTGGACGCTCCACAAGCGGGCGAGGGCGATGCTCTCGCGGCTGCAACCCTGCCCTACGTTGACGAACCCAAGACGGCCAGCGCGCATTTTCTATTGATCCACGACTCGCGCACCACAGAAGCGCTCAAGGCAGGCGTCACGCGCTGGCTGCTGATCACGCTCGGTGGCACGCTGGTCGTCGCCGTCATCATCGCGAGCGCGCTGGGCCGACTCATGTCGGCGCCAATCGTTGATCTCGCAGATCGCACGGGCCGTCTCGACCTCGACCGGCTCGATCAGCGATTCTCCACAGGGCGGGACGACGAAATCGGTGCACTCGCGCGGACGCTCGATGCGCTCGTCGGACGGCTGCGCGCGAGTGTCTCTCGCTTACGCGAGGCAGAGCGCTCTGCCGCCACGGGCGACCTCGCGCGCCAGGTGAATCACGACATCAAGAATGGGCTCGCGCCGATCCGCAACGTGCTGCGGCACTTGGCGCAAGTCGCCGAGCGGGAGCCGGCCACGCTGGCCTCCGTCTTCACTGAGCGTCGCGCGACGCTCGAGTCGAGCGTCGAATACCTCGACGCGCTTGCGCGCAACTACGCGCGCCTTTCGCCCGCACTGCGGCGGGCGCCCACGGACCTGCGCCCGATCGTCTTGGGAATCGCGAGCGGCGTGACCGCGGTGACGGTCGAAACGCGCGTGCCCGAGCGCCTGCCACGCGTGCTCGCCGACGCCGTCGTTCTGCATCGCATCCTGGACAACCTGGTGTCGAACGCGGTGGACGCGTTGGATGGCAACCCGGGCACCGTGACCGTCGAAGCCGAGGCCATAGATGAGAGCACTGGGAAGCCTGCCGCAGCGAATGGCAGCGAGCGGCGTGTGCGGATCACCGTCAGCGACACGGGCCGTGGTATGACGCGCGAGGAGCTGCGGCGCGCGTTCGATGATTTTCACACCACCAAGCCGACCGGCACCGGACTCGGGCTTTCCGTCGTCCGTCGTCTCCTCACGGACCTCGGCGGCTCGATGCGTGTGGAGACGGCGCCCGGTGAAGGGACCACATTCACGGTCGAGTTGCCGGCCATCGATGAAGGAGTGCGCGCGTGAAAGTACTCGTCGTGGATGATGTGGCCGCGCTCGCGGGGCAGTACGCCTACGACCTCAAGCGGATCGGCGCGTATGAGGTGGTGACCGTGACGAACGGCGGGGCCGCGCTCACGCTGATCGGCGCCGGGGACATCGACTGCGTGATCCTCGACCTTGAGATGCCCGGCATGGACGGCTTTGAGGTGCTGCGTGAGCTACGGCACCGCGGCGACGAAACGCCGGTGATCGTGTACACGGGCACCGGTGACTTCGACCGCTGCATCGCGGCGGTGAAGCTCGGCGCCGCCGGATTTATCGACAAGGCAGAGCCGATGGAGCGCGTGGCGCAGGACGTGGCGCACGCGATCGAACGCCATCGGCTTCGGCGCGAGGTATTCGCGCTGCAGGCACGCATCGGCGAGTCGTCGCTCATCGGGCGCAGCGCGGCCATGGAACGGCTGCGCGACGAGATCGCCCGCGTCGCACCGGTGCCGAGCGCCGTGCTCATCACTGGCGAGAGCGGCACGGGGAAGGAGCTCGTCGCACGCGAGTTGCACCGGCTCGGGGCGCACCCGACAGCGCCGTTCGTCGCGCTCAATTGCGCCGCGCTGCCCGAGAACCTTGTGGAGGCGGAGCTGTTCGGCCACGAGCGCGGCGCGTTCACGGGCGCGATGGGGATGCGGAAAGGCGCCTTTGAGGCCGCCGCCAGCGGCACGCTATTCCTCGATGAGATCGGCGAGATGCCGCTCGCGACACAGCCCAAACTGCTGCGCGTGCTGGAGGCGCATACCGTGACCCGGCTGGGCGGCAATGTCACGGTGAAGGTCGAGGCGCGCGTCGTGACGGCGACGAATCGTGACCTGGACCGCATGGCAAAGGAGCGGGAGTTCCGCGAGGATCTCTACTATCGGCTCAACGTGCATATGATCCACACGCCGCCGCTGCGCGAGCGACGCGAGGACATCGCGCCGTTGGCTGAGCGGTTCGTGGATGTCACGTGCCGAGAGTTTGGCATCCTGCCGAAGCTGCTGGCTCCGGAGACGCGAGAGGCGCTCGTGGCGCACGACTGGCGTCGCAACAATGTGCGCGAACTCCGCAACGCGATCGAGCGCGCGGTGGTGAATGCGGACGGTGAGGTGATTCGCGCAGAGCATTTGCCCGCGGTCGTGCGGGGCGGAGATGGGACCGCATCCGGCCCGACACCGCAGAGCGAATCGTTTCACGCCCGGCGCGCAGACGCCGAGCGGCGCATCGTGCTCGCGGCGCTGGAGAAGCATGACGGGCACATCACACGCACGGCGGAGTCACTCGGACTCGCGGACCATGCGAGCCTGCTCAAGATCATGCGGAGGCTGGGAATCCAGCGCGACTGAGACTGGTGCTCTCTCCGGCGGCGCCCGCGCGTATCTGCCCTTTCAACTGGCGCGCGGCCAGCGCAAATCCGCCCGCGCCACCGTCCACGAAGTGCAGGTGCTCCCCATCCTGGCTCGTGCGCACGAAACACGTCATGATCGCCTCGCGCGCGCGATGCATGCCGAAGTAGATGAGTCCCTCGTTATGCGCCGTGGCCAGTGCGTGTTCCATTGCGTCGGCCTGTGCCGGCGTGCAGTCGAGCACCAATCGCAGCGTGTCGTCGAACTTCCGGTAGTCGCAGTGCGCTGGAACGGAATCCATGTACCGCTGCCGGTCGAAGAACCGTCGTGTGAAATCGCGTCGCGGACGGAAGATCAAGACGGACGAGATGATCGCCTTGATGCGATTCACGAACGCGCGCGCAAACACTGACCGGTGGTAGCGCATCTCGTTGCGCAGCGCGCGCCAGACGCCCGAGTAGCGCACATGGTCGAGCGAGATCGGATTCGCCGAATCCACGGACGCGCCGAGTGCTTGTTGCAGCGCGGCCAGCACGGCCGCATACGTCGCGTCGGTGGTCGCCGTCCGAGCGGTCACGAGCAGGGCGACCACGCATCCACCGCGCGTGGGGATTGGGCTCCAGCGGCACGAGAGTCCGACGAGTTCCTCGGTCGGTACCGTCGCGGCCGGCACGGCGTAGCGCCCTGGCTCATTCTTGGCGAGCCGGTCGGCCTGTGCGAGTCCACCGCCGGTGAAGCAGGCCAGCGGGCTTCCCGCGGCGAGTGCGAACTTGGCCACACGGACTTCGTGGCCACCCGCCGTCAGGTCCGCAACAGGGATCCGTGCCACGCGCAGTTCCAGGGCGAAGTTCAGGCGGGCCAACTGGATCAGCCGGCCGAGTTCGTCATCGATGTCCGCCGTATGCTCGGGCGGTATGCAGAGACTCGCGCCGTCCCCACCGAACACGAACGGGAACTCCACGCCGGCGAGTTTCGAGAGGCAGCTCGTGATGCTTGCCGCGCCGATGGTGTTGACGTCCCGATAGCGGCCCGCGGCGATCGCACCGGTCGAGTCGACGACATCGGTCACGTACACGAACCAGTCCGGGGGGACGGCGCGATAGTGTCTCGGATCGTGGAATTCCTCGAACGCCGAGAAGGGCGCGAGGTCGGCGTAGAAGCGAGATGACACGCGTGAACGGTCGCGTGGGGAGCGGCGGAGGTCAACGTGTGTCCACGCGGACACGTCGCTTGATGGCGCTTCGTGTGCGCGCGGACACAGAGCGCTTCAAACGCCGCATATAGCGCCGCGCGCAAGTCGCTCGGCACCATGGGGTTGAGTCGCGTCTGCGACGCGAGATTCGCGCTGGCCCGGCGCATGCCTTCTGTATGGCCGACGGGAAATGATTCCCGCCCCCATGAGGAGGTTCGTATGACCCGTGTCACACGTGTTCCAAACTTCACGTTCGCGGCGACGCTTCTTCTTGCGCTGCCGTTGGCGGCGGTCGCCTGCGGCGGTGACTCGGCGTCCGTCATCAGCGATGCCGAGGCGAGGGCGATCGGAACCAGGCCCGTTACCGTCGAGCCGACGACCCCGGTCGAGCGCGAGACGCCGGTCGCCCCGACGGAGCGCAAGCCGGACGTCCGGACGTTCGAGACGGCGTACGACGCTTACACGGCCGGCGAATACCGCGTCGCGACGGCGATGTATCGCACCAAGGTCGACAGCGCGCCCGAAGACGCGCACGGCCAATACATGCTCGGCCTGTCGAGCTGGAAGGCAGGTGACTTCGTCGCGGCGAAGGAGGCATTCGACAAGTCGATCGCGATCGACCCCGCGTTCGTGAAAGCGTACTTCAACCAGGCGCGTGTGCTGCTTGACCTCGACCGCGCACCCGAGGCGCTCGAGGTGATCCAGATGGGTCGCACGATCGACTCCGCGTCGCCTGAGGGCCTGCGGCTGGTGGCGCGCGCACAAGCGGAGAGCGGTGACATCGACGGGGCCGTGACCACGTACCACGAGCTGCTCGGTCGCGACGAGGCCGATGTGTGGGGCCTCAACAACCTCGGCATGCTGAAGCTGGAGAATGGGGATGTCGAGGGTGCGCTGGGCCCTCTCGCCCGAGCAGTGCAGGTGCGGCCGACGGCGCCGGTGTTCCTGAATAACCTCGGCATGGCGCTCGAGCGGTCGGGCCATCCGGTGGCCGCGCTGAACCGGTATGAGCTGGCCGTGCTGCACGACTCCACGTACCACAAGGCCGTCGCGAACGTGGAGCGGCTGAAGGCGATCGTGACGGACAGCGTGCGTGTGGATGAGGTGGACGTGGGTGAGATCGCGGAACGGTTCCGGCAGGAAGTCCGGTTGTGGAAAGTCGAGGCGCCGGTCGTCCCGGCGGTGGAACTACCAACGCCGTGAGTCGCCGGTCGGTGAGTCGCGAAAGCGGCTCACCGACCGCTGCCCGTTTCGCTCTCTCGCGACCTTATGGCTGGGTTTCGGCAAAATTCGCGCCATCAACGCATGGCGCGTTCGCTGCGTTTCGGCCAACATGAAGCCTCTCTCGCTCCAGTCAGTCCCTGTCCGGACGCTGCGCTGTGCCATCATGGCCGCGATCATGCTCTCCTGCGTCACAGCTTGCGGACCTCAGGATGGAGATGCCAACCGTCCGCCGCAGCGCGTCGTCTCGGTCTCGAAGCAGATCAACGAGTTCATGTACGACATCGGCGCCGAGGATGTGATCGTCGCGAGGGATCTCACATCAGTGTATCCGTCCGAGATCACGGAGAAACCGTCGGTCGGCTACCACCGCGCGCTCAGCGCGGAGGGCATCATCTCCATGCGACCGACGCTGTTCCTCACGGATGGCAACGTCGGTCCCGATGCGGTGCTCGAACAGTTGCGCGCGGTGGGCATTCCGATTCTCACGCTCGAGCCCGGGCGTACCGTCGAGAGTGCGCAGAACCTGCTGGCGCGCCTCGGTGAGGAGTTTCACCATGAGCATGAGGCGGACAGCGTTATGGCCGCCTGGCGCACCGCGATGGGCAGCGTGGCCGAGGACTCGGCCCGCTGGGCGGAGGACAGCACTCCACGGCCCCGCGTGCTCCTCATGCACTTTGGGCAGATTGCCAACAACTATCTGGCCATCAAGCGTGGCAGCATAGGCGACCGTGTGCTCATGTGGGCCGGCGGAGTCAACGCAATCGACTCGACGGGCGGCATGATGCGGCTGACGCCGGAACTCATCGCCAAGGCGGCCCCTGATGTCATCATCGCGACGGATGTCGGCTTTGACCGCGTGGGCAGCGCAGAGGAGTTCGCACAGATGCCGGGCGTGGCGCTGACGCCTGCGGCGCGTAGCGGGCGCGTGTACCGAATCGATGAGAGCGAGATCATGTACTTCAGCCCTCGAACGCCAGCTGCTGTGCGACACATGGCCGAACTCATCCATGGCAGCGGCAGGTGAAGCGGTTGTCGTTCCGGCACACGTATGCATTGCTGGCGCTGTTGCTTCTCACGATGCTCGTAGTTTCGGCGGGTGTGGGCGCATTCGGGTTCACACCGGCGGCGATGGTGCGCCATGTGACGCAGGCGTTCGGCTGGAGTCCGACCACGGCGGCCGATGAACTCGGGCGCAATGTGTTCCTGCAGCTCCGCTTACCGCGTGTGCTGCTCTCGGCGCTCAGCGGCGCCGTTCTCGGCGTGTCGGGGACAATGATGCAGGGACTCTTTCGCAACCCGATTGTCGAGCCGGGGCTTGTTGGGACATCTGCCGGCGCAGCGCTGGGCGCCTCGTTCGTGTTCGTCTTCGGCGCGGGGGCGTTCGCCGCGCCGCTCGGGAGTATTGCTGTACCGCTGCTCGCGTTCGTGAGTGCCTTTGGTGCAACGATGCTCGTGTACCGCCTGTCGACGGCGTTCGGTAAGGTGAACGTGTTCACGCTCCTGCTGGCGGGCATCGCCGTGAACGCCGTCTGCGCGGCCGGCACGGGGTTCCTGTCGTACGTCGCGCGCGATCCGCAGGCGCGCAACATCACCTTCTGGAGCCTGGGCACGTACACGACGGCGACCTGGCGCGGCGTGCTATTCGTCAGCGTGGCCTTCGCTGTGGGATTCACCTGGGCGCTGCGCGACGCGAAGGCCCTCAACGCGCTCATGCTGGGCGAGGATGAGGCGGCCTATCTTGGCGTCGAGCCGCGCCGGCTGGTGCTGCGCCTGCTCCTCCTGACGACGCTGATGGTGTCGATGGCTACGGCGATGACCGGCGTGATCGCGTTCGTCGGGTTGTTGGTACCGCATGTGCTGCGCCTGGTGAAGTCCTCCGATTATCGGTTCCTGCTGCCGGCGTCGGCACTCTTCGGGGCGGCGCTGATGGCGGGCACCGATGTTGTCGCGCGCGTGATCATTCCGCCCGCCGAACTGCCCATCGGGATCATCACCGCGCTTGTGGGCGCGCCGGTCTTCCTGTCCATCCTGCTGCGGCAAGGGCGGGGGAGCGTCGGCTTCCATGCATGAGGTCACCGGAGCCGACGAGGCGGCCGTGGATGTCCGCGCGGTGCGCGTCGAGGTCGACGGCACCGCGATCCTCGATGATGTCAGCGTGCGCTTCGCGCGCAATCGATTCAACGTGGTGCTCGGTCCGAACGGGGCGGGGAAATCCACGCTGCTGAAGGTGGCCACGGGACTGCTGCCGCCAAGCGCCGGCAGCGTGCACTACGACCACCGGCCGCTGTCCTCGATGGGTGGTGACGAACGGGCCCGGCGCCGCGGTGTGCTCTCGCAGCATGTCGAGATGTCGTTTCCGCTGCCCGTGGAGGACGTCGTGATGATGGGCCGCTACCCGCATTTTGCGCGCGTGCCGGCGCCGCGCGACCGAGAGATCGTGCGTGAGGCGCTGGCGCTCGTCGGGATGACGTCCCGCCGTGCGCAGCCGTACCCTACGCTCTCCGGTGGTGAGCGCCAGAAGGTCCAACTGGCGCGCGTACTGGCGCAGATCTGGAATGCCGGTGATGCGGGTGGGCATGCCCTGCTTTTCCTTGACGAACCGACGACCAGTCTTGACGTCCACTACCAGCTGCAACTGCTGGACGTCGCGCGCGACTTGCTGCAACATGAGCACACCGTCGTCGCGATCCTGCACGACATCAATGTCGCGCTCGAGTACGGCGATCGATTCTTTGTACTCGCGGATGGCCGGCTCGCGTTCGCCGCCGACCGCGCGGCCGACGTTACCGCCGCGCTCATTGAGCGGGTCTTCCGCGTGCGTGCGCGGCCCATGACCGATGCCGGCAACACGCACACGATGTGGCGTTTCACGTTGTGATCATTCTCCCACTCCCCTCAACCGACATCCAGACATGAGAAAGCCGGTCATTCCACTCCTGACGATCGCGTTGCTCCTTGGCGCGCAGGCCACCGTTCACGCGCAAGTCACGGGCACCGTGTCTGACGCGCGTACCGCTGCGCCGCTTGCTGACGTGACCATCACCGGCGCGGACGGCACCTCGGCGGGTCGCACGGGTCCGGACGGACGGTTCTCCGTGGCCTGCAGCGCAGGCAGCGCGCTCGATTTCAGCAAGCGGGGATATGTGGTCGTGGCGCGGGACATCGTCACTTGCCCGACGCGGCTGCAAGTCGTCCTCGTGCCTATCGCACAGGGGCTGGCTCCGGTGAGCGTCGTCGGCGCAACCGATGAGGCGATCGTCGAACGTCCACAGGCCGTCACGGTTCTCTCGCAACGTGAACTCCACCGCGGTACCGGCCTGTTCCTCCAGGACGCGATCAACCTGACGCCGGGCATCCAGATGCAGCGGCGCAGCATGTCCGGTGGGCAGACGATCACCATCCGCGGATACCGCAATGATGGTGACCGCGGCAACTTTGCCGGGACCGGCTACAAGGCCTACTACAACGGCATTCCAATCACGGACGCCGAAGGCATCACAATCCTCGACGACATCGACTTCGCGACGCTGGATCGTGTCGATGTGATACGCGGGCCGGCCTCGAGCCTGTATGGCGGCGGCATTGGTGGTGTGGTGAACTTCCACACGGCGAAGCCGACGCAACTCGGCACCACCATCGTGCAGGAGACCACGACCGGCAATGACGGTCTCCTGCGTTCCGATACGCGCCTCGAGCGCGTGAGCGACAACGCGACGACGATGCTCGACTACGGCCATCAGGGTTACGACAGCTATCGCATCCACAGTGCGTCGAAGAAGGATTACGGCACGTTCCTCGGCGAATTCCGGCCGTCGGATGACCGGACCATCTCCACCTTCCTCAGCTATGCGCACTCGCGTGACCTGCGCGCCGGCGAGCTCGATAGCGCGCAGTTCGCGCAGGAGCTCAATACCGGAGAGACGCGCTACATCGACAATGATGCGCGCTCCGAAGTGGAGAGCTTTCGCGCGGGTGTCTCGCAGAGTTATCGGCTCACCGAGCATGTGCGCAACGTCATGACCGCCCACTACAGCGGCAACGTGCTTGAGGACGTGTACGCGGCTGGCCTCAATTCCAAGTCGAACCAGAACTTCGGTGCGCGCTTGGAGTTTCACACCGATGTGGCGTTGAGCGGCCTGCCGTTGAGCGGCGTGAGCGGCGCCGAATTCCAGAAGAGCAATGTGTTCGCGCAGGGGTACGGGCTCACGAGCTCGGTGCTCGGCGCCATGCGCAGCGACCTCGAGACGCACACGATGCAGTACAGCCTGTTCACGCAATGGGACGTGCCGCTCCCGGCGCAGTTCGAGCTGCGGGCCGGTGCGAGCGCCAACTTCATCGAGTATGCGATCGTCGACCGCCTCGCCTCGTCGGCCAATCCGACGCATTTGGACGGCTCGGGACGCAAGACGTTCGACCCCGTGATCACCCCGCTCGTCGCGTTGCGCCGCATGATCGCACCCAACGTGGCCGCCTACGCGAGCATGAGCCAAGGGTACTCGCCGCCCACCGCGGGCGACGCGGTGATTCCCTATACGGGCGAGCCGAACGACGGATTGGCGCCAGAGCGCGCCACGCAGTATGAGATCGGCGCCAAGGGCAGTGTGCTCGGCAACCGTTTGTCGTTCGAAGTCGCGTTGTTTGACCTGCGCGTGTCTGACAAGCTCTCGTCGCGGGCCGTCTACGACACCGACGGCACCACGCGGCTCTACAGCTACTCGGTCAATGCGGGCGACCAGGATGACCGCGGGCTCGAGCTGGCGGCGTCATACGTGATGATCGACCAGCCGACGGCGCTCGTGTCGCTGCTGCGGCCGTTCGTCTCGTACACGTACTCCGACTTCACATATCGGGACTTTCAGAGCGACGAGAACAACGACGCCAACACCGTTGATTACTCAGGCAACGACGTGGTGGGTGTGGCTCCGCACGTGTTCAACGCAGGCGTCGATGTGGCGCTGCGCTCGGGCGCATACATGAACGCCACGCTGCACCATGCGGACGGGATGGCGATCAGCTATGACAACGCGCATCGCGCGCCCGGGTTCTCGCTCGTGAACGCGAAGGTCGGCTTCGTGCATGCCCTCGGGCGGCACATCGTCGCTGACTTTTTCGTGGGCGGCAGCAACCTCACCGGAAGCCACTACTACACGCAGGTGTTCCTGAACCACAAGTTCGACACGCCGAATCCGCACATGTACCTGCCGGGTCCGTACACGGCCAAGTACTACGGCGGGGCGAAGTTGAGCTACCGGCCATAGAAACCATGGCTGCGGCATGAACCCGGCTGCGGTGCTGGGGCGGCATCCATGCCGACGGCGAAGATGACGTAGGAACGCGCTGGCGGAGTCCGCGCATTCAATCGAGTGATCAACCACACCCGAGGAGAATGAGCATGGACTCCGTCAGCGTGCGCTACATCGTCAATGACGTCGACGCGGCGATCGCGTTCTACACCAAGCATCTCGCGTTCAAGCTCGAACTTCATCCCGCTCCAGGCTTTGCGATGCTCACGCGAGGAAGCTTTCGGCTCCTGCTGAATGCGCCGGGTGCGGGCGGAGCGGGGCAGGCCATGCCCGACGGGCGCAAGCCGGAGCCGGGCGGCTGGAATCGATTTCAGCTGGAGATGAAAGATCTTGCCGGGACGGTCATGTCGCTGCGTGAAGCGGGAGCGCACTTCCGCAACGACATCGTCGTTGGACAAGGCGGAAACCAGATCCTGCTCGAGGATCCCTCGGGAAATGTGATCGAGCTGTTCGAGGCGCCAAAGAAGTGAGCGGAAGTACAAAAGCACATCGGCCGCAGCCGACGCGAGTTACCTCGTCGCCGACTGCGGCCGTGGCCGTCTGAAAACCGCCGTACCGGCGGCGCCTGCTACCGCATGATGCGCTCGAACTCCGTCGTCAGCGTCGCGAGCTGACCGCGCAACTCATCGAGCCGAGTGATCGCGTCGCGTCCCACCTTCTGGTCGGCGCCATTGATCATCCCGTTGAGGTAGTTGATCTGGTCCACCAGCATGGGCGTCGAGTAGCGGACGGGCCGCGTGACGAGCTTCGCCTGGAGTGCCGCCAGGTTCGTGGCCCGGGTGCTGCCTGCGGCGGCCTGTTCCTGCGCCGCGGTCACGCGCTCGACGAGCTGGCGCGCCTCGGCCATTGTCTCGTTCAACTTGAGCGCCAGGGCTAGTTGCTCCTCGAGGTCGGCCTGTGTGACGCCGTCCGCGACAAGGCGCGGATCGAGTCGCAGCTCGAGCGGCCGTGTGGCCGTCCAGTCGCCAACGCTGAGGCGCACTTGATACTGGCCTGGCGCGACCGTCGGACCGCGACCGCGGCCACCAGCACCGGCGAGCGTGAGGTCCCAGATAAAACGATTGCTGCCCGCCTGCACGGCAAACGGCGCGCTGCCGCCGACACGGCGGAAACTTGGCGCTGGCTCTGCACCAGGAACATTGCCCATACCCGGACGACGCACGACGTTCGCGCCACCGGCCGCGCCCGGCGCACCCGCACGGAACGTGCGCAGCACCGCGCCCTTCGCGTCGAGGATGTCGAGCCGGACTTCACCGGTGGCCGAGGGCGAGACGTAGTAGTCGATCAGCGCGCCCGGCGGCGGATACTCCGGATCCTGGTCGCCGCGCGTGGACGGATAGCGCATGCGATACGCCGGCGACGGCGTGAAGAGGAACGCCGGTCCGGCGGTCACGTTGTCCCCGAGCTGCCGCAGCGGCGACAGGTCGTCCATGATCCAGAAGCCGCGGCCCTGCGTGCTCAGCACGAGATCGCCGCGATGCAGCTTCATGTCCGTCACCGGGGTCACCGGCAGGTTGCGCTGGAACGACTGCCAGTGCGCGCCATCATCGAATGACACGAAGAGCCCGAACTCCGTACCAGCGTAGAGCAAGCCGGGACGCACGGGGTCCTCGCGCACCACGCGCGTCGGCGAGTCCCCGGGAATGCCTTCGACGATCTTCGTCCACGACTTGCCGTAATCGGTGGTCTTGTAGATGTAGGGCGCGAAGTCGCCCAACTGATAGCGCAGCACGGCGACATAGGCGCTGCCGTCGCGATGCGGCGAGACTTCGATCGTCTGCACGCGCCCACCCGACGGCAGCCCCTTCGGCGTGACGTTGGTCCACGTCTTTCCCTCGTCGCGCGTGACGTGAATGGGGCCATCGTTGGCGCCGGTCCAGATGAGGCCACGCTCGCGCGGGCTCGCCGTAATCGCGTACAGCGTGCTGTAGTACTCCTCGCCGGTCGCGTCGATCGTGATCGGCTTGCCGCTCACCTCCCAGCCGCGCGGGTCGTTGGCGGTGAGGTCGGGGCTGATCGTCTCCCAGGTCACGCCCTCGTCGATGGTGCGGTGCAAGAATTGCGAACCGTGATACACGATGCGTGCATCCCACGGCGCGATCTCCACCGGCGCGGTACGCTGGAAGCGCAACTTCATGTCCTTGGGATTCCAGCCGTACAGGTACTGACCACCGACCCAGTAGTTCTTCTCTTGCCCCGTCTCAAGGTTGACGCGGCCGAACTGCCCCTTGCATGAGCCGTACACGATGTTGGGATTATTGGGGCTCGGCATCAGCGGCCCCGTCTCGCAGCCGGCGCCGTAACGCCACTGCTGCATCCATGCTTCCGGACGAGCCGCGCCCAGCGGCAGGCTGGGGATGATCAGCGTGCTGTTGTTGTCCTGCTGCGCACCGTACAACCGGTACGGGAACTGATCGTCGACGTTGACCTGGTAGAGCTCGGCCGTCGGCTGGTTGAACTGCGTGCTCCACGTCTTGCCGTCATCGAGCGTGACGTTCGCACCGCCGTCATTACCCTGCACCCAGATCTCCGGGTGATTGGGGTTGATCCAGAGGTCGTGGTTGTCGCCGTGCGGCGTGTCCTGCGTGCGGAACGTCTTCCCGCCGTCGGTCGACACCCAGAAGCCCTCGGCGCCGACGAAGATGCGGTCGGCGTTGGTGGGGTCGGCGTCGATGTTGAGATAATAGAACGGACGATTCGTGAGCCCGTTCTGGTGGCTCGTCTGCGTCCACGTCTCGCCGCGGTCGTCGCTGCGGTAGACGCCGCCCGTGTCGCCGGGCGCTTCGATCAGCACGTAGACGCGATTCGGATCCGCCTTGGAGACGGCGAGGTCGGCCTTGCCAAAGAGCCCGCTCGGCAGGCCGGCCGCGAGCTTGCGCCAGGTCGTGCCGCCGTCGGTGCTCTTGTAGACGCCGCCCTCGAGTGCGCCGCTGATGATTGTCCACGGCTTGCGCTCGCCGCGCCACATGGTGGCGTAGAGTTCGTTGGGATTCGCCGGATTGATCTCGACGTCGATCGCGCCGGTGCTGTCGGAGACGTAGAGCACGCGCTCCCATGTCGCGCCGCCGTCCTTCGTGCGGTACACGCCGCGCTCGGGGTTCGGTGCAAAGGCGTTGCCGATGGCGGCGACGTAGGCGATGTCGGGATTACGCGGGTCGATCTCGACCGCACCGATCTGCCCGACGTCGCGCAGGCCGATGAACTGCCATGTCGCGCCGGCGTCGATGCTTTTGTAGATGCCGCGGCCCGTGGAGACGTTGCTGCGTAGGCCGTCCGATCCCGTGCCGGCGTAAATGATGTTCGGATTCGACTCGGCCACGCGGATGGCGCCCATGGACGCCGTCTCGAAGTAGCCGTCGGAGATGTTGTGCCACGTCGCGCCCGCGTCGGTCGTCTTCCAGACCCCACCGCCGGTGGAGCCGTGGTAGAACGTGTGCGGCTGGCTGGTCACGCCGGCCACCGTCGTCACGCGTCCGCCGCGGAAGGGTCCGACGTGGCGATAGCGCAGTCCGCCGAAGAGTGACGAGTCGACGGCCGCGGCGGCGCGCATTGTGGTATTGGATGCGCGCTGAGCGTCCAGCGTGACCGGTGCCGCGAGCATGGCGACGGTGGCGAGCGCCACGGCGCCGGCGCGCGGGAGGAGGCTCTGACTCAGCCGGAAGTTCGATCGCGAACGATCCATGACGCGCTACCTCTTTGAGAATGGAATTGACGACCTCGCATTATCGGTCCTGACTGGCATCGACGAAAGGGGCGCGGTACAGGCGCGAGATGGCCTTCAGACACCGGTCGCTATACGGTTCGGATGGGGCAACCGCTGGGAAGTGGCCACTATGCGAGCCGATAGATGGTGACGCCGGTATCCTCGATGATCCGGTGCACATCGGCTTTGACCTTTGGCAGCGCGTGGGCGCGCTCGTGCTCCACGGCCAGCACGCGAGCGAAGCGCGTGGCCACCCAGCTCTCGATCACGCGGTCAAGCATGCGTGAGCCGTACGGCGGGTCGGCGAAGGCAATGTCGTACGCGCCCTCGGTGAGGTTCGCCGCGAATGGCACGGCGTCCTTCTTGAATACGCGTGTCGTGTCGCGGTAGCGGAGCAGCGCGATGTTCGCCTTGAGCGCGTGCAAACTGGACGGACGCGATTCGACGAAGTCGCAACGGCGCGCGCCGCGCGAGAGGGCTTCCAGGCCGAGTGCACCGGTTCCGGCGAAGAGGTCAAGGACGGTCGCGTCCTTGAGGTCGGGTTTGAGGAGGTCGAGGAGCGCGCCCCGCACGTGCTCGGCCGTGGGCCGGACACGGAAGTCGTTGGGAGACGTGAGGTCACGGCCGGCGTGCTTGCCGGAGAGGATTCTCATGCGGGGAGCCAGCGAGTGCACATGCGGGAAAGGTATCGTGCACAGGATGGTCCGCTTGCGGCGCGGGTGGTGTACCTGTCTATTGAGTCTGTCGGGGCTCCTCATCGCGAGAGAGGGAAAAATGGACGCCGCGCACGAGGCGAGGGCAGGCAACGCAGATTCAGTTGCGATCGACGTCATGCTGAGCGTCCTGTTCCCCGGACTTGGCCAACTCAATCAGCGTCGGTTCGTTGCGGCAGCGCTGTTTATCGCCATCGCGGTCGCATCCCTTGCGGCGATGGTCGCCGCTCCGAACCTGAGAGCGCTGGGGTTAGCAGGCGCCTTGGGCGTGACGCTATGGTCCGCAGTTGACGCGTTCCGTGGACGCTCGAATGTCGACTAGGGAGCGGCGTCTCACCATCGCGCTCGCCGTATGCTTGGTGCTGCTTGCCGGCACTGTTGTGCTGGCGTTCTTCAATACCGGCTTCATGCGCTGGCTGTCCATTCTGGTCGCACTGTGCAACGTCGGCGTATTCTGGGAACTGCGAAAGTCAGAGCGGCAGTCTCTCGACAAATAGCCTTGAATCAGACCACCGCACGAATCGTCGCGCTCGCAGTATTGACGGCATTGCCCGCGATGGCGCAGGAGCGCGCGCGCCCGATCAGCCTTGGGGCCGTCACCGGCGCGCTTGGCCACGAATTCATCAGCATCGGTTCGGTCCGCGAACTGTCGGACGGACGCGTGCTCGTCACGGACCCCAGCGATGACGCGATCATCGTCGGGGATTTCTCCGCCGGCAGCTCGAGAGCGATTCGCGCAGTGGGCTCGGGGCCCGGCGAGTACCGCAGCCTCGGGATGCTGATTTCACTTGGCGGCGACACCACGCTCATGGCGGACGCGAGTAACCGTCGCTTCCTCACCTTGTATGGTGATCGCATCCTCTCCACGCTTGCGCCGGACGATCCGCTCGTGAGCGCGCTCGGCACGAACCTCATCGGGGGCGACGCGTTGTCGCGCCTGTTGGGAATCCGGGTCTTCGCTTCCGCGGACGTCACGAAGGAGCGACGTCGCAACGGCCGCGCGGTGGTTTCAATCGACCGGGAATCGCTCAAGGTCGACACGATCGCGCGCATTCGTGATACCGAACTGAGTTTCCAATCCGTGGGCCCCCCTGATCAAGGCATGTTTCGAACGGCGACGGTCATCATGTCCAGCCCCGAGCAGGCAGCCGTCTTTCCGGACGGACAAGTCGCGATCGCATTGCAGGGACCGTATCGGGTGGAGTGGCACCAGCCGGATGGCCGCGTGCTTCGCGGTGCGCCCATCGAGCGGATTGCGCCGCCGGTCGATGACGCCGAGCGAGAGGCATGGAAGAAGCGCTATGAGGCGTTTTCCGGGGAGCCATGGACCTTCCCGGACGACCGTTTCCCGTGGGCCGAGTTCGTCCCGCCTTTTTCCCAGCAAGCGCTTACCGCACTTCCCGACGGCAACCTACTCGTCGCCCGAGAGCCGTGGAGCGGGGGGAAGGGGAACAACTACGACGTCATCGATCGTCGTGGAATCCGGATTGGTACGCTGCACCTGGGAGTAAGCGGTCGCGTGATCGGCGCCGGCCACGGTGTGATCTACGTCGCGAGCATCGATGCGGACGGGATTGAGCACCTGCAGAGGTACGCGTGGCCGTGATGCGCTCTGATTCCTCTAACTCACTGGGATGCCAGCAATGACGCCACTAGTCGCATTCGTGCTCTGGGTTGCTTACTGGGTCGTCGGTCTGGCCGCTGTGGTATTCGTCGTGCGACTGGTGCTCCGTTCCGTGAAAGCGCTCGAAAAGGTTCACGCGATCGCCCAGCAGCTATCCCTGCTGGAACGGCGCCTGGATAAACTCGAAACGGATACGAGAGGCGGAAATCGCTGACGTGTCAGGCGGCGCCAGCGCTTCCGCCGCATTACTGCTTGCGTTCTCGCTTGCCGCCTGCACGTCCGACTCGGTCAATCCGGGTGAGACGACCGATCACCCTTTCGATCCACTGGCGGGACAGGTTCGACAAGTGGAGGGCGCGGCAAATGATCTCCCCCTAGACTGGCGACTGGAGCCTCGTTGGCAGGTCGGCGGCGCTAACGATGGCGAGCTGTTGCTTGTGCAACTATTCGCGAAGGACCTGGCCACCGACGCGCATGGCAACTTGTATGTCATCGACCGAACTCAGAATCGCGTCGTTGTGTACGACCAGTCTGGCCGACTAACACGCACGTTGGGCCGCAAGGGAATGGGGCCTGGTGAACTCACCGCGGCCGTCGCCCTGGACGTGTCAGCCGATGGTGAGGTGCGTGTCGACGATGTGGAAAAGCGTGCGGTGGTGGTCTTTGCGCCCGACGGAGGCGTGCTGCCTGAAGAGCGGCCCAGTCCACGCCTGCGTTCTACACGAACGCTCACCAACGGTGCGCGCGCTGGCGCTCGCTACTCGGCACGCGATACGCTAAGCCTGCTCGTCGTCAACGATAGTTCACCGACGACGCTGTTGACGTTCGTCGAGCCGCCGTCACGCGACACTCCGCCGGTGTGCGGACTCACGAACTATCCAGCGGGCCCGGTGTTCGCCCCAACGTTGCTGTGGGCGGTGCGTGGAAATCGCGTCGTGGCCGCCACCGGCGCGTTCCGAATCTCAGTTTTCGACGCGGGCGTTCTAGAGTCAGAGCTGACGCGCTCGACTTCCACACGACGCTCGACGAACGACCTCGCTCGACAGCATCTCGGGCCCGGAAAGACGATTCAGCTCTTCGGCATGCCGCCGTGCACGGTGCCGACGGACCTAGTCCTGTCGGTGGCTGAGATTGCCGAAACGCTGCCGGCGTATTCAGCACTCGCTATCGCCCCCGACGATCGCATCTGGGCGACACGCTACACCGTGCGCGGCGAAGCGGGTATCGCGGACATCTATCACCCGGAACGCGGCTATGAAGGCACGGTGGCGCTGGGTGCAGTGCGTCCCGTGATGTTTCTTTCAGGCGGCGAGGTGGTAAGCCTGGAGACGGATGAGGACGGCGTCCCGGTCGTAGCGGTTTATCGGGTCGTCCGATAGCGCGCTACCGCAGGAACCGCGTCGCCACCTGCTCGAGCCGGTCATCATTCGCGGCCTTGGCCTCTTCGAGAATCTCCTCCACAAACGGCCTGAGGCGCGGCTCGCCCCAGTAGTATCCGGTCGCGCGCTCGGCCAGCTGCGTCTCACTCACACGCGCCGCCTCGAGCAGCGCCCGCGCCGCGACGCGGTCGTACTCCGGGTCGTCGCGCGGCGGCAGCCCATAGTTGCGGCGAGGCATCTCGCCTTCCGCGTCGTCCCGCAGGAATGCCCTCGACATCGGTGTGCCTCCTCACGTTCGTGGTAGCGGTGGCGCGGCCATGTCCCCATGATAATACCAATGACGAGCGGGATGACTTTCGCCAAGCGCGTGTTCACGATCGCCGGGATCTACGGCATCATCGTCCTGCTGCCGCAGTATCTGCTCGAGGCCGGCATCGGATTGCCGCTGCCCGGCCCCATCACGCGGCCCGAGCACTTTTACGGGTTCATCGGTGTGGCGCTCGTGTGGCAGTTCGCCTTCCTGCTCATCGCGAGTGACGTGCGGCGCTATCGCCCGCTCATGTTGATCGGTGTGCTGGAAAAGCTGGTGTTCGGGTTGCCCGTCATACTCCTATATGCGCGCGGACGTGTCGCCGCGGACGTTCTCGTGTTCGGCTGCCTCGACCTCTTACTCGGCATACTGTTCGTATTCGCCTATCGCGCCACTCCGACCTCGGCCTCCGCATGAATCGACGGCTCTGCCACAGGGTGCTCCTCCCACGTACATGAGGAAGCTTATCGTCATGCTCGTTTCCACCGTCACCAGCGGCATCGGCTGGTGGGCCGGCGCCCGCTTCGGCATCATGACCGCATTCATCGTGAGCATGGTCGGCCTCGGCGTCGGGATCTGGTGGGGTGCGCGCATGGCCCGCAACCTCGAGATCTGACCATGCGTTACGATATGTGGAGCACACTGCAGATCCTCGCGCCGCTCGCCGGCGGACTGCTCGGCATGGCGCTGCTATGGCGCCGGCCCAACCATCTGGGCAAGGTGGTGATGGCGTATGCTCTGCTTTGCGTTGTGGTCGCGCTCTCCCCGATCTGGGTGCAAGAAGTCCTGGAGCCGAGCGACGCGATCCCCGAGGTGCTGTTGGAGGCGAAGCTCGCGTTCGTCGTCGGTCTGGCGATGTTGCTGGCCACCGGCGGGCGCTCCGGCAGCACCGGTTGACGCACCCAACGCAACCTGACGAAAACAATTGGAGACGAGATGGACGAGAAGTCACTCTTCACGCAATTCTGGACGAACGAGTCAAAGACCACGCGCAACGTACTGGAGCGCATCCCCGAGGGCGCCGACTACAAGCCGGATCCCAAGTCGCGGACCGCGCAGGAGATCGCTTGGCAAATCGTGTGTGAAGAGCGCATGCTGATCGACGCGCTCGAGAGTGGCACGGTGGAGTGGGCGCCGCCGCCGATGCCGTCGAGCATGAAGGCCGTGCTCGCCGAATACGAAAAACAGTCCGCCGACATCATTAAGCGGTGGAATGCGCTGCCGCAGGCGAAGTGGGATGGAATGCTTGCGTTCTTCGGGTCGGAGCGTCCGGCGTCGTCGATGGCGTGGAGTTTCCTGTTCGACCTCGTGCATCATCGCGGGCAGATCTCCACCTACCTGCGACCGATGGGCGCGAAGGTGCCGCAAATCTATGGGCCGAGCGGCGACGAGCCCTGATTGCTCGGTGACGTGACCGCCACAGTGTGATAGTCGGGTCTCGCCAAGGTCGCCGTTAACCCCGATTGTGGGGCCGATGGCCAAGGACCCCTCCCTGCGCAAGCAGAATGACCTCGCGCGTGACGTGGACCGGCTGCTCCGACAGTTGCCGTTCGGCGACCCGATGCTGCGGGGCGACCGCGTGGGGCCCGTGCGGGCGGCGCGACAGCCGGGCGCCAACGCGGGGGCCGGTGGGAGTGCTGGCGCGTCCGTAAGCGCGGGTGCCAAGGTGGGCGTCAGAGCGGGCCTCAACGCCGTGGCGTCCGCGCCCGCAACCACTCGGCGAGCGCCCGCCGAACCGTCCGCGCTCGCGCAGCGCATCAGCGGCTGGTTGCGCGCGCTACTCGCCGTGGCCCTTGCCGCGGCGGTCTCCGTGTGGCCCTACGCAAGCAACTGCGGCTGGATGCTCTGCCTGGCCCTCTTCGTGGTCGCGACGGTCGTGGTCGCGGGCGTTTGGGCCGGTATCTGGACCTGGCGATTGCGGCTCCCCGCGGCGCATGTGCTGTCAGTCGGCGTCTTGGTCTGGGGCCTCATCCTCACCGCCGAGCTCGTGTTGCCCCGCGTGGGGTACGCGGCGACGACGGCCGCGTGGTCGTGCCCCAGCCGATGACGGCGCGGCGGCGAACCGCGTAGATTGATCGGTGAAGGTCGCGTTCATCAGGAGGGACGCATGTCAAAGAAGCACAGGACGCACGTGCCGCAATTCGGGAGCACCCGGACCCCCGCGCGCGACGCCAAGCTGCCCAGCGCGCCGGCGAGCAAGCATTCCCCCACCACGGCCCAGCGCCCGAAGCCACAGGCGACATCAGCCAAATCCGGCCGACGAGGCCAGTGAGGCTCTGCTGCGCGCTGCTGATCGGCGCGCTGCTCTCCGCGGGCTGTTCGCGCGCGCGCGTGCGCACGGAGCCGCTCGCACCTATGGGCACGTTCGTCGGCCTCGAATACTCCGGCCAGTTGCCCGGGACGCGCACGCTCGTGGGCCTGCTGCTCGACGAGGTGGATTCGACCGAGTACGCGCTCGAGTACTTGATCCAGGAGCAGGCGGCGGACACGTTGCTCGTGCTGCAGCGGATGCTGCGCCGCGATGTGTCCGGCGTGCCGTCGTGGCGCGTGCTCGCGTCGGTGCGCGCGCCAAGCGTTCCGGCGGAGCACCGGCTGGAGTTTGCCGTGTGCCAGCTGCGCGGCGTGGTCGAGCGCAATGTGTTTGCGCTCGTGAAGACGCGCGACACCTACCGGCTCGACGACGTGCGCGCAGCGTGGCGCGCGGATCCGATCAGTCGCACATTCGAGTCGGTCCCGGTGGGAGACATGAGCTGCGCCAACGAGAGTTTTGAACCATGAGCCAATCACGCAGGCGATTCCTCGGCACGCTGGCCGGAGGCGCGGGCGCAGCCGCGGGCGCGGCGATGTTCGGCGCCAGTGCCGCCTCGGCGCGTGGTGGCCCTGACGCCTATAGGCTGCCACAACCGTCGGTGCCGGGCGCGGTTGCCGGCGGACAACCGAGCCGTCCGAACATCATCTACATCATGGCCGACGACCTCGGCTATGCGGACTTGAGCGGATACGGCCGGCCGGACTACGTCACGCCGGAACTCGACCGACTCGCATCCGAGGGTGTGCGACTCACGCACGCCTATGCGATTGCGCCGGTGTGCACGCCCACGCGCGTCGGACTCATGACGGGCCGGTATCCCGCTCGGCATCCGATCGGCTTGATGGAACCGCTGCGCCTCTCGGACGACGACAAACACCTTGGGCTCGATCCGGCGCACCCGACCATTTCGTCGCTGCTCAAGACTGCCGGCTACACGAACGGTCTCTTCGGGAAGTGGCATCTCGGAGTCGACCGGCAGTTCATGCCATCGGCGCACGGCTTTGACGAGCACTTCGGCCCACTGAGCGGCGCCGTCGATCATATCTCGCACGTGAACACGGCTGGGGAATCCGATCTTTATCACAACGGCGAGCGCGTGGATGCCGCCGGTTACACGACGGATCTCGTGGTCGACCACGCCGTGCGCTTCATCGAACGGCGCCCCGAGCCGTTCTTCCTGAGTCTGCAAGGGACGTTGCCACACTGGCCATGGCAATCACGCGATGACCCACCGTACCCGGCAGGGCGTTCGCTGCGCGCGGACGGACCGCAGGATCGTTATGCCGCGATGGTTCAGGCGTTCGACGAGGGCGTCGGCCGGATCTTGCGCGCGATCGACAAAGCCGGTATCGCCGATCGCACGCTCGTGATCTTCACGAGCGACAACGGTGGCGAGCGTTATTCCAACATGGGCGGGCTCGCGCGCCGCAAGGGTCAGCTGTGGGAGGGCGGTATTCGCGTGCCGGCGTTCGCCAGGTGGCCGGGTGTGCTTCCGGCGGGTGTCACGCTGCCCCAGGTGGTCAACACGCTCGACTGGACCGCTACCATGCTCGCGGCCGCGGGCGCGATACCCTCGCAGGTATTCCCGCTCGACGGCATTGACGTGTTGCCGATCCTGAGCGGGCGCGCGCCGATGCTCGATCGCACGGTCTTCTGGCGTACGTTCCAGATCTCACGCCAAGCGGCGGCGCGTCAGGGCACGTGGAAATACCTGCGCGACGAGGACGGGGAATACCTGTTCGACCTGGTACTCGATCCCGGCGAACGCAACGACCTGCACGAGCAGGAGCCAGCGCGCTTTGCGCGCCTGCGCGACGCGTGGGAGGCGTGGGACGCCGGCATGCTTGAGCCGATTCCGCTCGGCGCCGGAGCGCAACCATGAGCGTCCGGCGCGTCCGCATCCGACGCAAGCGCGTGTACGAGACACCGGACGCCAAGGACGGATTTCGGATCCTCGTGGATCGGGTCTGGCCCCGCGGCGTCTCCAAGCAGGCGGCGCAGGTCGACCTGTGGCTCAAGGAGATCGCGCCCAGCACGGAACTCCGGAAGTGGTTCGCGCACGACGTGGACAAGTGGGACGAGTTTCGTCGACGCTACACGCGCGAACTCGACGCGAACGCCGACGCGGTCGAGACCCTGCGCGCGCATGCCGGTCGCGGCGCGGTCACGCTCGTGTATGGCGCAAAGGACGAGGAGCACAACCAGGCGGCCGTGCTTGAGGCGTACCTCACCAGCTAGTCGACGCCGCGCCCGTCTCGCGGAGGCGCCGCCCGCGAATCCGCGCTCAGAATCGCTCGCCGCCCGCTTCACGCACCTTGCTGCCCACGCCGCGGATACGGCTCCACATCGTGTGGAAGTACACAAGGAGTCCCGCCACCTGCGCGAGACTCGTGAGCACGACCATCCAGCGCAGCCAGGCGTCGTCAATCGTCGGCCGAAGCAGTTCCCCGACCACGCGGCCGGCTGTGCCGACGGTGACGAGCCAGTACGCGGCCTCGGCGAGCGCGGGCCTGTATCGCGTGTCCGCTTTGTCCGGTCGCGGGAAGAGCCACAACGCCACGCCCAGGATCATGAGCATGACGAAGCCCACAAAGATGGCGTGCGTGTGGGCGCTGACCGCATACTGGCCGACGAACCCGCTGCCGAGTTCGCGGCGCACGATCATCCACGCCCCGATGCCGAGGCCGGCGATGAGGAACCCCACGGCTGTCTTGATGTAGCGGCGCACGAGTGAGTGCATACGCATCAAGATACCGCATCCGCGTGCGCGGGCATTATGATAAATCATGATCAGAGCTAAAGAAGCCCTCGAACGGCTCCGGGAGGGCAATCGGCGCTTCGTCGCCGGCATCCAGAGCCGCGAAACACTCGCCAGTGAAGCACGCCGCACAAAGGTGGCGATCGAGCAGGAGCCATTTGCCGTCATTCTCGGCTGCTCCGACTCGCGAGTACCACTGGAAATCATCTTCGACCAGGGGCTCGGCGACCTGTTCGTGATCCGGGTGGCAGGCAACATCGTCGCGCCGTCGCAGGTCGGCAGCGTCGAATTCGCCGCGGCGTATGCGCGCACGCGCCTCGTCGTGGTGCTCGGCCATTCGAACTGCGGCGCGATCCTCGCCACGCTCGACCAGCTGGGACGGCCGTCCGACGCACAGTCGCCAAACCTGCGGTCCATTGTGGATCGCGTGCGCCCGTCGGTGGAGCCCTTGCTGAGCACCGAGCTGGCGAAGGATCGCAAAGCGCTCGTTCACGAGGCCGTGCGGTCGAACATCCGCGTCTCGGCGAATCACCTGCGTCATGGGTCGGCGTTGCTCGAGCAACTGGCGCAGACGGACGGCCTGGTCGTGGTCGGCGCCGAGTACTCGCTGGAGACCGGTATGGTGGACTTCTTTGACGGCGTGCCCGCGGGGTTCTAGCGTTCAAGCATGACCGACGCACCGCGAGCCACCGCCGGCCTGGCCGAGATCCTGGGCGAGCGCGCGCTGCGCGCGGGGTCGTCGCGGCTCACGGCGGATATCATCGTCGGCACGCTGATTGTCGCGGTGGCGGTGTGGTTGCGTCCCGCGGCGTGGGTGCTGCTGCTGAGCGCCGGCGCGTGCCTCATGGCATATGGTGCGTGGGCGTTCGCGGTGCGGCGACTCAGCGCCGAGGCGTGGCGAATGCCGCCGGGCGCAGAGAACGGCTGGCGCGCGCTGCGTGCCGCCGGCGCGTTCGTCGGCGTCGCGGCGTTCGTCTTGCTGCTTATCTCGCTGCTCGGCACGATGTTGGGACCGTTGATCAGCTGAGGTAGGTCCATCCCGCATTTCGAGCGAGGCGAAATGACGCTGTGCGGCCTGGCGCCGGTCTTCGCATCTGACGCCAGGGTGCTTGTGCTCGGCTCATTCCCGGGTGAGCGCTCACTGGCCTCACAGCAGTACTACGCGCACCCGCAAAACCGCTTTTGGCCGACGATGGGCGCCGCCTGCGGATTCGACCCGCGCGCGCCGTATGCGGAGCGCCTCGACGCCCTGCGCGCGTCCGGCGTGGCCCTCTGGGACGTCCTCGGCGCCTGCGTGCGCGTGGGTTCGTTGGACAGTGCCATCGTACTCGGCAGTGAGACCGCAAACGACTTCGGCACCCTGTTCGAAAGATGCGCGGGAATCCGCGGCGTGTTGTTTAATGGGCAAAAGGCGCGGCAGTCGTTTGCGCGTCACGTGGTGCCGGAGGAGATCTGGGAGGGTTCGGGACTCGCGTTCGTGACGCTGCCGTCCACGAGTCCCGCGCATGCCGCCGTGCGGCGCAATGAACTCGCACAGCGCTGGCGCGAGGCATTGGGGGCGCTCACGCGCGATTAACTTTCGACCGTGAGCTCGTTCGAATCCCTCCTCGCCGAGGTCCGCGCCTGCACGATCTGCGCGAAATGGCTGCCCCATGGCGTCCGGCCGGTGCTACAACTGCATCCCGACGCGCGCATCCTCATCACGAGTCAGGCGCCTGGCCGGCGCGTCCACGAAACGGGTGTCCCGTTCGACGACGCGAGCGGCGAGCGGCTGCGCGATTGGATGGGAATCACACGAGCCGAGTTCTACGACGAGCACCTCGTGGCCATCCTGCCGATGGGATTCTGCTTTCCCGGCACCGGGCCCTCGGGCGACCTGCCGCCGCGGCCGGAATGTGTTCCCGCGTGGCGCTCTCGGCTGCTTGATTGGCTGCCGGACGTGGAACTCACGCTGTTGGTCGGGCAGTACGCGCTGGCCCACCATCAGCGCACCTGCGGCCTTCCACGCACGCCGCTGACGCAGGCCGTGCGCGACGCCTGCGGTCGCGCATGGGCCAAGGGGACCGCGCTGCCCTTGCCACATCCCAGTCCGCGGAACAACATCTGGTTGTCCCGACACCCGTGGTTCGGTGAGGAAGTCCTTCCCGCACTGCGGCGGCGCGTCCGCGGCACCCTCCGTCGGGCGCGCTGAGGGGTACGAAGTCCCATCCCCTTCGACCGAGCAAATACGGACATGCCTGCTTCTGAAGAGCGCTTGCGCCCACCGCCGTCCGACCGGCTTGCCGGCCCGGAGTTGTTCCTCAACCTCAGTGGCACGCTCGAGATCCTGCGCAAGGAGCCGAGCCCGCAGCGCGACGGTCACCGCCAGGCGACGGTGCTGCATCGCGGCCATGTGCGGCTCGTGCTTTTCGCGTTCAATGCAGGAGGCCGGCTCGCGGCGCATCGCGCCCGCGGTCTTGTGACCATCCAGGCCCTGCGTGGTACGGTCATCGTGCGCACGCCCGAGGCGCGGTACGAACTCGTGGCGCCGCAGGCGCTCGCGCTCGACCCCGGCGTAGAGCATGAAGTGGACGCACCCGAGGAAGCGGACATGCTCCTCGGCGTGCATATGGATAAGGACGACTGACGTGGCCCGGCGCCTGGTGCTCTACTTGATCGGCGCCGCGATCGTCGTGTTGATCTACGGACGATGGGTGCGCGAGACCGCACCGCCCGAGGCGGCCGGCGTCAGCTGCGGCGTCGACGCGAGCACGGTGATGAATGGCGAGGGTATCGGCAACCTGCGCATCGGCGCCCGCGTGCGCGACGTCGCGCTCGCGTGCCCGGTGCTTTCGGACACCGTGCTGCCGGGTCCTGAAGGCAGCACGGAGCGCAGTCTGTTCGTCGACCTCATGGGCGATACGGTGCGCGCCGTCGTGACGGACGAGTCGATCTGGCGCATCCATGTGACGTCGCCGGGCATTCGCACGGAGGGTGGTCTCGGGGTGGGGACCCGCGCACCGGCGCTGCGCGACCTGCCCGGCGCGCGTGTCATCAGCGGGGAAGGGCATGCGTTCGTGGTCGCTTCGTCACCATGCGGCATGAGCTTCCGCCTGCGCGGCCTGGACTCCGCGATGCCGCGGCCGGTCGCGGAGCTGCCCGATAGTGTGAGCGTCGACATGGTCTTGCTGACCGGTTGTGCCACGTGATGGAGCGTACGCATTCTGTTCGCATGCGCTCTCCATTCGGTCGCTCGATCATGACCTCGCTGGCCTCTGTGCTGGTGGCGTCCTGCACCTCGTTCCAGTCGCCACGCGGGGAGTTGGCGCCCGCATCGCTCGTGCGACTCGAAGCGCTGTCGTCGACGCCGGTCGTGGTGGCGCTGCGCGCAACGGACGGCAGCCCGACGTTCCAGTACTGCAATGCCCGGCTCATCGAGGGGCCGCTCAGCAGCGTCGTGGCCGACACCTTGATCTTCAGCCGGCTGGACCGCATTGAGTCGGCCGACACCGGCGACCCGGCCTGCGTCTCCATCGGTGCCGCGCGTACGGTGCTCCGCGGGGACAGTGGTCACCGGCTGCGCGTGGCGGAGAGCGACAGTCGCCTCACGCTGGGCACCGGCTTGCTCATCGGAACGGCGATTGCATTGTCACTCGGCGTGTTCTGACTGTGCGCGCGTTGCCCGGCGCCGCGGACTGGTGCCGCATGTGGCGGGCGTTGGGCGCTGAGCACTGTGACGAAACGCTGCGCGAAGGGCTCATCGCTCGCTACGATGCCCCGCAGCGCCACTATCACACCACGCAACATCTCGCCGAACTCTTCGCGCTGTGGCCGCTGGTCGCGGGCGACGCGGAGCACCCCGCAGAGGTGGAGTTGGCGATCTGGTATCATGACGCCGTCTACGACGCCGCGCGAGCGGACAATGAGGCGCGCAGTGCCGCCCTCGCGACAGGCGCGATGCGGGATGCCGGCGTTCCGGGAGACGCGCGCGAACGGGTCGAGCGACTGATCCTGGCGACGCGGCACGAGGCCGTGCCGAGCGGGGTCGATGCGCAGATCCTCGTGGACCTCGACCTCGCGATCCTCGGTGCCAGCGCCGAACGGTTCGACGAGTACGAGGCGCAGGTGCGCGCGGAGTACGCCTTCGTTCCGGATGCGATCTTTCGGCGGGGTCGCGCGGCGGTGCTTACGACCTTTGCTGAGCGCGGGCGCATCTACATGACACCGGTGCTGCACGAGCGGCTTGAGCGGGCTGCGCGCGCCAACCTCCGGCGATCGCCCTACGCGCCGTCGTAGACGGAGCGAATGCCCTCCATGCCGGCGCGGGACGAATGGGCGTTCTTAAGCGCCGTCGTAATGCGCCGTCGCGCAATCGTCGCAGAGGCCGTGCGAGAAGACGGTCGATGAGCGGGCGGCCACGAAGCTTTCCAATTTTTGCCAGCGCTCCTGCTCGTTGCGGATGGCCTTGCAATGCATGCAGATGGACACGTAGCCGCGCAGCGCCTCGGTGAGGGTGGCGCCGAGCTTCTCCTGCGCACGCAGCTCGGCCTCGTACGACGAGCGGAAGTAGATGGCGATCATGCTGACGCCGATGAGCAGCTGCGCCGTCCATGAGGCGAGCGTGGCCGTGCGGAAGGCAAAACTGGTATCGTCGAGCCGCGGCAGCACGCCCGACAAGATGCCGTAGGCCGCGATCGCGACGGCGGCAGTGGAGCGCTCGAGTGGCGGCAGCGCCCGTGCGCCCGCGAACTGCGAGGCCGCGAGCACGATGATCACGCTCATGATGACGAGATTGAGCACCGGTGAGATCAGTCCGGGCACGAGCAGGTCGATCACGTTCGTCAGCGGCGGGATGGCGGCGCCAAGGGCGAGCACCCATCCCCAGTGCACGCGGCGCCCGCGCACCTCGACGGCGCCGGCCAGCAGCGCGAGGGCGAACCACATGCGCAGCATTGCACTGAATTCGCCAACCACCGGCGACGCGAACGGCCAATTCCAGAACATGTTCAACGCAAAGCGCGCAATCAGCACGGCCCACGCAACCGTCCAGTATACCAGGAAGCGTTCGCGGCGCACGCTCGCCAGATATCCGAGGGCAAGGAAGCAGACGCCCGCGATCATGAGCGGCTGGCCGCTGAGGAACAGTTCGTCGCGCATCTGTCAAAGGTCGTCAGGGCCGGCCTGCACGTGCAACCCGGCGTCGGCAATGTGCGCGCAGGACGCTGGTGGACCCCGGCAGAAATCGCCAAGTTCTGCGCCATGCGACCACGTCCTCATCAGTTTCTCGCCCTGCTGCCGGTGATCGCACTGGTTGGCGCGCCGTTCTTCGCCAATCGCGTGACGCCGCGCATTCTCGGCCTGCCGTTCCTGCTCGCGTGGACGGTCGGCGCTGTGCTGCTCGCGGCCCTGGTCATGGCGATCATCTTCCGGATCGACGAGCGCGACCGCGTCACGGGCCGGTCCGGACGGGGCGACGCATGAGCATCGCACTGCTGTTGATCGGTGTGACGTTCGTCGGCGCCATCGCGCTGGGCATCAGCGCGCGCCGCGGACACGACATGCGGCTTGAGGAATGGAGCGTGGGCGGCCGCGGCTTCGGCGCGCTGTTCATCTTCCTGTTGATGGCCGGCGAGATCTACACGACGTTCACGTTGCTGGGCGGTAGCGGCTGGGCGTACGGCAAGGGCGCTCCGGCGTTCTATATCATCTGCTACGGCGCGCTCGCGTACGTGATGAGCTATTGGCTGCTGCCGCCGGTGTGGAAGTACGCCACGACGCATCGGATCATTTCGCAAGCGCACTTCTGGGCGCACCGCTACGGCAGTCGCGGCCTGGGCGGCTTGGTCGCGCTCGTCGGTGTGGTGGCGATGGTGCCCTACCTCGTGCTGCAGCTCAAGGGACTGGGCATCATCGTGAGCGAGGCGTCGTATGGCGCCGTCGGCCCCACGGCGGCCGCACTGATCGGCACCGTCGGACTCGTGTGCTACGTGACGGTGAGCGGCATCCACGGCAGCGCGCGCACCGCGCTGCTCAAGGACGTCATGATCCTGGTCGTCGTGGTGGCGCTGGGCATTTGGTTGCCCGTCATGCTCCACGGTGGCATCGGCGAGATGTTCTCGCGCATCGAGACGCTACACCCGGAGCTGTTGGTGCTTCCGGAGCGCGGCCTTTCGGCGAGTTGGTTTGCGAGCACCGTGGTGCTCACCGCGCTCGGGTTTTACCTGTGGCCGCACACGTTCGGGTCCGTGTTCGCCTCGCGCAGCGCGGAAGCGCTGCGCCGCAATGCGACGTTCATGCCGCTGTATCAGCTCGTGCTGCTGTTCGTGTTCTTCACCGGCTTCGCCGCGCTGCTTTCGGTGCCGGGTCTTGAGGGCGCGGACGTGGACCTGGCGCTGTTGCGCGTGGTGCGCGAAGTGCTGCCGCCCTGGGTGGTCGGCACCGTCGGCGCGGCCGGTGTGCTGACCGCGCTCGTGCCGGGTTCGATGATCCTGATGGCGGCATCCACGATGCTGGCCGATACGGGCTATCGTGCGCTGCACCCCGATGCCGACGAGGCGCGCGTCGCGCGCGTGGCCAAGTGGTGTGTGCCGGCGGTGGCGCTGGTCGCGCTGTGGTATACGCTGCGCGGCGGCTCGACGATCGTCGCGCTGCTGCTCATGGGCTATGCGTTCGTGACGCAGCTGTTTCCGTCGCTGGTATTGGGGTTGTTCGCGGGCCGCACGCGCGTGGGGCCGGTCGCGGCGGGCGCGGGCATCGTGGCCGGTGTGGGCACGGTCGCGGCGATCACGCTGAGCGGCTCCAGCGTCGCGTCGCTCGCGCCTTGGTTGCCGGCAGCCGCGCAGGATCTCAACGTCGGAGTGATTGCCTTGTTCGTGAACGTTGTGGTGACGGGACTGGCTGCACTCGTGGAGCGTCGTGTGGCGGTTCCGGCCGTCGGCGTGGCCGCGTCGATGCTGATGCTGGCGACGATGTCGTCGCCATCGGCGGCGCGCGCGCAAGCGGTGAGCGCGGCGCCCGCGGCCAGCGCGAGCGCGCCAGCCGCCTTGGTGATCCCCGCGCCGGTGTCGGTCGTGCGCGGCGCAGGTGCATGGGCGCCGGCTGATACGATCATCGTTGGCGTGAGCAGCGCGGCGGCCGGTGCGGGCCCTGCGGGCGCGCCGCCTGCGAGCGCCGACCTCCCAGCGCTCGCCAAGCTTGCCGCGGCCATCGCGAGCGACGCCCTCGGCGTCGTCGCCATCCCCGATGGCGGCGCACGCGGTGATATCCGGCTGCATCTCGACCCGTCAGCCGGTGGTGGCCGAGAGGCGTACCGATTGGAGATCGGCACGGACGGCGTGGAGATCACCGCCGGTGCGCCGGCCGGCATCTTCTATGGTTTGCAAACGCTGCGGCAACTGCTGGGCGCTGCGCCGCGCGTGATGGATGTGCGCGCAGTCGGCGAGACCTCCGCCGCCACGCCGTCGCCGTGGGTGGATGCGGTCACCATCGAGGACGCGCCGCGCTTCGGATACCGCGGGCTGCATCTCGATGTGAGCCGGCATTTCCGCGACGTGGCCTTCGTGAAGCGCTACATCGACCTCATGGCGCGCTTCAAGCTCAACCGGTTCCATTGGCACCTGACCGACGATCAGGGTTGGCGCATCGAGATCAGGAAGTATCCGCGGCTCACCGGCGTTGGGGGCTGTCGTGACGAGACGATGGTGGCGAGGAACTTCGACCCATACGTCGGCGACGGCACGCCGCACTGCGGTTTCTATACGCAGGAAGAGATTCGCGAGGTCGTGGCGTACGCCGCGGAACGCTACGTGACGATCGTGCCCGAGATCGAGATGCCGGGCCATGCGGTGGCGGCGCTGGCGGCGTATCCCGAGCTCGCCTGTACGCCGGGCCCGTTCGAGGTTCGCACGACGTGGGGTGTGGACGAGAACATCTTCTGTCCCAGCGAACGCACGTTCGCGTTCCTCGAGGATGTGCTCACCGAGGTCATCGCACTCTTCCCCGGGCGCTACGTGCACATCGGCGGGGACGAGGCGCCGAAGAAGCGCTGGGAGGAGAGCACCCTGGCGCAGGAAGTGATTCGTCGCGAGGGCCTCAAGGATGAGCACGAGCTGCAGAGCTATTTCGTGCGGCGCATCGAACGATTCCTCGCGAGTCATGACCGCCGCCTCATTGGGTGGGACGAGATCCTCGAAGGCGGCCTCGCGCCGCAGGCGACGGTGATGTCATGGCGCGGTGAGAGCGGCGGCATCGCGGCGGCCAAGATGGGGCACGACGTCATCATGACGCCGAACTCGCATCTCTATCTGGACTACTACCAGGGCGACGCACGCCATGAGCCGCTCGCGATCGGCGGGTTGGTGCCGCTCGAGAAGGTGTATGCGTACGAGCCGATCCCCGCGGCGCTCACACCCGAGGAGGGGCGCCACGTCTTGGGCGCGCAGGGCAACGTCTGGACGGAGTACCTCAAGACCGACGACGCGGTCGAGTACATGGCGTATCCGCGCGCACTCGCGCTGGCCGAGATCACGTGGTCGCCGCGTGAGGTGCGCGATTGGGACGACTTCCTCTCGCGGCTGCCCAACGCGCTGCGCCAGCTCGACGCACTGGGCGTCAACTATCGCCTACCGCATGTGCAGGGGCTCGAGGGCGACCGTCTCACGCTGGCCGCGAGTGTGACGCTGCGCCTGCGGACGGCGTTGCCCGACGCGGTGATCCGGTACACACTCGATGGCAGCGATCCGACGACGGCGAGCCCCCTCTACGATGCGTCGCGCCCACTCACGCTGAGCACGGACACGGCCGGTGTGCGCGTGACGGCGCGGGCCTTCACGCCCACGGGAAAGGCGAGCCCTCCGCGCAGCGCGATGATCCGGCGTGCCACGTTGCGCGACGCGGTCAATGCGCCCGCCGGCGCGCTGCGGACGGGATTGCGCGCGGAGTATTACGCGGCCTCAGTACAGCGCGCGTCGCAGATCGATGCACTGCCGGCCGGACGTGTAGGCCTCTCGACGTCCGTGGAACTGCCCGCGGCGCCGCTGCCTGAACAGTACGCGCTGCGGCTCAGTGGTTTGATGCGTGTGCCCACGGACGGCGTGTATGAGTTCGCGCTCGTCTCGGATGACGGCAGCACGATGCACGTGGATGACGAGCTGGTGGTCGACAACGATGGTTTGCATGGCGCCGAGGAGCGGCGTGGGATGGTCGCGCTGCGCGCGGGACTGCACCGCGTCACCGTGAGATTTTTCCAGGGCGGGGGCGGCGCTGCCCTCTCGCTTCGTGTGCGGATCGGCGACGGTGAGTGGATGCCCGTGCCGTCGTCGTGGTGGCATTTCAAGGTGGGGGAGCAATGAGCGATCTACAGCAGGATCTTGTCAAGCAACTGCGCCGCCAGCACGAAGGAGAGCCGTGGCACGGCCCGTCGCGCGCGACGGTGCTGGAGGGCATCACCGCCGAAGAGGCTGCGTGGCGTCCCGCCGCGGATGCCCATTCGATCTGGGACCTCGTGCTCCACATGCGTAGCTGGACACTGGAGGTGTTGCGGCGAGCGAACGGCGGCGTGCCGGGCGAACCCGAGGACGGAGACTGGCCCGCTCCGCCGCGCAAACCGACCACAGACGAATGGCAGAACGCCCTGCGTTCGCTCGATGACGCGCATGCCGCGTTGAGCGCGGCGGTCGGGGGCATGCCGGACGACCGCCTCGCGGCGCGCGTGGGGGGCACCAGCACGCCGGACGAATCCCGCATCACCGTGGCCGCCATGGTGCGTTCACTGGCGGAGCACGACATCTACCACACGGGCCAAGTGGCGATGCTCAAGCGGCTCGCGCGCTCGATGCGCTAGCCGAACATCGAACGTACCACGAACGCGACATTCGCCGGCCGTTCGGCGAGCCGGCGCATATACCAGCGGTACCACGCCGCGCCGTAGCTGATCAGCGTCGTCACAGCATGTCCTTCGGCGCGCAGCCGCTGCTGCTCGCGCTCGCGGATGCCGTAGAGCATGTGCACTTCATACCGCTCCTTCGGCAGTCCAATGCTCGCCGCGCGCGCCGCGATGCGTCCCACGAGCGGCATGTCGTGCGTGCCGAATACGGGCAGGCAGCCGTCGCGCTGGGCTGCGTCGAGCATGGTGCCGGCCAGTGATTCATACGCCGCGTCGGTGTCGCGCTTGCGCGCATGCGCGATGTGCGCCGGTTCGGCGTAGGCGCCCTTCACGAGGCGGACCACCGGCTTGAGCGGCAACAGACGCTGCAGGTCCTGCGGCGTGCGGTGCAGGTATGCTTGCAGCGCGAGCCCCGTGCGCGGATGGTCCCGCTTGAGCGCCTCGTACAGCGTCAACGTGCGGTCCACATACGACGAGTCTTCCATGTCGAGCCAGAGTGCCGAGCTTGTGGATTCGGCCTTGGCCGCGAGCGTGTGCAGGTGCTCGAGACAGCGGTCCATCGACAGATCGAGTCCGAGCTGCGTGGGCTTGACGCTCACCTGCGCGGGCAGGCCGCGTGTGCGGATGTCGTCGAAGAAGCTCAAGTAGTGATCGCGAACGGACTCCGCTTCCGCAGCGGCGGTGATGGCCTCGCCCAACCGCGTGTAGATGAGCGAGCGCCCGTCGGCGGCGAGTGTGGCGCCTGCGTCGAGCGCATCCTCGGCGCGTTCGCCCGGCATGAACGCCTTGGTGGCGCGCCGCACGATGCGGCTGCGCAGCGCGAAGTTGTTGAGTGTCTCGCTGCGCGCGGCGGCGAGGAGGAGGGAGCGTCCGAGGGGCATTGTGGTCCTAGTTGCGGTGGAATGGAATGACCCGCAAATAGTGGCGTTGCGCCGCTCAGGAGGATAGGCCCGCGCTGGTCACTCCGCGCCCGGTGGCTTGCCCGTGCGTGTGTCGAAGAACCCTTCGCGCAGATTGAGCCCATGCTCGACCCAGACCTTGCAACAGCAGAGCATCTGCGTCCAGCCCATGCAGTTGCCGTAGGAGCGGTCGAGGTCTTTCTGGCTCACGCGCCAGCCGCTCTCTGAGATCTTTACGAGCGTGTCGTCCTTACCGAGTGACTCGAACTCCATCTCGACCCGCGTGTCGTAGCCCTCGCCCGCTTCCCATTCAAGCACGATGCGGCGGTTCGGCTCGACCTTGGTGACTTTCACGGGGAACGCGCCGGGGAAGTCCGCGAAGTCCCAGGTGACCGTGGTTCCCTCGACGAGGGGCCCGCTGGCGCCGCCGGTGGTGAAGTACGCGCTGAGCTCGCCGGGGTCATACACGGCGTTGAACACGCGCTCGATCGGCCGCTTGATGCGGCCCTGTACCTGGAATTTGAGTTCCATCGCTCCTCCGGTAGGTTGACTGCCGGAGTATATGTTATAGTTTTATAACATGTCAAGAGCGGATCGCCACGACGCCGTATTCAAGGCCCTCGCCGACGCCAGGCGCCGGCGCATGCTCGATCTGGTGCGCGACACGCCGCGCACCACCGGCGAGTTGTGCGACCGTTTTCCGGATCTCGACCGCTGCACGGTGATGCAGCACCTGCAGGTGCTGGAGCGCGCGGACCTCATCATCCCGCAGCGAATCGGGCGCGTGCGCTGGAACCACATCAATCCACTTCCCCTCAAGGAGGTCGCGGACCGGTGGATCAACCGTCATGCGGTGCATGCGATCGATGGGCTCGCCGCGCTCAAGGACCGACTGGAGCGCGCCGGCTGACTGGCCGTCTAAACCGGGAGTGGCTGAACGCACCGGCTGATGCCGGCGCGCCCAACGTTCCGAGACTCAGCTCGCGCGGATGTACATCGTCCCCGCCGCCTGCTGAGCAAGGAACACGGCGAATACCCCTGACGGCTGCAGGATCACGCCCGGCACCATGAGCGCAATCGCGCGCCGGCGCGCCTCATCCGCGCTCACGCCATCCTCGCGCTCGATGAGTCCGATGCAGTCACGCAAGGCGAGGTCGCACGCGAGCGTCACGCCACCGCGCGCCATGAACTGGTCGAGCGCAAACGAATCGTAGGCCGCGGGGACCTCACCACGCGCCGACGACAACAGTGCCGGATTGCGATCCGTGGGCTCGAGCGTGGCGGGATGCGTGACGCCCTTCAGCTTGCCGATGCCGTACTTGTCCCAGAACTCCTGCCGCATGGCAAGCACAATGGCGTTGTGCCGCAGCACGAGCGCCGTGGACATGTCCGCGGGCGCGGTGCCCAGCGCGGCTTGGTACTGCAGGGCCCAGATCGAGGCGCGCCACACGCCATAGCCACTCTCTACTTCCGGCACGTCGAACACGGTGCGGACCTTGCCCGTGAGTCGCGCGGGCCAGCGCACGTCCCATGCGGCCTGCGCGTGGGAGGTGATCTCTGCGGGGCTGGCGATGTCGCTGCCGTGCGAAGCGCCTGAGCCGACGCGTGACGCGGACGACGCCAGTGTCATCGAGCCGGACGTGCTCGCGTGCAGGGCTCCGGGCAAGCCGGCGATGCCGAGTGATGCGCCGCCGATGGCGATGCCGCCGAGCGCAATGCGGTCAAGGAAGGACCTGCGGGACTCACTGGTCTGGTTCTGCATTCGGGTGCTCCATAACTGGTTATCCGCTACGGTTGTCGCAGCGCCCAACCATTACGTTGTGATGCACCTGATTGTGTCGCGGGTGCGACTATTTGCCCAATTCCGGGATGTCGGCGGCTGCTTCAGCGCCTTCGTCGCTGCGGGCGGACGCCATGCGCTCTTCCACGAAGTGGGGGGTCATCAGGCCTACGCGCGACCGGCCATGCGGGTCCTGCACCGCGCGCACGGCGTTCACCATTTCCAGCGCCGACCGCGTGGCCGGCGGCAGCGCCGCATCGCTCTCGCCCAGCGGCGTCACACGTTCGCCCCACTTTACCAGCAGCGAGCAATACGTGAGCCCGCCGCCGAAGGCGGGCATCAGGACCCAGCTTCCCGGCTTCACGCGGCCCTCTTCGAGCGCCTCCACGAGTGCCACCGGCACCGTCGCCGCGCTCATATTGCCGTACTTTTGCACGGTCAGCATCACCTTCTCCATCGGGATGCCCGCGTGCTTGGCCACGGATTCGATGATGCGCAGGTTGGCCTGGTGCGGCACGACGAGACTCACATCATCGCCCGTGAGGCCATGTTCGGCGAGCACCTTGGCTGAGGCCTCCGACATCGCGCGGACCGCGCGCTTGAAGATCGACGGGCCGTCGAAGTCCCAGATGGTATCGCCGAACGAGATGTCCAAGTTCGCGTAGCCGCAGCCGAACCCACGCACGCGCAGCGTCTGCCGGGCCTCGGCGTCGCAGCCGAGCACGGACCCCAGCAGGCCCTCTTCATGGTCGCTGGCCTGCAGGACGACGGCGGCGGCGCCATCACCGAACAGCACGGCAACGTTGCGATTGCTCCAGTCCATGTACCGGCTGATGAGCTCGACGCCGATCACGACGGCGTTGCGCACCATGCCCGTGCGGATCATTGCCGTCGCCGTCGCGAGCCCGTAGCAGAAGCTCGTGCACGCGGTGTTGAGGTCCATCGCGGCAGCGTTGGTGGCGCCCAGCGCGAGTTGCACGCCGGAGGAGCTGTTGGGGCACAGCTCGTCGTTACTGACGCCGCCGTAAATCACGAGGTCGAGGTCCGCGCCGTCGAGGCCCGCGCACGCGAGCGCGCGGCGGGCAGCCACGGTCGAGAGCTCGATGGCGCTCACATGCGACACACGGCGCTCCTTCATGCCGGTGCGCGAGGTGATCCATTCGTCAGACGTGTCCAGGAAGGTGGACAGGTCGGCGTTGGTGAGGACCGCGGGGGGCATGCAGGAGCCCCAGCCGGTGATGGCGGCGTAGGTCATGTCGGAAGTTAACGCCCTCAAGTCGCGCTTGGTGCCGGCCGATACTGGATGCCATCATGCGCCCCGCACACATCGGTCAGACCCGATGATCGTCCCGCTCGCCATCTCCTTGGTGACGCTCGCGTTCCACGCGGCCGCCACCGCCGCGCTGCTTGCGATCGCGCGCGCGCCCGGCTGGCAGCGCGTGCGCCCCGTGGTACTGCTCGCGGCATCCGCCGGCCTTTATAGCCTCACGAACGTCTTCGGCGCCATGTATACGTCGGTGCAGAGTGGCATTGCAATCGCGACGACGCTGAACCTCAGCCTGGCCGCGCTGCATGCGACGTTCTGGCTCTGGTACACGTTCAGCGACGAGAATGGCGGCTGGGCGTCGATCCCTCGATGGGTGCGACGTCTCGCGATCGCGAACGTCAGCGTGGCGGTCGTGCTCTCGCTCACGGGCAATGTCGTCTCATCCGGCGCATTCGATCGCGTCGTCGTGCCACTGTTCAACCTGGACTACGCTCAGCCGCGCATGACCGTCATGGCGACCGTCAGCGCCATGTTCATCTTGGCGACGCTGCTGACGAGCTTCATGGAGTTCGTGCGCCGTGCGCGCCGTCGCGTGCCCGGCGCGTTCGCGATCTCGCTGGGCTTTGCATTCTTCATGGCCTGCAGCATCGCCGAGGGCCTCGTGGCAATCGGCGCGTTGCAGTTCATCTATCTCGCCGAGGTCGGATACCTGGTGCTCATCACGCCGGTGAGCGCAAAGCTGATCCGCCGGTTCATCGCGGATGCGCGGCGGCTGACGCTGCTCACGGAGCGCCTCAGCGATGAGGTCGAGTGCGCGGTGCGCGAGCGCGACTCCGCACGCGATGCGCTCGCGAACCAGGCCCGCATGGCGGCACTTGGCCGCATTGCCGCCGGTGTCGGACACGAGGTCAACAATCCGCTGCAGTACCTCGTGTTCAGTCTCGAGGAGTTGCGCGAGGAGTCTGAGCCGTGGCGCTCGGCCACTACCGACACAGCGTTCGCGAACGCGTTCGAGGCCACGGACCGCATCCGTAGGGTGGTGGAAGGCCTGCGCGCCTATGCGTCCAACACGCGTGATCACTTCCGCCCACTGGACGTGCGCGACGTCGTGCGGTCCGCCCTGCGTGTCGCGGCGCCGCAGATGCACGGCGAGCCGGACGTGCGCCCGACTTACGGTCCCGTGCCGCGCGTCCTCGGGGACGAAGGCAAGCTGGTCCAGGCAGTGACCAATGCGGTGCTCAACTCCGCGCACGTGCTGCGCACGCGAGGTGGCGGGAGCGAGCGGGCAACGATCCACATCGCGACGCGCACGACGCCCAACGGCGACGCCGAGATCGAGGTCACGGACAACGGCCCGGGCTTCCCGCCGGAATTGCTGCCGCGGCTGGGCGAACCCTTCGTGACGACGCGCGTCGCCGACGGCGGCTCAGGACTTGGCGTGTTCGTGATTCGCGGTGTGGTGGATGCGCATGGCGGCACCCTGGAGCTCCGCAACGCCAGCGCCGCGTCCGGCGGCGCAGAGTTGCGGATCCGCCTGCCGGCTGCGCCGCCGGACTACGGTACGACCGGGGTCGCCTCGATCTCAACGTCGGCGCCGGCCTCCATCAAGGCCGACCCCTCGACGGCTGTCATGGCGGGGTAGTACCGCCCGATCCCTTCGCGGTAGGCGGCACCGAGCGGCCCGGCCGCGGCGGTGTTTGTACGGCGGCGGCCGGAAACTATCAAGGATTCGCACGCGGATGAGGTCGCGCGCGTGTATCTTGCACGAGTCAGAACATGAACACACTTCAATAGATGCCCGGGAAACCGAAGTCCGCCGCCAGGAAGGCGGCGAAAAGGCCAGCGGCTGCGCCAGCCGCACCGGCTGCCAAGAAAACGAAGCGACGCCGCGGTGGGTCGCGCCGAGGAAAGGGCGGTGGCGGGGGTGGCGACACCAGCCCAAGCATCCGGCTCACGTCCGTTCCCACGGGTCGGCAGGCGTACACGGACACACGGCACTGGCTGCTCGAGCGGCACGGACCCGTCTGTGCCTATTGTGAGCGCGTGGTGTCGGCGGCGACGATCACACTGGACCATGTCACGCCGCGGCGCGGACAGACCGCCTATGACCGGCGCGACAACCTCGTGCTCTGCTGCAAGACCTGCAACGCGGCCAAGGCCGACAAGCCGATCCTCGCGTTCCTGCTCGGCAACCGCAAGCGCGTGGTCGCGCTGTACAAGTACGGCCACCACCTGAGCCATCAGCTCGTGGAGATGGTCAAGGACCTGCTGCCCGAATGGGAGCGTCCGCCGCTGCCGAGCAAGCCCGCGAAGCCGCGCAGGCCGCGGCGCACATGGGCCGAGATCTACGGTGCGTCTGACGATGGCGTCTCGCCGTACGAAGAGGAATCGCCGTACCTCGAGTGACACGCGGCACCACACGTCGCGACCGACTGTACAGCAAGCAGACCCTCACCTTGCCGGGGACCGGAGCATGAGCGCCAGCACGAAGAATGCAAAGACCATCCGTCGCATCCTCACCGATCGCGCGCCCAAGCCTGCCGGCCACTATTCGCAGGCGACGGTGTGTGATGGCCTCGTCCATGTGGCGGGTCAGCTCGCGATCGACCCGGCGACCGGGGAGCGCAAACTCGGCTCCGTGGAAGAACAAACCGAACGCGTGCTGCGCAACATCGAGGCGATCCTCGACGCGGCCGGCTCCGACTTCGGCCACGTGCTCAAGATGACTGTGTACGTGTCCGACATCGAGCACTGGGCCGCCGTGAACGAGGTGTATGCGCGCGTGCTCGGGGACCACCGGCCCGCGCGCGCGATCGTGCCGACGAAGGCGCTGCACCACGGATTCCTCGTGGAGATGGACGCCGTCGCCGTAACGCGTGCTTGAAACGCTCGCCACACCGGCGCTGCTGCTCGATGTGACGCGCGCGCGCGCCAACGCCGCGCGCATCGGGGACCGTGTGCGCGCGTTGGGGGCGCGGCTGCGCCCGCACGTGAAGACGCATAAGTGCATCGAGGTCGCCCGGCTCCAGGTCGCGGGTCATTCTGGCGCAATCACGGTCTCCACGCTCGCCGAGGCGCGCGCGTTCGCGGCGCACGGCTTCCACGACATCACGTATGCCGTGCCGGTCGAGCCCGGCAAGTTCGCTGCTGTCAATGAAATCATCGGGGGCGGCACGCGTCTCGGCGTGCTGACCGACGACGCGTCGATCCCAGGCCCGCTTGCCGAAGCGGCCCGCGCCGCGGGGCACGTGATCGATGTGTGGGTGAAGGTCGATTGTGGCTACCACCGGTGCGGCGTGGACCCGGACGACGCGGCGCTGCCTGAGCTGGTGCAGCGCATCGGCGAGCAGGGTGCGCTGCGCTTTGCTGGCCTGCTCACGCACGCCGGCCATTCGTACCACGCGCGCGGCCGCGCCGCGGTGGCGGCAATCGCTTCGCAGGAGCGCGACGAGTTGCGCCGTGCCGCCGACCGGATACGTGCCGGGGGCATCGAGGTCCCCGTGCTCAGCGTCGGATCCACGCCGACGATCACGCACGTGGATCACTTGGAAGGCATCGGCGAAGTGCGCGCCGGCAACTATGTGTTCTGCGACGCCACACAGGCGACCATCGGCAGCTGTGCGTTCGACGATTGCGTGCTGACCGTGCTCGCGTCGGTCGTGCACCGTGACCGTGGGCGCCAGCAGGTCGTGCTCGACGCGGGCGCGATCGCGCTCTCGAAGGATCGCGGACCGGTGGATCTCGACGCGTCCTGCGGCTACGGGCGGGTGCTGGATATGGATGGCACCGATCTCGGATTGAAGCTCGCGTCCCTCTCGCAAGAGCATGGCGTGGTGCCGGTACAGCACTCCACGCTGCTTGACCGGCTCCCTGTCGGCGCGCGCGTGCGTGTACTCGTCAATCATTCCTGCCTGACGGCGGCGCAGTACGACACGTATCACGTGATCGAGGGCGACCGCGTCGTCGATCGCTGGCAGGTCCACCGCGGGTGGTAGCGGCGGTCTGCGCGGGCTCGGGATACCGGCCGGTCTGCAACATGCCCCCCAAGGGACACGTAATTCCGCGATGAACATTCCACGCCTTCCTTTCGGTTCCGTGGCGCTCGCCGCCGCCATCCTGACGCTCTCGCCATTGCAGGACGGTGGCATCGCCCGCGCGCAACAGGGCGAAACGGTTGCCCGTGCCGTGCGCGCCGAGGTCGCCCCGCGGCTCGATGGTCGCGACGATGATGCCGTCTGGGCCATCGCGCCGGTCAGCGATCAGTTCTACCAGTTCTCGCCGGGTGAGGCGTTGCCCGCGCGCTTCCGCACAGCATTCCGCGTCGCGTACGACGACCGCACGCTGTACGTCTTCGTGCGCGCCTACGACCCGCGTCCGGACTCGATCGTCGCGCTGCTGAGCCGGCGCGACGTCAAGACACCGTCCGAGTGGCTCAAGGTCGTCGTCGACGGCTATCACGACCGGCGGACGGGACTGCAGTTCATGGTGAACCCGGCCGGCGTGAAGCGCGATGCGAATATCTACTCCGATGTCGTCGAGGACATCGCCTGGGACGGTGTGTGGGATGTCGCCACGCAGATCGACAGCGAGGGGTGGACCGCGGAGTTCGCGATCCCGTTCAGCCAGATCCGATACGAACCGGGCGAGTCGCAGACGTTCGGCTTCGGCATCTGGCGCGACCATGCACGCTACGCGGAGCGCGATGCGTGGCCCGCCTACCACCCGTCCTACCAGACCTTCGCCTCGCAGCTCGGCGACCTGGTCGGTATCGAGGGCATCGGGCGCAACCGCCGGCTGGAGGTGCTGCCGTACGTCGTTACCAAAAACGTGAGTGAGCCGAGCGCGACCGGGTGGAACCACCCGCAGCAGTTCAGCGCCGGCGTGGACCTCAAGGCCGGGCTCGCGAGCAATGTCACCGTCGATGCCACGATCAACCCGGACTTCGGGCAAGTCGAGGCGGACCCGGCGGTGCTCAACCTCAGCGCGTTCGAGGTGCGGTTCGACGAGCGGCGCCCGTTCTTCCAGGAGGGCGTGAACCTGTTCCGCTGCAACGGCCCGTGCGAAGGCGTCTTCTACACGCGCCGCGTCGGGCGCTCGCCGCAGCTTCGCACGGACGCGCGCGACGAACGCTTCAGTTCCATCCTCGGCGCCGCCAAGGTCACGGGCCGGTTCGCAAACGGCACGCAGTTCGGCGTGGTTGGCGTACTATCGGCACGCGAGACGGGTGTTTCGGGCCAGACCATCGAACCGGCGACGACGACGCTCGTGGGCCGGCTCGTGCGCGACTTCCGCGGGGGCCGTTCGCAGTTCGGCGGTATGGTCACCGGCCTCCAGCGCGACCTCGACTCGGCTACTGAGCCATTCCTGCGCCGCGACGCCTACACCGCGCTCGTGCAAGGCTACCACCGCTTTGCGGATCGCTGGGAAGTGTCCGGCTACTCGGGCCAGTCGATCGTGCACGGCTCCGAGGAAGCGATTGCGCGCACGCAGTTGAGCAGCGTGCATTACCACCAGCGCCCGGATCACGAACGCGCGTTCGACCCGACGGCGACGTCGATGTCGGGCGGTGTCACGTCGGCGACGATTCGCCGCTACTCGGGTCGCGTGCGCTGGCAGACCACAGGTCGCTATGCCACGCCCAACACCGAGCTCAACGACCTGGGCTTCGTTACGCTCGTGAACGATTTTCAGCTGCGCAACGAACTCGTGCTCGTCTCGGTGGTCCCGAAGGGCATCTACCGGCGGGCGAATGCGGTGTTCTCCGCAGACCAGCACTGGACGACGGGCGGCCTACCGACGGGGCTCAGCACGTTGGTCCATGGGTCTGCGGAGTTCACGAACTTCTGGGGCGCCTCGTTCAGCTACAACGCGCGGCAGCTCGGCGCGACGCATTGCGTCTCGTGCGCGCGCGGCGGCCCGGCGCTGCGGCAGTCGCCCAGCCATTCGCTCTCGGTGGGTCTCGACGGCGACGAACGGCGGGCATTCGTACCGGAGTTCGGGGTCAGTGTCGAGCGCGGGGACGAGGGCCGCTCGTGGGCACGTGGCGCTGAGCTTGGCGTCACGGCGCGCGCGGGCGCGCGTACGTCGATGTCGCTCGCGGTGGAGTACGAGCGTAGCGTGGACGACGCGCAGTGGGTCGCGAACTTCGGCGACGCGCTCAGCGACACGACGCACTACACGTTCGCGCGGCTTGACCAGCATGTGCTGGGCATCACGCTACGGGCGAACGTCACCATGACGCCGACGCTGAGCCTGGAGCTCTACGCGCAGCCGTTCATCGCCACGGGCGACCGTTCGGCGTGGCGCGAGATCGCCGACGCGCGCGCGGAGGACTACGAGGCGCGCTTCTCCGCGCCGGTGCCAGCCGGCACCGCGCCCGCGTACGCGCCGGCCGGGGCCTCGCTGTCGGACTACAACAGCCGGCAGTTCAACTCGAATGTCGTGCTGCGCTGGGAGTACCGCCCTGGTTCGGTGATGTTCCTGGTCTGGCAGCAAGGCCGGTCCAACGGCATCGACGACGGGCGTTTCGCCGTGAGCCGCGACCTTGGTGACATGTTCGACGCGCGGCCGGACAATACGTTGCTGCTCAAGGTGTCGTACTGGTTCAATCCGTAGCACCTTTGCGGGCATGACTACCGCCGCCCTGGCCGCCGACGCGGCCGCTCAGGTACCCGAGCTCTCCGCGCGCGACGTCCGCCGCGTGATCTTCGCGTCGTCCCTCGGCACCGTGTTCGAGTGGTACGACTTTTACCTGTACGGTTCGTTGGCCGCGATCATCAGCCGGCAGTTCTTCTCGGGTGTGAACCCGACGGCCGCGTTCATCTTTGCGCTGATGGCGTTCGCGGCCGGGTTCGCCGTGCGCCCGTTCGGCGCGCTCGTGTTCGGGCGGTTGGGCGACCTGGTCGGTCGCAAGCACACGTTCCTCGTGACGATCATGCTCATGGGTGTGTCGACGTTCTTCGTCGGCATCCTGCCCTCGTACGCGAGCATCGGCATGGCGGCGCCGGTCATCCTCATCCTGCTGCGCCTGCTGCAGGGCCTCGCGCTGGGTGGCGAGTACGGCGGCGCGGCGACCTACGTGGCGGAGCATTCGCCGCACGGCAAGCGCGGCGCGTTCACGTCGTGGATCCAGACGACGGCGACGCTGGGCCTGTTCCTCTCGCTGCTCGTAATCATGGGTTGCCGCCTCGCGCTGGGCGCCGAGGCGTTCGAGGCGTGGGGGTGGCGCATCCCGTTCCTCGTGTCGCTCGTGCTGCTGGGCATTTCCGTGTGGATTCGGCTCTCGCTGGCCGAGTCGCCGCTCTTTCAGCAGATGAAGCGTGAGGGCACGCAGAGCAAGGCGCCGCTCACGGAGTCGTTCGC
>JAKFFA010000025.1:0-2083 GCA_036675455.1 Gemmatimonadaceae bacterium | reverse complement strand
GCGCTTGGCGCGCGGGTTGCGCACGCGCTGGATCTCGACCACGCGCCCGTCGGCCAGCGGCAGTTGCAGCGAATCGCGTTCGAGCGCGCGCGGCGTCGGCGCCAGCAGGCGACGGAGGAGGGAGGGCATGGCTGGAATTGTAGGCGCGTGGCGTGTGTGTGGGCCGCCAACGTCCGGATTGATTGCAATGCGCGCCATCGTGGGAACCGATGGCGCGAGCGCGAAGTCATCCGTCGCGGTCGCGACTCCCGCGTGTCATCCAGCGGCGGTCACCCAACGGAGGTCATGCATTGGCGGTCACGCGTCGGCGCGGCTCAGCTTCAGCGCCGGCTCGAGCACGCTGAACAGGCGTTTCACCTCGCCGCTCATCAGCGCGAAGCGCGCGTCCAGTTCGGCGTGCAGGTCGTCGCGCTCGGTCGATTCGAGCTGGTCCACCGCACCGTCGAGCAGCTTGAACTTGCGGATCACCAGGTCCTCGCCGAGCACGAACGAGACATGGTCGTCGAGGGTCAGCGCCAGCCGCGTGACCTGCTTGCCCGCTTCCAGGTGCTTGCCGATCTCGTCGCCGAGCAGCTCCTGCCGCTGGCACTTGACCACCGCGCCCTTGTCGGCGGCGTCCTTGAGCTCGCACTCGTCGCCGAGGCTCAACCCCTCCGGCAGCGGCTCGCCCGCGATCCAGCCGGTCAGCACCGCGCGCGGCGCGACTTCCGCATTCAGCGGCAGCGCGGGGAAGCTGCCGAGCGCGTGGCGGATCTCGGAGACCACGTTCTCGCCGCTCTTGCGCGAGGAGGTGTCGACCACGCACAGCCCGTGCTCGAGGTCGAGCAGCGCGTCGGTGCGGCCGGGCCGCACGAACGCGCGCGGCAGCAGTTCGTGCACCAGGTCTTCCTTCAGCCGCTTGCGGGTGCGCCCGCCGGGGCGGCGGCCTTCCTTCTGCTCGAGTTCGGCCAGCTTCTTCTGCAGCAGGTCGTTGACCACCGCGCCGGGCAGCAGCTTGTCCTCGCTGCCGACGGTGAGCCACAGCGCGTCGCCGATCCGGTGCGACAACGCTTCGGCGTCGCGCCCGAACGGCGGGATGAAGCCGCGCGAGGACAGCTCCAGCGGGCCGACCGGCTTGAGCGCACAGGTCGAAAGTTGCGATTCGAGGTCGGACACATCGAGCGAGGTGGGAAAACGGAACAGGGTGAGGTTGCGAAAGAACATCGAAAGTCCAGTCAGAGAAGAAGGTGAACGGAACAACTTGTATCCGGAACCGGGAGGCACGAGTCGCGAAGGCCGTCGCCTTGCCACCCGGGTGCGCAGAGCGCGCCATGGATGGCGCGCGCCGGCGCGTGGGAGCAGGACGCGGAGACCGCGCCGCTGCGCACCCGGGCGGCAGGGCGGCGGCCCCGTCCGAAGCCGGGCGCCGTCCCGCGAAGGAACCAAAGTCGCTGGATGACTGCGATCGCAGTCATGGCGGACGGGACCTGCGCCACGCGTCAGGCGTCGTCGCCGGCGGAATCGTACGGGCCACCCGCCAGCCACGCCTGCGCATCCGCCACGGCGCCGCGCGCACCGAGCCCCAGGAAATCGAACAGCTTCGGATCGCTCAGCTGCGACGGCCTGACGTCGCCGAGCGCGCGCGCGATCGTCTCGACGCGGCCGGGCGATTCGCGCTCCCACGCTTCCAGCATCCGCTTGACCTGCTTGCGCTGCAGGTTCTCCTGCGAGCCGCACAGGTTGCAGGGAATGATCGGAAACCCCTTGGCCGCCGCGTACTCCTCGATCTCCGCCTCGCGCACGTACGCGAGCGGCCGGATGACGACGTGGCGCCCATCGTCCGACAGCAGCTTCGGCGGCATCCCGCTCAATTTGGCGTGGAAGAACAGGTTGAGGAAGAAGGTGTTGACCAGGTCGTCGCGGTGGTGGCCGAGCGCGATCTTCGTGAACCCGTGCGCCGCCGCGTGCGCGTACAGCGCGCCGCGGCGCAGGCGCGAGCACAGCGAGCACAGCGTCTTGCCTTCCGGCACGACGCGCTTGACCACCGAGTAGGTGTCCTGCTCGAGGATGGTGTACGCCACGCCCAGCGATTCGAGGTACTGCG
>JAKFFA010000008.1:0-51565 GCA_036675455.1 Gemmatimonadaceae bacterium | reverse complement strand
CCGAGCCGCTCGAATCCCAGGCGCACGGAGCGCAGGTGCGAGACGCCGGCATCTGCAATGCGCAGCGCCGAGCGCGTCACGGCGGCAAGACCGACGAACGAGCCCACCTCGATGTGGTCCGGTCCGACGCGATGCGTGCAACCGTGGAGCGCCACGCCGCCATGCACCGTGAGCACGTTGGAACCTACGCCCTCGATGTGCGCGCCCATCGCGACGAGCATACGGCAAAGGTCCTGCACATGTGGCTCAGAGGCGGCGTTGTGCAGTGTCGTGACGCCCTTCGCCGCGACGGCCGCCATGACCGCGTTCTCCGTGCCCGTGACGCTCGGCTCGTCGAGGAAGATGTCGGCGCCCACGAGCCCCTTCGTGCGGAACGTGATGCGCTCGGCGAACACGTGCTCGGCGCCGAGCGCCTCGAGCGCGAGGAAATGCGTGTCGAGCCGGCGGCGGCCGATGACGTCGCCACCGGGCGGCGCGAGGGTCACGACGCCCGCGCGTGCGAGCAGCGGCGCCGCGAGCAAGATCGACGCGCGGATGCGCTTGCAGAGCTCGGGGTCGAGGGCGTCGCCGCGCACAGCCTTTGCGTGCACCAACAGCGTGTTCCCTTCCTTTCCCTGCCATTCGGCCGTCGCGCCCGTCTGCCGCACGAGCTGCAGGAGACTCTCGATGTCGCGGATACGCGGCACGTTCTCGAGGGTGACGGGCTGGTCTGTGAGCAGCGCGGCGCAGACAATCGGCAGCGCCGCGTTCTTGTTTCCGGTCGGCGTGATCGTGCCGGAAAGACGGCGGCCGCCTTCGACGATGAATTGGGGAAGAGCCATGGGAGGCAATATATCCTTGACGCAGCGCGTCCGGCTTGAGACCATTCGGGATGCTCCTACCCCAGATCGCGGCCGCCGCCGACACGATGTTCGTGCGCCAGCTCCCCGCGGTGCGCACGACGTTCGAGCAGGTGGTCTTCGTCGCCTCGGGGCTGACGTCGATCCTCGTGCTGCTCTTGCTGGTGGCCTTGATCATCGGGATGGTATTGATGCGCGCCCGCGCGAACGAGCTGCGCGCGCAGCTCGATGCGCTGCTGGCCGAGTTGCGACCGATGACGCGCAACGCGGCGGCGATGTACCAGGACGTGCGCGAGACCGCGAACGACGTGCGCGCGATCATCGACGAATCGCGCGAGACGGTGAAGCAGAGCGGCGAGCGTATCCGGCGCTCCGTGGACGGCCTCGCGGACCGCGTGGACCAGGTCAGCGACCTCGTGGGGCGCGTCCACGACTCGGCCGAGACGATCGCGACGGTGGCGACGACCGCCGTGGGTGGCATCAAGCTGGGCGCCCGCGCGATGGGCCTCGGCAAGCGCAAGAAGCGCTCGGTGCCGCCGCCGGAGCGGCCGAAACTCCGCCGGAAGGACTGACGCGCATCGCGGTGGCCGCGCTCGGCGCGCTGATACTGATCGCGCTTACGCCGAGCGACGCCTGGGCGTGGACGCCGGGCACGCACATTCTGCTCGGCGAAGCGCTGCTCAAGTCGGCCGAGCTGCTGCTGCCGGGTTCGCTGGCGACGCTGCTGCGGGCGTTCCCGTACGACTTCCTGTACGGCTCCATCGCCGCCGATACCAGCATCGCGAAGCGTTATGCGCGCTTTGGCCGGCACTGTCATTCGTGGACCGTCGGCTACGACATCCTCGACCGCGCGCGCGACGACGCGCTGCGCTCGTTCGCGTGGGGGTATCTCGCGCACCTCGCGGCGGACTCGGTGGCGCACAATTACTTCGTGCCGCACCAACTCGCGATCTCGTCGACGTCTTCGGGCGTGGGACACAGCTACTGGGAGAGCCGGTTCGAATCGCACACGGGTGAGCGCTGGCCGCGGCGCGCGCACGAAGTGATCCTGCTCGATCATGCGCGGTCGGATGAGCATCTCGACCGCATCCTGAGTCCGACGCTGTTCAGCACGCCGACCAACCGGCGGATCTTCCGCGGCATGGTCTACGTCACGGACAACGGCGCGTGGCAGCGCGTCATGTCGCTGATGGCACAGCGCAGCCGGTGGGCGCTGCGCGACGCGACGGTCATCTCGCACCTGAACCGTTCGTTCGACTTTGTCGTGGACCTGCTCGCGAACGGTGACACGGCGGTGCCGCGCTCACTCGATCCCAGCGGTGAAGCCGCGCTGCGCGAGGCGAAGCAGTTGCGGCGCGCGGTGCTCACGGGTGGGGGCGAGCGCGAGGTGCGGCGCGAGGCGGGCGTTCGGTTCCGGTTGCCGCCGGCCGGGCGAGATAGTTGGACGCTGCAGTTGCCGGAGCCGCTGTATGTGCCCCGGCAAGACACCGACGACGCTGCGCTTAACCCCGCCCTGCCAACAACTGGTTGACCTTACGCGGATCCGCGCGTCCCTTGGACTTCTTCATCACGAAGCCCACGAGGACGCCCTGCAGCTTGCGCTCCCCCGCGACGAAGCGCGCGGCCTCGTCGGGATGCTCCGCCCACACTTCGTCGATCCACGCCACCAGCGCCGCGTCATCGCCCACCTGAAGTAGCCCGTCACGCTCCGCGATGGCCTGCGGGTCGCCGGGTTCCGCGAGCATCACCTGGAACACGGTCTTGGCCGCGGTCGAGCTCAGCGTGCCGGCCTTCACGAGCGCGATCAGTGCCGCCAGGCGCGACGCCTCCACCGGGAACGCCCCAATGTCGCCGCCGCGCTCGTTGAGCGCCGCGAGCACCTCGCCCATCACCCAGTTGGCCGCCGCCTTGCCGTCGCCGGAGGCCGCCGCCACCGCCTCGAAGTACTCAGCCACGTCGCGCTCCGCCGTGAGCACCTCGGCATCCGCGGCCGCCACGCCAAGGGCATTCACGAAGCGCCCGCGACGCGCGGCGGGCAGTTCGGGAATCGTGCCGCGCTGGTGCTCGATCCACTCCGTCTGCAGCACGAGCGGCGGCAGGTCGGGTTCCGGAAAATAGCGGTAGTCGTGGCTGCCTTCCTTCGACCGCGCCGCGCGCACTTCCTGCCGCACGGCGTCGAAGAGCATCGTTTGCTGCGCGATGCGGCCGCCGGCTTCGTACGTCGCCACGTGCCGCTGGAACTCGAGTTCCAACGCACGCTCGACGTTGGAGAACGAGTTGAGGTTCTTGATCTCGGTGCGCGGCCGGAACTCGGCCTCGCCGCGCGGACGCGCTGAGACGTTCGCGTCCACACGCAACGAGCCCTCTTCCATCGAACAGTCGGAGACGCCGCAGTACACGAGGATCTCGCGCAGCGCCTTGAGGTACGCGCCGGCCTCGGCAGCCGAGCGGATCTCCGGCTCGCCGACAATCTCGATGAGCGGCACGCCCGACCGGTTCAGGTCGATCGCCGTCAGCCCGGCAAAGCGGTCGTGCACGGACTTGCCGGCGTCCTCTTCCATGTGGATGCGCGTGATGCCGAGTACCTTGCCATCGGCCAGCGTCACATGGCCGCCCGTCGCCAGCGGCTTGTCGGCCTGCGAGATCTGGTAGCCCTTGGGCAGGTCCGGATAGAAATAGTTCTTGCGCGCGAACACGGACCGGTGATGCAGCGTGCAACCGAGGGCAAGCGCGGCGCGTGCGGCGAGATCGACGGCATGCGCGTTGAGCACGGGCAGCGCGCCCGGCAACGCGAGGCACACGGGGCACGTGTTGCTGTTGGGCGCGTCGCCGAAGTTCGTGGAGCATGCGCAGAACGCCTTGGTGCGCGTCTTGAGCTGCACGTGCACTTCGAGGCCGACGACCATTTCCCAGTCGCCCGCGGTGGACGTCGGCTTGGCCGAATTGTCGGCGGACTGCTTACGCGCGGCGCTCATCGGTGCGCCTCCGCACCCAGCGCATCCTCGAGCGCATAGGCCACGCGAAACATCTGCGGCTCCTGGAAGTGTCCCGCGAGTAACTGGCCACCGACCGGCAACCCATCCACGCGGCCAATCGGCAGCGACATCGCCGGAATACCTGCGAGGTTCGCCGTCACGGTGAAAATATCGGAGAGGTACATCTCGTACGGATCCGAGATCGCACCCAGCGCGAACGCGGGCGTGGGCGTGGTCGGCGTGAACAGCACGTCCACCCCACTCGAAAACACTGCGTCGAAATCGCGCGCGATCAGCGCGCGCACGTCCTGCGCCTTGCGATAATAGGCGTCGTAAAAGCCCGCCGAGAGCACGTACGTGCCGAGCAGGATGCGACGCGTGACTTCGGGGCCGAACCCGCGAGCGCGGGTGCCGTCGTACAGCCCACGCAGCGAGTCCGACTCGGCACGGAGTCCGTACCGCACGCCATCGAATCGCGCGAGGTTCGCCGACGCTTCGGCCGGCGCGATGATGTAATACACGGGAATCGCGAGCGCCGTATGCGGCAGCGAGACCTCGCGCACGACGGCGCCGAGGGAGCGCAGCGCGTCCAGCGCGCGGTCACAGCGTGCGCGCACGTCCGGGTGCAACGAGTCCGGGAAGTACTCGCGCGGGATGCCGACCACGAGTCCGTCCAGCGAGCCGGGCGCGCCGCGCATCGTCGGCACACCGCGGTCGGACGACGTCGCGTCGTGCACGTCATGGCCGCTGATGGTCTCGGTGGCGATCGCCGCATCATCCACCGTGCGGCCGAACACGCCCACCGCATCGAGCGACGACGCAAATGCCACGAGACCAAAGCGCGAGACGCGGCCGTACGTCGGCTTGACGCCAACGACGCCACAGAACGCCGCCGGCTGCCGCACGGAGCCGCCCGTCTCCGAACCCAGCCCGATGGGCGCGATGGCTGCGGCCACCGCCGCGGCGGATCCGCCCGACGACCCACCCGGCGCGCGCGAGCGGTCAACCGGATTGCGCGTCGGCCCGTACGCGCTGTTCTCCGTCGACGAGCCCATGGCGAACTCGTCCATGTTGGTCTTGCCGACCACGACCGCGCCGGCTTCACGCAGCTTGCGCACGACGGTCGCTTCGTACGGCGACACCCAGCCCTCGAGCATGCGGGACCCGCAACTCGTAGGCAGCTCCAACGTCGCGATGTTGTCCTTCACGACGACCGGCACGCCGCGCAGGGCGCCGTCGGGCAGCGCACCGGTGAGCGCCTCGGCGCGCGCACGGTGCAGCACCGCGTTGAGTCCCTGCGCCCCCTCGTGCGTGCTGCGCACGCGCTCAAGTGCGGTCGCGACGACCTGGTCGGCGACCGACGCATCGGCGTGCACGGCGGCCGCGATCGCCGCCGCCCCCGCATCGAGCAGCGAGGCGCTCACGACTCCTCCCCCGCCTCGTGGGTGGCCAGACGCGGCACGAGGAAGAACCCGTCGCGCATCGCCGCCGCGAACGACTCGAGCGGCACCGCGAGCGGCACCGCACCCACGGTATCCGGGCGCAACCGCATGCCCTCACGCGTGGACTCGGCCTGGGCTGCCGCCCCGGCCCCGCCCACGGCGCGCAGCTCTTCCATGTGCGCGAGGATCCCGTTGAGTTGGTCGACGTACATCGCCAGCTCCGCCTCCGGAATCTCCAGGCGCGCGAGCTGCGCCACATGCCTCACATCGTCGGGTGTCACCGCCATCAGTCCATTCCCCGTTCGAGTCCGGCGAACGCGATCACGAGCCGCTTTCGCCCCACGCCCTCATCATCGAAATCCACCGTCACTTTCGCGTCGCGTCCCGCTCCGCTGACGTCGGCGATGGTGCCCGAGCCGAACGTGCGGTGGCTCACGCGCTCGCCACGGATGAACCGCGGCGCGTCCTGCGAGAGGTCCTCGTCCTGCACGAAGCTCGTCACGGCGGCCGCCTCGCGCGGCTTCCATGTCGGCGCCCGTGCCCGACCGAACTCTGCCGTGCGGCCAAGTGGTGCGGCCATGCGGGCCGAGGCGCGCATGCGCAGCGTCGATCGCCGCTCGAGTTGCGCATCGGGTACGACACGGAGGAAGCTCGACATGATCGCGTCCTTCAGCTCGCCGTTGCGCCGGCGCTGGTGCGCCCAGGAGAGCATGAGCCGCTCCCCCGCGCGCGTGACCGCCACGTACAGCAACCGCCGCTCTTCCTCAAGCGTGGCAGGGTCATCGAACGCGCGCGACAGCGGGAACAAGCCGTCTTCGAGACCCGTCACGCAGACCATCGCGTACTCGAGGCCCTTCGCGGTGTGCACGGTCATCATCGTGACCGCGTCGGCATCGGGGCCGAGCTGGTCCAACCCGGTCACGAGCGTCGCGCGCTGCAGGAAGTGGTCGAGCGGCCGCAGCCCCACTTCACCGCCCTCGTCGATGATCACTTCGGCCGCCGACGTCACGAGTTCGCGCACATTATCGAGACGATCCAGCCCCTCGGGCCCCTCGGCCTTCAGCGCGGCGTCATACCCAGTCTCCGACACCAGTCGCAGCAGCAACTGATCCACGCTCGCGTCCGTGGCCAGCACACGGAAGCGGTCCACCGTCGTCACCAGGTCGAGGAGCGCCTGCTTCGTGGCCGGCCGCACGCCGTCCACGGACTCGATGCGTCGCGCCTGCTCCAGCAGCGGGACGCCTGCGTCGCGCGCCTCGGTGGCGAGCAGTTCCAGCGTCGTCTCACCCACGCCGCGCCGCGGCGCCGTCAGCGCACGGCGAAAGGCCTCGTCGTCGGCCGGGTTCGCGATCAGGCGCAACCACGCGATCAGATCCTTGATCTCACGGCGGTCGTAGAAGCGTACCGCACCGACCAGCCGATACGGGATGCCCGCGCGGCGCATCGCCTCTTCCATGCTGCGGCTTTGCGCGTTGGTGCGGTACAGCACGGCGCAGTCGCCCAGCGCGCCACGCCGGTCGCGCCACGAGGTGATCGCCTCGGCCACGGCCTCCGCCTCGTCACGGTCGTCGGCCGCCTCGAGCAGGACGACCTTCTCACCGCCCGCACGCGTGGCCCGCAGCGTCTTGCCGCGGCGGTCCTCGTTGGCGCTGATGACGACGTTCGCGAGGTCGAGGATCGGCGCGGTCGAGCGGTAGTTCTCCTCGAGACGCACGACCTGCGCCGATGGAAAATCGCGCTCGAAGTCGAGGATGTTGCGGATGTCCGCACCGCGCCAGCCGTAGATCGCCTGGTCGTCGTCGCCCACCACCGCAAGGTTGCCGTGGCCGCCGGCGATCAGGCGCACGAACTCATACTGCGCGCGATTGGTGTCCTGGTACTCATCGACGAGCACGTGGCGGAAGCGATGGGCCAGCCGCTCGCGCACGTCCGCGTTAGCGCGCAGGATCTGCACCGGCAACACGAGCAGGTCGTCGAAGCTCACGGCGTTGGCGGCACGCAGGGCGGGCTCGAGGTCCTTGTAGACCGTGGCCGCCGCCTGCGACAGCGGCGTGCGCGCGAGCGTCTCGAACTCGTGCGCCTCGACGAGCGCGTTTTTGGCCGAACTGACCTCAGTGGCAATCGCCTTGGGCGCGAACTCCTTCGGGCTGATGCGATGCCGTTCCATGATGCGCTTGATGACGGCGAGCGTGTCGTCCTCGTCGTAGATCGTGTACTCGCTCGTGCGGCCCGCGAGGCCCGCGTACATGCGCAGCAAGCGCGCGCCGATGCCGTGGAATGTGCCGATCCACATGCCGGCCGGATTCGCGCCGAGCAGCCGGCCCACGCGCTCGCGCATCTCGCCCGCGGCCTTGTTCGTGAACGTGACGGCGAGAATGGCGCCCGGCGGCACCTCGTGCACCTCGATCAGCCGCGCGATGCGCGCCGTGAGGACGCGCGTCTTGCCGGATCCCGCGCCGGCGATCACGAGCAGGGGCCCTTCACCGTGCTCCACGGCGGCGCGCTGAGCGGGGTTCAGGGAGGCGACGCGATCAGGGGCCGGCGTGGTCAATGACATCGACGAAAGATAACGGCGCGACTTGGTCGATGCGGTGCGTCGCACATCGGCCAGCGGGCGTCAGCCGATGCGGTCGGTCCCGATCCAGCGGCGCAACTCCTCCGGCACGAGCACGCTGCCGTCGGGTTGCTGGTAGTGCTCGAGGATGGCCGCAAAGACGCGCGGGAACGCGAGGCCCGAGCCGTTGAGCGTCGCGACGAATCGCGGCTTCTCGCCTGCCGCCGGCCGGAAGCGGATGTTCGCGCGTCGCGCCTGGAAGTCCATGCACAGCGAGCACGACGACACTTCGAGCCACCGCCCCACACCCGGCGCGAAGACCTCGAGGTCGTATGTCTTGGCGCTCGCGAACCCGGTGTCGCCCGCGGCGAGCAGCACGACGCGGTATGGCAGGCCCAGGTGTTCAAGCGCGGCCTTCGCGTGGCTCACGAGCAGTTCGAGCTGTGCCTCGCCGTCCTCAGGCGCGCAGTAGCGCACGAGTTCCACCTTGTCGAACTCATGCACGCGCAACACGCCGCGCGTGTCCTTGCCGGCCGAGCCTGCCTCGCGCCGGAAGCACGGGCTGTACGCCGTGAACCCGCGCGGCAAGTCGGTCGCCGACAGGATCTCGTCGCGGTACAGGTTCGTGATTGGCACCTCGGCCGTCGGGATCAGGAACATGTCGTCGCCCTCGAGCTTGTACATGTCGTCCTCGAACTTCGGCAGCTGGCCCGTGCCCGTCATCGTGGTGCGCTTCACGACGACCGGCACCCACAACTCCTCATACCCGAACTGGCGCGTATGCAGATCAAGCATCGCGTTCATGAGCGAACGGACCAACCGCGCACCGGCGCTGCGGTACACCACGAATCCCGAGCCGGCGATCTTGGCGCCGCGCTCCAGGTCGAGCAGGCCCAGCGCCGCGCCTACCTCCCAGTGCGGCTTGACGCTGCCCGCCTCGCGCGGCTCGCCCCACGTCTCGACGACCTGGTTGGCTTCTTCACCGCCGGCGGGCACGTCGGCCAGCGTGATATTGGGGATGCCGAGCAGGAGCTCATCCAGCCGCGCGAGCGTACCGGCGAGGTCCTTCTCCATGGCCGAGATCTCCTCGCCGAGCGCGCGCGCCCCAGCCATGAGTTCGTCGGCGTTCTCCTTGGCGCGCTTGCGCCGCGCAACCTCCTGCGTCGTCGCATTGCGCTGGGCCTTCTTCTCTTCCACCGCCTGGATGCCGGCGCGCCGCTCGCGGTCGAGCTGCACCGCTTCGTCGATCAGCGGCGCGAACTCCTCGAGCTTGCCCCGGCGGCGCATGCCGTCCCGCAGGGCATCGACCTCGTCGCGCACCATCCGGAGATCATGCATCGGCTCAGAACGTCGGCACGCCGAGCAGCAGCGATCGATACCCGCAATTCGGGTCGATGCGCGCCACGAGTTTCACGCGTCGTTCCGCCGGGATCACCGAATCGACGAAGAACTTCGCATAGATGTCTTGCCGGAGCTCGAACTGGCAGAACCGCGTCTGCACGCGCGCCAGGAACGCACCGCCGGGGTTCACGACGATTGAGGTGTCGTACGCCCAACCCGTCAGCGGCGCCTCGATGACCGTGTTGTAGGGCTCGTCGATGCGGATGAAGCCGATGCGGCGCTGCCCCGCCAACGGCTGTACCACCTTGCTTACCGGCAAGACCACTAACCGGCCGGTCTCGTCGATGTCGAAGGCGATATCGAAGTCGCCCTCGCTGCCGACGGGTACCACCGCCATCTGCGGGACCAGGAAGCCCGACGGGTACTCCGGCGGCGCGTCGCTCAGTGCCCACGCCTCGATCGAGACATCGATCGTCTGGCGCTGCGCGCCCACGTCGAAGGGGTCGTCGCAGCCGGTGGCGAGCGCGAAGGATGCCGCAAGGGCGAGGGAGCGGATTCGGAGGATCATACGGTCGTGGAAGGTAACGTGGCGCGTCGATTTTTGGCACTTCAAGCGCATCCTGCTTGACTACATCTTTGGTGGACGTACACTTTGGACACCCTTTCACCGGAAGCCGATGCCCACCATTCGTGACCTCGTCGCGGCCATCCGTCAGCGCGACGGCATCGCCGCCGCCGTCGTCCTCGGCCGCGATGGCCTGCTGATCGACAGCCAGGCCGACGCGCAGGTGGACGCCGAGCAGGTCGCCGCGCACGTGCCGTCGATCCTGCAGTACTCGGAGGAACTCGCGCAAGCCGCCGCCCAGGGTGAAGTGCGCACCGTCGTGCTCGAGAGCGCCGAGGGAGCGACCGTCATGTGCACCATGTCGGCCGACGTCGTGCTCCTCGTGCTCACGACGCCAAGCGCCGACCTGGGTGCCCTCCTGTTCGACCTGCGCCGCCACCGCGCAAACCTCGCGGCGCTCGTCTGACGACCCCCGTGGCCGCCGTGGGTTCCCCGGAGCACCAGCCGCCCGCCGCAGAACTGGTCGTACCCGTCCTCGTGGCCGACGATGAGCCGCACATCGGGCGGATCATCAAGACCAAGCTCGAACAGGGTCCGTTCCGCGTGACACTGGTGTACGACGGGCAGGAGGCGCTGGACGCCCTCGAGCGCGCAGCCGGTGACCCAGGCGGCGACCGTGGCGGCGACCGTGGCGGCGATGCCGGCGCCTTCCGGTTGCTCATTCTCGACCTGATGATGCCGCGCGTCAGCGGGCTCGACGTGCTCGAGCGCGTGCGAGCGGACGACCGATGGAAGCGCCTTCCCTGCCTCATCCTCACCGCCGCGGGCCAGGATCATCGTGAGGATGATGCCCGGCGACGCGGCGCCGACGACTTCATGACCAAGCCATTCAGCCCCAAGCGACTTTACCAGCGTGCCGCCGCCCTGAGCGGGCTGGAGGACGCATGACAGCGTGCCGCCGCCCTGCGCGGGTTCGAGGGCGCATGACGACGATCTGCCGCCACCGGCCGGAGTTCGCATGACGGCTCCCCTCTACGCCGTCGTCCTCGCGGGCGGCGTCGGCTCGCGCTTCTGGCCGCTGAGCACGCCCGAGCGCCCCAAGCAGTTCCTGCCGTTGATCGGCGACGTATCGATGCTCGAGGACACCGTCATGCGGCTGGAGCCGCTGGTGGGCCTCTCGCGCGTGCTGATCCTGACAAGCCGCGCGCTCGCGCCCACGATCCGGCAGATGCTGCCGCAGCTCGCGGCCGACCAAGTCCTCGAGGAACCGCGGCCGGCGGGGACGGCGGCGGCGCTCACGTGGGCCTCGCATGTCGTGGCGGAGCGCGGCGGCAGCGAGGCGCGCTTGGTCTCGGTGCACGCCGACTGGGCCATCACCGACGAGGAGCGCTTCCGGAAGGTGCTCGCCAAGGCCGCCGAAGCGGCCGCCTCGCAGGGCGCGCTGGCCACGGTCGGCATCATTCCCACGCACGCGAACCCCGGACTCGGCTATATCCAGCCCGGTGAAGCGCTCAGCGGCGGTTCGCGTCGTGTCGAGCGTTTCGTCGAGAAGCCGGACCTGGCGCGCGCCGAGCAGATGGTCGCCGACGGCTACCTCTGGAACTCGGGCATCTTCGCGTGGCGGGCGACCGACTTATTGTCGGAAGTCGCGGCGCACACGCCGGAAGTCGCCGGCGCGCTGGCCCACGCCGACGCAGGTGCGGACGCCTTCTTCGCCGCGGTCACATCGCCCGTGAGCATCGACGTCGGCGTGATGGAGCGCAGCGCGAAGGTCGTGGTGCTCGCCGGCGATTTCGGCTGGGACGATGTCGGCACCTGGGGCGCGCTGCGGCGACTCCGCCGCGGCGACCCGCATGACAACGCGGTGCACGGACGCGTGCATACCCACGACGCCCGCGGCAACGTCGTACACGCGGAGCGTGGGACTGTGGTGCTCTACGGCGTTGAGGATCTCGTCGTGGTCGTCCGCGACGGCGTCACGCTGGTCACGACGGTGGAGCGCTCGAACGACCTCAAGGCATTGGTGGAGTCGCTGCCGCCGGCATTGCGTGAGGCGGCGTCCCAGTGAGCGCGCGAGCGACGCACGCCGACCGGCGGACGGCGATCCCATGACGGCGGACCGGCCGGGCTTCGTGCTCGTCGATGATGCCCTCGCGCGCGACTTCGAGCCGTTCGCGCTGACGCGTCCCGTGGGCGAGCTGCGGGCCGGCGGCGCCCTCATGCGGCACCGGTGGATCCAGGCGCTCGCCATGCCCTGCATCGGGTTCATCGCGGGGCCGCACCTGGACGCATTCGCGGAGTTCGACAGCGCGCCCGTGGCGTCGGCGGTGCTGCCGTCGGGCACGGTGCTCGTGAACGCGCGCTGCGCGCCGGCCCTGGGCACCGCGGTGCACGTCACGCTCTCGAACGCACAGAAGGCGGGCGGCACCGGGGCCCTCGCGGGCGCATCGCCGGGGAGCTGGCGCTGCGGCGGTCGCGTCGCGGCGGTGCGCCTCTCTGAGCCGCTCGATACCGCGGCGCTGCGCGCGGATGGCGCGGCTGCGGCGGCGGCATTCGAGAATGTGCGCGTCGAAGGTGCCACGACGGAGCTCGACGGCTGGTGGCTCGACGCCGTGTGGGACCTGATCGGCCACCTGAGCGAGATGCTGCAGGCCGACGCGATCGCGCTGATGCCGACCACGGGCGCGCAGGTGCCGGCCACACTGACGGTGTTGGGCGGCCACCCGGTGCATGTGGAGGCTGGCGCGACGATCGAACCGTTCGTCGTGGCCGATGCGAGCGCCGGGGCCGTCCTCATCCGGCGCGGCGCACACGTGCACGCGTTCACGCGGCTCGTGGGTCCGTGCATCATCGGTGAGGAGGTCGTCGTGCTCGGCGGGCGCATCGCGGCCTGCAGCATCGGCGAGCGCGTGAAGGTGCACGGTGAACTCAACAGCACGATCTTCATCGGGCACGCGAACAAGGGACACGACGGCTTCGTGGGGCACTCGGTGATCGGCCGCTGGGCCAACCTCGGCGCCGGCACGATCACGAGCAACCTTAAGAACTCGTACGGCAAGGTCGCGCTGCGCACCCCATCCGGCACGCGCGACACCGGCCTGCAGTTCCTCGGTAGCTTGCTGGGTGACCACGTGAAGACCGGCATCGGCACGCGGCTCACGACCGGCTGCGTGGTGGGCGCGGGCGCCAACATCTTCGGCAGCACGATGCCGCCCAAGGCCGTCGCGCCGTTCGCGTGGGGGGAGTCGCCAACGTGGGAGACGTTTGCGCTCGAGCGCTTCCTCGTGGTGGCCGAGCGCGTGATGGCGCGCCGTGAGGTCGCACTCAGTGCGGCGATGCGCGCACAGCTGTCCACGGCGCACGCGATGTCGCAAGCGGCGACATACGCCGCGCGCTGGCGCGCGTGAGCGGGTCGATGCTGGATCGCCACGGGGGGCGGGTCGCATGAACGCCTGGACGCTGGGCAGCGGCAGCCGTGGCAACGGCCTCGTGCTCGAGAGCGCGGGCCGCCGCTTGCTCATCGACTGCGGCTTCGGCCCGCGCGCGCTGGCGGCGCGCCTCAAGGCGGTGGGTATCGCACCCGAGTCGATCGAGGCGGCGCTCGTGACGCACGAGCACACGGACCACGCGCAGGGCGTCGAACGCGCCCAGCACAAGTGGCGCTGGCCGGTGTACGGCGCCGCCGGCACGCTGGAGTCGCTGCGCGGCATTCCGGCGAAGCACCGGCACGTGCTGGACGAATCGACGACGATGGCACTGGATGCGTTCGGCATCGAGTCCGTGCTGGTGCCGCACGACGCGTCGTCGCCGATGGCCTACGTCGTCACAGCCCTCGCCTCCGGCGCGCGCGTGGGCGTCGCCCACGACCTGGGCGCGGTACCGGCGCTGCTGCGCCAGCGCTTCCTGTGTTGCGACGCGCTCTGCATCGAGGCCAACCACGACGTCACCATGCTGCGCAATGGCCCGTACCCGAAGGCGCTCCAAGCGCGCATCCGCGGCGGGCGCGGCCACTTGAACAACGACGAGTGCGGCGGATTGCTCGCGGAGCTGGCGAGCCCGGCGCTGCAGGCGGTGGTGCTGCTGCACTTGAGCGAGACCAACAACACGCCCGAGGTGGCGGAGCGCGCGGTGACGTCGATCGTGCGTCGCGCCGGCTACCGGGGACCCGTGCGCGCGGCGGCCGGCCGCACGCCGGAGCGCGCCTTCACCCTCGGCGCGCGGCAAGGATCGATGGCGCCGTTTGGGCGGCCAACGGCGCGGGTGGTCGAGCAGATGTCGCTCGCCCTGTAACGGCGATGCGAGGCGCCCTACGGGTTAGGCTGCGAGAGGCGCGCGATACGAGGAGGAACGGCGGTGCGAGCATTACGGCGGTGCGAAGGGAGCTGAGGTCGTCTCGCATCTCGCATCAAAGATCCCAGCCGCGACCAGCCAGACAGCAGTTCCTCGCATCCAGCACCACCCCACGCAACCCGTACCGTCCGTACAACCCGCATCCCGCAGCGTAGTCCCGAAAGCAGAGAAGCCCCCAGTCGCCAAGCGACCGGGAGCTTCCCGCGAACCAGACAACCCAGCAGACGGCAGCGGCGCACCATCTGCCGTCTGCCGTCTACCGTCTGCCGTCTGCCCTTAGTACATCCCGCCCATGCCACCGCCCGGCGCCGCCGGCGCAGCGGACTCCTTCTCCTTCTTCTCGACGATCAGCGCTTCCGTCGTCAGCAGGAGCGAGGCGATTGACGCGGCGTTCTGCAGCGCCGTGCGCGTCACCTTCGTCGGGTCGATGACGCCCGCGAGGACGAGGTCCTCGTAGGTGTCCGAGTACGCGTTGTAGCCGAAGTTCTTGTCCTTCGACGCGCGCACCTTCTCGACGACGATCGAGCCTTCACCGCCCGCGTTCTGCACGATCATGCGGATCGGCTCCTCGATGGCCTTGCGGATGATGTCGACGCCGATTTGCTCATCGGAGTCGAGCTTGAGGCCCTTGAGCGCGCCCTGCGCGCGGATCAGCGCAACGCCGCCGCCCGGGACGATGCCCTCCTCGACTGCGGCGCGCGTGGCGTGCAGCGCGTCCTCGACGCGGGCCTTCTTCTCCTTCATCTCGCTCTCGGTCGCCGCACCGACGTCGATCACGGCCACGCCGCCCGCGAGCTTCGCCTTGCGCTCCTGGAGCTTCTCCTTGTCGTAGTCGCTCGTCGACTTCTCGACCGCGACATCGATCTCCTTGATGCGACCCTTGATCTTGTCCTCGTCGCCGGAGCCGTCGATGATCGTCGTGTTGTCCTTGTCGATCACGATGCGCTTGGCGTGGCCCAGGTCGGCCAGCACCGCGTTCTCGAGCTTGAAGCCGACTTCCTCGGAGATCACGTTGCCCTTGGTCAGGACCGCGATGTCCTCGAGCATCGCCTTGCGACGGTCGCCGAAGCCCGGGGCCTTGACGGCCGCGACGCGCAGCGTGCCGCGCAGCTTGTTGACGACGATCGTGGCCAGCGCCTCCCCCTCGATGTCCTCGGCGATGATCAGCAGCGGCTTGCCCGTCTGCGCGACCTTCTCGAGCACCGGGAGCAGGTCCTTCATGGACGAGATCTTCTTGTCGTGGATCAGGATGTGCGCGTCCTCGAGGACCGCTTCCATCTTCTCCGGATCCGTGATGAAGTACGGCGAGAGGTAGCCGCGGTCGAACTGCATGCCGTCGACCGTCTCCAGCGTCGTCTCGAGGCCCTTGGCTTCCTCGACCGTGATGACGCCGTCCTTGCCGACCTTCTCCATCGCTTCCGCGATCAGGTTGCCGATCTCGGCGTCGTTGTTGGCCGAGATGGTGCCCACCTGCGCGATCTCCTTCTTGCCCGAGGTCGGGACGGAGATCTTCTTGAGCTCCTCGACGATGGTGGCCACGGCCTTGTCGATGCCGCGCTTGATCGCCATCGGGTTGGCGCCGGCCGTGACGTTCTTCAAGCCTTCGCGGAAGATCGCCTGGGCGAGCACCGTCGCCGTCGTCGTGCCGTCGCCGGCCAGATCAGACGTCTTGGTTGCGACTTCCTTCACCATCTGCGCGCCCATGTTCTCGATCGGGTCCGCGAGCTCGATCTCCTTGGCGACGGTCACGCCGTCCTTGGTGACGGTCGGGGCGCCGAACTTCTTGTCGATCACGACGTTCCGGCCCTTGGGGCCGAGCGTGACCTTCACCGCTTCCGCGAGCTGGTCCACGCCGCGCTTCAGTGCCGCGCGCGCGTCGACGTTGAAATGCAGTTCCTTTGCTGCCATGTGGCTAATCCCCTTTGTTCTTCAGGTGAGTGGTTGCTTGATGAGGAATGGAGCTCAGCCGACGATCGCGAGGATGTCGCTCTCGCGCAGGATCAGCAGCTGCTCGCCGTCGATGGTGACCTCAGTGCCGCTGTACTTGCCGTAGAGCACCTTGTCGCCGGCCTTCACTTCCATGGGCACCTTCTTGCCGTCCTCAGTGCGGCCCGGGCCAACGGCCACGACCTCGCCCTGCTGCGGCTTTTCCTTAGCGGTGTCGGGGATGTAGAGCCCCCCACGCATCTGTTCGCTCTCTTCCGTCGCCTTCACGACGACGCGGTCGGCGAGCGGCGCGACCTTGTGCGCGGACGCAGTCTTGGCTGCCATGTGGTTCGGTCCTCTGTGCTGATGGTGTACGGTTGTGATATCGGGACGTGGTTGGCACTCTTCGACGATGAGTGCTAACAACGCCTGAAACTACCTGCAAGCGCAGTGCCAGTCAACTCGGCGCTTTTGGCCGCCAGAATCCCGTAACCCTCTGCCAGTATTGACTTTACGTGGCAGACAGCATGCCAGAATGGCGCCCGCGCCTACTCGACCGAAAGCATCGCGTGCGCCATCCGCAGGCCATGGAGCGTCAGGTCGGGCTCCACCTGGTCGATTTCCGTGCAATGCGGGTGAATGACCGCTGCCAGCCCGCCCGTCGCAATCACTCGCGGCACCTGCGCTCGCGGCCAGGCCTTCTTGATGCGCCGCACGAGACCGTCCACGGAGTCCGCGGCGCCGTACACCACGCCCGAGCGGATGCAGTCCTCCGTCCGCGTCCCGATCACCTTGTCCGGCGCGACGAGCTCCGTCGCCGGCAACTTCGACGTGCGCCGGAACAACGTCTCGGCCGAGGTGCGCACACCCGGCTGGATCACACCGCCCAGGAAGACGCCATCCGCCGTGATGCAGTCGTACGTGGTCGCCGTGCCGAGGTCCACCACGATGCAGTCGGCCGCATAGATGCGGCTCGCCGCCAGCGTATTGATGATGCGGTCCGCGCCGACGGTCATGGGCTCGTCCACGGCTAAGGTGATGCCGAGCCGCGAGTGGCCATCAACGACCACGGCTGGTTTCCCGCTGAGCCGCGCCGCGGCTTCCGCGAGCGGGCCGGTGACCGACGGCACGACGGATCCGATCGCCGCGCCGCGCACCGCGCCGACTGGGACATCCGACGCCGCGAGCAGGCCGCGCAGGAGCAGGAAGACCTCATCCGGCGTACGCGCGGCGTCGGTCGTCACGCGCCAGTGATGCACGACCGCGTCTCCCTTGGCCAGCCCGAACGTGGTCTCGGTGTTCCCGACGTCAGCGAGCAGCAGCATGCGATGAGTCCTCAGGGTTCAATGTCAGGCGACCAGGACCAAGGAGCCGGCGCGACAGCGGCAGATGCCAGCGTCCGTCTCGATCAGGAGTTCACCCGACGCCGCGATGCCGCGCACCGTGCCGCGCGCAGGATGCGACACGCGCTGGCCCGCCGCCAAGTCCCGCGCGGCGAACGCCGCGCGTTCCGATTCGCTTAGCGCGCCCGGCGTGGCCGCCGCCGCGCGCAGCGCCGGCACGACCGCCGCGAGCACCTCGCGCACATCCGCGTCCTGCAGCGTGGCCCGCGCCTCCTCGCCCGACTGCCGCAGGTTCACGCCGACGCCGATCGCCACCCAGTCCGCGCGTGCGCCGCGCCAACGCGCCTCGATGAGCACGCCCGCCAGCTTGAGGTCGCTGACGAACAGGTCATTGGGCCACTTGAGCCGCACGGGCGACGCCGTCCAGCGGTCGAGCACCGGCGCCAGATGCAGGCCCACCCGCAGCGAGAGCACGTCGAGGCCGTCATCCGACACGGGCCGCTCCACCAGCGTGAGCCACAGCCCGGATCCCCGCACGGAGGTCCACGCGCGGCCACCGCGTCCGCGCCCAGCCGTCTGTTCTTCGGCCACCACGAGTGAGCCGGCCGGAGCACCGGCTGCCGCAAGCGCATGCGCTTCGTCCATCGTCGACTCGGCCTGCGTGAGGGCGGTGACGTGCGGCAAACCCAGCGTGCGCTCGAGTTCGGCGCCTTCTGTGCCGAACCAGGTCATGCGACGCGGCCCGTGTGGCGACAACACGTCATGCAGCGCTCCGCATCCAGAGCATCACGAGCACGACGGCCCCCAGCAACACGCGATACACCGCGAACACGCCGTAGCTGCGGCGCGCGACATATCGCAGCAACACGGCGATCGCCAGCCAGCTTGAGAGCGCGGCTGTCGCCACCCCGACCAGGAGCGGCAACGAGACGCCGTTTTCGGCCAGCGCGTCGGGAATCTTGAAGATCGCGGCGCCCAGAATGATCGGCATCGACATGAGGAACGAGAACACTGCGGCGGTGGAGCGGTCGAAACCCAGGGCGCGGCCGGCGGTGATCGTCGCGCCCGAGCGCGAGACGCCCGGTACGAGTGCGAAGATCTGTGCGCAGCCCACGAGCAGCGCATCACGCCAGCTCATCGCGCCCCGGTCGCGGTCGCGGCGGGCGCGCGCATCGACGATCCAGAGCAGCAGACCCATGAGGATCAACGCGATCGCGGTGATGACCGGCGCGCGGAAGATCGTCTCGGCGTATTCCTCGAGCACGAGGCCGGCCAGGGCCGCCGGGATCGTGGCGATGATGATGAACCACGCGCGCCGCGATGCGTCGTCGACGATGCCGCGATGGCGCAGCAGCGTCAGGCCGCCCATGAACAAGCTCCGCCACTCCGTGCGGAAGTACCAGAAGAGCGCCACGAGTGTGCCGACGTGCAGCGCGAGGTCGAACCCCAGGCCAGGCGGCGTCCAGCCGAACGCCCACGGCGTCAGCGACAGGTGGGCGGAACTCGAGACCGGGAGAAACTCAGTCAGGCCCTGCAGGGCGCCGAGGACGAATGCCTGCCAGATGGTCAGATCTTGCATCGGCGAAAGGTAGCGGCCCGCACCGCGCCCGCGTCAACGGCCGCCCGTCAGCGCGCCGCGTCCAAGGCCTCTCCATACAAATGCTCGTACTGCGCCACCACATCCGCCATGGCGAACCGCGCGCGCGCGTCGGCCGCGGCGGCCTTGCTCGTTCGCGCCCAGACGTCCGGCTCGAGCAGTCGCACCGCCGCCTTCGCCATGCCGTCCACATCGCCAAGCGCGCAGAGCGCGCCCGTCTCACCGTCCTTGACGACCTCGGGCAGTCCACCGACACGCGTCGCGACGACGGGCACGCCGCTGGCCAGGGCCTCAAGCGCGCTCAACCCAAAGCTCTCGCTCTCGGACGGGAACACGTACAAGTCCGCCGCGGCCAACAGCGGGGCCACCGCGTCGATCTTGCCGAGGAACCGCACGTCCGCCGAGACGCCGAGCGCGCGCGCCTCGTCCTCGGCCGCACTGCGGTCCGGACCGTCACCCACCATCACCAGCACGCTGGGCACGGACGCGCGCACCTTGGCGAACACGCGCACCACATCACGCAGCCGCTTCACGGGCCGGAAGTTTGAGATGTGCATGAGCACCTTACGGCCGCCACCCAGTTCCTGACCGAGTCCATTGGTGTGCTTCGCGCGCTCGAACTCTGCGGGATCGATGAAGTTGGGCACGACATCCACGCGGCAGTTGCCGCAACCGAACGCGCGGATGGTCTCGTCCTTGAGCCACTGCGACACGGCCGTGATGCGGTCCGAGCGTTCGATCGAGAACTTCGTGATGGCCTGGTACGAGTGGTCCTGCCCCACGATCGTGATGTCGGTGCCGTGCAGCGTGGTGACGACGGGCAGGCGCAGGCCCTGCTCGCGCAGCATCTCCTTCGCGATCCACGCGCTCGTCGCATGCGGGATCGCATAGTGCACGTGCAGCAGGTCGAGGCCCTGCGACTGCGCCACGTCGTGCATGCGGACGGCGAGCGCGAGGTCGTACGGCGGATACTCGAACAGCGGATAATTGCCGATGCTGACCTCGTGGAAGTACACGCGCGGCAGGAAGTGCGGCAGCCGGAACGGATGCTCGTATGTGATGAAGTGGACTTCATGGCCGCGTGCGGCGAGCGCGATGCCGAGCTCTGTGGCCACGGCGCCCGAACCGCCGTACGTCGGATAACAGGTGATGCCGACCCTCATGCGCGTGCTCTCCCGGTGAACCACTGTTCAGCGATGTCCGCGGCATCTACCGCTCGCGGATCCATGCGCGTGACTTCGTCGTCCGCGCCAAGCTGGTGACGGAACCATGTCCGCTGCCGCTTGGCGTACTGCCGTGTGCTGACCAGGATCGCGTGCCTGGCCTCGTCGAGCGTCCTGCGGCCCTCGACCACGTCACGAATCTCCCGGTAGCCGCAGGCGTTCCATGCGGGCGCATCCGGCGGCACGTCACCCATCAGCGCGCGCACTTCGTCGACCCACCCGGCGGCGAGCATCGCGTCAATGCGATTGGCGATGCTTTCGTGCAGTTCCGGTCCCGGATCCACGATGAGCCAACGCGCGGCGCGGCGCGTCTGCTGGCGCGCGGCCTCTGCGAGCCGGTCACCCAGTCGCGTACCCGTCAGCAGCGCGACCTCGGCGGCGCGCAGCAGTTGTGTGCGGCCCTGCCGTGGACCAGCTCGCGCAGGATCGAGTTCGTGCACCCATCGGCGCAGCTCGGGCGTGGACAGTTCGACCAGCGCCGCCTGCAGCGCGCGCCGGCGGTCGGCGTCCATCGGCGCCTCGCTGGCGAGCGGTTGCACGAGTGCGCGGAGCCAGAGGCCGGTGCCACCAACGACCAGCGCGGGACGTCCGGCCGCACTTGCCTCAACCAGCCACCGCGCGGCCTCCGCCGCCCAGCGCGCGGCCGAATAGCGCTCATGCGGCGCTGCGAGATCGATGCCGACGTGCGGTGCGCGTGCACGCTCTGCCGACGATGGCTTCGCCGTGCCGATGTCGAAGCCGCGGTACACCTGGCGCGAATCCGCGCTGACGATGAGCGCGCCGTGGCGCTCGGCCAGTGCGAGCGCGATCGCGGATTTCCCCGCCGCCGTGGGCCCCGCGATGATGCGGATCACCTCGTCCGGCATGTCAGCGGCGACCGAATCGCCGGTCCAGTTCGTCCCAGCCGAGCTGCAGGATCGTGGCGCGTCCGTGTACGTCGTGCGCCGGCAGCGTCGTGCGCGCGAGCGCGACGTACAGCGAGCGCATCTCGTCGGGCGCGAGCAACTCGCCGGCCTTGATCGCAGCTTTGCAGGCGACGGTGGCCGCGAGATGCTCGTGTCGCGCATGCGCGCTAGGCAGCCGGTCGCCCGTCAGCGCGGCCAGCGAGTCGCGCAGGCAGCGCTCCGCGTCGAAGCGGGCATGCGGCGCGGGCACGCCGTGCACCACGACGCTCGTGCCGCCGAATGATTCTGCCGCGAAGCCGAGTCGCTTGAAGTATTCGGCGTGCTCCTCGAACGCTTCCGCCTCGGCCTGCGACAGATGCAGCGTGAGCGGAAACATCAGCTGCTGCGAGGTCGCCTGGCCGGACTCGAGTTCATGCATGAACCGCTCGTACAACACACGCTCGTGCGCGGAGTGCTGGTCAATGAGCACGAGCGCATCAGGACGCTCGAACGTGATGTAGGTGCGATGGAACTGGGCCAGCGGCGGCACAAAGATCTCGTCCGCGACGATCTCCGCTGCCGGGGTCGCCTCGAACAGCGGCGACGGTTCGTCGCGTGCCTGCGTGCGCAGCGCGTCGACCGGCAGCGCCGAGCCAAGCGGCGGCGCCTCGGCCGGCAGAAACGTACGCACGTAGCCGACGACCGCCCCTGCATCCTCTGTCCCCAGCGCGCGCCGTACGGCGCGCTCGACTGCGCGCTCGGTGTTCCAGCGGTCGCGGAAACGCACCTCGGCCTTGGCGGGGTGTACGTTCACGTCCACGTCGCCGCCCGGCATCTCCACCTCCAGCAACAACGTCGGCCGCAAGCCGGCCGAGATGGTCGAGCGGTACGCCGCCTCCGCGGCGCGCACGAGGCCCGTGTCACGAATGGCGCGCCCGTTGACCGTGACAAACACGCGCCGCCCTCCGGTGCCCACGTCGGACGGCCGTTCAGCGAGACCCGACACGCGAATCGGACCCTGCACATCGTCCACGGCGACAAGGCGCGCAGCGAGGTCGGCGCCCCACAGCGCGGCCACGCGCGTGCGCAGGTCCGGGGCGACCGGCAGGCGGAGGTGCTCCTTGCCATCGTGCGAGAGACTGAACCGCACGTCGCGGCGCACGAGCGCGAGCGTGGACAGCGCCTCGCTGACGGCGCGCCACTCGGACCGCGCGCCACGCAGGAACTTCCGGCGTGCCGGCGTATTGAAAAAGATCGACGCGACCGACACGGTGGTGCCGCGCCGCCGGGCGGCGTCGCGCACATCACGCAGCGTGCCGCCGACGACCTCGACGCGGACGCCCGAGCCATCCGTCGTGGCACTCTCGATGGTGAGTTCCGAGACGGATCCGATGGCCGGCAGCGCCTCGCCACGAAAGCCGAAACTGGCAACGCCAACGAGGTCTTCGGCGTCCCGGATCTTACTCGTTGCATGGCGCTCGACCGCGAGCGAGGCATCCTCGCGCGACATGCCATGACCATCATCACTCACCCGAATGAGCGTGCGCCCGCCTTCGCGCACGTCGATGTCCACTTCGCGCGCCCCTGCGTCCAGCGCGTTCTCCACGAGTTCCTTGACCACGGAGGCCGGCCGCTCCACGACCTCACCGGCCGCGATGCGGTCGGCGACGTCGCCGGGCAGCACGGCGATGGCACGCCGCGGCGTTGCGAGTGCGCTCTGTTCGGCCGTCATTGACGGGCGAGTGGGTACGTGCGCTCGGTCGGATACCATCCCGAGCGGCCGGCACCGAGTTCGATGCGCACCCACACATCGCGCCGTTCGCGCACGCGCACGATCTCGCCCACGAGCGGCACGGCGCCCGGATCCGCTCCCAGCGCGGGCAGCGTCCGCAGCGGCGTGCTCGTGGCGATGACCAGCAGGTTGCTTGCCCGCGACTGGTGTTCACCGACCGCGGCAAGCGCGCCGAGCAGCATGGCCGGCACGAGCGCGAGCGCCGCTCCGCGCGCGGAGCGTTGTGCGAAGCGCCGCTTCGCTGCCCAACCCCAACCGACGCACCAGAGCAACACCGCGGCAGCGCCGAGTGGAACGATCGGCAGCGGCCAAACGCGCGCCGCACCGCGCAACTGCGGCGCCCGCACGAGTCCCAGACGCGAGCGCAGGTCGCCGGCCGTCGGGTCGAGCCGCAGGGCGCGCTGCCAGCCGAGCACGGCGGCCGCCGTATCGGCGGCTTGCCACGCCGCCGTGCCCAGATTCGCCCAGGCTGCGGGATCACGCGGAGCCGCGTTCGCGGCGCGCAGGAACGCGTCGCGGGCGCGCTCGTAGTCGGCGCCCGTGTAGGCCGTCTGCCCTTGCGTGAAGGCCACGAGCGCCTGCTCACCGGCCGGACTCACCGCGATGCATCCGGCAAGTGACAGCACCAAGAGGATCATCACGCCGAGCCCGGCCGCCCGCTTGCGCGCCTCCAGGTCGATCCGTCGCAGCAGGGTGCGCACGCGGTCCTTCACCTCGCTCGTGTGCGACCCGTTCGAGTAGGCCGCCGCGTCGAGCAGGTTGCGCACACGCTCGGCTTCCGCCGCCGTCTCCGGGGTTACGCCTTCGCGCCTGAGGGCGCGCGCGAGCGCGTCTTCGTCAGTCACGGTCTCGAGTGCGATGCCCGTGCGGCGGCGCAGGGCGGCATCAAACAACCCGCGGACGTCCGAGGCCGCCTTGACCGCCGGATCGCGCAGGCGCTCCTCCGGCGGTCGTGCCCGTGGAGACGCCGTGCGAGCGCGGCGCCGGCGTTCGCGCCAGCGCGCGACGACCCACGGCAGGGGCGCCAAGAGCACGACGCCAAGCCACACCGGCGCGAGCGGCAACGTGACGGGGGCCGGCCCTTCGAGAGCTGGCCGCAAACCGAGAGGCACCGCAGCGCCGGGCGTCGGCCCCCGGTCTGGGATCGTGACCAGGTCGCCCGGCGCGACGCGCACGCCCATGCCACGAGTGCGCGCCGTCTCATAGGTGCGTGCGATCGGGTCGAAGAACGGGAATTCGATCGCGGGCACGAAGCGCGTGCCCGCGACGCGCGGCGTCACAAGCCAGGTGAACTCCTTGAAGCCGGACAGCGTGGTGGGCGTCGAGTCGAGCACCACGCGCTCGTCCTCGGGCACCACGCTCGCCCAATCGATCTCGAGCGCGGGACGCGGCAGCAGCGTGGCATTGCCAACGCCTTCGACGCGCAGCGTCAGCACGAACGGATCGCCGACGCGCGTCGCGGCCGGGTCCACGCTCGCGCTCGCTCGCCAACGGCCGACCGCTCCGCTCCATGCCTCCGGGCGACCGCGGTCGGGCGGCTCCAACACGACGAGCGTGGTAGCTGCGGAGCGCAGAGTGCGCGCCTCCTCGCGACTGAAGAAGCTGGGGCTCTGCGGAATCGAATAGGACAAGCGCGCCGGCGGGATCGTGTAGCGTCCCGGTGTGAGCGGAAACAGCGCGCGACGAAACACATGCACCTCGGGCCCTTCGCCGCGCGGACCCGGCCGCGGCACCGGCAAGTCATAGGCGAGCATGGCGCGTGTTTCCGGCGGCACGAACTCGGGGTTCCGGCGTAGTCGCTGACGCACTTCCGCCGGGATCCGCACGGTGAGCGCATACGTGGCCTGCTGGCCCACGTACACGGTGTCCGGCGCGAGCGTCGCACTGAAACCGATGCCGGCCGGCGCCGGCGCGTCCTGCGCACCGGCGAGCGCCGCGAGCGCCGCGAGCGCGGCGAGCGCGGCGACGGCCACGAGAGCCCATGGACGTGCCATCGTCACCAGTCCTTCTGTCCCGCGACGCGCTGCGTGCGGTTGCCGCGCTGCCGCTCGGCCTGCGTTGCGCGTTCCTCACGCGCGGCGGCCTCCAGCAGCGCCTCGGCTTGTTGGCGCGACATCTGCCCCTGCCCCGCGGGTGGACGCGGCGCCGCGCCTTGCTGCTGTTGCTGCGGCGAGCCGCCGCCCCCACCGCCCCCACCCTGCTGTGGGGCGTGCAACGCGAGCTCGTAGTTCCACTGCGCGTCGCGGTCGCCGGGCTGCGCGAGCAGTACGCTGCGCAGCGCACGGCGCGCATTGCGCAGCGCCGTCGCGCGCGGCTCGCCCTGCGCGCGCATGCCGCGTTTGATGTACGCGACGCCAAGGTTGTAGAGGGCACTCGAACGCAGGTCGACGTCCGTCGTGAACGTCGCGCGCTCAAGCGCCTCGACGGCGGCGTCGAGTGAATCCGCCTGCAGCAACGCGGTGCCGAGGTCGTACATCACCACGGGCCGCCCGTCACCCTCGGCGATGGCGCGGCGGTATTCGCGGATCGCTGGTAAGAGGCGGCCATCGCGGTGCGCCTCAACGGCGTCCGCCACGCGATCCCGCTGTGCATGGGCAGCCTGCGCGGGCAACGCGAGGGCGAGTATCGCCGCGCCGGTAACCGAGCGTCGCAGGATATCACTGCGCCGGCGGCGGAAGGCGACGCGCCGCACAAGACGGCCTCCGTCAGCGCGCCAGGCGTCCACGAGCAGCAGCAGCAATGCGAATGCCACGAACCACTGATAGCGCAACGGCCGTGAGAGACGACGCTCCTCTTCCCGTCGGGCGGTCTCCAGGTCGGCCAGCGCACGACGCATGCGCGAGCCCTTGTCCGTTGCCTCGGCCGGAATGAAGACACCGTTGGCGGCCTCAGCCAGCTCGCGCAGTAACGCGTCGTCATAGCGCGTGACGACGATGGCGCCGTCCGCGTCGCGCTTGACGTCGGTTCCGCCGCGATCCAGCAGGGGAATCGTGGCGCCACCCGGCGTGCCGAATCCGACGGTCACGAGCAGGATGCCCTCCTCACGTGCTTCGGCCGCAAGCGCGAGCGCTTCCTCACGATCGTCAAATGCCTCACCATCGCTCATGATGATCAGCGCACGGTCGGCACCGCCGGCTGTCGCCGAGAGCAACCCGATGCCTTGGCGCAACGGCGGCGCGATAGCGCTGCCAGCCTGCCCGACCACGGTCGGATCGAGGTTCTCGAGGAACAGCTCGAGGGCGCCGTCGTCGCTGGTCAGCGGCGAGAGGATGTAGCTGCGTCCCGCAAACGCGAGCAACGCCACCCGGTCACCGGGGCCGCTCGCGCGGAACCGACGCACTTCCTGCTTCATGCGCTCAAGCCGGTTCGGCCGCTCATCCTCCGCGAGCATGGACAGCGAGGCATCCAGGGCGAGCACGACGTCAACGCCCTCGGTGTCGATGAGGGCCACACTCGCTCCCCAGCGCGGCCCCGCGAGCGCCAGCACCAGGGCGGCCGCCGCGAGGCCAAGGCGCCAAGCGCGCCCACGCGGCCGCGCGGCCACCCCAGGTGGCCCCAGACGCGCGAGCGCGGCCGGCGAGCCGAATCGCGCCAAGCGCGCCTGCCGTCCGCGAAAGCCGCCGAGGATCGCGAGCACCGCGAGGCCCACGGCGATGGGCACGAGCCACAGGATCCACGGCGTGTCGACGAAGCGCGTCATGGCAAGGGCCCGCGGCGCCAGAGCACCAGCATTTCCAGGAGGAAGGCGCCCACCGCGACTCCCAGCGGCCACAGATAGAGTTCCGTATGCCGCACGTGCCGCGTGGCGCGGATCGGCGCGCGCTCGAGCGCGTCGATCTGCTCGTAGATGCGCTGCAGCGCCTGCGCATCGCGCGCGCGGAAATAGCGTCCACCGGTTTGGCGCGCGACGTCCTCCAGCAGCGCCTCGTCGATCTGCACGGGCCGGTTCTCGTAGCGCAGGCCGAACACGCCGCGCCCGACCGGCACGGGTGCGACGCCTTCGCTGCCCACGCCGATGGTGTACACGCGCATGCCGAGCGCGGCGGTGGCCTGCGCGGCCGTGCGCGGGTCGATGGCGCCGCGATTGTTCTCGCCGTCGGTGAGCAAGATCATCACGCGCGAACGTCCCTCGGCGTCCCGGAGCCGGTTGGTCGCGGTCATCAACGCCGTCCCGATCGCCGTGCCGTCCTCGAGCTGTCCGGGCTGCAGGTTGTCCACGGCGGCCAGCAGCACGGGATAATCGAGCGTGAGCGGCACCTGCGTGAGGGCCTCACCGGCGAACGCCACCAGACCCACCTGGTCCACCGTGCGGCCTGAGATGAAGTCCTTGATCGTCTGCTTGGCGACCTCCAACCGGTTGTCCGGCTGGAAGTCCTCGGCCAGCATGGAACTCGAAACGTCGAGCGCGAGGACAATGCTGATCCCGTCACCGCGGATCGTCTCGGCGCGGGCGCCGGCGCGGGGCCGGGCGAGCGCCGTGACGGCGGCGACGAGCGCGAGCAGTCGCAGCGCGATCAATGCCCGCGCGACCCACTGCCCGCGACGCGGCCCGTGCGACAGGAGTTCGGCGCGCGCGTGCAGCAGCGCGGGCGGACGTCGGCGTCGCCGCCACAGCAACCAGCCCGCCACGGGCAGCAGCGCGAGGAACGCCCATGGCAGCGCGAAGTCGATGAGCCAGAGGCGATTCATCGGCGCGCCCTCGCGCGTCCGCCGGACGCCTGTCTCGACCGCAGCGCGGTCTCCACGTCCCGCATGATGCCCTGCGCTTCCTGTGCCAGCTCGCGCGCGTCGTGCTCGTCCACCGGCGCGCGCGCGAACGCGATCGGCTCCGCGCGCAACAGCAGTTCCACGACCCGCTCGGGCAGCACCGGGAACTCGACCTGCACGAGCGCGTCGGCCACCTCGCGCGCCGTGCGCGAGAGGTCGGCCTGCGGGAACCGCGCGGCCAGGTACTCGCGCAGGATGGCGACATGCGCCAGCACGTATCGTCCATACTCGCCCGCCTCGAGCAGGCCGAGTGACGCGAGGTGGGTGAACGCGCGATCGGCGCGCCGTGCCGCGTCCTCAGTGGGCGGCTCGTGGTTGCGGTCGCGCGTCTTCCAGATGCGCCAACCCAGCCACGCCAACAGCGCGACCACGGCGAGGCCGAGCCACAGGCGCCACCAGCCGCCCGGCACGGCGATGGGCCCGCGCGCCGGTCGCGGCACGCGGCCCGCGCTGTCGGCCGGCAACACCGAGCGCACGCGGATCGGCGGCAGTCGCACGCGGTAGCGCGTCTCGACGCCCGCGCGATTCAGCGTGACGTCGTCGAAGCGCAGGGCGTGCGAGCCGGTATCCCACGCGATCATGCGATAGACCGCGGTGCGATCGAGCAACTCGGCCGTGGACGCGTCACGCACCGCGCGCGGGTCGAGGGGTTCGATCGCCTCGGCGGAGTCCGGCAAGGCAGGAAACCCGATCTCCGTGCCCGGCGCCGCGCGCACGCGCAGCTCGATGCGGATCGGTTCGCCGATCGCCGGCGCCTCGGGCGACACGCTGACGCTGACGAGCGGCGCGCGCGCGGCGCCCGCCTGCCACAGGACGATCGCCGCCAACAACAGCGGCGCGGACGGAACCGGCATGGCCATCAGCGGCGACGCGCGCGCGTCTCGCGCTTGCGGAAGAACTGCAGCAAGGGATCGACGTACCCACGCTCGAGCGGCACGAGCACTTCGTCCACGGCGAGCCGGCGCAGCAGCGACTGGCGGGCCACGCGTTCGGCCTGGATCGCGGCCGCGTACCGCGCGCGCACGACCGCGTCGCTGGTGTCCACCTCCGCGAGGCGCCCCGTCTCCGCGTCCACGAGGCGCACGACTCCCGCGTCGGGCAGCGCGCGCTCGGCGGGGTCATCCAACACGACCGCGACCACATCGTTGCGCTGCGACAGGCGCGTGAGCGGCTTCTCGATCGCGCCGCTGACGAAATCCGAGAGCACGAACACAATGCTGCGGTGTGAGAGCAGACGCGCCGCGTAGTCGAACGCGCCGCCCAAGTCCGTGCCGCGCGCACCCGACGGCCATGCGAGCACGTCGCGCACGAGGCGCAGTGCGTGCCGACGCCCCTTGCGCGGCGGCACCACGTGCTCGACACGGTCCGAGTACAGCAGCAACCCCACCCGGTCGTTGTTGCGCGTGGCCGTGAGCGCGAGCACTGCGGCCAATTCGGCGGCCACCCCCTGCTTGTCGCGATCGCCGGCGCCACCGCGGCTCGAGCCGGAACAGTCGACGAGCAGCAACACGGTGAGTTCGCGCTCCTCGACGAAACGCTTCACGAAGAGCCGCCGCATACGCGCGCTCACGTTCCAGTCGATCGTGCGCACCTCGTCGCCTGGCTGGTATTCGCGCACCTCAGCGAACTCCATGCCCATGCCCTTGAACACCGAGTGGTATTCGCCGACGAAGCGCGAGTTCACGAGCCCGCGCGTGCGGAGCTCGATGCGCTTCACCTGCCGCAGGATCTCGGGCGGCACCGCCCCCGCACCGAGCCGCCGTTCGGCCGCCGCGCGGGCGTCGGTCACGGGCGTGGCACCGTCACGGAGCGGCGACGGCCGAAAGGACGCGCGCGATGACTTCTTCGCTGCTCACGTTCTCCGCCTCGGCCTCGTAGGTGAGCAGCACGCGGTGGCGCAATACGTCCGTCGCCATCGCCTTCACGTCGTCGGGTGAGACGAACTCGCGACCGCGCAGGTACGCGTGTGCGCGCGCGGCCTGCGCCAGCGCGATCGTCGCGCGCGGCGAGGCGCCGTACTCCACGAGCGGCACGAGGTCCGCGAGCCCCGCGGCCTTGGGCTCGCGCGTCGCATGGACGATGTCGACGATGTAATCCGCCAGCCGGTCGTCGAGGAACAGCGTCGAGATTTCGCGGCGCGCCTGCAAGAGGTGCTTCGGGTCGGCGACCGCCTGCACCGGGATCATCTCGCCGCCCGCCATGCGCTTCATGATCTCGCGTTCCTCGTCGCGCGTCGGGTAGCCGACGTGCACCTTGAGCATGAAGCGGTCGACCTGCGCCTCGGGCAGTGGGTAGGTGCCTTCCTGCTCGATTGGGTTCTGCGTCGCCAGCACCAGGAACGGTTCCTCGAGCGGGAAGCTCGTGCCGCCGATCGTCACCTGCTTCTCCTGCATGGCCTCCAACAGCGCCGCCTGCACCTTGGCGGGCGCGCGATTGATCTCGTCCGCCAGCACGATGTTGGCGAAGATCGGTCCGCGCTTCACGGAGAACGTGGCCGTCGCCTGGTCGAACACCTGGGTGCCGATCACGTCGGCCGGCAGCAGGTCAGGCGTGAACTGGATGCGGCTGAACGACGTCCGCACCGTCTCGGCCAGCGTACGCACCGTGAGCGTCTTGGCCAGGCCCGGCACGCCTTCGAGCAGCACATGGCCGCCCGTAAGCAGCGCGATCAGCAGACGCTCGACCATCGTGTGCTGCCCGACGACGCGCAGGCCCACCTGCTCGAGGATGTCGGCGGTGACCACCGAGTGGCTCGACTTCGACATCAGCGATCCCTGCGGGTGAGCGTGGCGTGGCCTGTCTGCGGCATCAATGCCCCCTGGAGGTGGACTTCGTGAGCGCGAGGATGAGGTCGCGCTCCCTGGACGTCAACGCGCGGTGTTTGCCGGGTTCGAGGTCGCCCAACCGGACAGGACCGAAGGATTCCCGCACGAGCCGCAGGACCTCGAGGCCGACCGCTTCGCACAACCGGCGCACTTCGCGCGTGCGCCCCTCGCGGATCGTGAGGGCAAGCTCCCACGTGCGCGGGCGCGGGCCGGCGTGCACTTCAACGGACTCGGGCGTGACGAGACCGTCCTCGAGCTCCACACCGGCGCGCAGTTCCGCGGCGGCGGCCTTCACCGATCCGCGCACGAGTGCCACGTAGTGGCGCTCGACCGCGGAGCTGGGATGCGTGAGCAGGTGCGCGGCGTCGCCGTCGGTCGTGAACAGGAGCACTCCCTCGGTCATGTAGTCGAGCCGGCCCACGTAGGTGAGCCCGGGATCCGCCGGCACCAGGTCGAACACGGTGCGGCGGCCTTCCGGGTCCGAGCGCGTGGTGAGCACGCCGGCCGGCTTGTGCAGCACATACCAGCGCACCGGTGACGGCGATGCGATCGGGCGCCCGTCGACGGCTATGGTATCCTTGCCCGGCTCCACCGACTGGCCGGTACGCGCCACGGCGCCATTGACTGTTACGCGACCGGCCGCAACGAGTTCCTCCGCCTTGCGGCGGGATGCCACACCGGCGCGCGCGAGCGCGCGGTGAATGCGCATGGCGTCATCGCTCACGTGCTTGGAGCGGCCTCGTCCTGGTCTGCCGCGCCGACGGCGGCGGGTGTCTCATCCGGCGCGGCGTCGGTGGGCGCGGCGTCTGGGGCCGCGGCATCCGTTGGCGCGGCAGCAGTTGACGCAGCAGCAGTTGACGCAGCAGCAGTTGACGCGGCGTCCGCCGGCGCGACATCCGCCGGCTCCGCCGCGTCGCCCGACCGGCGCAGCGCGATCGCGAGCTCGTCCACGCGCGGCAGCTCCTCGAGGTGACGCAGGGCGAACTGCTCAAGGAATTGCGCCGTCGTCCCATAGAGTAGCGGTCGCCCAAGCCCCTCGGCCCGGCCCACGACGTCGATGAGGCCGCGCTCGTGCAGCGAGCGAATCACGGCGCCCACATCCACGCCACGGATTTCGGCGACCTCGGCGCGCCCAATGGGCTGCCGGTAGGCGATGATGGCGAGCGTCTCCAGTGCGGCGGCCGAGAGCCGCGCGGGCCGCACCGCCATCTGCGCGCGCTCAATCGCTTCCGTGTACTCGGGGCGCGTGAGCACCTGCCAGCCGCCGCCTACGTCGAGCAACTCCACGCCGTGGCCATCGACGTCATAGTGCTCGCGCAACTCGTCGAGCGCGGCCTGCACCGCAGCCGGCGACGACTCGGGATCGAGCGCCGCCAGTTCATCGGTCGGGATGGGGCGCGGGCTCGCGAAGAGCGCGGCCTCAAGCAGCTTCGCCAGCGAATTCACGGCGGATCTCCACGTCGGCAAAAGGTCTAGGTTGGGTGATATGCAGCTCGCCGCGCTTGGCCAGTTCGAGCAGCGCGAGCAGCCCGCTGAGCACTTCCCACGGCTCCGCGTCGTCGCGCACGACATCGCGCCAGCGCGCATTCGCCCGCAATTGCAGGACGGCGCGCACGACTTGCATCGCGCCATCCACGTCAAGCGCGCGCGGGATCACCTCATGAATGGTCGGTTTGCGCGACGCGCGCAGCACGCGGTCGACCGCCACGAGCAGGTCCGACAGCGAGAGCGCGAGCGGCGCCGGCGGTGGCGCGGCGGGCTGCGCCATGTAGGTGCGCGCGAATCGGTTGCGGCGGTCTTCGCCAAGGCGCTCGAGCACGTCGACGACTTCGCGCATCTGCTGGTACTCGAGCAGGCGGCGCACCAACTCCGCGCGCGGGTCTTCCCAGTCGTCGGCGCCGTCCTTACGCGGCAACAGCATCTGCGCCTTGATGCGGATCAGGCGCGCCGCCATCTCAAGGTACTCGGCCGCCTCGTTGAGCTTGAGCTCGTGCATGCGCACGAGGAACTGTTCACAGACGCGCGCCACCGGGATGTCGTAGATATCCACCTGCTCGTCGCGCAGCAGCGCCAGCAGCAGGTCGAGCGGGCCGTTGAAGCCCGCAAAATCGACGACGAACGCGCCGTCGGCCGGTGAGCGGCCGTTGTCGTCGGTCACGAGGTCCATGGGCTCGGAATCACGAAAGGCGCAACGAGGTTGATGGCGAGTCCGCCAAGGAAGAACACGGGCTCGAGCCACGCTGTCAGCAGCCCTTCGCCGAACACGACCAGCGCGATCAACAGCATGAAGCCCACGCCTGCGAGTCGCTGGTACTGCCGTGCCCAGGCGGGCGGCAGCAGATGTTTCACGACGTGCGAACCATCGAGCGGCGGGATGGGCATCAAATTGAACACGGCAAGCAGCAGGTTGATCGTGATGCCGTAGATGAACATGAGTTGCATGAAGCCGACGAACGAACTGAGCGCCGGCACCAGACGGGCCACGTAGTGCACGGCGATGATACTCACGGTCAGCAGTACGGCGAGCGCGAGATTGGCGGCGATCCCCGCGAGTGAGACGATGATGTCGCCGCGTCGATAATTGCGATAGTTGCGTGGGTCCACGGGCACCGGCTTCGCCCCACCAAATGCGACGCCAAGCGTCATGAACATCACGAGGGGCATGAGGATCGTGAGGAACGGATCGATGTGTTTGACCGGATTCCAGGTCAGGCGTCCGAGGGACTGCGCGGTGGGATCGCCCTGTCGCAGCGCCGCGTAGCCATGAGCGTATTCGTGGGCCACCACGGAGAACAGGAGGATGGGGGCCACCAGGATGAACGTCTGAAACGGTTCCAAATGCGCCGCGCGGCTGGAGGAGGCCCGTCACGGGCAGTCGAGGCGAAAGGTAGACCGCTGATGGGGCGGAGTCAAAGCACCGCCGTCACTTGACTTAGCCCTGGGTGCCATCTAGGATTCAACGGCTACGGTGTGCGGTTCCGCGCGCGCCCGATTTCCAATATCACGAGACCAGTCAGTGCCAAGAATCGCGTCCGCGAAGAAGAACATGCGCAAGACCCGCACGGCCACCGTGCGTAACCGTGGTCAGCGCGCCACGCTCCGGACGGCGTTGAAGTCCGCCAAGCTCGCCGAATCATCGCCGTCGGAGCGCATGAAGGCCGTGCAGTTGCTCGACCGCGCCGCGCGCAAGGGACTCATTCACAAGAACGCGGCTGCGCGACAGAAGTCGAAGCTCGCGAAGACGGCCGCGAAGTAAGCGTCCGCCGCACGAACGACGAACGCCGCGCTCCTCCGGGAGCGCGGCGTTTCCTTTGTCGCCGCGGCCAGATCTCGTTGCGCGGCCTCCTGCGCTCAGAGTGCCGCGAGTTCCCCGCCGCAGCGCTCGCAGTACCACTCGGTGGGATAGTTGAGCGTACCGCACTCCTGACACTTGAGCGTCTTGATCGCCTCGGAGGTCCGAGGCGTGGGCCGGCCGAGCGGACCGGGCGGCTCGTCGTCCGCGGGAGAGGCCGAGGAATGCGAGCGCGGTTCAATGATCGGGTCCGTGGATGGCTCGAGGAACGACCGACCCGTCGGCGCGGGCGGTGTGCCCGTTCCGCCCGCCGAGCCGGGTGCGGGCGATACCGGCGACGTCGGCACGGACGGCGGTTCTCCCGAGGGTCCCGAGTACGAGGGCCCCGACTTGGGCTCGTCCCCGCTGCCCTCGGTCGCCGCGGTGTTCGTCGGCTCGACAGGTGATGGCGAGTCGGACTTCGCAGGCTTCGACATCGGATCGGCCTTGGTAGCCGGCGCGCTGGTCTCCTCAGGCTGGGCGGCGACCGGCTTGGACGGTCGCGACGGTGCCGCGACGGGCTGCGACGCGCGGCCGACCACCGAGTTGAGAAATGCCAGTTCGTCGAAGGACGGCGCCCCGGAGATCGGCGATGCTGGACGCGAGGGCCCCGACCCATGGCGGTCGGTCGCGACGGAACGCGATGGGCCGGTCGACGGCTCCTTCACTTGTGAGGTCGGCGCAAGCGGCTCGGGCGGTCGCCCGGCTTCCTCAAGCAGTTCGCGCAGTCGCTCCGTGGCGCCCTTGCGCGCGTCACGCTCCTTCTCGAGCTGCGCAATGGTCGCGTTGAGCACGGCCTGCTTCTTCGCCCAGTCCTTCGGCTCGAACTCACCGACCTCGGCACGCAGCTCGCCCTCGATGCGCTCCTCGTGGGCCGCTTCGAGGCGCTCCTCGATCTCGGCGACCGCTGCCGAATCCGACTCGGCGTCTTCCGCCAGGCCTTCGGCCTCGGCGGCGGCGCGCACCTGCAGGTCCGTCAGCCGGGTCTGGTACTCCTCGCGCAGCTTGCGGTAGACGCCCTCGGGCGTGGACGCACGACGCTCCTCGAGTTTCGCGAGGAAGCTCTCGTGCTTCCGGCGATCCCTGAGGAGCGACTCAAGCGCCTCAATGCGTGTGGACTCCGACTTGGGCATCTCTGTTCCGGTTAGACCTCTTGCTGTCGTCATTCCTCCAGACGATGGACGATTCGACCGCCCACGACGGTACACGTGGCCTGTCCGGTAAGTTCGCGCCCGCCGTACGGTGTGTTCCGGCCCTTCGACCTGAACTGCGACGGGTTGACCGTCCAGCGCCGCGCGGGATCGAACACGCTGACATCGGCCGGCGCCCCCTTTGCGAGTGTCCCGCCGGGCAGATGGAAGACCTTGGCCGGGCGGCACGACATCCGGTCCACGAGTTCCGTTAGCGACAGGATGCCCGGCTCGAGCAACCACGAGATGTTGACGCCCAGTGCCGTCTCCAGCCCGACGATGCCATTCGGCGCGTCGGCGAACTCGCGCTCCTTCTCGTCGTAGTGGTGTGGCGCGTGATCCGTCACAAGCAGGTCGATGGTGCCGTCGCGCAGCCCCGCCTGCAGGGCCTCCACGTCGCGCGCCGTGCGCAGCGGCGGGTTCATCTTCGCGTTCGTGTCGTAGTTACCGACCGCGTCTTCGGTGAGCGAGATGTGGTGGCTGCACACCTCGGCGGTGACGTTCACACCCTGGTCCTTGCCCCAGCGCACGAGGTCGACCGATCCCTTCGTGCTCAGGTGGCACAGGTGCACGTGCCCGCCGGTGAGCTTGGCGAGGAGGATGCACCGCGCGACGTCGATCTCCTCCGCCTCGGCGGGGATGCCCCGCAGTCCGAGCCGCGCAGAGACGATGCCCTCGTTCATGGAGCCATCCGCCGCGAGCGCCATGACTTCGCAGTGCTCCACCACCGGAATGCCGAAGGTCTGCGCATACTCGAGCGCCGTGCGCATGAGATGGGCGCTCTCCACGGGACGGCCGTCATCGCTGACGGCAACGGCGCCGGCCGCGACCATCTCGCCGAACTCCGCGAGCGTTTCGCCCTTCTGTCCCACGGAGATCGCGCCGTACGGATACACACGCGCGAAGCCCGCCTCCTCGCCCTGCCGCTTCACGAAGCCGACGGTCGCCTGGTTGTCGGTGACCGGTCGTGTGTTCGGCATGGCGCAGATGCCCGTGAACCCGCCGGCGGCGGCCGCATGCGCACCCGTCGCGACGGTCTCGACGTCTTCGCGGCCCGGCTCGCGCAGGTGCACGTGTACATCGATCATGCCCGGTGCGACGACCTGGCCGGCACAGTCGACGACCGTGGCGCCATCGGGACCAGTGATCGTCCCGCCGATCGACGCGACCTTGCCATCCACGAGCAGCAGGTCCCCGACCGCGTCGAGTCCCTGCGACGGGTCCACCAGACGGCCACCGCGCAGCAGCAGCGGCGCGGGCAGTTCGTGCTTCGTCATGCGTCCGCCCCCCCTGCGCGAGCCGCCCCGGCGAGTGCCGAGCGCCCGCCGGCCAGCAGATACAGCACGGCCATACGCACCGCGACGCCGTTGGTCACCTGGTTCAGGATCACGCTGTGCGGGCCGTCGGCCACATCGGAGTCGATTTCCACGCCTCGGTTCATCGGCCCGGGGTGAAGGATGAAAAGGTCGCGCGGGGCACGTTCGAGCCGCGCGCGCGAGAGCCCGAACACGCGGTTGTATTCGCGCAGGGAGGGGATGTAACCACCATGCATGCGCTCGAGTTGCAGGCGCAGGATATTGAGTGCGTGGGCCCACTCGATGGCGGCCTCGATGCGGTCGAACACCTGCACGCCCATCTCGCGGATGGCGCCCGGCAGCAGGGAGCGCGGACCACACACGGCGACCTCGGCGCCCATCGCCTGCAGGCCCCAGATGTTCGAGCGCGCCACGCGCGAGTGCAGCACGTCGCCGCAGATGCAGATACGCTTGCCCTCGAGCGACCCCAGCTTGTCGCGCAGCGTCAGCAGGTCGAGCAGCCCCTGCGTGGGATGCTCGCACGTGCCGTCGCCGGCGTTGACCACGTTGGATTCGATGCGCTCGGCGAGGAAGCGCGCGGCGCCCGAGCCAGGATGCCGCACGACGACCATGTCGATGCGCATCGCCTCGAGGTTGCGCGCGGTATCCACGAGCGTCTCGCCCTTCGACACGCTGGAGGCCGCGACCGCCACGTTGACCGTGTCGGCCGACATGCGTTTTTCGGCGAACTCGAACGAGATGCGCGTGCGCGTGGACGGCTCAAAGAACAGGTTGACGACCGTCATGCCGCGCAGCGTCGGCACCTTCTTGATGGCGCGCTCGGAGATTTCCTTGAGCGGTTCGGCGACGTCCAGAATGGTGGTGATCTGCTCGCGGGTGAGGCCGGCGAGCCCGAGGAGATCCTTGCCGAGGACGGCCTCGCTCACGCGGAGCCGCCGTAGAGGACGACTTCGTCGCGGTCGTCGAGGGACGGGACGAGCACATCGATGCGCCCGCCCGCCGGTACGTCGAGCTTCTTGCCGACGACGTCCGCGTGGATCGGCAGCTCGCGCCCGCCGCGATCGACCAGGACCGCGAGCATGATGCGCGACGGACGGCCGAAGTCGGCGAGCTCGTCGAGCGCCGCGCGGATCGTGCGGCCGGTGTAGAGCACGTCATCGACGATGACGACCACGCGGTCCTCGAGCGCCGCCGGCAGGTGCGTCTTGCCGACGACGGGGCGCGGCCCGACCGTTTGCAGGTCGTCGCGATAGAGCGTGATGTCGAGTGCGCCGCGCGGGACGTCCACCTTCTCGCGCTCGCGGATCACGTCGGCGATGCGCTCGGCGATCTGCACGCCGCGCCGCTGGATGCCGACGAGGATCAGGCGGTCGGTCCCGTCATTGAGTTCGATGATCTCGTCCGCCATGCGGGAGATCGTGCGCGCGACGGCGCGCGTGTTCAAGACGACGCTGGGGGACGAGGACATCCCCACCAATATGGGGTGGGGCGTGCGTTTATGGGAGTTCAGGCAGCCCGGACGGTCTCCGTGTGCCCCGCCGGGCGGCGGGCGAGGTAGACCTTCTCCGCGCCGGGGCCGAGCACTTCGGTCGTCACGGGGCGCACGATCGTTCCGATCAGCGCGCCGTGCTCGTCGAACAGCTGTACTTGGTTGTCTGCGGTTCTCGTCATCGTGGGTTCCATGGCTGCTCCTGCGTTCACTGGGTGTGACACCGGTTTGCGCGGGAAGGTTTGCCCGGCGAGGCAACGGCGCGGTGACGGGCACGGCACGAGTGGGCAACGGAGCAAGGCGCCGGACGTCGCGTCGGTGGCGGTGGCAGTTCGCGGTGGCCGACACGACGAACGGCAGACACCGGTTGGGTGCCTGCCGTTGCTTTGCCACGGACGGGGTGGGATTCGAACCCACGGTACGCGTTAACGCACACACGCTTTCCAGGCGTGCGCCTTAAACCACTCGGCCACCCGTCCCAAGTTCCTCGGTGTTACGGCGCATCGGCGTCGAAAGCTTCGCGCCGCGCGACGACCTCGTAAACGACGACGCGCCGGGCGAACCCAGCGCGTCGCGCACGTCTTTCCGCACTTCCCTGCGAGCGGACAGAGTGAGATTCGAACTCACGATACCGTTGCCGGTATGCCGGTTTTCGAGACCGGTGCCTTCAACCACTCGGCCATCTGTCCAGAGTCAAGGAAAACTAATCGGTCACCCTAGTCGGTCAACCACAATGCGAGGTGGGATGCGGGGCGCCCGGCGGTACGGGATGCGGGGTGGGATTGGGGATGCGGGGGCGCCCGCCTCATCTCGGGCGACATTCACGCGTGTCGATTTGATGTCGACCGCATTCCGACTATGCCGGACGCTCAACGGGCGGCGCGTATCGTCTGCGCGTGAAGTATTGCGCAAATCCCGTCGCCGAGCGTACGCTGTGGCTATGCCGAACGCGGTGCGTGTTTGGACTCGCGAGGAGGTGCTCGCGCTGCCCGATGACGGGAAGCGCTACGAGCTTGTCGACGGCGAACTCCTCGTGAGTTCAAGTCCACGCGGCGTTCACCAGCGCACCGTCATGGAGTTCCTGCTCCGCCTTGCACCGTACGTGCGCGCGCACGGTCTCGGTGCGGTCTCAATGTCTCCGGCGGATCTTGATTTCCGGTCGGGGCAGGTGCTCCAACCGGACCTGTTCATTGGCGAGCCGGTGAATGGGAGGGAGCCGATCGAGTGGTCGGATTTCAACATCCCGACTCTGGTCATCGAGGTCCTCTCTCCTTCCACCGCCCGTTCCGACCGCGTCGTGAAGCGCAAGAAGTTCCAGCGCGTCGGTGTGCCGGAATATTGGATCGTCGACCCGGACGCGCGTCTTGTGGATGTCTGGAGACCTGACGACGTTCGCTCGACGACCGTCGACGGCGTGCTTCGGTGGAAGCCGACGGTGTCAGTCCCGGCGCTTGATATCGACCTTCCTGGACTCTTCCGGTTGGTGTGGCAGGACTGACGTCGCTGGCTGGGGAATACCGGAATCTTAGGCGCCGCGTCTTGCCTGGAAAAATGCCGTGAGCAGCGCCGCGCATTCCTCCTCGCGCACGCCGCCCTGCACTTCCGGCCGGTGGTTGAGGCGCGGGTGGCGCAGCAGGTCGTGGATCGAGCCCGCCATGCCGGCCTTGTCGTCCCAGGCGCCGAAGACGACGCGTCCCACGCGCGCCAGGACGATCGCCCCTGCGCACATCGCGCAGGGCTCGAGTGTCACATAGAGCGTCGCCGTCGTGAGCCGGGTGTCGCCCACCGCATACATGGCCGCGCGCAGCACGCGCATCTCGGCGTGCTGCGTCTGGTCCTTGGAGGCGACCATCGCGTTCGCGCCGCGGGCCGCGACCGCACCGTTGTGCACGACGACGGCGCCGACGGGCACCTCGCCCGTGGCCGCCACCTTGGCCGCCTCCGCCAGCGCCTGCCCCATCCACCAGGCGTCCTCCTCGGCGCGCGAGGCGAACGTGACAGGACCGGTCACGCCACCTTCTCGAACGCCAGCTTGTCGCCCGCCGCCGTCACGCGGATATGGTCGCCATCTGCGAATCGTCCCTCGAGGATCGCCAGTGCGAGCGGGTTCTGCAGCAGCCGCTGGATCGCGCGCTTGAGCGGCCGCGCACCGAACGCCGGGTCGTAGCCGGCTGTCGCGATGAGATGCTTGGCCTCGTCGGTCATGTCGAGCGTCATCTGCTTGTCGGCCAGCAAGGCATCCATGCGTCCCAGCTGCAGCTCCACGATGTGCGCGAGCTGCTCCTCGGCCAGCGGACGGAAGATGATGATGTCGTCCACGCGGTTCAGGAACTCAGGCTTGAAGTGCCCGCGCAGCGCGGCTGTCACCTTCTCCTCGACGGCGGTCCAGTCGGCCGTGCCCGACTCGAGGATCCACGTTGAGCCGATGTTGGATGTCATGATGATGACGGTATTGCGGAAGTCCACGGTGCGGCCCTGTGCGTCGGTCAGGCGGCCGTCATCGAGGATTTGCAGCAGGATGTTGAAGACATCCGGATGCGCCTTCTCGATTTCGTCAAAGAGCACCACGCTGTACGGCCGGCGGCGGATCGCCTCGGTGAGCTGCCCACCCTCCTCGTAGCCGACGTAGCCCGGCGGCGCGCCGACGAGACGCGCGACGGCGTGCTTCTCCATGTACTCGGACATGTCGATGCGCACCATGGCCTGCTCGTCGTCGAACAGGAAATGCGCGAGCGCCCGCGCCGTCTCCGTCTTGCCCACGCCCGTGGGGCCGAGGAAGACGAACGAACCGATCGGCCGATTGGGATCCTGCAGGCCGGCGCGTGAGCGTCGCACGGCGTCGGCCACCGCGGTGACCGCCTCCGTCTGCCCGATGACACGCTTGGCGAGTTCCTGGTCGAGCTTGGCGAGGCGTTCGCGCTCGGACTCGAGCATGCGCGTGACGGGCACGCCCGTCCAGCGCGCGACGATCTCGGCGATGTCGTCGGCGGTGACTTCCTCCTTGAGGAACTTCGCGCCGCCGGCCTGCTGCGACGAGAGATTCGCCTCGACCTCGCGCAACTCCTGCTCGAGCTTGGGCACGGTGCCATACTGGATCTCCGCGGCCTTGCCCAAATCGCCGGCGCGCGTGGCCCGTTCGGCCTCGGTGCGCGCCTCGTCGATGCGCTGCTTGAGCTTGCCGACGTTGCCCAAGGCGTCCTTCTCGAGTTGCCATTGGGCCTTCATGCCGCCGCTCTGCTCGCGCAGCTGGGCGAGCTGCTGCTCCAGCGCGTCTCGCCGCTCGACCGAGGCGGCGTCCTTCTCCTTCTGCAGGGCCTGGCGCTCGATCTCGAGTTGCACAATACGGCGCTCGACCTCGTCGATCTCCTGCGGCAGCGAGTCAATCTCGATGCGCAGGCGCGACGCGGCCTCGTCCATCAGGTCGATGGCCTTGTCCGGCAGGAAACGGTCGCCGATGTAGCGGTTGGAGAGCGTGGCCGCGGCGACCACGGCCGCGTCCGTGATGCGCACGCCGTGGTGCGATTCATAGCGCTCCTTGAGCCCGCGCAGGATCGCAATCGTGTTCTCGACCGTCGGCTCGCCCACGTACACGGGCTGGAAGCGGCGCTCAAGCGCGGGGTCCTTCTCGATGTGCGTGCGGTATTCGTCGAGCGTGGTGGCGCCGACGACGCGCAGCTCGCCGCGCGCGAGCATCGGCTTGAGCATGTTGCCCGCGTCCATCGAGCCCTCGGCCTTGCCCGCCCCGACGATGGTGTGCATCTCGTCGATGAACACCACGAACTGACCCTCGCTCGAGGTGATCTCCTTGAGCACGGCCTTGAGCCGCTCCTCGAACTCGCCGCGGAACTTGGCACCCGCGATCAGCGCGCCGATATCGAGTGACACGAGCCGCTTGTTGCGCAGCGACTCGGGCACGTCGCCGTTGACGATGCGCTGGGCGAGTCCCTCGGCGATGGCCGTCTTGCCGACGCCGGGTTCGCCGATGAGCACGGGGTTGTTCTTCGTGCGGCGCGAAAGCACCTGCACGACGCGCCGGATCTCCTCGTCGCGACCGATCACGGGGTCGAGCTTTCCCTTGCGGGCGTCTTCCGTGAGGTCCCGCGTGAACTTCTGCAACGCCTGGTACTGGTTCTCAGGGGTCTGGTCGGTGACCCGGTGCGCGCCGCGTACGGACTTGAGCGCATCAAGCAGCCCGGCGCGCGTCACGCGCTGCGCCTTCAGCAACGACGCCGTCTCACTCCCCTTGGCGTCGGAGAGCGCGATCAACAGGTGTTCGGTCGAGATGTACTCGTCGCCGAGCGACTTGGCCTCCTTCTCCGCCTGGTCGAACACCGCGTTGAGCTCACGCGCCAGGCCGGGCTGCGCATCCGACTGCTTGGGATAGCGCGCGACCTCGCGTTCGAGGGCCTCGCGCAACGCCGGCACGGCGACGCCGAGCTTCTGCAGGATGGGTACGACGATACCCTCGTCCTGCGCGAGCAGGGCGAGCAGCAGGTGTGTGTCGTGCGCCTGCGGGTTCCCGTTCCGACGCGCTTGTGCGATGGCGTCGGTCAGGGCCTCGGAACTCTTGACGGTCAGGCGGTCAGGATTCATGGGAGTCGATTCGATCGCGGGGATAGCCTGCCTGGTACTTTTCTGATCGCGGCGATTGCGCGGAACCGTGACTGACCAATGCAACTCCCGCGCCCCTGAACCTACGCCATTTCGGCACGATGAGTGACGCGCGTGTCAGCGCTCACCTGAATCTCATGCCACGGTCGCGGATGTCAGCGCGCGAGCGACTCCCACGCCACCCAAGCCCGCATCGCGCGGCCATCCGCGAGATGCTCCTCGAGGAACTCGCGCAGCAGCCGTTGGTGCGCTCGCGCGCTGGGCGCGTCGAGTGGGGGCGCGTCCGCCCCGGCCGCCCACTGGCTGAGGGCAAAACGGGCGCCGGCCGGCAGCGTGCGCGCACCGGGAGCAGCGGTGGCGCAGAGGCGGCAAAGCACACCGCCGGCGCGGTGGGCGAAACGCGCGGGCTCGTCCGCGGCGATGGGCCGGTGGCAGAGCGCGCACGCGTCGAGCGAGGGAGCAAACCCAAGCTCCGCCACGAGCCGCCACGCCGCCGCGAGCGCGCGCGCAGCGACGTCATCATCCGACGCGATGCTGAGCGCATCGAGGCCTTCGGCGAGGACATCGTGGATCGACGCCTGCACGTCGTCCGAGCCGAACCGGATGCACAACTCGCCCAGCGCCGCCGCGGCGCCGAACCGATGCAGCGACGCCGCGAGCGCGGGCCGCGCCCGCGTCGCGTCGAACGAGGCGATCGTGTGCAGGTCACGGGTCGGGGTGACGCTGACCTGCGCCACCCCGCTCGTGAACAGGTCCAGCCCTTGCCCGAAGCGGCTCTTCGGGCGCTTGGCACCGCGCGCGATCACGGAGATGACGCCCGCCTCGCGCGTCGCGAGCCGCACGATGCGCGAGGTCTCGCGGTAGTCGAATCCGTGCAGGACGATCGCGTCGGTCTGGATCACCTCCGCAATTTAAGCGCAACAGAGAGCGTCCGGCCCGGGGTATCGAACCCGGCGATGGCCCGGTAGCGCACATTCGCGGCGTTCTCGACGCGCAGCAGCAGCGTGGCGCCGCGCACGAGCCGGTCGACCGCCGTGAGTTCCGCTGAGACGTCCACCGTGGTGTACGGGGCCAGGAACACGACGCTGGCCGGGAAGGTGCCGAAGTCGCGGTCTTCGCGCTCCCCGGTGTGGGTCGCGAGCAGACTCAGGTGGCCGACGTCCCCGAGGGGTCTCGTGACCAACGCCGTGAGAACGTGCTCCGGCCGCCGCAGCAATCGCCCGCCTTCGACGAAATTCGCAGACGCGCCCGCGTCAAACCCGGCGTCGACGACGCGCGTGTCGGTCCACGTGTAACCCGTGCTCACGGCGAACCCGGCAACGGCCGGGAACGACGCCTCCACTTCCACGCCGCCGGCGTTGGCGGCGGCGATGTTGTAGAAGTTCGGTTCGCCGGCAGATGGCGGCGCGCCCGTGTACTGGATGAGATCCGTGAAGCGCTGCGTGAACCCCGTCACGCGCACTGAGGCGCCAGAGCCGAGCACGGTCTCCACGCCCAGTTCCGCCGACCGCGTGCGCTCCGGGCGCAGGGCCGGATTCCCCACGGTGAAGCCTTCGGCGAAGTTCTCAAAGAAGCTGGGCGCCTTGAACGCATTGCCCGCCGACGCGCGCACGCGGGTCGCCGCGCCCACACGCCAGGCAAGCCCCGCCCGCATCGTATGGAATGTGCCGAACGCGCTGTTGTCGTCGAGCCGCCCACCAAGCGTATACGACACGGCTCCGGCGTCGCCCATGGCCTGCGCGTAGATCGCCGCGTTGTCACGCGCCGCACGGAACGACGACGGCGAATCGCCGAACTCGCTCAACGACAGCGCGCTGCCGCGCTCCGTGTCGCGACCCACTTCGCCGCCGACGGTCAGGTACTGGTCGTCGCCGACACGGACGGTCGTGCGCGAGTCGGCGAGGAAGCGCCGCACCGTCGCGCGCGCGTGGTAGCCGTAGAATCCCGTGGTGTCCGCGGCGTCATCCGGCCCGTCATCGTCGCGTGGCCGAAACTCGCTCGAGGACAACTGCACGCGCGTGTCGACGCGCTCGCTCCAGCGCCGCGCCGCATCGAGTCCGAGCATGAGCCGGTGCACGGTGCGCCGCGCGTTGCGGTCCTCGGGCGTGCCGTCGGAGCCCGTCGGGAACTCGTACAACGATCCGTTGTACCGCGCCGTCAGGCTCACGTCGGCAATGGCGGAGCCCGGGGTCGTGCCCACCGACGCGACGAGGCCATCGTTGCGGTAGGCATTGTTGAACGCGAGGATGCCGTTGCTCGCATGGTGGTCGCCGCGTAGGGACCAGATCACCGGCGGGCGTCCACCCGCGGCGCTCTCTCGCGCGCCGTCCGCCGCGCCGTCTATGCGGCCGATGCCGCCCGACACGCCCAGCGCCGCGCGTTGGGCGCCATACGAACCGCCACCGATTTCGGCGTCCACGCGTGTGCGGCCATCGCCGCGGCGCGTGAAGAGCTGGATCACGCCCGTCACGGCCTCCGAGCCATACAGCACACTGGCCGGCCCGCGCACCACTTCAATGCGTTCGATGCCATCAAGCGTGATGCGTCCCAGGTCCAGCGTACCGCCCGGCTCATTGAGCGGCACGCCATCGATGAGCACGCGCGTGTAGTTGGACTGCCCACCGCGCGTGAACAGCGCGACCTGCGACCCGAACGACGATGTGCGCGAGAGCGCGAGGCCCGGCACGCGGCGCAACGCATCGCCCAAGTGCGTCACGCCTTCGGCGCGCAGCGCAGCGCCGTCCAGCACGCTGACCGTGGCCGTATGACTGCGCAGCGCAGCCGTGCCGCGCGTGGCCGTCACAACCACGGTGGGCACTTCAGTGGTATCGCCCGACGCTTGCGCCGACGCGGCCGCCGGCACGAGGACGGATCCGACAAGGACCTGCATGGAGAGCTTCAGCAACCTGTTCACGGCACGCTCAATGTTTGGAGGTGATCAACGGGTTCCCCGGCCGCGCAGCGGCACGAGGACGGGAGCACCCACGGCGGGATCGCGCGCGACGACGAGTGGCCACTCGTAGACGCGCTCGAGCACGCTGCCCCGCATGACGTCCGCCGGCGTCCCGGCGGCGGCTACGGCACCGTGGTGAAGCAAGACGATGTGGTCCGCGAAGCGGGCCACGAGGTTGAGCTGGTGGCTCACGAGCAGGACGGCCTGCCCCGAACGCGCCAGCGCATCCAGCAACTCGAACACCGCCATCTCGTGCGCGATGTCGAGGAACGTCGTCGGCTCGTCGAGCACGAGGGCGCCGCCGCCCTGCGCGAGCGCGCGTGCGATCCGCACGCGCTGCCACTCGCCGCCGGATAGCTCATTGGTATAACGGTCGAGGAACGGCTCGACGCCGGCCAAGGCGACGGCGCGCTCGATGGCCGCGCGGTCCGCCGCACTGCGGCCGGCGAACGCGCCGCCGTGCGGATAGCGCCCCAGCGCGATGAACTCGCGCACGGGGAACGGGAAGACCGGTTCCTCGCGCTGCGGGACGATGGCCATGCGCGAGGCGACCGTCCGCCGGTCAAGGGTGGTGAGGTCCGTACCATCCAGCATGACGCGACCGCTCTCGGGCGTCATGCGACCCAACAGCGCGCGCACGATCGTGCTCTTGCCGCTGCCATTGGGACCGACGAGGGCCGTGATGCGACCGGCCGGCGCCTCGAAGGAGACGGCGCGCACGGCCGGCTCCGCGGAGGCGCGATAGCGCAGGACCACCGAATCGGCCCGGATCATCGCACACCCCGCAGCCGCCACAGGAAGAACGGCACGCCGATGAGTGCCGTCACCGCCCCCAGCGGCAACTCGGCCGGTCGCAGCACGGTGCGCGCGACCAGGTCGGCCAGCACCACGAGCGCGGCGCCGGCGAGCGCGGACGCCAGCACCGTCTCGCGCGTCGCCCGCGCGCCGAGGGCGCGCGCGATGGCCGGCACGACGAGTCCGACGAATCCGATGAGGCCCGCCCCCGCGACGGTGGCCGCGGCGAGCAGCGACGCCGTGAGGAAGATGCGCCGCGTGACGCGCTCCACGTCGAGCCCCAATGACGCCGCGGCGTCCTCGCCGAGCGCCAGCACGTCGATGTCACGGCCCCACCAGACCAGCAGGCCGAAACCGATGGCCACATAGAGCGCGATGCCGCGTACGGTCGCCCACTGCGCATCGCCGACGGAGCCCATCATCCACCACAACGCGCCACGCACCGTGTCCTCGGGCGCCGTGGCGAGCGCCACCATGATCGCCGCGTTACAGAAGGCGCCGACCACGACGCCGGCCATGAGCAGCACGCGAGGGTCCGCGTGCGCGCCCGACGCGCGCGCCACGAGCAGCACGAGCACGACGGCCGCGATGGCGCCCCCGAACGCCGCCACCGGCAACAGCGCCGGCGAAGACAGCCCCAACACGACCCCGGCGACCGCCCCCACGGCCGCGCCGCCCGATACGCCGAGCAGGTATGGCTCGGCGAGCGGATTGCGCAGCGTCGCCTGCAACGCCGTCCCACTGGCCGCAAGACCCGCACCCACGATCACCGAGAGCGCAATGCGCGGCAAGCGCAGGTCGCGCACGATGGACACCACAAAGTGGTCGCCATCGCCAAGGAGCGCTCGCCACACGTCGACCGGCGCGATCGGCACGGACCCACCGCCCAAGCCCGCGGTCACGGCGAGCGCGAGCACGACGACGAGGCCGATCCAAACGCCCGCGCGCACACTGGTCATCGCGCCGTGTCGCCCATGATCAGCGCGCGCAGGTGCCGCGCGGCCTCGCCCATGCGCACGCCGGGCCGTCCCACCAGCGTCGTGTCCGCGACCAGCACGCGTCCTTCCCGCACGGCGCGCACGGCCTGCCACTCCGGCGCGGAGCGGATTGTCCGCGCGCTGTTCGGCCCCGCAAGGATGGCCCACGGGTCTCGGCGCGCGACCTCCTCGAGCGAGACCTGCGGTGACGGCGAGCGCATGTCGGAAAACACATTCTGGCCACCGGCAATCTGCACGAGTTCGCTCATGTAGCTGCCCGCACCGATCGTCAGCAGCGGACTCTCCCAGATGTGCCAGAACACCGTACGCGGGGCGGGCGGTCGCGGCATCGCACGCACGCGGTCGAGCGATGCACGCACGGTGTCGGCGACGAAAGCGCCGCGCGCGCGATCACCGAACGCGGCGCCGATGATCGGCGCGACGCGGGCCAGGTCGGCGACATGGTCCGTGCGCAATGTCAGCGTCGGCACACCGGCCGCGCGCAATTGTTGCGCGGCGGCGCGGTTGGTCGGACTCGCGTACAGCAGCACGAGATCCGGTCGTGCGCCGAGCACGGCTTCGACGTTCGGCTGCATGCCATCCCCCAGGTCAGGGATGGCGCGCGCGGCCGCAGGGTACAGATCCCAGCTCGTGCGGCCGACGAGTCGGTCGCCGTAGCCGAGTGCGAAGACGAGTTCGGTGAAGACGGGATTGAGCGAGACCACGCGCTGCGCCGGCGCGGCGAGGCGCAGCGTATCGCCGAAGTCGTCGACCGTGATGACCGGCGCATCCGCGGCCGCCGCGTCGGGCCTGTCGCCGCGCGTGTCGCCGCGCGTGTCGCCGCGCGTGTCACCGCGCGTGTCGCCGCGCGTGTCGCCGCCACAGCCGACCGCCACCGTCGCGCCAAGCAGCGCCACAACCAGCCAGCGACCGAATTCCATCGTCCCATGATCCCGCATCCGTGCCGACAAAAAAGCTCCTCCGCATCAACGGAGGAGCTCAGGTCACGTCGGGACGTTCGGCAGGACGCGAACGCGCTGACGCCACGGACCCTCCCCCGAGGGTTTGTGAGTGGCGCGAACGGGGTCGTCTCCTGGCTTCGGGCCGTCTCGCTCGCCTTCCCGGCCCCGTTTCCTCATCGGGGTCCAGTGGCTGTATGAGCGGACGTGTTGGTGCCCGTTACAGTGGCGGGGCCGCGCCGGTATCTCACCGGCTTCCGTGTCCCGCGTTCGCCTTCGATTGTGAGTCGAACCTATCCCAGTTCGTCGCGCCTCGCAAGCGCGGCCGACAACCGGCCCTTGAGTTGCGCGCGCTCGACGAAGTGCTGCGCACGCTGCTCCTTGGTCGGCGAGGCGATCGCCTCGAAGCGCGCATCGAGCGCGGCGATGGCGAGCGCGAGCGCCTCGGGGTCGCCGTCGCGGCGGCGCGCGAAGGCCGCGGGTCCCTTGCGCATGAACGCCATGCCCAGGCCCAGCAGCATCGCCGCACCGATGGCGGTCACGACGAGCATGATGCGCAACCCGCTGCGGCCGGCGTCGCCGGGCGCCGTCACGCTGAACGCGGCGCCGGCGGTTGGGTCCTGCGAGAGGAACCGCTTGAACGGTCGCTGGTCGACGACGGCGGGCGACACCTCCACGAGCCCGGCGCCCGTGGCCGTGCCGCGCGGATCCTCCACCAGCACTTCGAGCACGGGCACATCGCGCTCGAGCGCGAATGCGACCGGCTCGCTGGACACCGGGAGCCGGTAGTAGAACGAGAACTGCTTGATGCCCGGCGCCAATGGCGCGGAGATGCGCACGCGACCGTCCACCACCCGGATCGCGTTCATCGAAATGTCGCCGTCGCCCATGGCGACCTGGGTGACACCGCTGGGCAACGGCGCCTCGAACGTCGCGCCGTCCGGCCCCGCCACGCGCGTCAGGGTCGAGTCGTTGCTGATCTCATAGACCTCCACGACGTTGCGCGATTCGTCGTCGTCCGCGTCCGGCGCCGTGATGATCACGTGCCGCCCGCGCACCTCGATCGGGATCGGCGCACTGGTCGTGTCATACACGACCAGCTCGGCCGGCCCGCCTTCGACGGGGGTCGCGCCGGTATCCATGAGCGGCGGCGTGAAGTAGGCGACGCCGCCGTGGTTCGTCGACACGAAATACACCGCCGCCGTGTCCCCGCTGGGCCGGTAGCGAAATCGGTACGCGCCGTTCGCGCGCGTGCGCACGGAGTCGAGCGGGCCGGCGGTGTCCGTGCCCACGCGGTGCAATACGGCCCACGCGCCGGAGACGCCAGCCAGGCCCTCGCCCGCCGGCCGCACGACGCGGCCGTTGATCATGCGCTCAGTGGCCGCCTGCGCGTGCAGCGCCGGCGCGCCAAGACCGCACGCGACGACCAGCACGGCGGCAGCCTTACAATGAAAAGCGTCCAAAGTCCTCCGGTCGCAACTGCGCAAGGTGACGTTTCAATTCCTCGGCCGAGAGCGTATCCGAGTCGGACGGCTGCGGGCCGGGTTCCCCGCCCTCCTCATCGTCATTCTCGTCCGCGAACAGCGACTCCGCGATGTAGATCGGCGCGTTGAGTCTGAGCGCGATCGCGATCGCGTCCGACGGCCGCGAATCCACCACGAGGGACTGGCCGGCGCGCGTGATGTGCAACTCGCCGTAGTATGTGCCGTTATGCACGCGCGTGACCTGCACGCGACGCAGCAGCCCGCCGAGCGCCGTGAGGATCGCCTGCGTGAGGTCGTGCGTCATCGGCCGCTCGCGCTTCACGTCGTTGAGCTGCGCCGCAATCGACTCGGCCTCGGGGCGGCCGATCCAGATTGGCAGCGCGCGTTCGCCGTCCTTTTCCTCAAGGATCAGCACAAATGCCTGGGAGGCCGCATCGAGTCCCAGCCTCGACACGATCACCTCGACCATGCGGCGGTTCCCATACGTGCAAACACCTCAGCTCGCGCGCACCGCGCGCTTGAGCTCGGCCTTCTTGTTCGTGCGCTCCCAGGTGAAGAGCTGCACCTTGCGCCCAAACCGCTCGGCGCGCTCGTACTCACGGCCAAAGTGCCCGTACGCGGCGGTCGGCCCGTAGATCGGCTTGCGCAGGTCGAGCGCGGTGATGATGCCCTTGGGCGTCAGGTCGAACACCTCGTCCACCGCCTTCATGATCGCGCGCTCGTCGACCAGGCCGGTGCCGAAGGTGTCGACCATGACCGAGACCGGCTTCGCGACGCCGATGGCGTAGGCGAGTTGCACCTCGACCTTCTTCGCAAGGCCGGCGGCGACGATGTTCTTGGCCACCCAGCGCGCCGCATAGGCCGCCGAGCGATCCACCTTGGACGGATCCTTCCCCGAGAAGGCGCCGCCGCCATGCCGGCCCATGCCGCCGTACGTGTCGACGATGATCTTGCGGCCTGTGAGGCCGGCGTCGCCGTGCGGGCCGCCGATGACGAAGCGTCCCGTCGGGTTGATGTGCGTCTTCATGCGCTTCGCCCGCAGCTCGTCGGGGATCACGGCACCGATGATGTCGCGCATGATGGCTTCGTGGATGACCTTGTTCTTCACGCTGTCGGAGTGCTGGGTCGAGATGACGATGGTATCCACCTCGACCGGGTGTCCGTCCTCATACACCACGGACACCTGCGACTTGCCATCGGGCCGCAGCCATGGCAACGTGCCGTCCTTGCGCCGCTCGGCGAGCGCGCGCGTGAGCTTGTGCGCCAGCATGATCGGCAGGGGCATCAGCTCGTCCGTCTCATCGCACGCAAAGCCGAACATCATGCCCTGGTCGCCGGCGCCGCCCGTGTCCACGCCCTGGGCAATGTCCGGCGACTGCTTGTCGATCGTGCTGATGACCGCGCAGGTCTTGCAGTCGAAGCCGAAGGCGGCATCGGTGTAGCCGATCCGCTCCACCGTCTCGCGCACCAACTTCGGAATGTCCACGTACGTGTCGGTCGTGATCTCGCCCGCCACACACACGAGCCCCGTTGTCACGAGGGTCTCGCACGCCACGCGTGCCCGGGCATCCTCGGCGAGAATGGCGTCGAGCACCGCATCGGAAATCGCATCGGCGACCTTGTCGGGATGTCCTTCGGTGACCGACTCGGACGAGAACAGCTGGCGAGCAAACACGGCGGAGGAGTGAGGGGATAAGGAAATGCGCCGGCGGGGTCGCCGGCGCGTCTCGTCAGGTCGGAAGCATATTCCTGTCGCCGGCACCGAGCAACCCGTCGCGCAGGAAGGGCACGTCGCCAAACGCGGCCAGCAGCCGGATGCGCAGCTCGCGCTCCGCAATGGCGGCATTGGGCGCCGCGAGTGCGGCCTGCGCCGCCTCCTCGGCGAAGCTGATGCTGATGCCGCGCACGATGCGCTTGACCATCGGCACCGCGCGCGGATTCACGCTCAACTGGCGCAACCCGAGGCCGATGAGGGCGAACGCCATCAGCGGCTCCGACGCCATTTCGCCACAGACGCCGACCTCGAGATCGTGCTCG
>JAKFFA010000062.1:0-12418 GCA_036675455.1 Gemmatimonadaceae bacterium | reverse complement strand
CGCGGCAGCAGACCGGCGGCGACATCTCGACGCTCTCGGCCGAACTGCGCACTGCCACAGCGCGCACGGCCGTGATCTCGCGCATGGACTACGCGGCGGTCACGGCGCAGAACAAGGACGCGATCGTCTTCATCGTGGTGGAGATGCAGGAGGGCGGCGGCCCGCCGTCGAGCGGCACGGGCTTCAACGTGCTGCCGAGCGGCCTCATCGTGACGAATCGCCATGTCGTGCAAGACGCCGCGGGCCGCGCCGCGCGGCGCATCGCGGTGGCTTTCGACGGCACGAGCGGCCGCTGGCTGCCGGCGACCGTGGAGTCGGTCAGCGAGACAGACGAGCTCGCGTTCCTGCGCATCGAGCGGCCCGGCGCGTATCCGGTGGTCGCCGGCATCGCACGCACCCTCACCGCGGCGCAGCTGGGCGATCCCGTTGCGATCCTGGGCTACCCGCTGGGCACGTCGATTGCCGGCATGGACGGCGACATCGACGCGCTGCGGCCCGCCGCGACGCTCGGCGTGGGCACCGTCAGCAAGCTGATGGACAGCGCGCTGCAGCTCGACGCCTACGCGGCGCAGGGCTCCAGCGGCTCGCCGGTGTTCGATGCGCGCGGATTGGTGGTGGGCATCGTGTACGGCGGCGCACCCGAGAGCAACGGCCGCATCGTGTATGCGGTGCCGTCGACGCGACTGGCCGAGCAGTTGCCTACGGACGCCGCGGCGGTCGTGCGCTAGGCGGGTTCGGCTGGCCCTCGAGCATCGAGTTCAATGCGCCCAATACGCGTGGCAGGAACTCGCTGACGCCCTTGGTCGGCGCGTCGCGCAACGAGACGTTGCCCGTCACCACGCGGTAGCCGAATCCCTGCTGGGCGGTGAGGTCGCGCATGTGCACCATGCGCACGAGCAGCGAATCACGCCCGGGGACGAACGCGATCGCAAGCACCAGGTCGGCGTCGAGCCGTTCACGCACGGTTTCCACGGTGCGCGACTCGCGCAGCACGTCCGCCGCCGAGTCGGCATCGACGACCACGAAGCGGCGGTCCTGCGCCAGCCGCGCGCGAAGGGAGTCGCCGAGGATCGCGGCCATGGCGTCCACGGCGGGACGCTCACGCGACGGCCGCGGCATCGCGATCACCACACGGCGCACACGTGAGGCGCCGATGCTGGGCGTTCCCGGGGCGCCCGGCGGCGCGACGCGCGCGGCCGCATCCGGAACCGGCGCGATCTTAGACATGGCGAGCGCCGCGCCAGCGAGCTCCTGCGCTCCCGCGGCCACGCGACGCGCGTCCATCTGGATCAGCGAATCCAACACAAAGCGCTGCACCTGCACGCGCAGGGAGTCGGCGAGCGCCGCCAACGACACGGAGTCCACGCCCCGCGATTCCGTGCGCTCGCGGCGCGGGCGGTCGGCCATTTGCCGCGCGACGGCGCGCGCGATGGCGATGGAATCCTCGCGCGTGAGCATGGCGGCGGCGGGAGCGATGGCCCCGGCAGCACCCACGGCGCCACCGACCATCCCGTTCGCAGCACCGTTGCCGGCGGCGCCGTTCTCTCCCGCGCTCCCGGACGAACGCTGCCCGATGGCCCACGCGGCGACGACGACGAGCACGCCGGCCGCCGCGACGCCCACCGTGCGCCACGCGCCCGCGCGGCGCGTGGGCCGGAGCGGTGCGATCGACTGCCCGGACGTGAGCGCGATATCGTCCAGTGCGGTCACCACGTCGGCCGCGAGCTGCGGCCGGTCGTCGGGCACCTTCGCGAGCAGCCGCCGCACTAAGGCCGAAAGCGCCGGCGGCACGTCCGCGCGCGAGGTCTCGACCGGTGCGGGGTCGCGCGTGAGCTGCGCGGCCATCGTCTTCTGCGGCGAGTCTTCCTTGAACGGCATCTCGCCCGTGAGCAGCTCGTACGCGAGCAGCCCCAACGCATAGAGGTCCATGCGATGGTCCGCCGCGGGGTCGGCCGCTATCTGCTCCGGCGCCATGTAGGCCGGCGTGCCGATCGCCATGCCCGCGCTCGTGAACCCGCTCGTCGGGATCGACGCCGAGATGGCCTTGGACACGCCGAAGTCGGTGACGAGCGCGTGCGAGCCGAGCAGCAGCACATTGCCCGGCTTGATATCGCGATGGATGACGCCCAGCCCATGCGCATACGCGAGCGCCTCGGCGACGTCGCGCAGGATCTTCACGACCTCCCGCACCGCGAACCGCCGACCCTTGGCCAGCGCCTCACGCACCGACTGGCCCTGGATGAACGGCATCGTGTACCAGATGAACGCGCCATGCTCGCCGGCCGAGAGCAGCGGCACGACGTGCGGATGCTGCAGCTGCGCGGCGACATGGATCTCGCGCCGGAACCGTTCGTGGTTGACGCCCGCCGCGAGCTCCGGCGGCAGCACCTTGATGACCACGGTACGGCCGAGGCCGGTCTCGGTCGCGACGAACACGCGGCTCATGCCGCCGCCGGTCAGCTCGCGATCGAGCTGGTAGGAGGGGCCGAGCGCATCCTGGAGTTCGGCGTGGAAAGCGGGCACGGCGGAAAGGTGAAGGGACAAGCACTCGTTCGGTAGAGTGCAGCAGGCAAACTGCGGTGCGAGGCGCCCTACGGTATAAGGCTGCGAGAGGCCCGCGATACGAGGAGGAACGGCGGTGCGAGGATTACTACGGTGCGAAGGGAGCTGAGGTCCCCTCGCATCCCGACCCCACCCCGCAACCCGTACCGTAGGGCGCCCCGCACCCCTCCGCGCATCGTAGTTATAGGCGGCGGGCGGCTGCTTCCTGCATCGCCCGCGACCCACTCCAGCAGCACACCACATTCGGCGCCTCCGGCAGCTCGCCGACGGCGCGTGGGTGGGTGAACATCATGACCACCGACGGCCTCTGCTGCTGGCGCGCTGCGGCCACCAGCTCTGCCACGCGCCGACGCGCCGCGTCGCTGAATCCCGCGCGCCCGCTGCCCGGCCCGGCGCCCCCGTGCAGAACGATCACGACCGCGCCGCGGCCCTCGGCGGTCGGGCCTTCCACCAGTCTCGGGGAGAGGCCCAGCGCCCGGAGGGTTGCGACGAACGGCGAGGGCTCGGCGGCAGTTTCGCCAACAGTCGGACCCACGGTCGTGACAGAACCGCCCCACGGCGCCACTGCCACGTCCTGCACCTGTATGACGTCCACAACCGGCCCGACGTTTGGGATCGCACCGCGCACGGCGTACACGAGCGTGTCGGCGACCTGCCGCGCCCAGAGCACATCGTCGAGCGTGGGTTCCCGTTCAGGGCGCGAGGTGGGCTTGGCCCAGTTCGCGCGAAAAGCCCGGCGTGCGCGGCTCAGCTCGATGGCGTCGATGTCGAGTTCGCCGGCTTCGAGCGCGCGGCCGAGCCGGTCGAGAACGCCGCCCAGGTCCGACGTGGCGAGCAGCAGGTCGCAGCCGGCCTGCACGGACTCGAGCGCAGCCGTGGGCTCGTCGGTGCCGAAGCGGGCCGCCGTCTGCGAGATCGCATCGCTGACGATGAGGCCATCGAAGTGCAATTCGTTGCGCAGCAGTTCACTCAGCAATGGGCGCGACCGCGAGGCCGGCGCGCCGTCGGCGTCGAGGCGCGGAAACACGACGTTCGCGACCAACACCGTGGCCACGCCCGCGTCCGTCGCGGCGCGGAACGGCAGCATGTCCTCGGCCCACAGCACGCGCGGCAACTCGTCGATATGCACGGCGGTCAGCGCGGGGTCGGCCAGCGCGCGGCCGATGCCGGGGAAATGCTTCACGCCCGCGAGCACGCCTTCGGCCTGGCACGTGTCGACCCACTCGACCACCCACTCGGCGACGCGCTGCGCGTCGGCGCCGAACGCGCGCGCGCCGAGGAACGGATTGGCGGGATGCACGTCGAGGTCGGCGACGGGCGTGAGCGCCCAGTTGATTCCCACGCTGCGCAACTCGCGGGCGGTGAGACGCGCGGCGCGGCGCACGACCTCGGAATCGCGCAACGCGCCCAGCGCGCCGGCCGGCGGCAAGCCCGTGAGGCCGCTGAACTGCGCTCCCGCCCCGGCTTCGACGTCCGCGGCGATCAGCAACGGCATGTGCGACCGCCGGTGCAACTCACGCGTGAGCGCGGCCACCTCGTCGCGCGGACCACCGGTGATGAGGAACCCGCCGACCTCGGCCTCGATCGCGTCGTCGATGGCGTCGCGAAGGTACGCGAAGCCGTGTCCCGGGTCCCAGCGCAGCTCGGGCACGAGCAGCGCCGCGAGGACCTGCTCGTCGTGCCTCAACCCGGGTAACGCGCGCCGAGGATGCGAGGGCCGCGCGCGCCCGTGGCGGCGGGCACGTTGCCCGGCTTACCCTGCAGGTGGAGCCACCCGAGGAACGCAAAGGCCACGGCCTCCTTGGCATCGGCGTCGAAGTAGAGGTCGCCGAAGTCACGCACGAGCCGCGGCGCGAGCGTCATCGCGATCGCCTCTCGCAACGCCGGATTGCGCGCGCCGCCGCCCGAGAGCAGCACTTCGTCCACGGGCTGCGGAATGAACCGCTCGTACGCGAGGCCGATGCTGCGCGCCGTGAACCAGGTCGCTGTCGCGACCACGTCTTCGTCCGTGCAGTCCGGGCGCGCCGCGCGACAGCGCGTAATGAAATCGGCGATGAAGGCCGGCGTGTAGCGCTCGCGTCCCGTGGACTTGGGCGGCTCCACGGCGAACCACGGGTCGCGGAGCAGGTCCTCGAGCACGGACTCGATGGCCGTGCCCTTGCCGGCGAGCCGGCCGTCGCGGTCGAAGGGAAGGTCGGGCACGAGCGAGCGCGTGACGCCGTCGATGATGCAAACGCCGGGGCCTGTGTCAAAGGCGCGGACGGCGGCGAGCGCGTCGGCGGCGGCGGCTTGCGATGGCCCGTTCTCGGATTCTCCATGGGCCCCGCCCGGCGGCACCAGGGTGAGGTTGCCGATGCCGCCCAAGTTCTGCAGCACGCGCCACTTGTCACTCGACGCGAAGAGCATGGCGTCGGCGATCGGCACCAAGGGCGCGCCCTGCCCGCCGGCGGCGACGTCGCGCGTGCGGAAATCGGCGATGACCTCCATGCCCGTGCGCTCGGCGATGACCGCCGGCTGCCCGAGTTGCCACGTGCCGCGCGGCGGTTCGTGCCAGATGGTGTGCCCGTGCGAACAGATGGCGCTGACTTCTTCGCGCGACACCCCCGACTCGGCGAGGGCCGCGATCGCGGCGTCGGCAAGCCACCCGCCCATGTCGAAGTCGAGGCGCGTGTACTCGCTTGGCGTCGCGCCCTGCATGGCGGCCTCGAGCCGCGCGCGCACGGCGGGCTCGTACGGCTGCTCAACGTGCGCGAGCAACTCGGTCGTGACGCCTCCCCTGTCGCCGGAACCGGGGTGCTCGACGACACGAGCGTCGTCTGAGCTGAAGCGCGCGACGACGGCCGTGACGCCGTCGAGCGACGTGCCCGACATCAGGCCGACGAGAATCTTGGCTTGTTTCGTCATGCGCGCCGCCTGGTCGTCAAGGCGGTCTGAGCTCGCGGATGTACCGCTGTCATGCGCCCTCCACGGGTGGCGGCGGGTCCTTGATCACGCGCCGGATCACGCCCTTGTGTTCCGCGAGGCGCGCTTCCGCGTCCTTGCGGCTGAGTTCCAGCTTGTGCATGACGATGGCGACCTTCACGCTTTGGCCGGCCTTGGCCAGCAGCTTGTGCGCCTCGTCGCGGGTGACGCCGCACGTGAGCATGAGCAGGCGCGCGGAGCGGTCGCGCAACTTCTCGTTCGTCGCGCGCAGGTCGACCATGAGGTTGCCGTACGCCTTGCCGAGCCGGATCATCGCGCCCGTGGTGATCATGTTGAGCACCATCTTCGTGGCGGTGCCGGCTTTGAGGCGCGTGGATCCGGTGAGCACCTCGGGGCCTGTGATTGGCACGATGGCGACGTCGACGAGTTCCAGCAGGTCGGCGGGCGGCGGCGAGCAACACACGAGCCCCGTGCGCGCGCCCAAGGTGCGCGCGTGCCGCACGCCAGCGTGCACGTAGGGCGTGGTGCCACTGGCCGCGATGCCGATGAGGAAATCGCGCGGGCCCACGTCGGCGTCCTCAACGTCGGCGCGTGCGCCCTCGGCGATGTCCTCGGCGCCCTCGACCGCGCGCGTGATCGCGGCATTTCCGCCCGCGATGATGCCTTCGACCATCGAGGGATCGCTGCCGAAGGTCGGCGGGCACTCGGCGGCATCCAGCACACCGAGCCGGCCGGACGTGCCGGCACCGAGGTAGAAGAGCCGGCCGTCCGCGCGGAAGGCTGTCTCGGCGATGTCGATGGCGGCGGCGATCCGCTCGCGCTGCGTGGCCACGGCGTCAGCGACGCCGCGATCCTCCGCGTTCATGATGTCGACGATCTCGAGCGGGCTGGCGAGGTCGATCTCCGCGCTGAGCGGATTGCGACGCTCCGTGACGCGAGGGTCGAGCACGTGGTTGGCTGCCTGAGGAGGGTTGTCGATGGGGCGGTGTCGCGTGTGCGGCGCTTTCCGTAAGTTATCCTGCGTGATGACCACTCGCACTCTTCCAGCGTGATGACCACTCGCACGCTGAGCGCTGCCCTGCTCACGGTCGCCGCGCAGTGCGGCCTCTTTGCTACACCGCTCGGCGCGCAAATCTTCTCCGTGCCTGAGTCGGCGAACGACCGGCGTCCCGTGACCGTCGCATTCAGCGCGGGGCTGCTGGAGACCCAGGACCGGTACGACGGCCAGAGCGACACCTTCTGGGCCCTGGGTCAGGCGTTCTCTTACCGCGCGGCTGTCGATGTCGGTATTCGCTCGGGCGCTATCGGCGTAGCGGCCAGCCTGGCGTCGGTGCCGATCCGGCGCGTCGGCGGCTCGGCGCCGGCCAACTCCGACGGCGATATCCAGCTGCGCCAGTTCCTCGCGACGTTCCGTACGCCGGTGCGCGAGGGCTTTCATCAGGTGCTGGAGATCCAGGCCGGCCTCGCGCAGTGGGCCAGCTACTCGGGGACTGATGTGCTGAGCGATGAAGAGGCGAAGGCGCGTAACGCGTTCGCGCTGCTCGTCGGCTACGGTTTCGGGTATACCATGGGGGACCGCGCGTCTATCTCGCTGGTGCAGGACCTCGGGACGCTGATCGGCTCGAGTGAAGGGCTGCCGTCGGGCGCGTCGCGCGTGGTGCGGCAGTACACGACGCGCCTCGGCGTGCGCTTGCGGTTGGCGGGGCAGCGGTAGCAGGCGTTCGAAACACCCGCGCGCTCGGCGCGCTTTTCCTGTGGAGAGACCCTGATGTCCTTGCAGATGATTCCGATGCATCGCGTCGTCGCCGTTCTCGCGCTCGCGCTGCCGCTGGCAATCTCCGCCTGCCGGCCCGCAGGCACGACTACCAAGACGCTGCCGACGACCGACGCACGCTACTCCGGCACGTTCGCCGGCGGCTGGCGGTTCCCGGAGGCGCGCGAGGCGGCGTTCGGCGAGTCGGCCATGGTCGTCAGCAACTCGGATCTGGCGAGTGAGGCGGGTCTCGAGATCCTGCGCGCGGGCGGCAACGCGATGGACGCCGCCGTGGCGGTGGGCTACGCCCTCGCGGTCACGTACCCGTTCGCGGGCAACATCGGCGGCGGCGGCTTCATGACGATCCGCATGGCCGACGGACGGACGGCGACGCTCGACTATCGTGAGGTCGCGCCACTGGCCGCGACGCGCAACATGTACGTGGACGAGTCGGGCAAGCTCACGAACAAGAGCGTCGTGGGCCACCTGGCGTCGGGCGTGCCGGGCGCGGTCGCCGGCATGAGCGCGGCGCTGGAGCGGTTTGGCACGATGCCGCTGTCGCAGGTGATCGCGCCGGCCATCCGGCTCGCGCGCGAGGGGTTCGCGGTCGACAGTTCGCTGTATCTGTCGCTGCGCGGCGCGCAGGATCGACTCTGCATGTTCGAGGGATGCTCGACCTTCTTCCCCGGCGGCGCGCCCGTCGCGCCGGGCGAGGTGCTGCGCCAGCCGGACCTCGCGCGGTCGTTGCAGCTCATCGCGGATCATGGGCCGGCGGCGTTTTACGAAGGCCCGATCGCCGATTCGTTGGTGGCGGAGATGAAGCGCGGCGGCGGCATCATCACGCGCGAGGACCTCGCGCGCTATGAGCCCGAGTGGCGCGAGCCCGTGGTCTCGGATTACCGCGGCTACACGCTGATCACGATGCCGCCCGCGTCGTCGGGCGGCATCACGACGACGGAATCGTTCAACATCCTCGAGACGTTCGCGCCGCTGCCGCCGTTCGGCAGCACGCGCTACATCCACCTGCTCGCGGAGACGTTCCGGCGCACGTTCCAAGACCGCAACTCCAAGCTCGCCGACCCGGCCTTCGCCGAGATCCCGCGCGCGGAGCTGACGTCGAAGGAATACGCGCGCGCGCTGGCGGCGGAGATCGACCTGAATAAGGCGTCCAAGACGCCGGCGTTCACGCCCGGCGCCGAGCCGGAGCACACGACGCACTACTCGGTGGTGGACGCCAAGGGCAACGCGGTGGCGACCACGACGACGATCAACGGCGGCTACGGCTCGGCGGTGTGGGTGCGCGGCGGCGGCTTCTTCATGAACAACGAGATGGACGACTTCGCCGCGCAGCCCGGCACGCCGAACATGTTCGGCCTCGTGCAGGGCGAGGTGAATGCCGTCGAGCCCGGCAAGCGCATGCTCAGCGCGATGTCACCGACGATCGTGCTCGACCAGAACGACGAGGTGCTGCTCGTCGTCGGCGCGGCAGGCGGCCCGACGATCATCACGGCAGTCTCGCAGGTGATCCTCAACGTGATCGAACACAAGATGTCGCTGGCCGACGCCATGCGCGCGCCGCGTATGCATCACCAGGCGCTGCCGGACGCGATCCGGCACGAGAGTGAGGGGTTCAACCCGGCCGTGCTCGACTCGCTCAGGCGGATGGGGCACTCGCTGAACGCGCAGAGAGGGATCGCGAACGTGAATGCGATCATGCGGGTGAGGGGCGGGTGGCACGGGGTTAAAGAGCCGCGGGGGTCGGGGCTTGCTGTCGGGTACTGAAGTGCGATGCGAGGTGGGGTGCGGGGCGCCCGGCGGTACGGGCTGCGGGGTGGGGTGATGGATGCGGAGGCTTTCCGGCGATGCGGGGTGGGATGCGCGGTTCCGCACCCCGCCCCGCATCCTGCATCAAAGATGCGAGCCGAATCACCACGACAAGTGAGGTCCCCGCATCGCACGCCACCCGCACCCCGTACCGCCCGTGCAACCCGCATCCCCCCCGGCATCGCAGTAAAAAGGACAGGGCGCGAAGGCAAAGCCTTCGCGCCCTGTCCCTTCCCGCATCGCAGTTCAGTTAGAAGAAGCAACCCGGACGGTTAGCGGCGCCCCCAACGCAAACGTGATCGACCCATTCGCCGGCAGGCATCCTTCATAGTCCGCCGTCCCCGCCGCCACCGCGCCGCCGGCCGCCGCACCGATGGCGCCGCCGATCACCGTGGACTTGGTGTCCTTGCCAAGGATCTGGCCGGCGATCGCGCCGATCGCCGCGCCCGTCGCGACCTTGCCGGCCTGCTGGCCGGTGCCCTGCGAGCGCACGACCTCGATCGAGTCGATCTTGGTCACGTCACCTTCCACCTCGAGCGTCTCGCCGCCGAGCGTCACCGAGACCACGTCGAAGGCGAGCTTCCAGTTGCTCTTGGAGTTCTTGCTAATCTGCGACTCGGTGACGGCGAGCGTCACCGTCGCGCCGGCCGGGATTGTCGCGCCGTTGCTGCCGGTCACGTCCTGCGTCACCGTCGCCGTGAAGCGGTCGCCGACCTTGTGCGTGTTCGTGCAGATGCGCGCGCCGTTCGTCACGTGGAATGACGTGCCCTGCGCGATCACGCCGCTGGTCGCACGCGCGGGCGTGCGCTCGGGACGCGGCTGCGTGCGCGCCGGCGCCGACGTCTGCGGGCGCGGCGCCTGTGTCACTGGGGCCGGCTGCGGTTCCGGCTGGGTGGTCGGCGCGGCCGTGTCGCTCAACTCGGCGTCGGCCGTCGTTGGCGCGAGTTCGATCTCACGCGTGTCGTCCGCGGCGTCTCCACCGCAGGCGGCCGCCACCAGTGCGAGCACCAGGAACGGCGTGTAGGTCAGGCGAATATGTTTGGTCATCATGCCCTTCTCCGTGATGGGGGGTCCGAATCACCGACTTGAAGCTAGCGAATCCAACGTAAAGGCGCTGCCGTGAACGCTGAAGTGAAAACCGCCGGGAAGGCGCTGCCGTGAAAGCCCTGCTCCGGCTCCTGCCGTGGTGCCGCCCGTACCGTTGGCGTTTCGCCGCAGGCTTGGCGTGCGTGATCATATCGACCGCGCTGTACAGCGTGATTCCGACGCTGCTGCGCGTCGCGATCGACCGCATGGAAGCGGGCGCGCCGCTTCGGGCCGTGTTCGTCATCGCCGGCCTCATGGTGCTCGTGACGCTCACGATGGCGTGGTTCCGGTTCCAGATGCGCGAGATCTTGAACGGCGTCTCGCGCATCATCGAAAACGACCTGCGCGACGCGCTGTTCGCGCGGCTCACCACGCTCGACGCGGCGTGGTACGGCCGCACGCGCACGGGCGAGATAATGGCGCGCCTCACCAACGACCTCGGCGCCGTGCGCATGGCGGCCGGGCCGGCGGTCATGTACCTGACCAACACCATCTTCGGCGGCGTGTTCGCGCTGTCGTTCATGGTCGCCATCAGCGGGCGCCTCACGCTGCTGGCGGTGGCGCCGATGATCGTGTTGCCCGTCATCATGTTTCGGCTGGGACGCGCGATCCACGACCGCTTCGAGCGCGTGCAGGCGCAGTTCGGCGACGTCACCACGCTCGTGCAGGAGCATCTCTCGGGCGTGCGCATCGTGCGCGCGTACCGGCAGGAGGAGCCCGAGCAGCGCCGGTTCGAGGCCATGAGCGCCGACTACCTCGAGAAGAACATCCGGCTCGTGCGCATGAACGGCCTCATGAACCCGAGCTTCACGTTCTTCGCGGGGCTGGGCGCGGCAGTGGTGCTCGGTTGGGGCGGTGCGATGGTGGTCGATGGGACACTCGGCGTGGGCGCGTTCGTGGCGTTCGGGCTCTACTTGGCGAACCTGACGTGGCCGCTCATCGCCCTTGGCTGGGTGACGAGCCTGTTCCAGCGCGGCGCGGCGTCGATGAAGCGGATCCTCGACATCCTTGACGCCGAACCGGTGATTCGCGACCCAGAGCCGCCCCGTGTGGCGCGCGCGCTGCCGGCCACCTCGGGTGGGCGATCGTTGACGTTGGAACATGTGGACTTTTCATACCCCGCCCGGGAGGCGGAGTTTGCCGGGTCCGCGCCACGGCAGGTGCTCTCGGACATCAGTGTGAGCATTCCGGCCGGTGCCACCCTGGGCGTAGTCGGCGCGACGGGCAGCGGCAAGACCACGTTATTGGAGCTCATCCCCCGGCTGGCCGATGCGACGGGCGGTCGCGTCCTGTTAGACGGGGTTGATGTGCGGGACCTGCCCTTGGCCGTGTTGCGCGCCGAGATCGGCTTCGTCCCACAGGAGAGCCTTCTGTTCAGCGAAACCCTGCTCGCAAACCTCGCGTACGGCACCGCTGATGAAGCCGATGCGAAGTGGGCGGCGGGTATCGCACAACTGGCGGATACGATCACCCGGTTCCCCGGCGGCTACGAGACCGTGCTGGGCGAACGCGGGATCAACCTTTCTGGCGGGCAGAAGCAGCGCGCGGCCATGGCACGTGCGCTCGCGCGCCGTCCCTCCATCGTCATCCTGGACGACGCCCTCTCGGCCGTCGACACGCAGACCGAGGCGGCCATCCTGCGGGGACTGCGCGAGGCGCTGGCCGGACGCACGGCGATCATCGCGTCGCACCGCATCACCGCGATCCGCGACGCGCATTGGATCATCGTGCTCGATGAGGGCAAGCTGGTCGAGCAGGGTCGGCACGACGAGTTGCTGACGTTGCGGGGACGGTATTGGGAGTTGTTGCGGCGGCAGCAGCTCGAAGACGAGATCGAGTTGGAACCGGTGTCACAGGAATCGTGACCGGCGAGCTTTCGGGCCCGGGCGGCGTTGGACGCCATCGGGCCGCAGACGTGACGCAAAACACGTCTGTAGTTGTGACGAAAGGGACCCCCAGATGGTCCGTGTACGTCAACACCTAATTCCGGAGGCGTGTGATGAAGGGTTTGGTGCGTGGGACCTTGGCGGCTGTGGCGCTGGCGATGGTGGCCGCGACAGCCGATCCGCTCGCGGCGCAGGGGCGGCAGAAGGAGATCCGGCTGGACATGCTCGCGCTCGAAACCAGTGATGGGAACACCGGTATCACGGCGGCTTTCCCCGGCACGGTCGCGATCGCGTTCTACATGAACCCGAACGTGGCGATCGAACCGCAGGTGGGCATCGCGTTCGTGTCCGGCGAAGACAACCTCGGCAATGACTTCAGTGGCAG
>JAKFFA010000050.1:0-2158 GCA_036675455.1 Gemmatimonadaceae bacterium | reverse complement strand
GCGCGGGGCCGGCACGCGCGGGCCGGTTCCACCCGAAGCCACCCCGAGCGATGGGGTGGGAGCGGCGCGCCCGAAAGGATCTACACCATGGGAGAATTTGCGCGCCGGTTCTACCCCGGAGCCGGGGTGGCGAAGCGGTGGGAGCGGACCGCGCCCTCCACCAGGCACGACGCCTCGCGGCCCCGCGCCCTCGGGAAGGCAGTGGGCCCCGCCTTTATCGTTCACGCAGGTGTCGTCATACACGACGATGCGGTCGGCGCAAGTCTTTCACCGCTTCGAACGAGCAACCACGACCGCGCCGACTCTGGCCGCGCTGGCGTCAGAACGCGAAGACGGCACCTGACGTGCGCAGGCGGCCTCCGCGGGCGGCGTCTTCGCCGCGCCATCTACCGCGGGCCATCTTGGCCGCCGGCCCCCGGCGTCTTCGCCGGGGGGCGCATGTCCCGGGCGCACGGGACCAGGCCTCTCACTATGGAAACCTCTCGTGCGCCCGGGCCGGTCCGGGCGTCTTCGCCCGGGCCGAGCAGGTGGCCGGCCAGTTCAGCGGCGTACCGGCGGCCCATGTTGAGGGTGGATGCGGCACATCACCGCACGACGGCGAGTATGGTGACAGAGGCATGGGCGGCGGCGCTTGCGGCCCACATGAAGCGGAGGGGGATGAGAGGAGTTTGGTCCCAATCGTGGTCGCAGAAACGGCGCCGCGATGATCCTCGCTCGAGGGCGTGCCAGCCGGCCGGGGCGGGATGGCCGGCGGCGGCGCACGGGACACCCCACTCGGGGTAGTTCACGAATGCACGCCACGTCGATGCCAGAGGAGAACGTCGGGACCGTCCTCGTCGTGGGCAGGGCGCCGCCGAGCTCGCGCTCGTGGGCGCGCCCGCCGGCCGGCTCGTGATCGGGCCGACGCTTCGCGTGGGCTGGACATCGCGTGAGACAAGGACGCGACGGGCGCACTGGCGGTTTGGATCGCGGCGGCGCACGGGACGAGGCCCCGCGTGGGGGGTAGTTCATGAATGCACGCCACGTCGATGCCAGAGGAGCACGTTGGGACCGTCAGGGTCGTGGGCAGGACGCCGCCGAGATCGCGCTTGTGGGCGCGCCCGCCGGCCGGCTCGTGACCGGGCCGACGCTACGCGTGGGCTGGACATCGCGTGAGACAAGGACGCGGCGGGCGCGCCGGGCAGAGTGGTCCGCGGCGGCGCACGGGACGAGGCCCCGCGTGGGGGTAGTTCATGAATACACGCCACGTCGATGCCAGAGGAGCACGTCGGGGCCGTGCACGTCGTGGGCAGCGCGCCGCCGAGATCGCGCTCATGGGCGCGCCCGCCGTCCGGCTCTTGCGCGGGCCCGACGTGTCGCGCGGGCTGGACATCGCGTGAGACAAGGGCGCGGCGGGCGCCTCTGGGGAGCCGTGGTTTGCGGCGGCGCGCGGGATCGGGCCCCGCATTGGGGTAGTTCATGAACGCACGCCACGTCGATGTCAGAGGGGGACGTTGGACAGTCCTCGTCGTGGGCAGGGCGCCGCCGAGATCGCGCTCGTGGGCGCGCCCGCCGGCCGGCTCGTGACCGGGCCGACGCTTCGCGCGGGCAGGACATCGCGTGAGACAAGGACGCGGCGGGCGCGCCGGGCCGAGCGGTTCGCGGCGGCGCACGGGACGAGGCCCAGCGTGGGGGTAGTGCATGAATGCACGCCACGTCGATGCCAGCGGGCATGTAGAAACACTCCACGTCGTGGGCACAATGCCGCCGAGGATGAGGCTCGGGCGCGATCGCAAACGTCGGAGATGCCGTGTGCGTCGCACCGTGCGAGCCGCGCCGTTCGTGGCACGTGGATTTCCAACCTTGGTGTGGGCATGCCCATGTCACGTCCAAAGCGCCGCACGAAGGCCTTGCGATGGTCTTCACGAGCAGTAGGGGCCTCGCGGTGTAGTAGCGGAATGCTCCCAATGTCCGACGCCCGCGCTGTCGCACCCGTACCAATCGGGTAGTGTGTAGCGCGGGTGTCGGACGATCGCGTTCAGCGACGTACCGCGCTGGTCCGACAACTTTTCCAGCGCTGAAGGTGCCCGAGCGATGTAGTCTTGTTATCATCATTCTCCGCGCAGACGGTGGCAGTGTCAGAGGGGCTGACGGTATGTCGCTGAACGCGAAGACGGCA
>JAKFFA010000034.1:0-2216 GCA_036675455.1 Gemmatimonadaceae bacterium | reverse complement strand
ATCTGTGCCCCACTGGCGCATGTGGCTGATAGACACCCGATCGCGCGCGAGCTCTTATCGCAGCCGCGCGCTGTCCGGATAGGGCGGCACATCCAGGTACTCGCCCGAGCGCAGTCGCGCCTGGATCTGCCGCCACCACGCCGGGTCGAACAGTTCGCCATGCTCGCGCATCAACGCGTCGCGCAATGACGCGGGCAGGCCGAGAAACTGCGGAAACAGTTCCGGGAACACATCGTCGCGCGCGGCGTACAGCCACTCGTCGAGCGGACGCGTCTCGTCCTCTTCGCGCACCGCCGGCACGACGCGGAAGTGGCATTGCTCGAGCAGGCAGAGCTCGTCGTAGTCGTAGAACAGCGCGCGACCATTGCCACTGACGCCGAAATTCTTGAGCAGCAGGTCGCCCGCAAAAATGTTGCTGCGCGCCATGTCCTTGATCGCCTGGCCATAGTCGAGCACCGCGCGTTGCGCGTCCTCGGCTGGCGCCTCGCGCACGTACAGGTCCAGCGGCCGCACCCGCCGCTCGACATAGCAGTGCGCGACGATCACGTCATTGCCGTCGAGACGCACCGTCTGCGCGCATTCGCGCAGCAGCTCGTCGAGCACATCGGGCGCGAACTGCCGCAGCGGGAATCGCAGGCGGCGGAATTCCTGCGCATCCACCAGGCGGCCGACGCGATCGCGACGAAACACCATCCGGTATTTTTCCTCGACCTGTTTCCGCTCGATGTTCTTGGGGTACGCGAAGCGGTCGCGGATCAGCTTGAACACCACCGGGCAATCGCGCGGCGTGAACACCGACATGACCATGCCGCGTTCTCCGTCTGCGCGTACGAGTCGCTCATCCGCCTCTTCGGCGAGGTGGCGGAAGACGCGACGGTAGCGTTCGGTCTTGCCCTGCTTGGCCCGGCCAATCACGGTGTACAGCTCATCGAGTGGCTTGCGCGGCAGCAGCGTCTGCAGGAACGCGACCGCATCGCTGACCCGCGCCAGGTCCGCATGGAAATAACTGCGCGCATAACCAAACAAGGTGGACAGATGGTGGACATCGGTGAGCACGGCATCGACGCGCACGCCGTCGCGCTCGTTGAGCAATGCCACCACCAATGGCCACGTGCGGCGGCGCCCCAGCGCGCGGCCCACCAGATAGGCGCGGCGCTCACGGTAGAACACCGTGCCGAGCAACTCGATCGCGACCACCGCGTCGGCGTGCGGCGTCAACCGCGCATCGAGCGCACGCACGATGGCCGCGGCGCTGCCCGGCAGGTCGGCATAGCCGTTGGCGAAACCGCGTTCGGCGAGGATGCGGTGCCACGTCGCCACCGCATCGGCATCGGTGGGGTACGCGTACCGGACCAGATCGCCCGGACACGCGGGATCGCCGGCCGGTTCGATGTCGAGCGCAAGGAATTCCAGGTCGGGCGCGACGCCGCTGACCTGGAAGAAACGCCGTGCGAGCGAGTTGAAGAAGGTCTTGTCGAGTTCGCGGTCGGGCAACGATGCGATCCGCGCGCCGAACTCGCGGCGGATCGTCGACCACAACGAACGCGAACGGACGCGATCGTCGAGCAGTGCTTCCAGCCGCGCGAGCGTCTCGCGGATGCACACGTCATACAGATCGATGCGCGCGACCGCATCGGCCTGCGCGTGGCGCCAGTCGCGGCGTTCGAAACGGCGGCGCGCGCGGCGCGTGATGTCGGAAAAACGCGCGTTGTAGTCGTCGAACGCGTCGTGGATCAGTGCCGCGGCGCGCTGCGCGGCATCGGGGCGGGCAACGGCATCGGGCGGCGGGGCGACCATGGCGGCAGTCTCGCGCACTTGCCGCGACAAAAGAAACGGGGCGCCGAAGCGCCCCGTCCCGTGTCTCTCTCGGTTCCGTCAAAGGACGGCCGCGCTTACAGGTGCTTGATGATCTCGTCGGCGAACTCCGAGCACTTCACTTCGGTCGCGCCGTCCATCAGGCGGGCGAAGTCGTAGGTGACGCGCTTGCTCGCGATCGCCTTGTCCATCGCCGCGATGATCGCGTCGGCGGCTTCGGTCCAGCCCATGTAACGCAGCATCATTTCGCCGGACAGGATCACCGAACCCGGGTTGACCTTGTCCAGGTCGGCGTACTTGGGCGCGGTGCCGTGGGTGGCCTCGAACACGGCATGGCCAGTGACGTAGTTGATGTTGGCGCCCGGCGCGATGCCGATGCCGCCGACCTGCGCGGCCAGCGC
>JAKFFA010000092.1:0-2238 GCA_036675455.1 Gemmatimonadaceae bacterium | reverse complement strand
CGCGACGACCAGCCCCAGCGCCGCACGAGCATACCGCAGTTCCCACAGCGCGTGATCCGCGTCGCCGTTGGCGGCCGCGTCGGCCAGCCAGGTCACATCCGCTTCGTCCGGCTCGCGAGTCAGCGACGCCGCCACCACCGTCGCGCGCCGTTGCCGCTCGCGTTCGGCGCGCCAAGCCGGAGTGAAGGGGATCGCCATGCGCGCGCTCGCCGCGTCAGGCCTGCAGGACCGGCAATCCCACGCGCACGCGCACTTCCGCCTCGGCCTCGAGCAGGTCGGCGAGGCGCACGCTGTCGAGCACCTCGTCAATGCGCTTTTGCAACATCATCCACACGGGACGGATGCTGCAGTCGCACGAGCGCGCGCAGCGCTCCTCATCGAGTGGGTGCGTTTCACAGTGCAGGTCGAACGTCACGAGCTCCGCCGCCGTGATGATCTCGCGCACCGTGATTTCCTCGGCCGGCCGGGCCAGCGCGTAGCCGCCCTTCGCACCGCGCGTGCTCTGCACGACGTCGGCGCGCCGCAGCCGCAGCAGGATCTGCTCGACGTAGTCGCCCGGCAACTTCTCGCGCGCGGCGATGTCGCGCCCGGTGACCGGCCCCTCGTCCGCCCGGCGCGCAAGGTGCAACGCGCAAATGACGCCGTATTCAGCCCACGTGGTGATCCGCATGCCATGCAAGATGGCCGGTTCCGCCCCAAGGGGACAAGGGCACTCGGGACTACGCCGAGGGCGTCAAGGACATTGTGACAACGCACGACGCGCTCACCGCTCCGCCCGAACCTACCTTTCCTCGCCCGGCACGCCCGGTTCCGTCATGCGCCGCAGGTCCAGGATCTCTTCGGCCTCCTCGGCCGTCAGGACCTTCTCGCGCAGCACCAGTTCCCGGATGTTCACACCCTCGGCGAGCGACCGTTTGGTCAGCGCCGCGGCCGCGGCGTAGCCGATCCGCGGTGCGAGCGCCGTGGCCAAGGCCGCCGACCGCTCGACCCAGTGGGCCGCCATCTCGCGGTTGGCCTCGATGCCACGAATGCAACGCTCGTCGAGCACGCGGGCGGCGTTGCCGAGAATGTTGATCGCACCGAGCAGGTTATGCCCGATCACCGGCATCATCACGTTGAGCTCGAGCTGCCCATGCTCCGCCGCCGCGGCCACGGTGGCGTCATTGCCGATCACCTGGAAGACGACCTGGTTCACCATCTCCGCGATCGACGGATTCACCTTGCCGGGCATGATGCTCGAACCCGGCTGGACTGCGGGTAGCCGCAGTTCGTCCAAGCCGGTGCGCGGCCCGCTGGAGAGCAGGCGCAGGTCGCTGGCAATCTTCCCGATGTCGAGCGCGAGCGTGCGCCACGCCGCGCTCAGGCCGGCCGCGTCGCCCATGCTCTGCATGAGCTGGATGCGGTCGGCGCCGACGCGCACGGGCAGCGACGTGAGCGGCCGCAGTTCCTCCACCATCCGCTCGGCGTAGACCTCCTCGGCGTTCACGCCCGTGCCGACGGCGGTGCCGCCGATGCCCAAGTCGAGCAAATAGTCCGCGGCATCGCGCACGCGACGCGCCCCGCGCTCGACACTGCCCGCGTAGCCGGCGAACTCTTGGCCGAGCCGGATCGGCATCGCGTCCTGCAGATGCGTGCGGCCCGCCTTGAGGACGTCGTCGAACGCCGCAGCCCGCTCGCGCAGCGACGCGGCGAGCCCGTCCACCGCGGCGAGGGCTGGCACCAGCGCACTGAGCGCCGCGAGCCGGATCGCGGTGGGAATCACGTCGTTGGTGCTCTGCGCCATGTTGACGTGATCGTTCGGGTGCACGGGCTGATAGGAGCCGCGCGCGCCGCCGAGGAGCTCGTTGGCACGGTTCGCGAGCACCTCGTTGACGTTCATGTTGAGTGACGTCCCCGCGCCGGCCTGGTACACATCGACGACAAACTGGTCGCGGTGCTGGCCGCCGAGCACCTCGTCGGCAGCGGCGATGATGGCGTCCGCGAGCTTGCCGTCGAGCCGGTGCGTGCCTTTATGCACGGACGCCGCCGCGCGCTTGATGCGCACGATCGCGTCCACGAATGCCGGCAGCGGGCGCAGGCCGCTGATCGGGTAGTTCTGCACGGCGCGCATGGTCTGCGCGCCGTAGAGGGCATCCGTGGGGACCTGGACCTCGCCCAGCGGGTCCCGTTCGGCGCGCATGGCGGGCGTCACGGCGTGATCGGCTCCGTCGGCACGCTGAGCGTGGCGATCATCGTGAG
>JAKFFA010000010.1:0-12924 GCA_036675455.1 Gemmatimonadaceae bacterium | reverse complement strand
CCGCCCGAGTGGGCCGGCATCACGATCCACCACCTGCTGCGGCACACGTCGGGGATCTCCGACTACGAAGGCTGGTTCGGCGGCTACACGACGCAGGCCTACTCGGACTACATGTCGCAGGAGCACGCCGCCGAGCGGATCGCGCGCGACGCCCGCACGAAACCGCTCGACTTCGAGCCCGGCAGCAAGTTCTCGTACAGCAACAGCGCGTACATCCTGCTCGGCTTCATCATTGAGCGCGCGGCGGGGATGCCGTATGAGCAGTTCCTGCACGAGCGCATCATGGTGCCGGTCGGCATGATGAGCAGCGCGCAGGACCGCTCCGACCTCATCACGCCCGGACGCGCGCAGGGCTACCAACTGCGCGAAGGCGCATATCCGATCGCGTATTTCAACGGCTTGGCGCGGACGGATTACCGCAACGCGGTCTACCAGTTGATGGAGCCGCCGCAGGCAGACGCCGGGCTCATCACGACGGCGCGCGACCTCTACAAGTGGGACCAGGCGCTCTACACCGATGATCTGATCGCGCGCGCCATGCTCGACTCGATGTTCACGCCAGGTCTCGGACGCTATGGCTACGGCTGGTTCATCAATAACGGCAAGGACGGCGTGACGCACGAACACAGCGGCGGGCTGCCCGGATTCGGCTGCTACATCATGCGGATTCCCGACAGCCAACGTACGATCATCCTGCTCGGCAACTTGGGGCGGACCGGGCGCACCGTGCGCGACGTCGCGGCGATCATGCGCGGGGAACGCGTGGCGATGCCGAGGGCGCGCCACGTCGTCGAAAACGACTCAGCCCGCGATGCAGCGCTCGCGGGCTGGTACCGCATCTCGGCCGGTGACTCCGTGCGCGCATTCCAGGAAGACGGCGGCTTTGGCCTGCACTGGCCGGAGCATTTTCGCGTGCAGTTGCTCCCGGAGTCCGACGGGAATTACTTCGCGGCGCAGTTGGGTGGCGTGGCGAGATTCAGCCGGAGCGCAGGGGGCATGACGCTGGTCGTCGAGGATGCGCTCGGTGAGCCGTTGCTGACCGCACTGCGCACGCGCGGGCGGGACGAGCGGGAGTGAGGCAGCGCCTTGCTGCTGCGGCACCATCGTGAGTGAGTACGCGCGTTAGCGCTGCACCTCGTACTTCACGCTGACGAATATCCCGCCGAACGTCTTCGTCGACAGGAGCTTCAGCGGTGGCGTCACGATGCGGCGCGGGAGGAGCGGAGCGCCGCCTGCTAACACTACGGGCGCAAACGTCACGATGATCTCCTCGAGCAGGCCGTGATCATGGAACTGGCCGACCAGCTCACCGCCGCCCACGACCCAGACGTTCTTCCCACCGGCCGCTGCCACCATGTCCGTATGGATCGGCCGCACGTCACCCTTCACGAAGCGGATGTCCGCTCCGGGCACGGCGCGTAGCGCACGTGTCGTGAACACCCACACCGGTTGCTCGTAAGGCCACGCCGGCAGCGCACCGGACGGCGACGGGTTGGCGAGGTAATCCAGCATCCACTCGTACGTCGTGGAACCCATCGCGATCGCACCGACCGCGCCCATGAATTCCTCGAGGTCGGTGCCCTCGCCCTCGCCGAACTGGAACAGCCAGTCGAGCGAGTTGTGCTCATCGGCTAGGAAGCCGTTGAGACTCGAGGCCGTGTAGTATTGTGTCTTCATCCCGAACTCACTGGTGTGTGGACGCGGAGGCCGAAACTCAGGTGGCCGGCGCAGGCAGTTTGCCGTCGACGAGAAACCGCTCGCGCGGAAATGTATGCACCTCATGGCCGAAGTAGTCGCGCTTGGCGATCTCCACCACCGTGCGCGACGCGGTGCACTGCCAGTTGCCGATGTCGCGCGGTTTGGAGCGGCCGAACACATCCGGCGTGAACGCGCCGACGTTGACGCCGCGCGAGACGTCGCGAAGCGCATCAGCCGGCGTTCCAGCACGCTCTCGCGCGACTCGCGTGTCTCGCGTGTCTCGCGCGGACGGATACCGGAACAACTCCACGCCCGCCGCGCGCATGGCCGCGCCCAACTCATGCGTCGTCGTGTAGCGCACCGGCGAGGCAATCGCGCGCCGGTGTGCGTCAAACGGCGGCAACGTCAGGTCCACACCGCGCGCCGAGCGCATCTGCACGCGGAATGCGGTCAGCGGCGTCGTGACCGTGCCCAAGTCCGCGCGCGTGCCATCGAGAAACACGAGCCGGTAGTACGCGACGTCCGCGAAGGCGGTCACGATCGACTCCGACCCATACCAGATGCCGCGCTCGTGGCGCGCGCCGAAGCGCGATCCCCGTCGCAACGGCGGATACCGGAACGGGGTCGACAGCAGATAATGCAGGCGGCCCGCCGACCGGTCGGGCGGCTTGGCCGCCTCGATCAGGTCCTCCAGCAACTCCTGCTCCGCCGCACTGCCCACGAGCTTGCGCGTGGAGACCTGGTGCTGCGCCTCGACGGCTCGCCACGGCGTGAGCCGCAGCGTGCGGAGCCTAGAGTCGCCCGCGCATTGCGTCCAGATACTGGACGACATCGACGAGTCCCTCCACGGTGCGGATGCGGTCAGCGGGCACGCCGCCCAGGTGATCGTTCTCGGCCTGCAGCCAGAGCCGCGCCTTGGCGTCGTCGCCGCCCACGAGCGCATCGAGCGAGCGGTAGGCGCGCAGGAACAGCAGCGCGAGCTCGCCCTCCTTGGACGCCGGCTCCAAGCCGCGCGCAAAGCGCAGCCGCGAGATCGACGCCTCGCTCGTGCCCAGCACCGACGCCAACTGACGACTGCGCAACCCCAACCGCTCGGCGGCCGCGAGCACGGCCTTGGCGAGCACTGGGCCGGGCTCCGGGGAGCGGCGCGGGTGGCGGAAAGGGGATGTCATCACCTGAAAGAATGCATCTATTTCCTTTCAATTGCAAGCGCCATCATGGCGCTGAAAAGGGCCTTCGACGGTCAACAGCTCCTGTCGAAGGCCCGATTCAGTTTGAAGCGCGACTGCATCAGCCAATCGCTCGGCGTGTCACCCCGACGCGTCAGCTTAGTGCCTCAGCTCGCGGGGCCGCGTCGCCGTCGCTCCGCAAGCCATGCCTCCACGCTGAGCGGCCCCGCGCCCCAGGCGGACAGCGCAAGGAAGATGAACGAGAACAGCATCACGGTCTCGCCGCCGTTCTCCCACCACCAGATGCTGCCCCGCCCCGCGGCGTGCATCCAGAAGTACGCGACGGCCATCTCGCCCGACGCGATGAACGCGGCGATGCGCGTGCCGAATCCAATCAAGATGCACAGGCCGGCGATGAGTTCGATGAAGCCGGCCGCACCGAAGCGGCTCATGTACTCCACCGTGCCGCCGTCGGGTCCCATGCCGCCGAACCAGCCGAGGATCTTTTGGCCACCGTGCGAAAAGAAGGCAGCGCCGGCCGCAATGCGCAGGGCGGCGTGCGTGGATGGGAGGTAGCGCTCGGGAATCGGCATCAGAACCGGATCCCAGCGCCGAGGCTCATCCAATTGGCCTGCGGGCTATCGAACGTCGTGTTGTACGACGCGGTCACCTCGAACTTGAGGAAGCCGACGGTCAAGTTCGGCGCCAGACCGAACTTCTCGACCTCGCTGAAGTACGCGGCTTCAACGCCCAGGTCGAGCATCGGCAGCAGCGAGAAGTGCGGGCCGGCCTGCACCGTGATGATGTCAGTGTCGTCGAGCAGCGGGTTCACAGACTTGAGGCGGTTCCACGTGAGACTGCCCATGAGCTTGATCGGCCCGAGGGGCGCGCCGACGCGGCCGTAGGCGCCGAAGCCCGCGTCATACGCGTCGCCGAGGTCGCCCGTGGGCATGGCGGCATGCGCGCCCATGCGGATGTCGAGCAAGGGAACCTGGGCCTGCAGCGGCGCGGCGGAGCCAAGCAGCGCAACGGCGCCGGCGGTGGTCAGGAGGCGCTTGAGCATGGGGTATCCTGGCTGGGGTGGTCGTACAGGTTTTCGATTGTGTCGCCTTCAGATGAGACGACATTCGACGGTCGGCCGCAACGCGGTCCGTGTGACGGATGTCACCGGGCGATTGCCCAGCGCGCCGCTACCGCCCCACCGGCGTCCCGTCGCGCAGCGAGCGCAGCACGCGCTCGTGTTCGTCGCGCGTCTGCGGGGATGGATCCACGCCCAACTCGCGCGCGATCAATCGCCGACAATTCTCATACGCGAGCAGCGCCTCGGCCGAATTACCCAGCGCCGCGTGTGCGCGAATGACGAGGCGGTGTCCGGACTCGCGAAACGGCTCGAGCGCGAGCAGGTCCTTGGCGACCTGCAGCGCGAGCGCATGCTCATGGTTCCAGAGGTACACCTCGGCGCGCGCCTCAAGGGCGCGCAGCAGGATGTCGCGCAGTCGCGAACGCCGCGCCTCGATCCATATGCCCTGCTCGCCGGGAAGGAATGGCCGTCGCGCGATGTGGTGGGCGATCGCGCTCGGCCCATACGCGCGACGCGCGTCCCCTGCCTTGAGCGCGGCCTCGGCGTCGTGCACCGCGTCGCTGGCGGCATCTATATCGATCCAGGTGCCCGGCGGCAGACGCAGTTCGTACGACCCGCGCGCGCTCTCGAGGCGCAGCGGTCCGCGGGCCGGCGCCACGAGTGTGCGCAGCTTGCTCATGATGGCGGTCAGCGCCGATTCCCACGCGGGGGGCAGTGCACCCGGCCAGACGGTTTCGGCCAACTCGGCGCGCGTGATGGGCCGCCCACGTTCGAGCACGAGGTACGCGAACGCCACACGTCCCTGCTGCCCCGGAAAACGCTCCGCCGCCATCAGGCAACCGTCGATCTCCACCGACAGGCGTCCGGCCAGGTGCATGCGTACGGAAATCACTCCCACTCACCGCCTCCAATCCACCGCCAATGAAGTTCCAACCCTGCGGGCTATACTGAACCCATTCACCTACCCCAGCAAGGAGCGTCTACGATGTCAGAGAAAAAGGTCTCGTGCGATTGTGGGAAGTCCATCAGCGCCGCGTCGGACGAGGAGCTGATCCGCCAGGTGCAGGCGCACGCCAAGAACGTGCATGCGATGGAGCTGTCGGGCGAACAGGTGCTGGCGATGGCGGAGCCGGTGGGCTGAGCGCCACTCAAGCCAGGCGCATGCGACGCAGTAACGCCTGGAACCGCGGCTCGGACCGCAGGGGCGTGAACAGGAACGAGCCCTTGATCCCGAAGGTCCCGCCCGCGCGCTCGGCGTAGGCACGTTCGAGCATGTCCAGAGCCTGTTCGTGGTCACCGAGCCCGGTGTACACGTATGCGAAATGGTAGGGCGACACGTATCGCTGGCGCGACGCCTCCTTGAGTCGCGCCAGCACGTTGTGTGCGTCCGCGGGCCGGCCGTACAGTGCGTAGGCCTCACCGAGCTGGCCGAGATAGAGCGTGCTCGCGCCTTCCGTGCGCACCGACTCCTCGAGACTCGCGAATCCTTCCTCGGTGTATCCGTTGAGCAGCAGCGCCCAGCCGTGCGTCGAGCGACCCCGGGGCGACACAGGCGGCGTGCCGATGGCCTCACGCGACTGCGCCAGCGCCTCGGCGTTGCGCCCCGCGCGCAACAGTTCCGTCACCGGGTCCCACTTGTGCACCAGCGGATCCAGTTCCTGCGCGCGACGAAACAGCACGAGCGCCTCGTCGCTGCGGCAGAGCGATGAGCACAACAGGCCGTAGAAGTTGTGCAGGTCCGCGGTGCCTGGGCTGGTCGCGAGCGCCAATCGGAACTCCTGCTCCGCGCCCTCCCAGTCGTAGTCGTGCACGAACTTGAGCAGCCCGAGCACCGCATGCGCCTCGCCGGAATCCTTGTCGAGCAAGAGCGCGCTGGTGACGCTGGCCCGGGCATGCGCGTAGGCCACGTCGTTCCGTAACCCGCCGGCGCCCTCGGCGATCACGAGCTGGAGGTACGCCATCGCAATTCCGGCATGCGCGAGCGCGTACGCCGGATCTTGGTCGATCGCGCGGCGGAAGTGTTCGATGCTCTCGAGCAGACCGCCTTCCGTGTAGCGCATGAATGCGCTGCGTCCTTGCATGTAGGACTCGTAGGCGCGCACGTCGCCGGTCGGCGCTCGCTGGAGGCGCGCCCGCTCGGCCGGCAGCAACTCGGCCCGCAGCGCCGTCGCGATCTGCAGCGCCACATCAAGCTGGATCGCAAAGATATCCGTCAGGTGGCGATCATAGGTCTCGGCCCAGAGCTGGCGTTCGTCGTGCGCGTCCACCAGTCGCGCCACAATGCGCACCTGGTCGCCGGCGCGGCGCACCGTGCCCTCGAGCAGCGATGACACGCCGAGCATCGCGCCAATCTCACGGCGTCCTGGCCGCTGGTCCTGTTCGCGAAAGTACATGGCGGACGAGCGCGCGATCACCTTGAGCGCGCGCACCTTCGACAACTGCGCAATCACGTCCTCCGCGATGCCTTCCGCAAAGACATCGTGGCCGTCCTCGGCGTCCGCGTTCAGGTTCACGAACGGCAGGACGGCGACCGATGCGGACCGCTCCCGATCGCCTGCGCGCTTCCCCGCGTCGCCCGTCGCGTGCTGCAGGTGCACGGCCAGCCCCGCCACATCCGGGTCGGGGTCGAGCTCCAAGTCCATGCGTCGGCGTTGCGCGTGCTCCGCCGCGTGACGGATCGCGCCCGCCCGGTCTCCCGCTGCGTCGAGCGCACGCATCAGTGCCACTGCGTACTTACCCGAATGGGGGTCGGCAGCGACGAGCTTCCGGTACATGCCGACGCACTCATGCCACCGACCGGCCGCGGCGTCGCGCTCGGCGACCGTGCGTAGCGCCGCCATGTATTCGTGCGCAATGAACGCGCGGCGCTCGTCGAGCCAGTAGCCGAACTCGGCCGACTCCGGCAGGTGGAATCCGTCGAGCAGTGGTCCGTTGTGCAGCGCGACCACGCGTTCCGCGGCGTCGGCGCCGTCGGCTGTTGCGGCCGCAATCGCCCGTAGGATCTCATGCAGGTCGCAGCGCGCGACCGATGGGTCGAACAACAGTCCGTCGCCGGACGTGACGATCGCGCGATCGCCGAGCGCTGCGCGCAGCACGTGTACGGCGAGGTTGAGCAGGCGCCGCGCAGCGGGCTGGTCGCGCTCCGGCCACAGCAGCGCCATCGCGCGATCGCGGGCCAGCGGTTGCGGCCAGGCGGACACCACGAGCGCCAGTAACGCGATGCGATGGCGCTGCGCGGGGGGACCGCTCAACGGCACGTCTCCCGAGCGCAGACTGGCCCCACCCAGCAACTGGACGATGATCGGCAAGGAGGGGTCGGCTAATCCATAGCTAATCAGCAGGGAATGGGCAGTTAAGCGGCCCGGCTCATGTTACGCGTGGCTCTCGGACCGGGCAAGCCGGCCGCGCAGGCCAAGCCACTCATCGGACAGGGGGAAATATGTCATGGATCAAAGGTGCAGGACTATTCGCCGCCGCGGCGCTGCTGGGCTGTGGTGGAGAGCCGGTCGCGGTACAGCCGGATGCCGCGCTGCAGGCGGAGACGCGGCTGTCGGAGGCCAATCTCACCGCCGCGCAGAACCGCGACATCGCCGCGCTGCGGGCGGCAACCGCTGCATTTCACCGCATCGAAGTCGCGAAGGATGCCGGGTACGACGTGCAATTCCCTGCGGGCTGCTTCACGAGCGACGAAGGGGCGATGGGCTTCCACTACCTGAACGGCCTGAACGTCGGCTCGCTCGATGTCACGCGTCCGCAGCTGCTCATGTATGAACCGCAGGCCGATGGCAGCCAGCGACTGCTCGGCGTGGAGTTCATCGTGCCGGGCCAGGAGTCCGACGTGCCGCCGGTGCTGTTCGGTCGCACGTTCAAGTACAACACGGTGTTCCAGGTGTGGGTCCTGCATGTGTGGGCTTGGGCGCATAACCCGAACTCCGAAGACGGCATCTTCGCAGACTGGAATTCGCGCGTCTCATGCGAACACGCCGCCGTGGTCTCTGCCACCGCGCATCACTGAGCGCCGGCTCCCATGCCCAAGTACATCATCGAGCGTGAGATTCCGAACGCGGCGGCACTGTCGGCCGCCGACCTCACGGCCATCGCGCAGCGGTCCTGCGGCGTCCTCAAGACGCTGGGGCCGAGCATCCAGTGGGTTCAGAGTTACGTGACCGAAGACAAAATCACGTGCGTGTACATAGCGCCAGACGCGGAGATCATCCGCGAACACGCAAGGCTCGGCGGCTTCCCGGCCGACCGGGTGCTGGAGGTCAGCACGATCATCGATCCGACGACGGCCGAAGCGAACGAACTCGCGCCCGTCGTGACGGCGTAGTCCGGCCGCAGTCGTCCGCGAGCACGAGCCGCGGACGGCTGCGTTCGCGACGCGCGCCACTTGCGCCCGGTCTCCGCGAGCGCCAAATCAGGGGGTCCTCAACCGGAGCCACTCATGGGACGCGCCATCGGCGGGGCCGTGCTCGGCTACATCGTGATGTTCGTGATCGTCTTCTGCGGGCTCACGCTAGCGTGGATGTTGCTCGGCGCCGACGGCGCGTTCCAGGCCGGCGGGTTTGACGTCTCGATGACGTGGATCGTGGTCAGCATCGTCGTGGCGGCCATCGCGGCACTGGCCGGTGGCAAGGTCGCACGCCTGGTCGCCAAGGCGCCGCTCGGGCCGCAGGTGCTCGCGGGCCTCGTGATCATCATTGGCATCGTGTCGATGATTCCCGCCATGACGATGGAGCCCGCCATCGCGACGCGCCCGGGCGACATGCCGATGATGGAAGCGATCGCGCAAGCGCGCACGCCGATGTGGATGATGATCGTGAATCCGATCATCGGGGCGATCGGCGCGCTGATCGGAGGGAATGCGCTCAAGCGATAACGGCCGCCGGGCTGGTCAGCGCAGCGGCTTCTGCGGCAGCCGCACCGGCTGCAGCACGGTGATGTCGGAGCCCTCGGCGACAAACACGGACGAGGGGTCTCCGCGCAGCGCCGGCACGATCTTGAACGCGCCGGGATCAAGCTCGTAGAACGGCTCGGCCTTCGGCCACACGCGCCATGGCGCGTGCTCGATGAGCGTCTCCAGCGTCGAGCCGTCGCGCTGACGCGTGTACGCCCAGTGTCGCGCGCAAATGAACGCCTCCTCGCTATCCGTACCGGGCAGCACAGGTGTCCCGGAAACGACTGCGCCGACATGACGCCAGGCGTCATCCGCGTGCCATGAATAGCTGATGCGCTGCGTCGCGCCAGGCGTCACGGTAGGAAGCTCGCTACGCATCGGCACACACTCGAATGGCTCGTTGTAGGCCAGTCGGGCGAGCAGTGCCATTGCGGCCTGTGGCACGAGCTCACGCAGGAACACCACGCCTTGACGCACCTCGCCCTCCGGTGTCTCGCGCACGACATAAAAGCGGATGTTCACGCCGTCGAAGTCCTGGTAGAATGGCACCGGCATCCCGAGCAGCTTCGTGCGCTGGAACCGAAACCCCACGATGCTCACGCAGGCGCGCCCGTCGCGCACGTCGAGCTCGGTGCCAGCCGGCACGCGGTCGACGAGTGCATCGGGAGAGGCGTCGAACGTCAGCATCACGAGTTGGCGCCACGCCGCAGTGAGTACCGGTTGCGTCGGGCGCGGCGCCTCGGGTACGACGCTCAGGGGCGGAGCGGGAGTGGTCAAGGCGTGGCAACCTGTGCACGCCCGGCCGGAGCCCTGGCGCGCGGGCGAAGGTGGACAGTTGCAATCCTTTGCCGGCAAAAAAGTGCCGCTCGTGTTCAACGGCGTGGGACGCGCAAGGGTTCCTGCGCGGCCGCAACGCGGCGTTGCCGCGATCCGTCCGTGACTCAGCGCAGCGTCAGCGGTCCAGTACGGGCAGGAACGCACGCCACGGGCCGACATCGTCGCGGTAGCGTTTCGCCATGACGCGCGATACCTGCGCCAGGTGGCCGAGGTCGTGCGTGACCCACGTCGCCAGCAGTTGGCGGAGCGTCACGGCGCCACCAGTCCGTGCGCTCGCCGTGAATGAGATGGCCCACGTTATCGAGCGGCGTGAACGTGTCCGGACCCTCGTCGGCGCTCATCCATCCGTCGGGCAGGCCTGCGAGCAGCGCACGCAGCGCGCCCGGCGTGCGTTCGAGTACAGCGATGCCCTCATCCAGATCGAAATTCATGGTCACGTATCGCTCAAGGTGTACCGGTGGCGAGGCCCAAGTACTGTCCGATCCCCTGCATCAGCATCTCGACCGAGACGATCACGAGCAACATGCCCATGAGCCGCTCCAACGCCGTGAGGCCACGGTCGCCGAGTACGCGACGCAGGTCGCTGGAGAGAAACAGGATGACCGACGCGCCGATCCACGCCAGGAACACGGCCGCGAGCCACACGGGCCAGCGCTCCGGCTCGCGGCTCATGAGCAGCAGTTCCGTCGCGAGCACGGAAGGCCCCGCCGTGTACGGCACGGCGAGCGGCACCACGAACGGCTCCTCACGCACTTCCTCGCGCAGCGTACGCTCGCTCGAGGGGAAGATCATGCGCAGCGCGATCAGCAACAGGATCACCCCACCGGCCGCCGTCAGCGCCGCGGGCGACACATGCAGTACGGACAGCAGGTAGCGGCCCGTGAACAGGAACGCGATCATGACGATGAGCGCGATGAACAACTCGCGCACGATGATGCGCCGGTGTCGCGCGGGGTCCACATGGCGCAGCGCCGAAAGGAACAGCGGCACGTTGCCGAGCGGATCCATCACGAAGAAGATCAGGACGACGGCTGAGATGAGCGTCATCGCCGCACCCGAAACATCACGGGCCACAGCTTGCCCGTGAGCAGTAGGTCGCCACCCGGCATGACGGCGATGCCGTTCATCGTGAGTGCGCCGCGCCAGCGCGCGTCCTCGGGATACAGGGAATCGAAATCCAGCAACTCGAGCACCTCGCCGGTTTCGGGGTCAATGCGTGCGATATGGTTCGTGCGATGCACATTCGCGAGTAGCTCGCCATCGACATACTCGAGCTCGTTGAGGAACATGAGCGGCTTGCCCGCATGCCGCACGTGAAACACCCGCTCGACGCGCAGACCGTCGGCGGAGCGGACCGTGATGGAGTCCGACCCGTCGCTCATGAAGAGTCGCTCGCCATCCGTCGCGAGGCCCCAGCCCTCACCTTCGTATGCTATGGAATCGAGCAGCGTGAACGTCCGTGCGTCGTACACGTACGCCACCTCGCCCTGCCAGGTGAGTTGATAGAGCCGGCCACCGAGCAGCGCGAGCCCTTCGCCGAAGCGTTCGTCGGGCAGTGCACGCCGCGCGAGCACGCGACCGGACGTCGGATCCACTCGGCGCAGCTCGGAGTGCCGAAGTCGACCGGTGCTCTCGAGCAACGCACCGTCGGTCCACACGAGGCCCTGCGTGAAGGCGGTGCTGTCGTGCGGGTACGTGGCGATGACTGTGAAGCTAGCGGCTTGCTTTTGCGCAGGCACCCGAGCGGGCGGAAGGCTGCACGCGGCGAACGCGAGAACGGCCAGGACGGACGGCCGTGTGGCTATGAGCTTGAGCGTAAGTCTGCAGGCAGCGCGCATGCCCGAAGATAGAGACTACCAGACCTCGCCGCGACGCCAATCGACGGCCAGCGGCGCTTTCAGGTCGAGGTCCGCCGGCGTGCTCGGCGTGCGCAGCACCATCACGAATTCGTCAGGTGTTTCCGTCACCGTCACCGGCGCTGGCACAGGGACTGACGTCGGACTGCGCTCGAGCGCGGGCGAGATATCGCCAGTCCCCCGCACGAACAACGGCCCGCGCCACATCTCCCAGCCGAGCCGCTCGTAGAAGCGCGGGACGGCCGGCGAGAGTGCGCCAATGTCGAACGGCCGCATCTCGTCGGCGAGGCGCTCCATCACCGCCGTGGCGAATCGTTTGCCCTGCTCCGCCACGCGCGTGGCCACGAGTTCGACGTAGGCCGACCTGAGCGGCGGCAAGCCTTGCGGATACAGCCGGCGCTCGACCCACATGGCGTGCGACACGACGTCCGTGCCACGCCGGCCGATGAAATGCACGCCGTGACCGATGTCCTCGAAGTAACGGCTGAGATCCTCGCGATATGCCTCGGCCCACAGATCGACCAGCGCGCCGAGTACGCGCGGGCGCAGGTCGGCGGTGCTCACGCGTTCGATCGTGATCACGCCCACCGGCTCGCTCGCGCCCGCTGCATACCCGTCATTTCACCGTTCGTAGGATCCACTCCGAAATCTCCGTCAGGGCACTCGGCGCGAAGGTCTGCTCGAGCGTGGGATACTCCTGCATCGCGCCGGTCTCACTCTCCTGAAACATGTGGTTCAGACCCGGCAAAGTCTTGATGACGTAGTCGTCCTCCGCGAGTGCCGAGCGCTCGAGTGCGCGACGGATGCCTGGCTGGTTCATGGCCGGCGGCACCTGGAGGTCGCGTCCGCCATGCAACGACAGCACCGGCACCGTCAGCTTCGCCAGGTCCGTCGCAGGGTCGTAGGCGAGAAAGAACTGATGCCAAGGCCTTGTCGATTCCGCCACCTGCAGGGCGATGAAAGCGTCGACGTCGGTGCCCGCCGGCAGCATGGATTCCAAGACCGGTGTGATGCTTTCGTAGTGACGCGTGAGCTCGCGTCGCTTTGTTGCGAGGTCGGCGTTCGATGACGCGATCTCGATCGCGCGTGCTGTGAAGCGCTCGTATGCGGCCTCGTCCGTCACGGGAAACATGCGCAGCGTCCTCGCCTGCATGAGCGAGATCTCGCGGCCTGGCACGCCGGTGCCGGCGAGCAGCACGATGAAGTCCACGCTCGTTTCCATCGCCGCCACCATCGGCGCGATGAGCGCGCCTTCGCTGTGGCCGACCAGCCCGATGCGTGCGTGGTCGATTTCGGGGCGCGTACTGAGATACTTCACAGCAGCCGCCGCATCCGTGGCAAAGTCCCTCGATGTCGCGATCTCGTACCGTCCGGTGGAGCCACCGA
>JAKFFA010000045.1:0-13099 GCA_036675455.1 Gemmatimonadaceae bacterium | reverse complement strand
TGCGAGCCGGGGACCCCGGCCGCCGCGGCGCTGGCGCCCGTCGGCGACCAGGTCGCGACGGTCCCCGTCACCCGCACCTCCGTGCCGGTGGCGATCACCGACCTCTTCAACATCTTCCGCCGCCGCTGGCAGTGCCTGTCGCCCGACGGCCGCACGCTCATGATGGCGCGCGAGGACTCCGTGATCCTGGCGCTGCTGCGCCGGCTGCTCGGCACGTTCTTCGGCCTGCTGCGCACGCAGTACATCCTCACGCGCGGCGAGACGGAGGTCATCATCGGCGAGTTCAATCGCAAGTTCACGCTGTTCGACCGTTATGTGCTCGACATGACGCGCGACGCGCAGCGCGTCATCGATCGGCGCATCGCGCTGGCCGTGGGCGTGATGCTCGACTCGGGCGAGCGACGGTGACCTCCGAGGCGCCGCTGGTCGTCACGGCAGACATGCTCGACCCGGTCGACACACGCGTCGACTTTGAGGCGGGCATGTCGTACTTCCCGCCGATCACGCTCGCGCTGATCATGCTCAACATCGGCATGTTCATCTGGCAGATCAGTGTGGGCGCTCTCGACAACGAACACATGATCGTCGCGTTCGGCGCCCTCTCGCGCGAGCGTGTCCTCGACGGCGAGTTCTGGCGCCTTTTCTCGCCGATGGTGCTGCACGGCAGTCCCGGCCACCTGTTCGGCAACTGCGCCGCGCTCTACGTGCTGGGTGTCGGCTTGGAGCACGCGCTCGGCGGCACGCGCACGGCGAGCGTGTACCTGCTGGCCGGCCTCGCCGGATCCATCGCGAGCGTGATCGCGCACCCCGGGCCGTCGGTGGGCGCCTCAGGGGCCGTCTTCGGCATGATGGGCGCCGTCATCACGTTCCTGATCGTGCAGCGCGACCGCTATGACGTGCGCGACAAACGCGTGGCCGGCGTGCTCGCGGCGTGGGCGGGGTACACGCTGCTCACCGGCATGCTGATGCCGTTCATCGACAACGCGGCGCACCTGGGCGGACTCGCGGCGGGGGCGCTGATGGGAATGGTGCAGGCGCCGCGAGCCTTGTCGGTGTCGTCGACGGGCTGAGATTCGTGCGGGCACCGCCACGAGAGTGGGGTGCGACGCGCTGCGCCATAACGGACACCCGGGTATCCATAACGCCCTAGCATCGCGAGACCGTACTTCTCGCCGAGCAGGGCAAACAGGCGAGAACGCACGAAGTGCGGCCGGTGTTGCGGCTTACCGAACGCCTCCGTCTATATGAGAGCAGTCCTTCAGGAGGAACCATGCATTCCGTACGCCGTCCGAATCGCCGCTTGGGCCGCCCGTCCGCCGTGGCCGTGTGGGCCCTTCTCGCCGCCACCACACTCGCCGCCTGCGGCCCGAGCGTCCCACCCGTGCTCGTCCCGCCGCGCGTCGAACTCGCGCCGCACTCGCGCCTTGGCCTCGTGACTTTCACGGTCGAGAACGCTGAGGGCAAGCTCAGCACGTTCGCCACCGAACGGTTCGCGCACCTGCTGTTCGCGGCGCAGACGGGCTTCGAACTCCTTGAGCTCGGCGAGCAGCCGCAGCGCGTCGACGCGGCCAGCGCGCGCGAACTGGGCGCGGCGCACGGCGTCGCGACGATCCTCGTGGGCCACATCGTGGTGTCTGACGTGAAGCCGCGTGCCTCGCTGATCGGCGGGTTTCATGTGTCCGCCGAGGCGAACATCGCGATGACGGCGCGGCTGCTGTCGGCCGAGACGGGCGGCATCCTGTGGACGCAGACCGCGCAGTTGCGCGAGGACATCGGCGGGGTCTCGCTCACGAACGGCCACGCGGTCTTCGACGCGCCGGACGCCGAAGAGGCCTACGGGGAGATGGTTGACCGCCTGCTGTATGATGTGACGCGCGACTTCCGCTCGACCTGGGTTCGCCAGTAGTGCCTGCGCAGCGCGGCATGTTTGACCGTGGGATCCCACAGACGGCGGTGGGCGGGGCGATCGGGCTGTTCCTGACGGTGATCGTGCAGGGCGGCGGCTACTTGCCGCAGAACGTCCTTGTCACGCTTGCGGGCGGCGGCATCATGGCCGCGCTCGCCTACACGGTGCACCTGGCGCTCTCCGATGGAGGCGGGCGCATCGCGGGCTCGATCTATGCGCCCAGCGGTGAGCGCACGAAGTACACGCCGACCTTCTCGCATATCGATGCGCTCGAAGCGCGCGGTGACTTGGAGGGCGCCGCACGCGCCTGGGACGAGGCATGCCTCGAGCAGCCCGACAGCGCGATGGTGCTCGTGCGCGCCGCCGACTTCCGCCTGCGCACACTCAAGGACGCCGTCGCCGCGCACGACCTCTACCGCCGCGCCCGCGCGCTCGACTCGAGTTCGTCCGACCTCCGCCGCTACATCTCGCAGAAGCTCGTCGACCTCTACCTCGGCCCACTGAACGACCGCGGCCGCGCGATGGCGGAGCTGCGGCGGCTCATCGACACGTGCCCGGATACACCGGAGGCGGACTCTGCCCGCAACGTGCTGATGCAGCTGAAGGCGGAAGACATGAGGCAGATGAACGGCGATGCGAGGCGCCCTGCGGTGTAGGCTGCGAGAGGCCCCGTCTGTCCTTCAGAACGCTTGCTCCCACGGTATCGACAGCTTCACCGCGCACGTGATCAGCCCCACCATACTGTACGTCTGCACGAAATTCCCCCACTGCTCCCCCGTCTTGGGGTCAACGTGCTCGGCCAGCAGCCCATGCTTGTTGCGGCACTCGAGCAGCTTGCCGAACAGCTCGCGCGCTTCGGCGTGCTGGCCGAGGACGGCGAGGGCGTTCACGTACCAGAATGAGCAGATGACGAACGCGTTCGTGGGTTCACCGAAGCCGTCCTCCTCGACGTAGCGGAACACATAGTCGCCGCGGCGGAGGTGCTTGCCCACCGCGTTGACCGTGCCGGCGAAGCGCGGGTCGTCGGCCTCGACGAATCCCATCTCGTTGAGCAGCAGCAGGCTGGCGTCGAGCCGGTCGCCATCGAGCGTCGCGACGAAGCTGCTGAGCTTTTCGTTCCACGCGCGTTCGGACACGGCTTGGTGGATCGTGTCCGCGTGCTTGCGCCAGTACTCGGCGCGGTCGGGGAGTCCGATGTGCTCGCCGATGATCGCGAGGCGGTCGCAGGCGGCCCAGCACATCGCGCCCGAGAAGGTGTGCACCTCGAGCCGGCCGCGGAACTCCCAGATGCCGGCGTCCGGCTTGTCGTAGACCTCGACCGCGCGCTCGCCGAGCACCTCCAGGCGCCGGTAGAGCGCATGGTCGTCGCCGCGCACGAGCCGCTTGTCGAAGAACAACTGGGTCGCCGCGAGGATCGCCGAGCCGTACACATCGTGCTGCACCTGCTCGTACGCCTGATTGCCAAAGCGCACCGGCCCCATGCCGCGATAGCCGGGCAGGGAGTCGATCTCGCGCTCATGCAGGGCCGAGCTGCCGGAGATTCCGTACACGGGCTGGAGCCGCGAGTGCGTGGAGTCGGCGGCGACATTCACGATGTAGTGCAGGTAGCGCTCCATCGTGCGCGTCGCGCCCAGCCGATTGAGTGCGTTCACGACCATGAACCCGTCGCGCAGCCAGCAAAAACGGTAATCCCAGTTCCGACCGCTGTTGGCCGCCTCGGGGATCGACGAGGTGACGGCGGCCACGATCGCACCCGTATCCTCGACGGCATTCAGCTGCAGTGTGATGGCCGCGCGAATCACGTCGTCCTGCCACTCGAACGGGATCGCCAGCGCGCGCACCCAGTCGTGCCAGTAGTTGACCGTGTTCTCGGTGAACTCCTCGCCTACGTCGGCGGTGGCGTCCAGCACGCTCTCGTCCGGCCCCAGCAACAGCGTGATCTGGTCCTCGAGCACAAACGCCCGCTCTTCCATCACCGCGTTGATGGAGGCGTCCGTCGTGAGGCGCAGCACCGTCTGCGCATCGACGTAGCGGATGTGGTGGCTGCCGAACGTGACGCCGCGCCGCACGCGGCCCGCGTCGGCGGCCGGCCGCAGGCGCACGCGGATGCGCGGCGCGCCGCCGAGCCGTCGCACGCGCCGCACGACCATCATCGGACAAAAGACGCGGCCGAAGTGGCGGAAGCGCGGGGCGAAGTCGGTGATCTCGACGCAGCCGCCGTCCTTGTCGTAGAGGCGTGTGAGCAGCACCGGCGTGTTGGGCCGGTACTCCTGCTCGCTGCGCACGAAGTCGACGATCTCGACGGCGAAGAACCCGAAGTCATCGTCATCGCGCCGTTCGCGCAACAGCGTGCAGAACACCGGGTCGCCGTCGAGGCGCGGCACGCACATCCACGTGATCTCGCCGACAGGGTCCACGAGCGCGGCAATGGTACCGTTGCCGATGAGTCCAAGGTCGAGCGTAGCCTGCTTTTCCATGTCAGCCCTCAAGCCAGGCGCGGACGGCGTTGACGTCGGCGAGTCGCCAGTCGGCGATCGTGGGGCCGGGCCCCACCTTCACCGAGTACCCCGCCAACTCGTTGACGATCGCGAACGCGTGTTCGTCAGTCACATCATCGCCGACGAAGGCGGGCGTGCGGCCGGCGAACGGCGGCTCCTGCATGAACGCGCGCACGGCGAAGCCCTTGTTGCTGCCGCGCGGGAGGATCTCAACCACGCGCTTGCCGCGCTGCAGGTGGTAGTCGCTGCCCGCCAGCTCGGCCAGGGCGCGCATCGTGCGATGCACGTAGCCGCCCAACTGCGGCGCCCGCCGGTAGTGCAACGCGAGCGACAGGCCTTTGTCCTCGAGCAGCAGGCCGGGATGGCGCGCGACCATCGCCGTCATGGCCTTGCGGACGGCGTCGAGACCGCCCGAGCGCACCGCGTAGTGAATCACGTCGCCCGCGGCGGTCCGGCGCTCGAGCCCGTGCTGGCCTGCCACGGCGAAGCGCTCGCCGTCGAACAACGCGTCGACGAGCGCGATCGGCCGGCCGCTCACAAGCGCGACGGCGCCGCCCGTGCGTTCGCGCAGGTCAGAGAGCACGCGCCGCATCTCGGGCCGCACCTGCACGAGTTCGGGACGCTCGACGATCTCGGCGAGCGTGCCGTCGATGTCGAAGAACCAAGCGAGGTCGCTCCGTACCTCGGGCAGCGCAGGCGCTGGCGTCACGTCGCGCCGTCCGTCGTGCGGTCGGGGATCCGCTCATGCCGGCGCATGCCGCTGGCGTCCATCAGCATGCGGCCGGCCCAGCGGAACACGTTGAAGTCGCGCACCAGGCTGCGCATGAGCCGCATCCGGTCGCGCTGCTCGTCCTCGGGCAGCCCCAGTGCGAGGTGCAGCGCCGTCGCGCACTCATCGGCGTCGTACGGGTTCACGACGAGCGCCTCGGGCAACTCGCGCGCGGCGCCCGCAAACCGGCTCAGCACGAGCACGCCCCGCTCATCATCGCGCGCGCCCACGAACTCCTTCGCGACGAGGTTCATGCCGTCGTGCAGACTGCTGACGAAACACAGGTCCGAGGCGCGGTAGTACTCATACACACTGTCCGGTTCGTGGTGCTCGACCTTGAGGATGATCGGCGCGCGTCCCTCGCGCGTGAAGCGGTCGTTGATGCGCTGGGCGAGCGCGCGCACGCGGACCTGGTAGCCGTGATACTCGTCGATGCTCGAGCGCGACGGCGCGGCGATCTGCACGAACGAGAAGCGGCCGATCCACTCGGGATACAACTCGAACAGGCGTTCGACGGCGCGAAAGCGCTCCTCGATGCCTTTGGTATAGTCGAGCCGGTCGACGCCGATGCCGATACGATGGTCGGCCGGCAGCCCCTCGCGCCGGCGCACGTCGGCACGGCACTCGCTGACGGGCTTACGCACGAGGTCCGGCGCGATTGGCCATGCGATCGAGATCGGGTAGCGCTTCACGGCCGTCGGCTCCCCGAGGTAGCTCACCGTGAATGCGTCGCGATCCACGCGCGCCTCGAGCTGGCGGTCCACCGTGTCAACGAAGTTGTTGCAGTGGGCTTGCGTGTGGAACCCGAGGATGCTGCTGCCCAGCAGGCCGTCGAGCAGCTCATGGCGCCACGGGCAGATCGCGAACGCGTCCGGGTTGGGCCATGGGATGTGCCAGAAGGTGATGATCGTTGCGGCGGGCAGGGCCTCACGGATCATGCGCGGCAACAGCGCAAAGTGATAATCCTGCACGAGCACGATCGGGTCCGCCGACCTGGACTCCTCGACGACCGCCTCGGCGAATCGCCGGTTCACCGCGCGGTACATCTCCCAGTCGGACGTGCGGAAGGTGGGCCGGATGTGCGCGATATGACACAGCGGCCACATGCCCTCATTGGCGAATCCGTAGTAGTAGCCCTGTTCCTCGGCGCCCGTGAGCCACACGCGGCGCAACTGGTACGAGGGGTCCTCGGGCGGTACCTGCACGTGGTCGTCGGCGTCCACCACGTCGCGGTCGGCGGAGCCATTGCCGTGCGCGATCCACGTGCCCGAGCACGCGCGCATGATCGGCTCGAGCGCGGTGACGAGTCCGCTCGCGGGCCGGCGCACGACGATGGATCCGTCGGGCTCGCGGTCGTGCAAGTAGGGCTCGCGGTTCGCCACCACGATGACCTCCTGGCCGCGCAACTCCTTGTTGAGCACCGCGCGCAGCGTCTCGGGCGTCCAGGTCGTGCTCGTGTTGCCGCGCGCCTGATGGGCTTCCTCGATGTCGCGGATGAGTGCGCGCAGGTCACTCGCCACGGGCCGCAGTTCCGGCGGCTCGCTCTTGGAGGGCGCGCTCAGCAGCGTCTCGCCGCGCATGAGCGCGCGCAGGCTCTGCACCCAGCCGCGCCAGCTCAGCTGCGCAATCACGACCGTCACCAGCGATACGACCACGGCGAGGCCGATGAATAACCAGATGAGGTAGCGGCGCGTCTCTTCGCTGCGCTGGTCGATGAAGGTGATGTCGTGTACGAGGACCAGGTAGCCGAGCGCGCCGCCGTTGGCGCGCACCTCGGAGACGGTCACGTGCAACAAGCCGCCGCCGATGGTGAGGTCGTTCGGCGCGCCAACGGCGAAGCGGTCGAGCTCACCGCAGCGGATCTCGGCGGGGAAGGCGGTCGAACCGATCGGCACGGCGCCGGTGGTCGGGCAGAAGCCGACGGCGTACAGGCGCTCGTCCTGCGTGAGGGACTCGAAGGCCGCGACGAGACGTGAGCTGTCCGGCGCGGTGAGTTCGTCGCGCAGCGGTTCACTGACCGTGCTGGCGATGAGTTGCGCGCGCAAGTCGAGATCGCGCAGGAACCAACGACGCGTCAATCCCTCCACGATCGGCATCAACGCATACGCGAACGCGGTGAGGGCAATCAGGAGGGGAACGATGAACCGCAACGACAACCGCATCTGGCCAATCTAAGACGCGAGTGCGGGGCGGGCGACAGCACCTACTCGGGTGTGTCTCCCCCGGGAACCAATCCCCGCACTTCCTGTTAGATAGTGGATGATGCTGAACAGGTTGGACGTGCCCGGGTTCCGCTTGATGCGGGGGGAGCATGCTGGGGGAAGCACGTTACCCCGGCATGTGCACGATGACCCGACGCTGTGCTATCTCTTTCGCGGCCGGTTCCTTGAGGACTCGCCGGGGCGCAGCTTCGACTGTCGCGACGACACGCTGAAGCTCACGGGTGCCGGTGATCCGCACTCCAATCGCTTCATCGCGGGCGAGTCGCACGGTGTGCGTGTGGACATTGACCGTACGCGCTTTGGGGACATGCGCGCCATCCACCGGTTGCTTGACGATCGCGTGTTCCTGCCCAACTCGGGCGCCCGCGCGCTGATGCACCGCGTGATGATCGAGATGGACACGCCCGACGAGGCGTCGGCGCTCGCCGTCGAAGGCCTGCTGCTGGAGTTGCTCTCGCGTCTCGCGCGCGAGACTACGCTCGGCGGCCGCGAGATGCCGGGGTGGCTGCGCCGCGCGCATGATATGGTGGAGGACCTGTTCACGACGTCCGTGACGCTGGGCGGCATCGCGCGCGAAGTCGGCGTCGCGCCCTCCACGCTTGCGCGCGCCTATCGCCGCACGTTCCGGTGGACCATCGGCGAGCGCGTGCGCGCCCTGCGCGTGGAGTCCGCCGCGCGAGCGCTGCTGCGCACCGACCAATCACTGGCCGAGATCGCGCAGGCGAGCGGGTTCTATGACCAGAGCCACTTTACGAATGTGTTCCGGCGGCAGTTCGGGGTGAGCCCGGCGAGGTTTCGGGCCGCTCATGCTGGCTCCGCGCACCACGATGCGAGGCGCCCCACGGTGTAGTCGCGGCACCGCGATGCGGGAAACGGCTGGTTTCACGCGGAGACGCGGAGCGCTGCCTTGAGCGGCGGAGAACTACACCGCTTACCCTACTCCACCACCGTGACCGTGCCGTTCATCCCCGCATGCAGCGTACAAGCGAACGGGAAGCTCCCCGTCGCCGGGAATGATTCTTGGTGTGACTGACCAGGCGCCAGCGTGGCCGACGCGGGCTCGCCGGTGAAGGTGATGTTGTGCGTCTCGTCGGTCGGATTCGTGAACGTGACGGTGCCGCCGACGGTCACGGACACGGACGACGGCACGAAGGAGCGGTTGCGGCCGCCGTATTCGTCGCCCGTCGAGGAGGCCGCGACGTTCGCCGTGCTGGACGGCGTCGTGGGCGGCGCCGGGTTGCTGGGCGGATCGTTGTCTGGCGGGTTCTCCGTCGATGTGGGCTCGGAGCCGCCGCCCCCGCACGCGATCGCAAACGCCGTGAGTGCCGCGACGAAGGACAAGCGCGGGGATCGCCGGACTGTCATCGTGATGCGCATCGTCATGTGCTCCTCGTGACTCACTGCACGACGGTCACGCGGCCATTCATGCCCGCGTGCAGGGTGCACTGATAGTTGAATGTGCCGGCGGTGGCGAAGTCGCGCGCGTTCGAGCCGCTGCTGTGGTTGGCGATGTTGGCGGGCGAGCCCTGCGTCGAGAACGTGACGTTGTGCGTCTCACCGCTCGTGTTGTTCCACGTGACCGACCCACCTGCGAACACCGCGACGTTGTTCGGCGAGAACGACGACGCGCGCAGCGTCACGGTCGCGTTCTGCACGGGATCGGGCGGCTCGTCGATGGATGTCGAGCCGTCGCTGGAGCACGCGGAGACGAGGGCAAGAACGGCGAGGCAAGCGAAGAGGCGTACGGCGTGGGTCATCGTGTTCTCGTTGAGGTCGGTGCACCGGATCCGGCGGGCCCGCGCGAGAGGCGCGCCGGTGCGTCACGCCCATCGGGCGTGTCGCGTCAAGCGCAGGTTATCTGATCGTCGCGCGCAAGTCTTGGAGCGCCATGCAGCGTTGTACGCGCGTGACCATGCAGCGAACGGGGCGCCGCGATGTTTCGCGACGCCCCGCTCCTCCAGCCGGCCGGTGCATGGAGCCCCGGCGTGGGTCCTCTCGTCTAGCGGTCCGGCTGCCGACCCTTGCCCGTGCGCGCCTTCACCGTGCGCGCAGACGACTTGCCGGACGACCGCGAGCCCGACGCCTTGCCGCCCGAGGGCCGCGATGGACGCGCTTCACGCGCCCGCGGAGCCGGCGCGGGCCGGCTCGCGCGCGGCGCGCTCGCCCGCTGCGCGCGTGAAGGCGACTGACTCTGCGTGCGCGAAGGCGACTGGCTACGCGTGCGCGGCGTCGGCGTCGCGGCCCGGCGTTCATTCGTGCCACGCGACGGCGTTGCCCGGCGCTGGTCCGGACGCGGACTCGTCGCGACGCGCCGCTGGTTCGTGCTCGTCGTCGGCAGTGCACGCCGCTGGTTCGTGCTCGTCGTCGGCAGCGCGCGCCGCTGGTTCGTGCTCGTCGTCGGCACCGCGCGCGGCACCGTGCGGCGCTGGCTCACCGGGCGCGCCGTGCGGTTGGGCGACGCGCTGCCCGTGCGCGGCTGGTTACGCGGTTGTGCCGTGCGCGTCGGTGTGCGCGCGGGCTCGCTGCGCGCGACATCACGGCGCGGCGCCGCCCCGCCTCGACGCTGGTTGTTACGGTCCCAGGACGGGCCACCGCGCGACCCACGGTCGCGGCGATCACGGTCCGCATAGCGGCGCTCCTCCACGCGACGACGGCGATCCCAGTCGACGCGGCGGTGCACCGTGTCGTAGCGGTCAAAGCGATCGTAGTGCACGCGGCGGTTCACCACATACCGGTTGATGATGACCGTCGTGCGCCGCGGATTCACATAGATGTTGTTGACGACGATGTACGGACGCGAGCGATGATACCAGCCATAGTGGTGGCCGCGGTCGCGCCAGCCGTGGTAGTACACATGGCGCTCGTGCCAATCGACGTCATACGTGAGCCAGACGCCGATGGGGAACGCCACGCCGAACGACCAGCCGCTCCGGTAGACGCCCACATGCACGATCGGCCGGTGATAGACGATCAGGGGATCGTACGTCGGCACATAGACCACGCGCGGCTGCGCGGGGACGATATAGATATTGCGATCGCGGACGACGACCTCCTGCTCGGCCGTGGTCACGAGGTTACCCTGCGCGCGCGCCATCGTGCGCAGCGTCTGCACGGACGCCATCACGTCGCCGGCCTGCATGACGTGCGCCTGGCCGAGTGCGGTCGTCCAGTCGATGCGGTCCGCCATGAGGTTCAGCACCGGCTCGTAGTGCGCGATCGCGCGCACGCTGATGTCCCACGGTTGCTCGTCGATGCCGTACTTGCCGTTGATCCGCACGTAGCGCGCGGCCAGTTCGACTTGCTCGGGGAACGTCGCCGCCACGAGCACCTGGGCGAGGATCGGATCCGGATAGAGCGCCACCGGCGCGAGCAGGTTATCGAGCTCCTCCGCACTGTACAACGCGGCGGGCTCCATGAGCGCAGCATCGTCTTGCGCCTTGAGCGTCGTCAGCGGCAGCATCAACATCGTCGAGACAAACGCCAGCAGCAGCATGATCCAGGGCAACTGGGTCGAACGGCTCAGCGCCTTCGTCATGATCCTCTCCTTCTTCCCGATCCCAATCGACGTGGGACGCGAGGTTGCGGGGGAACCACACGAGTCGCGGTGCGTCGACACGACCCTGTGCCATGTACTGCGGCTGTGTTCCCGAAGTTCCGGGGCTTTTCGACTGATTTCACTCTCAACGCGAGACCGATTCGGAGTGACACGGGATGGACACCCGGATGACCGGAAGTGAGGACATTGGACAACGCGCTGCGCGACGCCGATATTCGCGCACGTGAGACGCATCACGCCGAAATTCACAGGGTCCGGCCATCACATCAGCCCATTTATTGGGCTGCTCGCTGGCCTGCTCGCGTGCATGCCGGGCTTCGATCGCGAGGAGCCACCGCCGCCGGTATGGGCGCCGGTGCTGGTGACGCCCGACGTCACGATCGCGATCGACACGGCCGGCGCCGCGCGCTTCAAGTCAAACGCATTCGTGCTGCGCGTCCGCACGGACCACCGCATCCCGCGAACGCACGAGGGCCAACAGTGGGATCGTGAGGTCACCGGTGTCGTGCTGCGTTGCGACGTGCTCATGACCAAGACCTATCACGTGCGGCTCAGTCTTGGTGATGACGATCCGATCGTCTTTCAGCTGGAGCAAGAGCGCGACGTGGTGGTCGAGCAGCCCTGGCGTGTCGTGGAGCCGCGCAGCGACGAGGAGACGGCCGCGCGTGTCGCGTGCGCGTTGCTCGACGGCAAACCGGTGGACCCGAGGCGCGATGGCCAACTGCGCCTGCGACTCTGAGGACCCCGCACGCGAACGTGAGTCGCCCGCACCGGTTCAATGCACCAGCGTCAGCCACCCGCGCGTATCCTCCTCGCGGCCGTTCACGACGTCAAGGAACTTCTTCTGCAGTTGCTTCGTGACCGGACCCGGCTTGCCGTCCCCGACGTCGAGGCGATCCACGCTGCGCACGGGCGTGATCTCGCTCGCGGTGCCGCACACGAACAGCTCGTCCGCCGCGTAGAGCACCTCGCGCGCGAGCGGCTGCACGCTGACGGGGATGCCCAACTCGCGCGCCAGCGTCAGCACAGAGTCGCGCGTGATGCCCGGCAACAGCGTGCCGTCGATGGGCGGCGTGTACAGGATGCCGCGCTCGACGGCGAAGAGGTTCTGGCCCGACCCCTCGCTGATCATGCCGTCGGTGCTGAGCGCGATGGCTTCCTGATATCCGTTTTGCAGCGCTTCCATTTTGATCAACTGACCGCCGAGGTAGTTGCCGGCGATCTTGGCCATGGCGGGAATGGTGTTGGGCGCGACGCGGTGCCAACTCGCGACGCAGGCATCGACGCCCTTCTCGAGCGCTTCGTCGCCCAGGTACGCGCCCCACGGCCAGCAGGGCAGGTAGACCTCGACCGGACTCTCGTGCGGCACCATGCCGGACGCGCCGAAGCCGCGCAGCACCATGGGCCGGATGTAGCACGCGTCGAGCTTATTGCGCCGCACGAGCTCGCGCGCGGCGTCGATCAGCTGGTCAGCCGTGTACGGCACCGGCATGCGATAGATCTTGCACGACGTGTACATGCGTCGCAGATGCTCGCGCAGCCGGAAGATCGCGGGGCCCTTGGGCGTGGAGTAGCAGCGGATGCCCTCGAACACGGCGGAGCCGAACTGGACGGAGTGGGCGAGGACATGAATTTGGGCGTCGGCCCAGGCAACGAATTCGCCGTTGCGCCAAATGACGTCGGTCTGCGGGAGCTTTGCCATGCGGGCAATCTAGCTTGCATTCGCCGGCTTCGGAGGGTGCTGCTGCTCACGTCTCTCTCACTACATTGCTTTCCGAATCGCGCCGTGCGAGTGGCCGCGCTCTCCGGGCCACTCGCGCGTCGCTGGCTTTGGTGCCGTCGTAGGCAGCGTCGCGGTGCGTCGCACCCTTCGCAGCCGCGCGGGGCGCTGCTCGGCCGCTGTTAAGCTCCGTTCCTAGGAGCCGCTCGCATTCGCGCCTTGGCACCGTTGTTGGGCCGGTCGGAGTGGAGCTGAACAGCGAGGCGCGGCGGCGCGGTGGAGGGGGGAGGGATGCGGGGGCTCCGCCCGTGTGAAAGAGTCAGCGCGGGTCGGGGAGGTCGCGCAGGCGGGCCTCGTCGCGTAGCGAAAGACTCGCGCGCGGGACGCGCGCGAGGGCTTGAAGCGTGTAAGCGACCGGCCCGCCGAAG
>JAKFFA010000058.1:0-54627 GCA_036675455.1 Gemmatimonadaceae bacterium | reverse complement strand
CAACCCGAAGATCCACCGTGCCTGGCGTTTGACCACGCAAGGCTGAGAACTGGTGAAAAACTGTCGCCTACTGCAGGCGTCTTGACGTGACGCAGTACGCGCCGGCACTTACAACGTCTCACCAAGATGGTTCGTCGTGGGGCACCCCGTTGCCCCAGTCGGACCCGTCCGGTAGCTTCGCCAAGACCCCCTGTTTCCCGAGGAATCGATGCCCGACACGGTCGCGCTGCTGCGCGGCGTTGCGATCTTCCAGGACCTGGACGACGGCGAACTTGCGCGCGTGGCCGAGGTTTGCCGCACGCAGGAGTTCGTGTCGGGCGAGTACATCTTCCGCGAGGGTGAGGCCGGCAACCGGCTCTACTTGATCGTGGAAGGTGACGTGCGGATCTCGCGCGTGGTGCCCGGCAGCGGCGAGGAGGCCTTGGCCGTGCTCAAGCCCGGCGCGCTGTTCGGTGAGATGAGCGTGTTCGACCGCAGTGAGCGGTCCACCGACGCCATCTCCAACGGCGGCACCAAGGTGCTGACCATCTCGCGCAGCGACTTCGAGCTGCTGCTCGACTTCAACCGTGAACTCGCGCACAAGGTGCTGTGGAGCTGCGTGCGGCTGCTGTCGGGCCGGTTGCGCGCGACGAACGACTCGCTGCGGTCGTTCCTCGCGATGTCGATGTTCTGAGTCGTGCCGATCGTCACGGAGTTCCTCTCGATGCTCGAGCTCGAGCCGCTCGAGGTCAATCTCTACCGCGGCCGCAACCGCGACGTCGGCACGGGGCGCGTGTTCGGCGGCCAGGTGCTCTCGCAGGCGCTGGTGGCGGCTCGACGCACGGTGCCCGAGGCGCGCGAGGCGCACTCGGTGCATGGCTACTTCCTGCGCGAGGGCGACGTAAAGGCGCCCATCGTCTACTTCGTGGACCGGCCGCGCGACGGCGGCAGTTTCACGAGCCGGCGCGTCACGGCTATCCAACACGGTGAGGCGATCTTTCATCTCTCCGCCTCGTTTCACAAGGAAGAGAAGGGCCTCGAGCATCAGGCGGACATGCCCGATGTGCCGGCGCCGGAGTCATTGCCGACCGAGCTCGACATGATTCGTGCTAAGTCCGCTGAGCTGCCGGAGACGCTGCGCGGTGTGCTGACGCAGGACCGCCCGCTCGACTTCCGCCCGATCGCGCCGGCGAACCCGTTCGAGGAGCAGCCCGTCGGCGAGCCGAAGCGCATGATCTGGTTTCGCACGATCAAGCGCATCCCCGACGCGCCGATCCTGCACCAAGCGGTGCTCGCGTATGCGTCGGATTACAGTTTCCTGCCGACGTCGCTGTTGCCGCACGGCATCCCATTCCGCGACCCGCGGCTGCAGATCGCGTCGCTCGACCACACGTTGTGGATGCACCGCTCCTTCCGTGCCGACGAATGGCTGCTGTACGTGTGCGACAGCCCGGTGGCGCATGGCGCGCGCGGGTTCGTGCGTGGTCAGGTGTTCTCGCGCGATGGGGCGCTCGTGGCGTCGGTGGCCCAGGAAGGGTTGATCCGCATGCGTACGAAGCAGTGAACGATAGCGCGCTCCGTCTCGTAGACATCAGTACCCTGCATTCCTCCAGCCCTTCGTCGTTATGACCCACCGCAACGTACGTGCGACCTGCCTCGCGGCCCTCGTGCTTTTCGCCTCGGCCACGCTCTTGCCCGCGCAGCAACCCTCGACCCTCGGCCTCGAGAAGCTGCCCGCCATCACCGCCGCCCTCGCCGACATCTCCCCCGCGCGGCTGCGCATGAACGACTCGATGCTCGTCTCGTTCGGCACGCGCCACACGATGAGCGACACCGTCTCCCAGACGCGCGGCGTCGGCGCGGCCCGGCGATTCATCCACGCGCAGCTCTCGCAATATTCCAAGGACTGCGGCAACTGCCTGCGCGTCGAGTACGACACGGGCAGCGCCGTGATCACGCGCCATCCCGATGACCCGACCGTCCACCTCGTCAACGTGGTGGCCTGGTTGCCGGGCCGCGACACGAACCGCGTCGTCGTCATCGGCGGTCACTACGATTCGTGCATCTGCTCCATCAACAGCATGGATTCGACGTCCGACGCGCCGGGCGCCAACGACGACGGATCCGGCACCGTTGCCGTGATGGAGCTTGCGCGCGTGGTGGGCAAGCACTTCCCCGAGGGCCTCGACGCATCCATTGCGTTCGTGACGTACGTCGGTGAAGAGCAGGGCCTGCTCGGATCGCGGCAGTTCGCGGAGCGGCTCAAGCGCGAAGGCAAGGTCGTCACGGCGGCATTCACGGACGACATCGTCGGCAACGTGGGCGCCGAGAACGGCGAGGTGGACTCGACCTCCGTGCGTGTGTTCGCCGTGGATTCGTTGGCGCTCGGCGGCCCGGAACTCGCGCGGTACGTGTGGGGGATCGGCGCCACCTACGTGCCGAACTTCGAAGTCCTGCCCGTGCTGCGTCTCGACCGGCTCGGCCGCGGCGGCGACCACCGCCCGTTCCACGAACAGGGCTACCCCGCCCTGCGCTTCTCGGAGCGGCTCGAGAACTACACGCGCCAGCACCTGCCCGCAGACACACTCGGCTCCGTGAACTTCGGCTACATCGCCAACGTCGCGCGACTCAACCTGGCCACGGTCGTCTCGCTGGCCGCCGCGCCGCCGCGTCCAGTGCGCACGGCGTACAGCCGCGAACGCGAGACGTCGGGTGGCCAGTCATTCGTGATCCGCTGGGACGCATCCCCGGGCGCCACCGGTTACGAGCTACTCGTGCGCCGCACCACCGACCCGACCTACACGCGCATCGTGCCCGTCGGCAACGTGACTGAGTATCTGCTCGACGAGCAGCTCGACGATGTGTGGGTGGGCGTGCGCGCTGTGGGCGAGAAGGGCCACCGCTCGCTCACCACGGTGGTCGGCGCCGCAGGCGGCCCGCGGCTTCCGCGCGAGCGGAGGCAGTGAGCGTGGCGTGAGCGCGTTCTCGCGATTCGGCGAGGACGCGCTGACGTTCTTGCGCGGCCTCAAGCGCCACAATGATCGCACCTGGTTCGAGGCGCGGCGCGCCCAGTACGAGCGCGCCGTGCTCGGGCCGCTGCGCTTGCTCGCCGAGGAACTGGACGTCCGCTTTGGCCGGCTCGCGCCGGAGTTCGTTGCCCCGCCACGCCGCGCGCTGTTCCGCATCCACCGCGACGTGCGGTTCTCCAATGACAAGTCGCCGTACAAGACGCACGCCGCGCTGTGGGTCTTTCACCGCGACGCCGGCCGCGGCGTTGGCCGCGACGCGCACGGCGGCGCGGGGTTCTACTTCCATCTCGAACCTGGCGCGTCGATGGTCGCCGGCGGGTTCTGGATGCCGCCGCGCCCGCTGCTGGCCGAACTGCGCCAGCGCCTCGTCGAGGACCAGCGCGGGTTCGAGCGCATCGTGCTGGCGCCCGCCTTCAAGCGCCGCTTCGGTGCGCTCTCGGACGACGACGTGGGCGCGATGCTCAAGCGCATGCCGCGCGGGTTCGATGCGGACCACCCGGCGGCGCGCTGGCTGCGGTACAACACGTTCACGGCTTCGCGACCGCTGACGGACGCGCAGGTGCTGTCGCCGCGACTCGTCGATACCGTGATGAAGGACTACGCGCTGCTGCTGCCGCTCGTGCGCTGGCTCAACGGCTCGCTGGGATATCCGGCCGCGGCGCGGCGCTGATCGTCCCGCGCACGATCCCTTCCACACGCCGCTCCGGATCGAACCACTTACGCGCCGCGGTGCGCATGCGCGCCGGCGTGACCGCAGCGAGGTCCGCGGGATAGCGCTCCAGATCCTCGAGCGAGCCGTGCAGCCACGCTTCGGCCACATCGGCGAGCACGGCCGTCCCTGACGATTGGTGGATCTGCCAGGTGCCGATGGCGTAGGTCCGCGCGCGCTCAAGCTCCTCGTCGGTCACGTCGGACTCGGCGAACTTGAGGAACTCGCGCAGCAGTCCGTCGCGCGCAATCTCCTCCTTGGCCGGCGACGTCGCGATGTAGGCACCGAACGTACCCGCCGCCTTGCGCGGGAACGGCCGCGCAATGACGGTGTAGGCGAGCGACTGCCGGTCACGCAGCTCCTCGAAGAAGCGCCCGCCGAGACCGCTCGCCACGCCGCCGATCATCTGCGCATCAAAGCGCTCGGGATCATTGCGCGCAGGGCCTTCAAACAGCAGCGCCAGCGCCGTCTGGGCGCGTTCGCGCGGCTCGACCCGTTCGCGGAACTGCGCGGTCCAGCGTGGCACGGCGACCACGGGTTCCGCGGCGGACTGCAACATCGCGAACCGTCGCGCCAACAGGTCGGCCGTCTCGTCAGGGTCGAGGTCACCGACGGCCACGATGACCGCCGCCGAGGAGAGCACATGCGACGCATGCCAGCGTCGCAGCGCGTCAGCCGTGACTCTCCGTACAGACTCCTCGGTCCCCAGCGTGGAGCGCCCGTAGGGGTGGTCAGGCCACGCGACTTCCGCGGCCAGCCGCATCGGCTGCCGGTACATGTCGTCGCGCAACGAGCCCAGCGCGGCGATGGCGACGGCGCGCTCGGCCTCAAGTCCATCATCCGGGAACACCGGGTCGAGCACGAGGTCCGCGAGCAGTTCGGCCGCGCCGTCGAATGCACGCCGGGGCACGCTGAGCGTCCACTGGAATGTCTCCGTGCCGACGATCGTGGACGGCGTGCAGCCCAGTCGTTCGGCATCCTCGGCCAGCTGCGTCGCCGTGCGACGCGAGGTGCCGCGCAGTGCCGTGCGCGCCATCAGCGTCGTGATGCCGCCATTGCGATCGTCTTCGGCAGTAACGCCGCCCTCCACGAAGCAGCCGACCTGCGCGAGCGCTGCGCCGGGCCGTCGACGCACGAGAATCGGTATCCCGTTCGCCGTGCGGTACACATGCACGTCGCCCTCGACGCGCTCGCGCCGTGCACCGGCGCCGGTGGCCGGCGGTGCCGCCGTCGCCGGATCGGAGGGCTCGAGTGGCTTGGGCCGCGCATCGTCGAGCAACTGACGCACCGCGTCGGCATCGGCCGCGAGCGGAGCGCTATCGCGCGGACGATACGCCACCACGGCCGCGTGCTCTGGCCGCAACCATCGAACCGCCGCCGCGCGGAGCGCTTCGGCATCGACCCGCATCACGGCATCGTGGTGGGCCACGCCGAGCTCCCAGTCGCCCAGCAGTTCCCACGCCCCGAGGAAGTTCGCCTGTCCGTCGGCGCTCTCGAGCCGGCGCAGGTGCTGGGCGCCGAGCAGCGCGCGGGCGCGCTCGATCTCGTCGTCCGTGACTTCGCCCGCGCACACGCGGCGCACCTGGTCCCACAGCGCGCCGGCCGCCTTGACCATGTTCTCGGGCCGCGCACCCGCATGTACGACGAATACACCGAGTTCTGTGGGAGTGTAGTTGTAGGCGCTCACGCTCGAGACGAGGCGCCGGTCCCGCGCGGCGCGCACGAGCCGCGAGGCGCGACCGCCAGCCAGGACCGCCGCGAGCAGGTCGAGCGCGGGCGTGTCCGCGTGCCGCAGCGCCGGCGTGCGCCAGCCGAACAGCAGCTCCGCCTGCGCCAGGTCGCCTTCCCATTCGCGCACGCGAAAGCCGGCGTCCATGAGTTCCGCGGGGCCCGGCGTGCGGGAGACGGGCGCATCGGGGACGTCGCCGTAGAGTGCCGTGGCCAGCCGCACCGCCTCGTCCGGGTCCACGTCGCCCACGATGGCCAGCACCGTGTTCGACGGCCGGTAGTAATTGCGGTAGAAGGCCATGAGTTGCGGGCGCGTCAGCGCGCGCAGCTCGTCCTCGCGGCCCATGCGCCAGCGCCGGATACGATGCCGGTCATGCAGCAGTTCAAACAATGACTCAACCGCGAGCGCCGCCGGCGTGTCGGCCTTGCGCCTGGTCTCCTCGATGATCACTTCGAGCTCGCGCGCGAGTTCGCCGGCGTCGATCACAGAGTGGGCGTACGCGTCGGCCTGCACCTCGAGACCCGCACGGAAGCCCGATGCCGGCAGCACCGCGTAGTAATGCGTGTGGTCGTAGATGGTGCCGGCGTTGAGGTAGCCGCCGGCAGCCTTGGTCGCGCGCGCGATCTCGCCGACGCCATGCGTTGGCGTGCCCTTGAAGTACATGTGCTCGAGCACATGCGCGATGCCGACAATCTCGTCCGGCTCGTCGAAGTAGCCGGCGCGCACCCACGTGACGATCGCGACCACCGGCGCGGTGGCGTCGCGACGCACGAGCACGGTGAGTCCGTTCGGCAGGCGGACGCGGCGCACGGAATCCGGCGGCATCACGGCGTCGGGCTGCCGCCCGACATCCTCGCCCGCGTGCTTCTCCTCTGGAGGCGCTTCGCTCATCGCGCGAGGGGGGCGCGGCGTACGATGAACAGCGCAGCCGCCAGCATGCCGAGCGAGTACAGCAGCACCCGTATGAGAGCGCCCGTCTCAGCCGCCTGACCCGCCAGCCACTGCGCGCGCACGTCCTGCGCCGCCACGAACGGCGGCAGCGCGTTGGCGAATGCCGCCAGCCAGCCCGGCAGCGCGCCGGCGGCCTCCGCCTGCTGCAGCGTGACCGCGAAGATCAGCACCGCGATGAAGACCAACCCGTCCTTGTTGAGCAGCGCGCCGCACAGCAGGGCGAGCGACCCGAACAGCACCACGTAGAGAAACGCCGACTGCACCACGGGCAACACGGGCACATCGATGACCAGCATCCCGAATCCCATGGGAATGAGCGCCATCGCTGCAGCGAACAGCACAGCGCTGATCACGAACTGCTGCAGGTAGTACTGCCACGGCACCACCGGCTGCGAAAACAGGAACCGGAAGTACTGCCGCTCGCGATCGAGCGCGACGAGTCCGCTGACACTGATGAGCGCGCCCAAGGTCATCGACAGCGTCATCATCTGCCCATAGGCGAGCATCGCCGCCGACTGCGCTTCGCCGGGCTGGCGCACGGCCTCGAGTCCGACCCCGCTGATGATGCCCCACAGCGGAATCCCGCCGAGCAGCATGAAAAGTCCGAGCGGCGCGGCGGCCCGCAGCAGAGCGTACCGTGCTTGCCACGGGGCGTAAGCCAGCAATGGCGACGGCGCACTCATCGCGTCGCCGCCGCGGACTGGCACGTGTTCACCACCATCACCGGGCCACCGCCGTGCGGAACGCCTGCTCCAGCGACGACTCGGCCGGCGTCACCGACGTGATCAGCGCGCCCTGGGCAATCGCCGCGCCGAGCCCGCGATTGAGCTCAGCGACATCCACCGTGCACTCGAGCACGCCGCTCACCGATTTCGAGCCGGGAAACTCCGTGGCCAAGGCGTCGAAGCCGGCCGCGACGCGCACATGCCAGCGCCGCGGCGCGCCGTCGCCCACGGCGTCGCGCACGGCGACGATGCGCTGGATGTGCCCGCGGTCGATGATGGCGACACGGTCCGAGAGCCGCTCGAGCTCGTCCAGATTATGCGACGCAATGACGATCGCACGGTCGCTGCGGCGCAGCGAGGCGACGATGTCGCGGAAGCGCGTGGTCCACACCGGATCCAGCCCGTGCGTCGGTTCGTCGAACACCACCACGCGGCGCTCCATGAGTAGCGCCTGCGCGAGCCCCACGCGCTGCAGGTTCCCCTTGGAAAGCGCCTTGAGCCGCTTGTGCCGGTGCTCGCCGATGCCGACCGCTTCGATCACGCGCTCGCGCGTCACCATGCGCTCGGCCCTCGGCACGCCCGCTAATGTGGCCAACCGGTCGAGCGCCTCGTCCGTGCGCCATGTGAGCGGCAGCGTCATGAGTTCAGGCAGGTACGCGACCCCCGAGCGCTGCACGTAGTCGCGCGGCCGCAGGCCGTCCACGCTCACCTCGCCCGTGTCCGGCGACAAGAAACCCAGCAGCATCGCGATCAGCGTGCTCTTGCCAGCGCCGTTCGGGCCGGCGATGCCGAGCACCTCGCCTGGCGCCACCGCAAAGCTCACATCGTCGACCGCCCGCACCTCAGCGCCAAACAGGGTGCGGTAGGCCTTGGAGACGTTACGGAATTCGATCAGTGGATGATCCGGAGGAGCCCCGCGTCCGCGCTCGCGCGCAAGAAGCTCTCGGGGTCGCGGGTGGGAATCAGCAGGCCGGTGAGCGAGAAGCCGCGACGCGCCTCCGCCTGCATGAACTCCTCGACGGTGCGCTCCTTCGCGCCCGGCGACGCATCGCGCATCGCCGTCACGATCTCTATCCACGTCCCCTCGTGCCGTTGGCCGTCACGGCCCACGACGCGGTGGCGCTCGGGCGCCGTCTTGCTGCCCGACAGGTCGGCAAGCAGCGCTCCGAACAACTCGAGCTGCGACTTGGCCTCGGCCTCGTCGGCCTCGTTGGCGCGCTGTTCGATCTCGGCGAGCATGTCATCGACATAATCCGGCGTGGGCGCCAACTCCGTCAGGCGCTCCTCCCAAATGCGCAGCGACGGATCGTCGTCGCGCAGTCGCAGGTGCGACTTCTTGAGCTCGAGCAAGCGGAAGATGCCCAGCTCGTCCCAATGCTCCTCGGGCTTCGTGCGGTCGAGGTGATAGAGCGCGGCTTCGTAGTCGCCGCGGTCGTAAAGGATGTTCCCGAGGTAGATGCGCGCCTCGCTGTGCGCCGGGTCGAACTGCAGCGCGCGGCGCAGCGTCTCCATGGCCGCCGTGTCGTCACCCATGCGGTGTTGCGCGTAGCCGACCATCGCGACGGCCTCGGCGTTCTCCGGCGTCTGCTGCACCGCGATGTCGAAGTACTCCTTGGCCTCTTCCATGAGTCCGTCGCGGAAGAGCGCGCGGCCGACCTGCAGCATGAGCTCCACATCATCGGCGTAGCCGAGCTCGAGGATGCGACGGAAGGATTTCATGGCCTGCGGCGTCTGGCCCAGGCGCAGCAGCACTTCGCCCAAGCCGGCGAGCGCGTCCTCGTGCTCGGGGTCGAGCACCAGCGCTTCCTCGAACGACCGGCGCGCCCACGCGAACTCATCGCGCGCCAGGCGCGCGTAGCCGACGCCGACGTGCAGCTCCACGGCGTTCGGATACAGCCCGAGGCCCTCGCGCAGCATCGTCAGGGCCTCGTCATAGCTGCCTTCGTTGTAGAGCTGGTGCGCGCGCTCGTCGTACTCCTCGGAACTCAGGAACGGAGAGGGCATTGTTCATCACCTCCAGCTCAAGGCGATCCCACACGGCATGTCGATAACCTACCATGTGGTACACGCGCCGTTCAATGACCGTGTTCGGCGAGCCCCGCGAGCCGGTCAGCTACCCGGGTGCAACGCCGCCGCGATGGCGGCCGCGAGGGCCGCGTTGGCTTCCAGCAGCGCCAGATTCGCGGCGAGCGAGCGGCCGCCGGTGGCCCGTTCCACAGCGGCCAGCAGCGCGGGCGTGACCGCTGCGCCCCGCACGCCGGCCGACCGCGCCTCCGCGAGCGCCTGCGTCACGGCGTGTTCGACCTCAGCGGCGTCGAGTGCCGCGGCCGCAGGAGGCGGCTGCACCACGAGGATCGCCCCCGTGCGGCCCAATGCACGCGCCGCCCGATGGATCGCGGCGATTTCCGCCGGTGCGTCTGCGCGCGCCGGCACCGGTAGTCCCGTGTGCGTCGTGAAGAACCCCGGGAACTCGTCCGTGCCATAGCCAACCAGCGTGACGCCCAGCGTCTCGAGCCGCTCGAGGGTGGCCGGGAGGTCGAGAATGGACTTCGCCCCGGCGCACACCACGACCACGGGCGAACGCGCGAGCTCGCCGAGGTCCGCCGATTCGTCGAATGGACTGTCGCGGTGCACGCCGCCGATCCCGCCGGTCGCAAACACATCGAGGCCGGCCGCGACGCAGAAGGCGAGTGATGCGGCGACCGTGGTCGCGCCGTCCGCGCCGCGGGCGATCGCGACGGGGAGGTCGCGCGCCGAGACCTTCTGGATTCCGTCGCGCTCGAGGAAGCGCTCGAGGGTTGCGTCGTCGATGCCGATGGTCGGCACACCGCGAACCACGGCCGTGACGCCCGGCACCGCGCCGCGGGCCACGATGGCGGCGCGCGTGCGCGTATCGGCCTCGCGGTTCTGGGGAATCGGCAGCCCCTGCGCCAGCACGGAGCTCTCGAGCGCCACGACGGGACGTCCCGCGTCCAGCGCCGCCGACACGTCGGCGCCCAGCGTGATCACGGCGCGCACAGCAGTCCGCTCACGGGGCAGCCATGCACTACCGCGCGCTCACGCGTCGTCGAACGAGTCCGCGCGGCGGGTCTCCACGAGATCGCGCTCGCGCGCGTCGGGATCATAGACGGCCAGCAACTTGATCGACTCGCCGGCGTAGCAGTCGAACGTCTTGCCGGTGCCCCGCTTGATCACGATCTCATGCCCGTCCTCGAACTTGAGGACGATGTTGGGATACTCGCTGTTGAGATACTGTTTGCGGAGCTTCTTGGCGGGCTGTGGCATCGTGGCGTGTTGGCAGGGTCAGGGCCGTCGGGACACTGTGGCTGGACGTGCGAAGGTACGTCGCCGGCGCGTGGTTTGGAAGCCTAACGCGCGGCGCGCGCTGCCTGTTGAGTGTGGCACGCTCACGTCACGCGCGGGCGCGCACCCTCGAACCGCCTCCAGGCGTCCGTGGCGAGGATGTCGTCGATCTCGGCGACCACGCGCTCCACCTCGTCGTCGCTCGTATAGAAGTGCGGCGCCACGCGGATGCCAGCGCCCGGCCGATAGTCGATCACGACGTCGCGCTGGAGCAGCGCCTGGGCCACCTCGGCGCCGTGGGGCACATCAAAGGCAACCGTGCCACCCCGGTGCGCGGCGTCGCGCGGCGCGTGCACGCGGTAGCCACGCGCATCCGCGAGCGCGATCAGGCGGGCCGTCTGGCGCATGCTCTTTTCCCGGATGGCTCCGGCGCCCGCCTCCCGCACGATGCGCGGCCCTTCCAGCGCCGCATACAGCGCCGGCACCGTGGGTGTGCCGCCGAGCCAGCGCTGCGCGCCGTCGGCGAACTGCATCGTTTGCTCGAACCCAAACGGCTGCCGATGTGCTTGCCAGCCCGTGAGCGCGGGCGCGAAGCGCGACATGGCCTCCGGCGACGCGTAGATGAAGCAACCGCCGGGCCCGCCGCACAACCACTTGAGTACGCCGCCCGTGAGGAAGTCCACGCCGCTCGCCTTCACATCCACGGGAATCACGCCAACCGAGTGGTACGCGTCGAGCGAGACCACCGCGCCCATCGCATGCGCGTGTGCGCACAGCCGGTCGGCGTCGAGGATGTAGGCCGAGCGGAACAGCACGTGCGAGACCGCGACCAGCGCGGTGCGTCCGTCGATGGCCGCGTGCAGCCGCTCTTGCTCGATGCCGACGCCGTCGTCGTCAGCGGGCACCACCACCACGCGCGCCCCCAGCCGCGGTGCGAGGCGTTCGATGGCGTAGCGCACGCTCGGGAAGTCGAGCTCCGTCATCACGACCGTGTCGCGGCCGTGGCTGAAGTCCATGGCCGTGAGGATCGCCGACTGTGCGAGCGTGACGGTGGGCGCCATCGCGACCTCACCCGGCCCCGCGCCAATGAGCGGCGCAACCAAGTCGCCCACGCTGAGCGGCATCTCCCACCAACCGCGCGCCCACGCGCGCACGCCCCACTCCGCCCAGGCGTCCGTGTATTCCTTGAGCCGCTCGGGCACCGTGCGCGGCATCGCGCCCAGCGAGTTGGAGACCATGTAGGTACTGCGCGCGAGGATCGGGAACTCGTCGCGGAAGCGGAGGAGGGGATCACTCATCGGCACAAGTTAGCGCCTGCCGCGCGCGCGCCGCATCGGGAACACTTCCCTTCGGCGCCAGTATCCGAGTGGACGCGCTGATACCACACCGGCATCCACTTCACCGTGCCCGCCCCCCGAGGATCCCATGTCCCGACTGAGTCGTCACCTGCTGCCCGCCCTGCTGCTCGCCTTCCCGCTCGCGGTGCTACCCGCGCAGCAGCCGGCACTTGTTGGTGAGCCCGCCGCGACGGCCGAGCTGCCCGCGCCCGCTCCGCAGGCAACTCCGGACGCCGCCGTCCCAGGCGGCCCGCGTCTCGCCCAAGCGCGCGCCGGCGTCGACATCGCCCCCGCGCCCATCGCTGACGACGCACTCCTGCAGGACAACCCCACCACGCGCCGCGGCGTGCGTCATATGATCGTCGGCGGCGCGGTCGTCATCGTGGGCGGCCTCATCGGCGACGACGCCGGCACGGTGGTGTCGATCGGCGGCGCGGCGCTGCTGCTGTATGGGGTCTACCTGTACTTGCAGGGATCGTAAGACGAAACAGAACGGCGGTGCGAGGCGCCCTACGGGGGCTGCGAGAGGCCCGCGATACGAGGCGGAACGGCAGTGCGAGGATTACGGCGGTGCGAGAATTACGGCGGTGCGAGAATTACGGCGGTGCGAAGGGAGCTGAGGTCCTCTCGCATCCCGACCCCACCCCGCAACCCGTACCGTAGGGCGCCCCGCATCCCCCCTCGCATCGTAGTGCCGGTCGCCCCGACCCTGCCCCCGCGATAATATCGATGCATGCCCGTGCAATCCGTCGGACCGGTAGGCGCCACGTCACGGAAGGAGACGCGAGACGGCGTGGCGCTACTGCCCCCGAAGTTGTCGTTGGTGCTCGGTGGCGGCGGACTCAAGGGATTCGCCCATATCGGCGTGCTGCGCGCGCTCGAGGAACGCGGCGTGCGTCCCAACATCGTCGCCGGCACCAGCATCGGCGCGCTCATTGGCGCGGCCTATGTCGGTGGCATGCCGCTCGGCGAAATGGAGGAGCGCGCGCTCTCACTGACCAAGCGCGACTTGTTCCGCATCGACCACTTCTCCATGGTCGCCAAGCGCATGCTGTCGCCGTCGCTCTATCTCGCGCGCCCGCTCGAGCGCCTGGTCGAGGACATCGTGCCCAAGGGCACGTTCCGCGACCTGCCGATGCCGCTGCTGATCAATACGGTCGACCTTGAGGATGCGAAGCAGGTGCTGTGGGGACTGCCGGGCATGCAGGACGTGCCGGTGGCGCAGGCCGTGTACGCCTCGTGCGCGCTGCCGGGCTTCTTCCCGCCCGCGATCGTCGGCGGCCGCACCTGCGCCGACGGCGGCGTGATCGACAACGTGCCCGCCGTCCCGGCCTCGCACGGCATGGACGCCGTGATCGCCGTCGATGTCGGCAGCACGAACATCGCGCGTGCGCGGCGCATCCGAGAAAAGGGATTCGCCGCCGTCTACATGCGCTCGGCGCAGATCATGATGAAGACGCTGCAGACGCAGGAGCTCGAGAACTGGATGGGGCCGCCGATCCTGCTGATCCGCCCCGCGGTCTGGCACTTCAACTGGTTCAGCTTCGCGAACGTCGCGCGCATGATCACGCTGGGCTATCAGGCGGCCAACGAGGCGCTCGACCGCGCCGGCGCCGCGCTCATGTCCGGCGGCGGCGTGTGGCCGCGACGGCTCGTCGAGGTGCGCGTGGACAAGGCCAAGTGCATCGGCTGCACGCTGTGTGCCGCATTGGCGCCGCGCATGATGACGATGGACCGCGACGGCAAGGCGCAGGTGCTGGCGAGCCCCGTGGAGTGGTCGCGCGCCGACGGCGACTTCGTGCATCAGTGCCCCACGGACGCGATCCTCGTGGAGACGATCGAGAAGGCGGGGTCGGCCGCCAAACTTGACCTCCCCGTGCTGGAAGAATGAGTCGCGCGCGCGTGCAATGCCGCGCCGGGGAGACTGGATTAGATTGCACGGATGGCCTCCCAGAACAGTTTCCAGAGCCGCGCGACGCTCACTGTCGACGGACAGGATTACACCTACTACAACCTTGACGCCCTGAACGGCATTGCCGGCAGCACCGCCGCCCGCCTGCCGTTCTCGCTGCGCATCTTGCTGGAAAACCTGCTGCGCAACGAGGATGGCGGCTTCGTCAAGAAGCCGGACATCGAGGCGCTGGCCTGCTGGGACGTGAAGAAGCAGGTCGACAAGGAGATCGCCTTCCGCACGGCGCGCGTGCTGCTGCAGGACTTCACGGGCGTGCCGTGCGTGGTGGACCTGGCCGCGATGCGCGACGCCATCGCATCGCTGGGCGGCGACCCCAAGCGCATCAACCCGCTGCAGCCGGTGGACCTCATCATCGACCACTCGGTGCAGGTCGATGAATACGGCACCGAGGCCGCGGAGCTCATCAACACCAAGATGGAATACGAGCGCAACTTCGAGCGCTACCAGTTCCTGCGCTGGGGCAGCACGGCCCTGCGCAACTTCCGCGTAGTCCCGCCGGGCACCGGCATCTGCCACCAGGTGAATCTCGAGTACCTCGGCCAGGTGGCGTTCGTGCGCGAAGAGGGCGATGAGCGCACGGTGATGTGCGACTCGCTGGTGGGCACGGACTCGCACACCACCATGATCAACGGCTTGGGCGTCCTGGGCTGGGGCGTCGGTGGCATCGAGGCCGAGGCCGCGATGCTCGGCCAGCCGGTGTCGATGCTCGTGCCCGAGGTCGTCGGCTTCAAGTTCGTCGGCAAGCTGCCGCCGGGCGCGACCGCGACGGACCTCGTGCTGCGCTGCACCGAGATGCTGCGCAAGAAGAACGTGGTGGGCAAGTTCGTCGAGTACTATGGCGCCGGGCTGAGCTCGCTGGCCTTGGCCGACCGCGCGACGATCGCCAACATGTCGCCCGAGTATGGCGCCACCATGGGCTTCTTCCCGGTGGACGCCGAGACGCTCAAGTACCTCAAGCTTTCCGGCCGCAGCGCCCACCAGGTCGCGCTCGTCGAGGCGTACTGCAAGGCGCAGGGCCTCTTCCGCACGGACGCGACGCCCGATCCGGTGTTCTCCGACACACTCGAGCTCGACCTCGCGACGGTGGTGCCATCCCTCGCGGGCCCCAAGCGCCCGCAGGACCGCATCGCGCTCACGGACATGAAGGCGAAGTACGCCGAGTCGTATGCGGCGGAGCTTGCGCGTCAGGCCGCGGCCAAGGACTTGAAGAAGCCGGGCTCCCCGGCGGCGGCCATGGTCGCGGAAGGCGGTCCCGTCGGGACCGGCGTCGAGTGCACACACAAGGGCAAGACGTTCCGCCTCTCGGACGGAGCCGTCGTCATCGCGGCGATCACCTCCTGCACGAACACGTCCAATCCGAGCGTCATGTTGGCGGCGGGCTTGCTGGCGCAGAAGGCCGTCGCGGCCGGGCTCATGAGCAAGCCGTGGGTGAAGACCTCGCTCGCGCCGGGCTCGAAGGTCGTGCGCGAGTATTTCGACAAGGCCGGAGTGCAGCCCGCGCTCGACCAACTCGGATTCAACATCGTCGGCTACGGCTGCACCACGTGCATCGGTAACTCCGGGCCGCTCCCTGCGGAAATCGGCAAGGCCATCGATGACGGCCAGCTCACCGTGGCCGCGGTGCTCTCCGGCAACCGCAACTTCGAGGGTCGCATCAACCCGCAGACGCGCTTCAACTACCTCGGCTCGCCGCCACTCGTCGTGGCGTACGCGCTCGCGGGGCGCGTCGACGTGGATTTCGACAAGGAACCGCTTGGCGTGGGCAAGGACGGGCCGGTGTTCCTGCGGGACATCTGGCCGTCGGCCAAGGAAGTCGAGGACATCGTGCTGTCTTCGGTCAAGCGCGAGCAGTTCGAGCGCGAGTACGCCGACGTGTTTGGGGGTGATGATGCCTGGCGCGCGATCAAGATGCCCACGGGCAGCCGCTTCGAGTGGGATGACGCTTCGACGTACGTGAAGCACCCGCCGTTCTTCGATGGCATGACCATGACACCGCCCGGCGTGCAGCCCATCGCCAACGCGCGCGTGCTCGGCATGTTCGGCGACTCGATCACGACCGACCACATCTCGCCCGCGGGTTCGATTGCGGAGAAGAGCCCGGCCGGGCAGTGGCTGCGGTCGCTGGGTGTCGAGCGCAAGGACTTCAACTCGTACGGCTCGCGTCGCGGCAACCATGAGGTGATGATGCGCGGCACGTTCGCGAACATCCGCCTCAAGAACGAACTCACGCCGGGCCTCGAGGGCTGGTGGACGCGCACCGCACCGGGCGCGGAGCCGGTCTCGTTCTACGACGCCGCGATGGACTTCGTGAAGGCGGGGACGCCGCTCGTCATCGTCACGGGCAAGGAGTACGGCACGGGCTCGTCGCGCGACTGGGCGGCCAAGGGCACCGCACTGCTGGGCGTACGCGCCGTGATCGCCGAGAGCTTCGAGCGCATCCATCGCTCCAACCTGGTGGGCATGGGCGTGTTGCCACTCGAGTTCGTGAACGGCGAGACACGCCAGACACACGGGCTCACGGGCTTCGAGACGATCAGCATCGACGGCATGTCCGATGCGATGACGCCGCGCGCGAAGCTCACGGTCACGGCCGTGGGCGCGGACGGGAAGGCGAAGACGTTCACCGTGCGCAGTCGCATCGACACGCCGGAGGAGATGAACTACTACCGGCATGGCGGCATCCTGCAGTACGTGTTGCGACAGCTGGCGGCGGGGGCTCGGCAGTAAGGGCAAAGCTCGCGACCGCGGATGCACGAGTCCCCGCGGTCGCACACGCAGGATTCCCGGTACCGTTGTTCAATGTCCTCAATCAGGATCCTCGGTAATCCCGCCGCAGGGCGTGGGCGCGGGGCGAAGGTGATCGGCGAACTGCGCCGCGCCTTCGCCCCGTTCGGCGTCACGGACCTGCGCGCCACGCGGTGTGCTGGCGATGAGGAGCGCCTCGTGCACGACGCGCTCGACGATGGCATCCAGACGATCGTCGTCGCGGGCGGCGACGGCACATGGAGCAAGTGCGCGGTGGCGCTGGCACGCACAGGCGCGGGCGCCGACGCGCGCATGGCGTTCGTCGCGGCGGGCACGGGCAACGACTTCGCGCGAAATCTTTCGGCGCCGGCCGGCGACCCAATCGCGATGGCGCGCCTGCTGTGCACGGGATCCGGCGCCCATGAGCGCCGTGTGGACATGGGCCGTGTGGACGACCGCTGGTTCCTCAACGTCGCCGGATTCGGATTCGACGTGGCCGTGCTCCGCGCGGCGCGGCGCAGCCGTTGGTTGCGCGGACCGGCCGTGTACGTGGCCGCCGCCGTGCGCGAGTTGTTCACGTACGCGGGCGTCGATGCGGCCGTGCGGGTTGGCGATGCGGGCGCCGACACGCGCGACGGCTTTACGCGCACGGCCGCCGAGTGGTCGCGTCGCCTGCTCATGGTGTTCTCCAACGGCGCCTGCTTCGGCGGTTCGTTTCGCATCGCACCCGGCGCGCGCGTGGATGATGGCGCGCTCGACGCGATCGTGATTGCGGATGGACCGCGCTGGACGCGCGCACCGTTGCTGGTGAAGGCGCTGCGCGGCCGGCACCTGAACGACACGCGCGTGCGGCATGCACGCGACGGGCGTTTCGCCCTGCAATTCCACGAACCGACGTGGTTCGAGGCGGACGGAGAGTTGTATCGCACCGCGTCCGACAGCTGCGAACTTGCGACGCTCCCGGCGGTCCTGCGCGTAGTCGATTCCACCGGGAACGACTGACGCGGAGGCGGCGCTTATCGTGGGCAACCCTCATCATTAGGAGCCCACACGATGTCACGAATGTTTGCTTCCATCGCGCTGGGTCTTGCCTTGTACGGCGCCAACGCTGCCGCGCAAGAGCCGACCCCGCAACCGCCCGAGCCGACGCCGATTCCAACGCCGACGCCAACCCCCACACCTGAACCAACGCCCACACCGACCCCGACGCCGGAGCCGATGCCTATTCCGACGCCCACTCCGACGCCGTCACCCATGCCGTCGTATCCGCAGGCGGGGCAGCAGGGGCAGAAGAATGACGCGGACATCATCGCCTCCGTGATGGCGGCCAACGAGGCCGAAGTGAACGCCGCCGAAGCCGCTATCGAAAAGTCGACGAATGATGAAGTGAAGGAGTTCGCCGAGATGATGAAGCGCGATCACACGGGGCTGAACGAGGACGTGCGTCGTTTGTCGCGCGAGATCTCCGACGCGCCGACCGAGTCGCGCATGGGCGGCGCCGCCGACAAGCAGCGCAAGGCCGAGAGTGAGCTGCGCCGGCTGCGCGGGATGGACGGCGCCGCGTTCGACCGCGCATATATCGAGTCCCGAGTGCAGGCGCACCAAGATGTGCTGCAGGAGATCGAGCGCGAGTTCCTGCCCAACGTGAAGAACGCCGACCTCCGCCGCACGCTGGAATCGGCGCGCACGAAGGTGCGCGAGCATCTCGAGCGGGCGCGTGAACTGTCGAGGTCCGGCAGCATGCGCGACACCACGGGTGCCATGGGTCGTCGCAATCCAATGGATCGCGACACGACCACACGCACACCGATGTGACCCGGCCGTGACTGCCCCTGGGTCGCAGTCCCGTATTGCGCAGGGACAGCCACCGGCGCACACTTGAAGGCATGAGACACTCCAAGCTCGTCGGCCGCCTCGCTGCGGCCTGCATGCTGTTCCTCGTGGCCACCGCAGCCGGCGCGCAGGAGACGCCGGCCGGGGGCCCGAAGGTCGGCGACATGGCGCCCGACTTCACGCTGCCGGGCGCCACGATGGACGGCGTGACCAAGGCCCCCGTCAAGCTCTCGGACCTCCGCGGACAAGTCGTCGTGCTGGCGTTCTTCCCGCGCGCACGCACCGGCGGCTGCACGGCGCAGATGGAGGCCTACCGCGACCAGTACGCCACGCTGTTCAACGGCGGTGAGGGCGTGAAGGTCCTCGCCATCAGCACGGACGACGACACCACACTGCACTCGTGGGCGGCGGAGAAGCACTTCCCCGTCACCTTCGTGAGCGACAAGGAAGGCGCCGCCGGCATCCCCTACGACGTGATGTTCGACCGCGCCGGCGTGAAGTTCATGCGCCGCGTGCTGTTCGTCGTCGGGCCGGATGGCCGCGTCGCACATGTGATGCGCCCGTTCCGTGAGCTGTCCGCCGACGCGTACACCGAACTCGCGGCTGCCGTGAAGAAGGCGTCCGGGAGCTGATCCCAGTGGCGGCGCGGGACGTCGCCGCGGAGTTGCGCGGGATGTACGAGGCCGCGCTGGCGGCCGCCGATCCAGCCAAGGCGGTGCGCGACGGCCTGCGCGCGCGCGAAGTGGCGCTGGAGATCGTGCGCGACCGCCCACATTGGATCATCGCGCTCGGGAAGGCCGCACCCGCCATGGCGGGTGCGGCCGTTTCGTTCTGCGCCGACGAAGGACGCGCGATTGCCGGCGGTATCGTGATCGGCACCGCGCCGGCCGCGGCGCCGCACGCGCGGCTGGAATCGATCGTGGGTGACCATCCGGTGCCGGGCGCCCGCTCGCAGCACGCGGCCGAGCGACTGGCCGCGCTCACCGAGATGGTCGGCCGCGACGACGTCGTGCTGTTGCTGCTCTCGGGCGGGACGTCGAGCCTGGTCGGCGCGCCCATCGAGGGCGTGCGCGCCGAGGACTTGGCGTCGCTGCATTCGCTATTGCTCGGCGCGGGCGTACCGATCTCGCGCGTCAACGCGGTGCGCAAGCGTTTCTCGCGCTGGGGCGCGGGCCGGCTCGCCGGCGCGCTCGATTGCGAACGCGTGATCCCCATCGTGCTCGCCGACGTGCCCAATGAGGATCCCGCCATGGTCGGGTCGGGCCCGGTCTCGCCTGACGCGCTCGAGGCGCGCCACGTGGAGCGCATCCTGCGCGACGCGGGCGTGGCCGTACGGGTGCCGCTCTCTGTGGCGTCCGCAATCGGCGCGATGCGCGCCGGCGCGATGGCCGAGACGCCGAAGGCCGGCAGCCCCGCCTTTGCGCACGTCGAAGCGCCGTACGTCGTGGGCAACTCCGCCGCGCTCGAAGCCATCGCGTCGCGCGCAAACGCTGCGGGCTGGTCGCCGGTGTTGATCTCGCACACGTTGCTCACCGGCGATGCGACGGCCGCGGGCCGCGCCCTGGCGCATTCGGCGATGCGCGCGGCGCGCGGAAGCTGCCTCATCTGGGGCGGCGAGACGACCGTGCGCTTGCCTGCCGACCATGGACTCGGTGGTCGCTGCCAACAACTCGCGCTCGCGGCGGCGGAGGTCTGGGCGGACCATCGTCCGCCCGTCGACGGCACATGGCTGCTCGCCGCCGGCACCGACGGCCAGGACGGCGCCGCGCCGGCGGCCGGCGCGATCGTGAACGAACACACGTGGACGCGCAGCGCGGCGGCCGGCGCGCAGCCCGCGATTTCGTTGCGCCGGTGTGACAGTTACGCCGCGCTACTCGCGGCCGACGGAATCGTTCCCGCGCGCCACAGCGGCACCAACGTCATGGACGTGGTGGTGGCAATACGCGAGTGAGTCCGCGAGATTCCTCCGCATGAGTGATCACGCCACCAAGCCATTCACTGTCGCGCTGATCCAGGACGGCGTCGAGGAAACCATCGAGGCGACGCTCGCGTCGACCATCATGCGCATCCGCGCCGCGGCGGCCAAAGGCGCGCAGATCATCTGCATGAAGGAACTCTTCAACGCGCCGTACTTCTGCAAGCGGCTGGACTCGTCGATGTTCGACATCGCCGAGCCGGTGCCCGGGCCGACGACCACGGCACTGCAGGAGGTCGCGAAGGAGCTGGAACTCGTGATCGTCGCGCCTTTCTTCGAGAAGCAGGCGCGCGGCCTCTACCGCAACAGCGCGGCCGTCATCGACGCCGACGGGTCGCTGCTCGGCCTGTACCGCAAGATGCACATCCCGCACGACCCGATGTTCGAGGAGAAGTACTACTTCGCCCCGGGCGAGGCGCAGCATCCGGCGCAGCCCGCGGGCGCGCGCGGCCCCGACGGCGAGGCGGGCGGCTTCATGGTCTGGAAGACGCGCTACGCGACGATCGGCGTGCTGATCTGCTGGGACCAGTGGTATCCCGAGGGCGCGCGCATCACCTCGTTGCTCGGCGCGGACATCCTCTTCTATCCGACGGCGATCGGTTGGCACCCCGCAGAGAAATCCGAGTGGGGCGCCGCGCAGGTGGATGCATGGCGCACCGCGCAGCGCGCGCATGCGATCGCGAACGGCGTGTTCGTCGCGTCGCCGAACCGTACCGGCTTCGAGCCGGAGGCGGGCACGGACGGCATTGAGTTCTTCGGCCACTCGTTCATCGCCGACCCGTTCGGCCGCGTGGTGGCCGCGGCGGAGACGGGCGAGACCACATTGATTGCGACGCTCGACCCCGCGCTGATCGAGTACACGCGCCGCAACTGGCCCTTCCTGCGTGACCGGCGCGTGGACGCGTACCCGCCGATCCTCAGGCGCTGGCTCGGGTCGTGACGGTCCGCTGGCCCGCGGAGTGGGAGCGGCACGACGCGACCTGGATCGCGTGGCCGCACCACGAGCCTGATTGGCCCGGCAAGTTCGAGCCGATCCCATGGGTCTACGCGGAGATCGTGCGAGCGCTCGCTGAGCACGAACACGTGCACATCCTCTGCCATGATGAGGCCGTGCAGGAACAGGCGTGGCATCGGTTGCAGATGCACGAGGCGCGCGCCGCGCGCTACCACCTGCACCACTGCCCGACGGACCGCGTGTGGTTGCGCGACTCAGCGCCCACGGGCGTGCATGCGCCGGACGGCAGCGTGCGGCTCGTGAACTGGGACTTCAACGCGTGGGCCAAGTACGAGAACTTCGCGCACGACCGTCGTGTGGGGGCGTTCATGGCGGCGCAGACGAAACTCGAGCGGCACGAACCCATGCGCGCCGACGGGCGCGGACGCGTCGTGCTCGAGGGCGGCGGCATCGAGACGGACGGCCAGGGCACGATGCTCGTGACGGAAGAGTGGCTGCTCAGCGACGTGCAGGTGCGGAACCCCGGCTTGGGCCGCGCGGAGTACGAGCGCATCTTCGCGGACGAACTGGGCATCACGCGTACCATCTGGCTCGGCGAGGGCTGCGTGGGCGATGACACGCATGGGCACATCGACGACATCGCGCGCTTCGTGGCGCCGGGCGTGGTGGTGCTCGCGCATGAGGAGGATCCCGCCGATGAGAACCACGCGCGCTCGCTCGACAACCTGCGCCGGCTCGAATCCGCGGTGGACGCCACGGGCACGGCGGTGCGCACGGTGACGCTGCCGTATCCCCGTCCCGTGGTCATGGACGGCACGCGGTTGCCGGCGAGTTATGCGAACTTCTACATCGCCAACGGCGTCGTGCTGGTCCCGACGTTCAATGATGTCAACGACCGCGTGGCGCTCGAGACACTGGCCGGACTGTTCCCGCGGCGGCAGGTTATCGGCATCCACGCCGTGGACCTCGTCTGGGGGCTCGGCACGCTGCACTGCCTGACACAGCAACAACCGGCCCCGCCCGGCCACAAAGGGAAGCATACGGGATGACCGCTGCGTCCGGCGCCGATCCGCTGCGTGAATTGCTGACCGCGCGCCTGGGCGGGCACTACCGCATCGAGTCGCTCCTGGGCCGCGGCGGCATGGGCAGCGTCTACCTCGCGCGCGACCTCACGCTGGACCGGCCGGTCGCCATCAAGGTGATCGGCGGCGACGTCACGACGAACCCGCAGCTGCGCGAGCGTTTCCTGCTCGAGGCGCGCACGGTCGCCCGCTTGCGCCACCCGAACCTTGTCGCGGTCTACAGTGCCGGCGACGCGGACGGCCTGCTCTACTTCGTGATGGAGTTTGTGCCGGGCGAATCGCTGCGGGACCTGCTTACGCGCGAGGGCAAGGTCGAGGTGACTCGCGCGGAGCGCATCCTGCACGAGTTGGCGCTGGCGCTCGACTACGCGCACGCCAACGGCATCGTGCACCGCGACGTGAAGCCCGAGAACATCCTGCTCGACCACGACACCGGCCGCGCGATGCTCACCGACTTTGGCGTGGCGCGCGCGCTCGAGGGCGACGGCCGCATGACGGGCACGGGCATGATCCTCGGCTCGCCGCGTTACATGAGCCCCGAGCAAGCGGCCGGCGAGGCAACTCTCGACGGGCGCAGCGACCTGTATGCATTGGCGCTCGTGGGCTACGAGATGTTCACGGGCCGGCCCGTGGTCGACAGTGGGAACGTGGCCGGGATGCTGGTCAAGCACCTGACTGAGACGCCGAAGCCGCTGGCCGACGAGGTGGCCGGTGTGCCCGAAGGCGCCGCGACGGCAATCGACCGCGCGCTCGCGAAGGATCGCGAGCAACGTTGGACGAATGGACGCGAGATGGCCGAGGTCATCGCGATGGCCTGGACGCCGTCCGGCGTGACGTCCGGCGCGGGCACGCGCGCGACGCGGCGCGCGAGTGCGTCGTCGGCGGCCCGGCGCGTCCGCATGCTACGCCTTGGAGCTGCCGCCGCGATACTCGTGGCCCTCGTCGCCGTTGGCGCGTGGGCGCTCAATCGCGACCGGAGCGATCCTCGCCGATCGTACGCGGTAGTGCCTTTCGACATCCAGACAGGCAACACCGACATTCAATGGTTGCGCGATGGCGCCGTCAACATGCTCACGTTGGCGCTCGGGCAGTGGCGGGACCTCTCGGTCGCGGACTACGAGCGCACGCTCTCGCTGGTGCGCGAGGAAGGACTCGAGTTTAGCCGCGTCGACTTGGCCCATGCGCGGCGCATCGCCGAGAAGTCCGGCGCCGGCACCGTCGTGATGGGACTGGTCACTACGACCGCAGACTCGCTGCGCGTGCAGGCCACGCTGTACGACGTGGAATCCGGCGAAGCCCTACCGAACCGCACCACGCTATCGGCCGCACTCGCCGCGGACCCACGACCGCTGTTCGACGAGCTCGCGAGATTCCTGCTCGACGCCGCAGGCGGCAGCCCGTCCGCGTCGGTGGAGCTGGCCCGGGCGACGACGACCTCGCTGCAGGCCTATCGTGCGTACCTGGACGGCGTGCGTCTGCTCAACTCGTGGCATCTGCGCGAAGCCGACTCTGCGTTCCGCGTCGCGATCCGCGAGGACTCCACGTTCGCCCTCGCCTGGCACAAGCGCTCGCTCGCGCTCGGATGGGGCGACGCCACGGGCCCCGAGTACCTGCAGGTCGCGCAGCGGGCCGTCGAGCTGTCCGAGCGCCTGCCCGCGCGCGAACAGGCGCTGGTGCGCGGGCATCACCAGCTGACGGTCGCGTTGCGCTCGCAGATCCAAGGTGACTCGAGCACGCGCGCCGCCTACGAGAAAGCCAAGGCGATCTTCCGCGAGCTGCTTGCCTCGGACTCCATGGTGGCGGAGGCATGGTACGGACTGGGCGATGCGAACTTCCACGACCAGTCGGCGGGCGATTCGCTGCCACAGGTGATGGAGCGCGTGTCGAACTCGTTGCGCGGCTTCCACCGCACGCTCGCGCTCGACTCGACGTTTCACCTCGCCTATTCACACCTGCTCTCCTACTATCAGGCCTTCGCGGCGCCGCAAGGTCAACTACTGATCGATGCCGACTCGTTGGTCTTCGTCGGCTCGGAGCAGGCGCAGCGGGCCGTCGGTGGACCCGACGCCGTGGCCGCGTTGCGCGGGCGCGCCGTGGACCGGGGTCTGTCGCTGGCGCGCGGGTGGGTTCGGGCCGACGCGGATGCCCCCGCCCCGTACCTCACACTGGCGCGCCTGCTGACGGCGTCAGGCAGCATCGATTCCGCGGTCGCCGTGCTCGACCGGGCGCTGGAACGCCCCGCGTTGCGGGTGCCCTCGGTGGAATCCTTAGCGGCGACCCTTCAGTACCTCGCGGGTGATCCGCGCGCCTATGCCACCATGCGCGAGGCGACAGCGTCCCATACGGTCGAGGAGTTTCGTGACCTGCCGACCAACGACCGGCTCACCGTGCTGTCGATGGCGCTGACCATGGCGCTCGGATCGGGCGACGCGGAGGAGGCACGCCGGCTGACCGACCTATTCGCGGAGGTGGACAGTCTCTTCCCGTACTCCGGAACCCCGACGCGAACGGTGCTCAGGTGGTACGTGACCGCCGGAGAACTGGCGATGGGAGCGCCGATGACCGCACAACGGCGCGAGGTGCTCGCGGCCGGCATCCGCGCGAACGATGCGATCACGAGCGGACCCGTGGTGGGCTTCCGCAACGCGTCCGGGTCGGTGCCGTTCCTCGCCTACATGGTGACAGGGGACACCGTGTTCTCGAACACGGTGCGACGCTGGAGCCAGCCCGCCGTACGGCACACGGACCTCGACGCCCTCGAGGCCCTGCACCGCGGCGACACGACGGCCGCGCGCGCGATCGCCGCGGCATACCAGCCCGCGGACAGCCTTCGCAGCGCGCAGTTCTCCTTCGGCGGCCTGCGCACCATCGCTCGCGCGGAGGTGCTGCTCGCGCTGGGTGACACGACGGCCGCCCTCGCGTACTACGGCATGCTCGAGCCCAGCCGCTTCACCATCAACTTCATTGAGCCCGGCCTCGCCGCGTACGTGCGCACGTTTGCGGCGCGTGCGCGCATCCACGAGGTCCGCGGCGAACCGGAAAAGGCCATCGACGCCTGGGAGGAGTTCCTGCGCCTGTTCGAGCACGCCAGCGGGCCCGCCGAGGCGGAAGTCTCCGAGGCGCGCCGCGCGCTCACTAGGCTGCGCGACACGGCGCCCTGACGTGACACAGCTCACGCCTGATGGCGCCACGCGTGGCGCGCAGTACCTTCGGCTCGTCACAGCGTAGCGACCGCCATTCCGCCCGCCACTCACCGCACCCAGATTCCCGCGATGAACCTGCTCCGCTTTGATACCATCCGCAGCCGCCTCATCCTCGGCTTCTCGCTCATCGTCGGCCTCCTCATCGTGGCGGGCACCGTGGGCCGCATGGCGATCGGCACGTTCAGCCGCGAGATCGGCAGCACGCTGGAAACGGTCCGGCGCGAGACATCGCTCACGGCCACGCTCAACACGAGCGTCGCGCAGGCGCTCTCGGCCGCGGCGAAGTATCTCGACCGCGGCGGCTTCCAGGACCAGCAGCGCTTCCGCAGTCTTGGCTGGCAGGCGCACGAGACGCAGCGCGCGCTTAACGCGACCGAGGGGCTGACCTCCACAGAGATCGGGCTCATTTCGGGCATCGACGTGCGACTGTCTGCGCTGGAGGTCGGCTTCGCCCAGGCGCACCGGCTGCGCGATCTGGGCCGGCAGGACGTCGCCGTCGCGTACGCCGACACGGTGCGCGCGCTCGAAGGCGAGCTCACGCGCGACATCGAGCGCTTGAGCGGCATGCGCGCGCGCGAGGTGGACCGCACCACGGAGGCGCTGCGCGAAACGGCCGCCCAGCGGCAGCGGCTGCTGCTGACCGTCATCATCGGCGCGATCCTCTTCGGCATCGGCATCGTGATGAGCACGGTGCGCTCGATCTCGGCGCCGCTGGACCACCTCGTCCTGCACGCGCGCGCCCTCAGTGAAGGCCGTCTGGACCATCGCACGGAGACGCACCTGCCCGGCGAGTTCCGCGAGCTCGCGGATGCCATGAACACCACCGCCACGGGTCTCGCGCGCATGTCGGCGGTCGCCACGGACACGTCCGGCGAGGTCGCCACGTCGGCGCACCAACTGACGTCCGCTGCCGAGCAGATCTCGTTGGCGGCGAGCCAGACGGCGACCGCGATGTCAGATGTCACGGAAGGCGCCGAGTTGCAGGTCTCGTCGTTGCGCGACGCCGACGCCGCCCTGCAGCGCGTGCGCGAGCGCGCGCACGAGGTGCGTGCCGGCGCCGAGGAAGTCGTCGACCTCTCCGCCGAAATCGAACGACAGGCGCGCGAGAAGCGCGCCGAGATCGCGCGGGCCCGTACGCTCCTCGTGGAGATCCGCCAGTCGGTGGATCGTGCGGCGGCCGAGGTGCGCGAGCTCAACGCGACGGCCGAAAGCATCAACCAGTTCGTGGGTATCGTGAGCCGCATCGCCGAACAGACGAACCTGTTGTCGCTCAACGCGGCTATTGAGGCCGCGCGCGCGGGCAGCGCAGGCCGTGGCTTCGCTGTGGTCGCGGACGAGGTCCGCAAGCTCGCCGACCAGGCGCAGCACGCGGCCGACGACGTCGTGCAACTCACGGCCGTGGTGACGCGCCGCGTGAGTTCGACGACGAGTGCAATGGAGACGGGCGCGAGCCGCGTCGCGGACATCGAGACCGTGTCGGCCGGCATCGACGGCGCGCTGGAGTCCATCGGCAAGTCGGCCGAGCAGACGCGCTCCGCGGCGCTCGGACTCGGTGGCGCGGCGGACGCGAACGTCAGCGCCGTCAACGACGCGGCCACCGGCATCTCGGCGGCGGCCCGCACGGCCGAGGGACACGCGGCGGCCGCGCAGGAAGTGAGCGCGTCCACGGAAGAGCAGAGCGCGGCCTGTGAGGAGATGTCGAGCGCGGCGACGGCGTTGCTGCAAGGCTCCGTGCGCCTCAAGGAGATCGTCGCCGGCCTGCGCGCGGCCAGCTAGCACACCGTGCCGCTCGCCACACTGCCCACGGTTCCCAACGGCACCCCTGCCGTGGTGCTGCTGAGCGGCGGGCTCGACTCGGCGACCGTGCTGGCGCTGGCGACGCGCGCGGGCTACGCCGTGCACGCGATGACCTTCCGGTACGGGCAGCGTCATGGCATCGAGATTGAGCGCGCGCAGCGCATCGCGGCGCGCTGGCACGTGGCTCGCCACGTGCTCGTGGACATCGACCTGCGCACGTTCGGCGGCTCGGCGCTGACTGCGGACATCGCCGTGCCCAAGGACCGCGACATCGCACGCGGCGACGCGGACATCCCGGTCACGTACGTCCCGGCCCGCAACACGATTTTCCTCTCGTTTGCGCTCGCGCTGGCCGAAACGGTGGGCGCCGCCGACATCCTGATCGGCGTGAACGCGCTCGACTACAGCGGCTACCCGGACTGTCGCCCGGCGTATATCGCGGCCTTCGCGCGCATGGCCAACCTCGCCACACGCGCCGGCGTCGACGGCACCCTGCGCACGCGCATCATCGCGCCGCTCATGGAGCTCGGCAAGGCGGATATTATTAGAACCGGCCTAGCGCTCGGCGTGGACTATGAAGAGACGATCTCCTGCTACGACCCCGCCCCCGACGGCACCCCCTGCGGCCACTGCGACGCCTGCATCCTGAGGGCGCGCGGATTCGAGGAAGCGAAGGAGAGGTAGATTAGAGGGGAGTGCTGCCCCGACCGCGCATCCCACCGCGCATCGCCCCTCGTCCGCCGTCTGCCGTCTGCCGTCTGCCCCCATGTACACCGTCAAGGAAACCTTCTATACCATCCAAGGCGAAGGCGTCCAGTCCGGCCGCCCGGCCGTCTTCTGTCGCTTCGCCGGGTGCAACCTGTGGACCGGCCGCGAGCGCGACCGCGCGACCGCCGTCTGCACGTTTTGCGATACCGACTTCGTCGGTGTGGGACCGGACGGCGGGCGCTTCGCAACCGCGGAGGAGTTGGCCGACGCCGTTGCGGCACGTTGGCCGGCGAACGCCGAAGGCCGGCCATTCGTCGTCTGCACCGGCGGCGAGCCCTTACTGCAGCTCGATGAGAAGGCGATCGACGCACTGCACGCGCGCGGATTCGAGATAGCCGTTGAGACGAACGGCACACAGCCCGTGCCGCGCGGGCTCGATTGGGTGTGCGTGAGTCCCAAAGCGGATGCACCGCTCGTCGCCACCGCCGGCGACGAACTCAAGCTGGTGTATCCCCAGCCTGCGGCACCGCCGGAACGGTTCATCGACCTCGCGTTCGATCACTTCCTGCTGCAGCCGATGGACGGCCCCGACTTGGCGGAGAACACACGCGCGGCCATCGCCTACTGCCTGTCACACCCGCGCTGGCGCCTGTCCGTGCAGTCGCACAAGATCATCGGCGTCCGCTGAGCCAGCCGTCCGGCGGCGTCCGGTAAAACCCGACGTCCGTTCGCAGTGCCCGCAACCCGAAACCCGCACCCCGTACCGTAGTCCCCCTCATTGACTCTTGGCGGACTCTGCCGGAAGTTACGCCCATCCGTGCGGTCCCAATGCACTTCCACCGAGGTGTTCCCAGCATGCGCATCCGATTCGTCAGCCGGCTGCTCGCGGCCGTCGGTTTCCTCGTTCTGACAGGCGCGGCCGGCGCCCAGACCGGTTCGATCGCGGGACGTGTCACCGCCGGCGACGCCGCGACGCCCGTGGCCGACGCGCAGGTGCGCGTGTTGGACGGTGCCACCCTCGTGGCGCGCGGCGTGACGATCGCGGACGGTTCCTACCGCATCGCCAACGTCCCCGCAGGCACCTATACGATCGCCGCGAACCGCATCGGCTTCACCGAGAGTCGCGTGCAGGATGTGCGCGTCACCTCGGGCGCGACCGTCACGGCCGACATCCGCATGACCGAGGCGCCGTCGATCCTGAACCCGGTCGCCGTCACGGGCACGCGCGGCGCCGGCGAAGAAAAGGTCCTTGACTCGCCGAACTCCATCTCCGTGGTCACGGCGGAACGCATCGCCGAGCGTCCGGCGATCACCGTCACCGACCACCTGAAGTCGACGCCGGGACTTTCGATCTCCAACGGCGGTATCGTGCAGGCGAACATTGTCTCACGCGGCTTCAACAACGCATTCTCGACGTCGATGCTGATGCTGCAGGACTATCGCTTCGCGGGTGTGCCCTCGCTGCGCGTCAACGTGCCGTTCCTATTCACGGGCACGGGTGAGGACATCGAACGCATCGAAGTGCTGCAGGGCCCGGCGTCGGCGTTGTACGGGCCGAACTCCGGATCCGGCGTGTTGCACGTGATCACCAAGTCGCCGTTCGAGTCCGAGGGTACAACGCTCACACTCGATGGTGGGGAGCGCTCCATGCTGCGCGCGGGCGTGCGGCATGCAGGCACGTACAGCGAGAAGCTGGGCTACAAGATCTCGGGCGAATATTTCACGGCCGATGACTGGGAGTACATGGACCCGAACGAGACCATGCTCGGACCGGACGCGACGCCCGAAGAGCGCCAGGCGTACCGGATATGGTCGTCGACCGACCCGCGCGTGCCTGCCTCGCGCCGCGGCGTGACCAAGTTCCGCGACTTCGGCCTCGAAAAAGTCTCGGGCGAGGCCCGCATCGACTACCGTCCCAACGAGGACACGGAGCTCATCACCACGGCCGGCTACTCGCAGATCGGCAGCGGACTCGAGATCACGACGACGTTCGGTGCCGCGCAGGTGAAGAACTGGAGCTACACCAACCTGCAGCAGCGTTTCCGGCACAAGGATTTCTTCGCGCAGGTGTTTTATAACAAGTCCGACGCGGGCAACGACAACGCGCTGGATGACGAAGGCACCTTCTACCTGCGGTCCGGCATCCCCGTCGTCGACAAGTCGAGCGTGCTGGTCGGGCAGGTGCAGCAGAGCCTCGACCTCAGCGCGACGCGGCTCACGGGCGGCGTCGACTACATCGCGACGCGCCCCGAGACCGAAGGCACGATCATGGGCCGCAACGAGGACGACGACAACATCAATGAGGTCGGCGCCTACCTGCAGGTGACGCACCCGCTGACCTCCAAGCTCGACTTCGTGGGCGCCGTGCGCGGCGACCGCAACTCACGCATCGAAGGCACGCAGTTCTCCCCGCGCGCAGCGTTCGTGTACAAGGCCGCGCAGGACCAGAACTTCCGCTTCACGTTCAACCGCGCCTTCAACTCGCCGGCGTCATTCTCGTTCTTCCTCGACCAATGGTCGGGCCAGCGCGCCGACCTGGGCCCGGGAATCAACCCGAACGGCGTCTCGACCGACATTCAGATCTTCGGCAACCCGTCCAAGCGTGGCTGGGTGTATGACCGCAGCTGCGACCCGACCATCAACGGCGGCCTCTGCATGCGCTCGAACCTCGTGCCGGGCGGTATCGCCCCCGCGAGCGGCGCCAGCATCCTGCCGGGCGCGATGCAGGGTAACGCCGCCGCGCTCGCGGCCGGCGTGCAGGCCGCGTTCGGCCTCTCCGACGCGCAGCGCGACAACATCGCGAACGCCCTGCGTGGCCTCGCTCCCACCGATGCGCAGCTTCCCGGCGTCCTGCGTAACCTTGGCGCACCCGGCACGCCCGTCGTGCCGTTCAGCTCGGTGAGCGATTTCGCCCCGCTGGGCGCCAACTTCTCCAACACCTGGGAAATCGGGTACAAGGGCCTCTTCAACGAGCGCATCCGCGTCGCGGTCGACCTGTGGTACCAGATCCGGCCGGCCGAGCCGACGACGCAGGTGATCAATCTGGACGACGCGGTGTTCATGGATCCTGCCTCACTGGGCGCGTTCCTGGGCGCCTCGATGGGCGGCACGCTCGTCGCCAATGGCGTGCCGGCGGGCGCCGTACCGACCGTCGTCACCGGCTGGACAACGGCGCTCGCGCCGCTGCCCGGCGGCCTGCTCAACTTCGACAACCCGCTCTACGACCAGAACTACCTCGTCTTCACGTACCAGAACGCCGAAGGCCAGGTCGACGTGCGCGGGCTCGACTTCGCCGCGGACTTCCTGCTGACCGACTTTTACACGATGGAAGTGACCTATTCCAACCTCGGCCAGAACGTCTTCACCAAGGCGCCGGGCGCATCGGAGGCCCTGCCACTCACCGCCAACGCGCCGAAGCATCGGGCCACGCTGACGTTCCGCTACAGCGACGAGGGTCGCGGGCTCAGCGGCCAGATCCGCGGTCGGTATGCCGACGCCTTCGACGTGAACTCTGGCGTGTACAACAACTACGGCGAGGGCACACCGATCCCATATGAGCGCGTCCCCGTCAACGCGTTCCTCGACGCCGGGTTCTCATGGCGTCTGCCGATGGCGCAGGACGTCCGCTGGGGCGTCAACATCCAGAACGCGCTGGACAATCGCGTCCCGTCGTTCATCGGCGTGCCCGAGGTGGGCCGCTTTATCACGACGCGCCTGCAGTACTCGTTCTGACGTCGGAAGGCGCGGCGCGGGGCATCCCCCGCGCCACGCCGCTCTTCTCGCGGTGTGCAGTTTGTGATGCGACGGGGGCGGGCCACTTTTTCGTGGCCCGCCCCCCGTCGCTTATCTTCCACCGATGTCCGTGCTCCTCGATCCCGCCCGCCGGCCTGTCATTGGACATCGCGGCAATCGTGCGCACGCGCCGGAGAACACGGTCGAGTCGTTCCGGCAGGCCATCGCGCTCGGCGTCGATGCTGTCGAGTTCGACGTCCATCTGTCTGCGGATGGCGTGCCGATGGTGATGCATGACCCGACCGTGGACCGGACGACAGACGGCACGGGCACGCTGGCCTCACGGACGTGCGCGGAGCTCAAGCGGCTCGACGCCGGCGCGCGCTTCACGCCCGACCGCGGGCGCTCGTTTCCATGGCGCGGCCGTGGTCTCTCCGTGCCGACGCTCGAGGAGGCGCTCGAGGCCACGGCGAACGTGCCAATCATCATCGAGATGAAGACGGCGGCCGTCGCCCGGCCCGCGCTCGAGGTGTTGCAGCGCACCGGTGCGGCGGCGAGAGCGCTGATCGGCTCGTTCATCGACGACGCCCTCGAACCATTCCGCGCGGCGGGCCTGCCCGTGGGTGCGGCCTCGCACGCGCTCGCGCGGCTGTACCTTCCAGCCGTGCTCGGCGCGCAGCCACGTTCCCTTCCTTTCGACGCCATGTGCATTCCGCGCTTTCATAAGGGCCTTCCGTTGCCGGTGCGCCGCTTCGCGCGCATCATGCGCGCACTGGGCGGCACCACGCATGTCTGGACGGTCAATGACTCGTCCGTCGCACGCCGGCTCTGGGATGCCGGCGTGAACGGCATCATCAGCGACAATCCCTCGGTGATCCTCTCCGCACGCGGGACGCTCGCATGAGAGCGTTCAGCCGCGGCACGCGCGGCCTTCCCTCGTCGGAGCGCGCGGGCAGCCGCCGCGGCGGCGCGCCCGTGACAGCCAAGACCGACGAGCCCAAAAAGAAGACCAACTACAAGGCCGCCTGGGCGGAGACGCGCCGTCTCATGTGGTCGCACCGGCGCGCGCTCGGCGTCGGTCTCGCGCTCATGCTCGTCAACCGGCTTTCGGGCCTCGTGCTGCCCGGCAGCGCCAAGTGGATCATCGACGAGGTGTTGACGAAGAACCGCGTCGAGCTGCTGACGCCGATCGCGATCGCCGCCGGCATTGCCACGCTGCTGCAGGCCTCGAGCTCATTTGCGCTCTCGCAGGTGATCTCGGTCGCCGCGCAGCGCGCCATCACGGAACTGCGCCGCAAGGTGCAGGCGCGCGTGCTGCGGCTGCCCATCAGTTTCTTCGACGCGACGCAGAGCGGCGTACTCATCACGCGCGTGATGAGCGACGCCGAAGGCATCCGCAACCTGATCGGCACGGGCATCATCCAGCTCGTCGGCGGCCTCGTGACGGCGACGCTCGCGCTGGCCTACCTGTTCTGGCTCAACTGGTTCCTCACCGTCATCACGCTCGTGCTGCTGGCGGTGTTCGGCGGCGTGATGGCGTATGCGTTCGTCAAGCTGCGGCCGATCTTCCGCGAGCGCTCGAAGATCAGCGCCGAGGTGTCGGGCCGGCTCGGCCAGGCCATGGGCGGCGCGCGCGTGGTGAAGGTGTACACCGCCGAAAAGCGCGAGGAAATCGTTTTCACACGCGGCGCGCACCGGCTGTTCCGCAACATCGCGTCCACGATCACGGGCACGAGCGCGATCGGCGCCGTCTCCACGGTGATCATCGGCGCCGTCGGTGTGCTGATCCTTACCGTGGGCGGGCGCGCAGTCACCGAGGGCACGATGACGCTGGGCGACCTCGTCTCGTACATCTTCTTCGTGGGGCTCGTCTCGTTCCCCGTGGTGCAGATGGCGTCCATCGGCACGCAGATCACCGAGGCGTTCGCGGGGCTTGACCGCATTCGCGAGATCTTCGAGACGCCCACCGAGGACGAGGACGACGCCAAGCGCGACACGCTGACGCGGCCCGACGGCGATGTCGTGTTCGACGACGTGTGGTTCGAGTACCGCGAAGGCATCCCCGTGCTCAAGGGCATCTCGTTCGTCGCGCCGGCCGGCACGACGACGGCGCTCGTGGGGTCGAGCGGCTCCGGCAAGAGCACGCTGATCTCGTTGATCCTCGCGTTCAACCGGCCGTTGCGCGGTCGGATCACGGTCGCCGGTCAGGACCTCGGCAACCTGCGCCTGCGCGAGTACCGCTCCACACTGGGCGTAGTGCTGCAGGACAACTTCCTGTTTGACGGCACCATCGCCGAGAACATCGCGTTCTCCAAGCCGGGTGCGTCCGCTGAGGAAGTGCGCGCCGCCGCGCGCGTGGCCAATTGCGAGGAGTTCATCGACGACTTCCCTGATGGCTACGACACCATTGTCGGGGAGCGCGGCGTGAAGCTCTCGGGCGGGCAGCGGCAGCGCGTGGGCATCGCGCGCGCGATCCTCGCCGACCCGCAGGTGCTGATTCTCGACGAGGCGACCTCAAGTCTCGACAGCGAGAGCGAGCGGCAGATCCGTGAGGCACTCGAGGCGCTGCGCACGGGGCGCACGACGTTCGTGATCGCGCACCGGCTCTCCACCATCCGCAGCGCCGACCAGATCCTCGTGCTCGAGCAGGGCGAGATCGTCGAGCGCGGCACGCACCGCGAGCTCATGGAACTCGGCGGCCGCTACCGCGAGCTGCACGACACGCAGTACGAGATCGAGAAGGACTTGTTCATCAATCCCGGTGAGGACTTCACGCCGGGAGGGACCGGGGCGGCCGCGCGGCCGTTGTAAGCCGCGCGAACATTTTTTAGGGGAAGGGCCGGCGCGCGCCGTCCCTCCCCCTTTTTTGTTACATCCGCTTGCCCGTGAGCTTTCCGCCGTCGCCGGGCATCGACCAGTCGCCCGTGAGCTCATCGCCGTTGAACACGAGGTTCAGGACCGCCATCTCGCCCGTGGGCACCAGCAGCGAGATCGCCATGCGGTTGCCGTCGAGCTTGGCGTCCTTGAACTGCATCGGCGGCAGCATCGGGTTCGACATGGTGCCCGAGTAGACGCCATCGACGCCGCGCAGGTCCATCGCCAGGTCCATCGGTTCGCCCTGCGCGACGAGTGAGATCGTCCACTGCCCCGCCGGATTCACGGCGGCAGCCTCGACGGGTACGGGAGCTGGCTGCAACACGGGCGTGCCGGTCACCGTCGTGCTGGTCGTCCTCTGCGTAGTGCAGGCGGCGGACGCGAGTGTCAGCGCGGTGAGTGTGACGAGAGTGCGGCGGCGCATGGACGGGCTCCTGTCGTTCAACGGTGGCGGGCAGATCGAGACTCGGCGGATCGAGCGATTTGTTGGCGGTCGGCGCGATGATCGGCGCCTCCGCGAAACGATACTCCGGCGCCGATGCCGCCGCCAGCAAGGTGTTTCATCGTAACTTGGTTCCGATGATTCGCCTCCAATCCGCCTCCGACGCGCGCTGGCGCATGCTCGCCCTGATCTCCGTGGCCGAGTTGCTCGGCATGGCGCTGTGGTTCGCGGGCAGCGCCGTCGCACCCCAGTTGCAAGCGCGTTGGGCGCTGTCGGGCTCGGAAGTCGGTGGCTTGGCCACCGCGGTGCAGTTGGGATTCGTGGTGGGCACCGCGTTGTCGGCGGTGCTCAACCTGGCGGATATCGTGCCCTCGCGCCGGCTATTCGCGGCCTCCGCGGTCTGCGGCGCCTTAGCCAACGGCGCGCTGCTGCTGGCGCCGACGTACGGCGTGGCGATCGCGACGCGCGCGGCCGCCGGTTTCTTTCTCGCCGGCGTGTACCCGCCGGCCATGAAGATGGCGTCGACGTGGTTCAAGGAGCGTCGCGGGCTCGCAGTGGGCACCGTCGTCGGGGCGCTCACGGTGGGCAAGGCCTCGCCGTATCTCTGGCATGCACTGCCCGGCACGTCGATCGCGACGATCGTACTCGCGGCGTCGCTCTCGGCGCTGCTGGCGGCCGTGCTCATCGGTGTCTGGTGGAAGGACGGTCCGCACGCGTTCCCCGCGCGGCCCTTCTCGTGGGGCTTGGTCGGCTCCGTCACGCGCGAGCGGCGATGGCGTTTGGCGACGGGTGGCTATCTGGGTCACATGGCCGAGCTCTACAGTTATTGGACTTGGATTCCCGCGTTCGTCGCCGCGAGCGCCGTGGCCTCGAGCGGCAACGCCATGGAAGGCGCCGCGCCGTGGGTCGGCGTGCTCGCCTTCGCGACGATTGCCGTGGGTGGGTTCGGCTGCGTCTGGGGCGGACTCGTCGCCGATCGCATCGGCCGCGCGCGATTGGCGATGATCGCCATGGCGGTGAGCGGCACGTGCGCGCTGTTGATCGGGCTCACCTTTGGCCGCACACCATGGCTCCTTGCGCCCCTCGCGCTCGTGTGGGGCTTCTTCGTGATCGCCGACTCGGCGCAGTTCTCGGTGCTCGTCACGGAGTCCGTGCCGGCACATGCCGTTGGGACGGCGCTCACCGTGCAGGTGTGCTTGGGCTTCCTGCTGACGACCCTGACGATCCAGCTCGTGCCGCCGGTGGTCGCGCGCGTGGGCTGGGAAGGCGCGTTCGCGATGCTCGCGCTCGGGCCGGCGCTTGGCATCCTGGCACTGCGGCGATATCGGCGAATCGCCTGACGGCGTGCCGGGCGTATGGACGTTTAGCTTGTTACGGTGCCTGACACCGTGACTGACCGCCGAAAGGGCGGCCTGCGCTATATCGCGCTCGCGACCTTCCTCACGCTCGTCCCCATCACGCTGCTCGTGCCGGGGCTCAACGAGCTGGTCATCGAGACGCACGGCGGTACGCGGTTCCAGGCGCACCTGTTCGTCTCGCTGAACCAGCTCGCCGGCATCATCGCCGTGCCGTTCGCGATGGTGATGCAACGGCGGTTCCCCGGCACGCGCGCGTGGATCCCGCTGATGCTGCTCGTGAACGCGGCGGCCTTCATCGGCATGCGCGAGGCGGATTCGCTCGCAGAGCTCTACGCCTGGCGCGCGCTGGACGGCTTCATGCACTTGCCGGCCGTCACGTTCCTGATGATCGCCGCCAACCGCGCCGGTGGGAAGCGCCGCGGCGCGTCACTGGGCGTCGTCGCCTCGGCGCTCATGGTGGGTGTCGGTGTCGGCGCGCCGCTGGGCGGCGTACTGATCGACCGCGACCCGATGCTCGTGTACACCGTCGGCGCCGCACTGCTGGTCGTGGCCGCCCTCGCCGCGGCGTTGGTGCCGCGCCTCAGTGCCGAGGGCCCGCAGCGCTCGCGCTATCGTTGGGACCGCTCGCAGCTCGCGAGCTGGATGCCGCTCGCGTACGGGTTCACGGACCGGTTCCTCATCGGCGTGTTCATCTCGACGTTCACGTTGTTCCTCACCGAAGTGCACGACGTGTCGGCGGCGGCGCGCGGCCTGTTGATGTCGTTGTTCCTGCTGCCGTTCGCTGCGTTGTGCTGGCCCGCGGGCCGGCTGACTGACCGCGTCGGTTGGTTCCGTCCGATTGTCGGCGCCAACATCCTGTTTGGCCTTGTGTACGCGAGCTACGGCGTGTTGCCGCTGCGGCTGCTGCCCGTGGCGATGGTGCTGTCGGGCGTGCTCAGCGCGCTGATGTTCGCGCCGAGTCTCGTGTTGGTGAGCGAGTTCGCGCGGCATGGCGCGGGCGAAGGATTGTTCGGCGTGTTTCAGGTGGCCGGATCATTCGGCTTCCTCGCCGGGCCGCTCGCGGGCGGGCTGCTGGTGGAGTTCCTGCGCGCGTCGGACGGAGCGCCGGCGTGGAGCATGATCTTCGCCGTGGTGGGCGCGCTGCTGGTTGCGCTTGGACTTGTGAGCTGGCGCGTGCTGGGGCGGCTCGCGCACGACTGGGGGCGGAGTACGAGTGAGTTTGAGGTCGTGGGTTAAGGTTCCACGAACGGGGCGTTGAGCATCTCGAGTTCGCGGATGCGCGCGGACCCGTCCTCGCGCTCGAGTAGTGTCAGCAACCGGCCGCGCGCGACGCGGAGGAGGAGTTCTCCGGGATCCAATTTGAGGGTCCCGAGGATGCGACCGTCGGAATCATACACGTCGACCGTTGCGGCTTCATGCTCGGTGACGTGTCGTTGCACCCACAGGCGATCTTGGTCGTCGAACCGCAGTCCGTTCGGCAGGAATCGCTTTTTCACCGTCGCCGCGTCGCGCGCTCGCTTGATGCGTTCGATGTCACCGGGACGCACGACGCGGGTCGCGGCGATATACGTCTCGATGGCTCCATCCCACGCACGATCGACGGAATCGAGCTCAGCCGCCGACAACAGGACCGGTGGAATGTCGGAACGGCGAATCGGCTCCTGCTCGGTGCCGTCTGCGCGATACCGACGAATCAAGTAGGCACTGTCTCGTGTCGCTGCCGCGATCAGGCCGCTCGGGGAGACTGCCGTCGGGCAGTACAGACAGGGGAGGTCTGCGGTCGCAAGGACATCGAGCCTTGCCACAACTGTATCCGCTCGTTCCATCCTCGTATCGATTGACAGGAAACGCAACATCGCCGAACGAGGTTCCTGTGATTTCATTACGATCGCGCTTCCGACTGCCCAGGCCCCCCAACTCGCTGATATAGGCCTCGTTTGGAGGACACTGCCGCTGCTCGTCCGTAGTGATAACTGGCGCGCGCCCGGATCAACCACGGCGAACCCGGATGCTCCCAATGAGAGGACGGACGTCGCGCCCTGCAGTTCGCCCGGTCCGGAGCCGTGGGCCGCCAACAACACCGGAGTTTGATCTGACCAACGGACGGAGCTTAGCCGCCTTCCCTCGTCATCTAGAATCAGCACGGCGGTATCGCCAAGCCAATCAAGGTCGACGATTCCGGCAAATAAGGCACTGCTTGGAATCTGGATGGTGCGAACGTTCCCTGCCCTTAGGAAATCCATCCTGCGATTAGATGAACGCTCGGAACACCCCACCGTGGCGAGGAGAGAAAGAGCTACCAGTACGCGAGAATTACAGCGGTTAAACCGGAAAATTTTGTTCATCCCCGTTTTGTATTTTGCCCGGATGCCTTCTTACGGGTCATCCGCCTAACGAATCGCGAGTGGGGTCATGGCCGAAGCGCCTGCGACGACATGCAGACTTGGTGCGACGAGCAATGCGAACTACGAGCCACATGATCGGCTGAACTCTTGTCGCCCTCGGCGTTATTGACCGTGCACTGAGGGCGGCGAGCCGTGTGTACGCAAGTTCGGTCGTCGGATGCGAACGGAACGGATGCACGCTGTTGTTGCTAGGGCCTCCCACCCTCGACCCACTCCGGTCGCGCGCCATCCGCGATCACGCGCACGGCCTGCGCCGTCGCGTTGATCAGCGCCGCGAAATGCTCGAAGTCGATCGTCCCGATCTCATCGCTCGGCTGGTGATAATCCGCGTGCCCGCCGAAGCTCGAGATCGTGTGCGCCGGGATTCCCGCCTGCGCGAATGGATAGTTGTCCGACCGCGCGAAGAAGTTCATCGCCGGCCTCGGATCGGCGATCACGGCGATTCCAGCCGCCGACAACATCAGCCCCATGGAGGAGCGCTCGTAGCCCGTGAGCCATCCCTTGCCCGGTCCGCCGGCAAGTGAATCCGGGCGGCCGATCATCTCGATCTGGATGTCGGCCACGGTACGTTCGAGCGGACGCGGCGCACTGCGGATGTACCAGTGCGTGCCCGTCATGCCGCTCTCCTCGCCCGTGAACGCGACGAAGATCACCGACCGCGCCGGCGGCTCGGCGGCGAGTTGTCGCGCGGTCTCGAGCATCGCAACCACGCCCGACGCGTCATCGTCCGCGCCGTTGAAGATGCTGTCGCCATTGACCGCGCGCGCCGCGTTCATGCCGACGTGGTCGTAGTGCGCGCCAACGATCACGTATTCATCGCGCAGCGCGGCGTCTGACCCGCGCAACAGGCCGACCACATTCGCAGCCGGGAGGCGCCGCTCCGCGGCGACCGTGTCGAACGCCGCCATGCTCTCCGCGAGTGACGGCCGCCGGGCGCCGGTGACCAATGGCACCGTCTGCAGGAAGCCGTCGTCGCCGAGTGACTCGAGCCCGATGCGCTCCATCTCGTCGGCGATGAACCGTGCCGCGCTCATCGCGGACTCGGTGCCCGTGCGCCGGCCCTGCAGGGAATCGTGCGCGAGCACGGAGAGCAGTTCGCGCGCCGATGCCGGCGTCGTGGGTCCAGCATCGACGACGCCAGCCGCGCCACCGGAGCCGGCGGCGCATCCGGCGTAGCCGAGCGCGAGGAAGGCCAGCGCAGCAGGGATCAGGCGAGAGGAGGACATGTTGCACACCGGGAACGAGGGAAGCGGATGAAGCGCTGATGCAGTCTAGTGTCGCCCAAGGCCGGTGCCAACGTCGGCGACGCCGCCGTCCTTTGCTGATGCCAGCGCCGGCGACTCCACCGCCCTTGACCGGTGCCAACGCCTATCTACGTTCCCGACCATGACTCTCCCGGCTCCCGGACGGCGCGGCGGACTGCTCGCGTCGGTGAACGTCCCGATCATCTCGCGCAACGTCGCGCGGCGCGGCAACAACCCGTTCATGCGCACGCTCGCGACGCTGATCATGCGCGTCACGGGCTGGCGGTTCTCCGGTGAACTGTTCCCTGACGCGCCGAAGATGGTCATGATCGTCGTTCCGCACACGTCGAACTGGGACTTCGCCGTTGGGCTCACGGCGATGTACTCCCTTGGCATCCAGGGGACATTCCTCGCGAAGGCGTCGCTGTTCCGGTTCCCCATGGGCGTGATCCTGCGCTGGCTGGGCGGCTTCCCCGTGGACCGGTCGGCGCGCAGCGACGTGGTCACGCAGGCCGTCGACTTGATCAAGCGGTCCGAGCGCATCATCCCCGTCATCACGCCCGAGGGCACGCGGTCGCGCATGAACCGCTGGCGCAGCGGTTTTTACTGGATCGCCCACCGCGCCGGTGTGCCGATCCTGCCGGTCGCGTTTGATTATGCGAAGAAGCACGTACACTTCTATCCGCTGTTCACGACGACGGGCGACCACGACGCGGATGTCGCGGAGTTGAAAGCCAAGTTCCGGCCCGAGATGGCCAAGTTTCCTGCTCAGTACACGGCTTAGCTACGAATTTCACGCGGAGGCGCGGAGCAAGCGAGAACTCATCGTCGAGGAGTTGGTTTTCAACGCATGCGTCCGCAACGCCTCGGTTCCCAAGGCCTCGGTTCCCAACGCCTCGGTTCCAAACGCCAAAAGTCTCCGCGCCTTGCTTTTCTCCGCGACTCCGCGCCTCCGCGCCTCCGCGTGAAATTTGTCTTCTAGCACACCCTCGAACTCTTGGCGGTGCTGGCCTCCCAACCCCGGGGACGGTAGCTTCGCCACATGACCTCCCGCCGCGACTTCCTGCTTGCCCTTGGCGCGTCAGCGCTCATTCCCTCCCTTTCCTCCGCGTGCTCGTCGTCACCGGACGCTGCCGCCAAACCGTCCGGCGCCACCGACCTCCAAGGCGTCGGCGTGCAGCTCTACATGCTGCGCGAACAGATGCGCGCCGACCCCACCGCCACGCTCAAGCGCATCGCCGAGCTCGGCTACGAGGAGATCGAGTGGTGGGGTGAGTGGGGCGTGTCACCCACCGAGCTGCGTTCGATGCTGGACGCGAACGGCCTGCGCAGCCCGGCTGCACACATCGATCCGGCGGCGCTCGCGCCGGACCGCCTGAGCGCACTGCTCGAGTACGCCGGTACCATGGGCCACCGGTCGCTGCTTGTGGCCTGGACACCGCCGGAGCAGCGCAAGACGGCCGACGACTGGAAGCGCGTCGCCGCGACGCTCAATCAGGCCGGCGCGACAGCCGCCGCGTCCGGCGTGCGCACGGGCTACCACAACCACGACTTCGAATTCACCAAGTTCGGCGACCGTACCGGCTTCGAGATCCTCGTCTCGGAAACCGACCCACACTACGTGGACATCGAGCTCGACTGCTTCTGGGCGTTCAAGGCCGGCCACGACCCGCTCGCGTTGCTGCGCGCACACGCCGACCGCATCAAGTACCTGCATCTAAAGGACTCGTCCGGCGCGCCGGAGCATGCGCAGCGCGACATCGGCAGCGGCGTGATCGCCTGGAAACCGCTGCTCGAGTTCGCGCTGTCGCAGCGCGTGACGAGCGTCTTCGTCGAGCGCGACGATCCCGAGGATCCATGGGAGTCGGCACAGGCGGGCCGCGCGTATATGCGCACGCTGGGCTACTGACTCGACGCCGCCGCGTCGCGACTCCATCTTAGGGGCGACGTATTCCGCGCCCCTGTTCACGCAATAATCAACAGAGTTCTCCAGCGATGCCCAGAGCCACCACACAGCCGCAGGACACCATCTACGACGTCGCCATCATCGGCTCCGGTGCCGGCGGCGGCATGGCCGCGCATGAGTTGACCAAGGCCGGCGCGCGGGTCGTGATGCTCGAAGCCGGCGACATGTGGGACAACTCGAAAGACTCGGCGATGTTCAAGTTCCCGTACGACTCGCCGCGGCGCGGCGCGTCAATCCCGAGCCGGCCGTTCGGCGAATGGGACGCCTGCATCGGCGGCTGGAACATCCCCGGCGAGCCGTACACGCGCGCGGAGGGGACGAAGTTCGACTGGTGGCGCGGGCGCATGCTGGGCGGGCGCACGAATCACTGGGGCCGCATCTCGCTGCGCTTCGGGCCCGACGACTTCCGGCGCAAGTCGATCGACGGCATGGGCGACGATTGGCCGATCACGTACGACGACGTGAAACCGTGGTACGACGAAGTCGACAAGCTCATCGGCATCTTCGGCAGCATCGAGAATCTGCCCAATGACCCCGACGGCATCTTCCACGAGGCGCCCGCGCCGCGCTACTACGAACGACTCGTGAAGCAGGCGAGCGATCGCATGGACATCACGTGCATCCCGGCGCGGCTATCGATCATCACCAAGCCACTCAACGGCCGAGCGCCGTGTCACTACTGCGGGCAGTGCAACCGCGGCTGCATGACGAACTCGAACTTCTCGTCGCCGAACGTGCTGATCTTCCCGGCGATGAAGACGGGCCGCTTGACGCTCGTCACCAACGCCATGGCGCGCGAGGTGCTCACGGGTGCCGACGGCCGTGCGACGGGCGTCGCCTACATCGACAAGACGACGGGCGAGGACAAAGAAGTCCGCGCGCGCATCGTGGTCGTGGCGGCCAGCGCGTGCGAGTCGGCGCGTATCCTCATGAACTCCAGGTCGTCGCGCCATCCGAACGGCATTGCCAACCAGGCCGGCGTCCTGGGCAAGTACATCACGGATACCACGGGCACCGACGTCGCGGGCTTCATCCCGAGCCTCGTCGATGTGCCGCGCCACAACGCCGACGGCGTCGGCGGCGGCCACATCTTCATGCCGTGGTGGCTTGACAACAAGAAGCTCGACTTCCCGCGCGGCTACCACATCGAGGTGTGGGGCGGGCTCGGCGTGCCGAGCTACGGCTTCATGGGCAACATCCACAACTACCCCGAGGGCGGCGGCTACGGCGCCGGCCTGAAGCAGCAGTACCGCAAGTACTGGGGCGCGACGGTCGGCTTCTCGGGCCGCGGTGAGATGATCGCCAACGACAAATCGTTCTGCGAGATCGACCCCGAGGTCAAGGACCGCTTTGGCATTCCCGTGCTGCGCTTCCACTGGGAGTGGCAGGAGAGCGAGTACCTGCAGGTGAAGCACATGCAGGAGACGTTCCGGAACATCATCGCCGAGATGGGCGGCGAGACATGGAGCCAGATGCCGACGCGCGAGCAGGGCTATGGCATCGCCAACGGCGGCGCGATCATTCACGAACTCGGCGGCGTGCGCATGGGCAAGGACGAGAACAGCTCGGCGCTCAACGCGAACTGCCAAGCGTGGTCGTGCGACAATCTCTTCGTCACCGACGGCGGACCGTTCGTGTCGCAGGCCGACAAGAACCCGACGTGGACGATCCTCGCGCTCGCCATGCGGACGAGCGCGTACATCACCGAACAGCGGAAGGCGGGGGCGCTCTGATGTCGAACGAACAAGGCTTCACCCGCCGCGAGATCCTGCAGGGTATGCTCGCCGTCCCCGCCGGGCTCGCGCTCTCGCCGGAAGCCGTGGAGCGCGCCGCCGCGCACGCGCACGACGCGCTCGAGGCGGCAACGCCGCGCGAGAAAAACGCACGCCAGCCGGCGCAGGCGTACATCCCGCAGAACTTCACGAGCGACGAGTGGCAGCTCGTGCGCGTCTTGGTCGACTACGTGATCCCGCGCGACGAGACATCCGGCAGCGCCACCGACGCCGGCGTGCCCGAGTTCATGGATTTCATCCTGGGCGAATACACGAGCAACCAGCGCTGGATGAAGGACGGGCTTGGCTGGCTCAACGCCGAGTGCCGCACGCGGCACGACAAAGGCTTCATCTCGTGCAGCGACGCCGAGCGCCGCGAAGTGCTCGACGCCATCGCGTTCCCGCGCACCGCGGCGCCGGCGATGAAGGAAGGCGTCGAGTTCTTCAACCGCTTCCGCAACATGACGGCCAGCGGGTTCTTCTCGAGCAAGATCGGCGTCGCGGACCTGGGCTACATGGGCAACCGCCCCGTGGCGAAGTGGGAAGGCACCCCGGCGAACGTCATCCGCTGGCTCGAGCGCTGACGCGCGTCTTCCGGCGCGTCGATCGGCGCGCCGGCTTGTCATGCTGGAGTTGCGCGACGGTCGTCTCGCGCAGGAAGTCGTGCATCGCGTTGGAGATGGGCTTCCAGCGTTCGTGCGCCGCGCAGGCGGTCCGGTCGCTGCACACGGCACCACCAAGCACGCATCGCCGCCCTTCGCCGATCGAGTCGAACGGCTCCACGACGCGTAGCAGCGCGAGCGTGGCCGCCGGCGCCGCCAAGCGGAACCCGCCGCGGGGACCGCGCCGCGACTCGAGTACGCCGGCGCCGGCGAGCTGGTGCAGGATCTTGGACAAATAGTTCGCCGGTATACCGAGCAGCGACGAGAGCTCGGACGCCTGCACGAATTCGTCCGGCCCTTGGCCCGCCAACTCCGTCACCGCGCGCAGCGCGTACTCTGCCGTCTGGTTCAGCATACTCTGAAGCTAAGGGGTGCGGAGCGCGAGGCGACCCGCGTCGACCGTGATCAGGACGGCCTCGCCATCGCGGAAGTCGATCGTGCGGTCCAACGAAAGGAGTGCCGGCAGCGCGGCCTGCCGTCGCCCGCGCCGCTGCAGCGCTTCGCGGGCCTCGCGGGCGTTCGCGGGTGTGCTGTCGACGACACTGTCGTTCGTCTCCACCGCCTCGCGCCGTGCGAATGCCACGCGCACCGCACGAGCGCCCGGACGCACCTCGTAGCCGCGTAGCAGGATGATGGGGCGGTCATGGCGCAGCCCGGCGCCCATCACCACGACGCTGTCGATTACCACACCATCGACCGTGACCGTGAGCAGGTACGTCGCGGACCGCCCTTCGCATTCCACCCGCTGCCGCATGTGCGCAGGCCGCGCCTCCAACTCGGCATCGCTCAACCGCCGACAGGTCTCGATCCGCTCCGGCCGCGCGCTCCAGGCCAGGCGCAGCTCCGCGCTGTCCGGCGGATACCAGCCATGCGGCATGCCGCTGCTAGCCGCGAGCACTACGGCCAAAAGCGCGGTGACGCCGATGCTGACAATGCGTCGCATGACGGTCATTCCTCCATCGGGCTGGCTGTTTCACAGACAGCCTCGAGTTCGGCGTCGGAGTTCGTCGCCAAGTCTCCGAGTGCGCGCACCTCGTGCCGGAACGCATCGAACTCCACCAACGCCTCGCGCTCGACGCCTGCGGCCAGCGTGACGATGCGCACGCGGCGCCGGTCGACGCGCGGCTGGAGCTCGGCCTCGCGGTCGTGGTAGAGACGCTGCTCGAGCCATTTCGGCCCCTCCCGCCCCACACAATCGCGCGGTGGACAGCCGGCGATCATCACGCCAGGGGCGCCGCGCCGCAGCAGCCGTTCGATCACGGACGTGTGCACGTTGCCGACGCAGGGCGTCTCCTGCACACGGGCCCCCGCCGCGACCAGCAAACGGCGGCCCTCGGCGGGCGCCTGCGCGCACACGAGCACGACGACGCGCCGGTCCGGCGCGCTGTTGAGCTGGCCAGCAGCAGCGGTGACGGCCTGAAGCGACGCAATCGCATCCAAGGCGGCGAGCTGGTCGCGCCCGGTGCGCCCCGGAGGCCCCACGCCCATCGGCGCGCACGACCCGGCGCAGATCCCGCAGCTCACGCACTTCGTGGGATCCACGAGCGCCACGAGCGTGGGCCGGTCGTCGGTGCGCGGCACCATCGTGATGGCCTCCCACGGGCAATCCTGCGTACACTGGTCGCAGCCCGTGCAGAGCCTCGGATCCACCACACTCGGTGCCCAGGACTGCGTGCGTGGCCTGCGCCCAAAGAACGGCACGGCGAGCGCCCCCCCGACGGTGAGCAGCACGAATCCCCACATGGCGGACGGCGGCGTGCGCTCGGCGAGCGGCAGCCACCATGCAGTCATGATGTTGAGCGGGGTGTGTCCGGGGCGGATCAGCGGGCGCGCCGCCTCACCAAGCGGCGCAGGCATGAGGACCGCAGCCACCACGAGTACCGCCGTGATCCGCCAGCGCAGAGCGCGCGGCGGCAACAACACCGGACGCGCCACGCGCGACACGTGCAGCCAGAGCAGGATACCCATCGCCAGCGGGAGCGCGATGTGGATGAACAGGTTGATGAAGAAGAACGCCGGCGGTGGCTGGGTGGCGCCGAGGAACATGCGCTGCAGCGGCTCGGAGAGCACGGGCAGCGCATCGATGAGGCGCGCGCCGCCGACGGCGAGGCGCAGGCCAAAGCTGTCCCACGCCATGACGAAGCCGGTCCATGCGCACGCGAGCCCGACACCCACGAGAAAGACGCCCGTCAACCACGCGCGTGTGCGCGGCCCCCATGCGCGGGCCTGCCCGAACAACCGCACGGCGTGGATCGCGGCGGCCACGACGAATGCGTCCGTGGCGTATCGATGCAGCGTGCGCACCCAGGCGCCCAGCCATGGATCGGCGGCGATGCGCTGCACCGACGCCGAGGGCGCGCCGACGCGATAGAAGAGGATGAGGTAGAGCCCGGTGGCCGCCAGGACCAGCAGGAGCCAGGCGGCAATCGTGCCGCTCTGGTGCAAGGGGTTCCAGCGCCAGCCATAGACGCGCTGCACCGGCGCGTCCAGCGCCCGCATGACGTGCCGGGCGGCTGACTCGAGCCGGGCGAAGAGACGCTGGATCGGCGTGGGCATCTTGCGCTTGATTTATCATATCTACATGATTTAATCAAGTTCTCCCACCCACCCGACCCGCCACGAGGTTCCCATGCCCCCTGCCGACCGCGCGCCCGACGACGAGCCCGTCCCGCGCATGCAACGCCTGTTCGACAACGTCTGGCTGCTCCTCATCGTCGGTACCGTCGTGATGTTCGCCGTCTACACGGGCTGGGGCATGTGGGAGATCCTCACCATGCCCACCGGGACCCTCCCATGAAACTCACCTCAGTCCACACGGGACTCGATCCCGTCCCCGGCGTGTGGTGGCACCCCGCGCACAAAGCCGAGAAGATCTGGGTCGGCATCGCCTTCGCCTGGTGCATGGTGCTCTTTGCCATGATGCCGCTCTGGCACTGGAAGGGCGGCCAGAACCCGTCCGGCATCCGCCGCAAAGTCGACCCGCAACTCTTCTTTGCCCGCACCGTCGCCTTCGCCAACCAGTACAAGATCGGCGAGGACCAAGGCATCCCGATCGTCGCCCCGCCGCCCGGCAGCGACATCTACCTCACGGCGATGTCCTTCCAGTGGTTCCCCATCCTGCAGCTCGAAGAGGGCAAGGAGTACACCCTCCACCTTTCCGCGCTCGACGTGAACCATGGCTTCAGCCTGTATCCGCTCAACGTCAACTTCGCGGTCTCACCGGGCTACGACTACGGCCTGCGCGTCACGCCGTCTGCCGCCGGTGACTTCCGCATCATCTGCAACGAGTTCTGCGGCATCGGCCACCACACCATGGTCGGCCGCGTCATCGTCACCGACGCGTCCGGCACGCCGCTGGCCGACAACGCCAACGCCGCCATCCGTGGTGGAGGTGACCGATGAGCACCGCCGTCATGCCCGAAACGCCGGTCGGCGCGTTCCGAACGTGCCCCGCCACGGGCCGTAAGATCCACCGACAGGCCGAATGGCTCATCAAAGTCAACGCGGTCGTGTCGATCGTCGCGCTGCTCATCGGTGCCACCGCCGCGCTGCTGCTCGTGCTCACGCGCTGGCAGGCGGTCCACCTGCTGCCTGCAGAGTGGTACTACCGGCTCCTCGGTGTGCACGCGATGAACATGCTGATCTTCTTCATCATCTACTTCGAGATGGCGGTGCTGTGGTTCGCCAGCACCGTGCTGCTCAACGCCCGCCCGGCGGCGCCGCGCTTCGGGTGGGTCAACTTCGGCGTGATGTTGCTGGGCACGCTGATGGTGCAATGGGCGCAATGGACAGGCCGGGCCGACGTGCTCTTCACGTCGTACGTGCCGCTCAAGGCCCACCCGCTCTTCTACCTGGGCATCATCCTGTTCGCCGTCGGTGCGCTCGGCGTCACCGGACAGTTCTTTGCCACGATCACTCTCGCCAAGCGTGAACGCACCTACGAGGGCTCCATGCCGCTCGTGGTCTATGGCTCACTCACGGCCGCCATCATCGCGGTCATCACGCTGCTGCATGGCGCACTGATCTACATCCCGACGTTCCTGTGGTCGATTGGGTGGATCAAGTCCGTCGACCCGCAGATCTACAAGATGATTTGGTGGGCGCTGGGCCACTCCTCGCAGCAGATCAACGTGGCCGCGATGGTCGCCATCTGGTACATGCTGGGTGCCCTCACGGTCGGCGCCGTGGTGCTCAACGAGAAGGTGAGCCGCTCCGCGTTCGTGCTGTACGTGCTCTTCATCTCGATGGCTTCCGCGCATCACTTGCTGGTGGACCCGGGCTTCAGCTCGTCGTGGAAGATCGTGAACACGTCCTACTTCATGTACATGGCCGTGCTCGCCTCGTTGATCCACGGCTTCACCGTGCCGGCCGGCATGGAACTCGGCATGCGGCTGCGCGGCTACACCAAGGGACTCTTCGGATGGCTCAAGAGCGCCCCATGGGGCGACCCCGGCTTCTCCTCGCTCGTGCTCTCGGTGATCATCTTCGGCTTCGTCGGCGGCATCACCGGCGTCACGATCGGCACGGAGCAGATCAACATCATCGTGCACAACACCCTGCGCGTGCCGGGGCACTTCCACGCCACGGTCGTCAGCGGCACGGCGATGGCCTTCATGGGCGCCACGTACTACCTGCTGCCACTCATCTTCCGCCGCCGCGTCGCCTTCTGGGGGTTCGCGCGGATCCAACCGTACCTCTTCTCCCTGGGCATGCTGCTCGTGTCCATCGGCATGACGTTCGCCGGCAGCTTCGGCGTCCCGCGCCGTCATTGGGACATCTCGTTCAGCTCGGCGCTCTTTGACGTGCAGTTCGACCCGGCGGTGGACCTCGTGCTCGCGATCATGGGCATCGGCGGCATCATGGCCGTGACCGGTGCGCTCGGCTTCATCCTCATCGCCGTGAAGTCGGTGTTCTTCGGGACGCCGCTGGGGGAGATCACACGTGGGGTCGCGATGGTCGGCGTGCCGCAGGGGCTCACGCATCCGCCCGTGCACGCGAGCGACGCCGATGCGCGCAACGCCGAGTTGCACGCGCCTGCACGTGGGTGGATGGGGCCGACACCCGGCACCATCGCGCTCGTGGCGGTCTTCCTGCTCGCGTTCGTGGTCTACTACTTCACGAACTGGAAACTCCTCTCCTTCCTCTGGAAGGTGGGATGACGGTGCCTCAGGTGCCGCGGGAGTCGCGACCGCCCTGGGCGGCCGCGGCCCTCGCCGGCATCGTCGCTATCACGGCCGGCTGGTGGGCGCTCGCCCTTTGGCCGCTCGGTAGCACGGCGCCGGAGTGGATCGCGCGCACGCGCGAGGTCTGCTTCGGCGCCACGCGTGATTCCCTGCCGCATGCGGGTGGCTGGATCCTTCTGTTCGGCGAGCCGATCGGCATGTACGCGGTGCTGCGCATCGCGTTCGGCGCGGAGCTACGCCGCGATCTTGCCGCGTTTCATCGGCACACCCTCGGTAGGCTGGCGTCCGCCGCCGTGCTCGTGGTCGTCGCCGTCGGGCTCGTGGCCGCGCTCGGCCGCGTCGCCAAAGCGCGCGCGCAACTCGGTGGCGAGCCGTTCACGACCTCCGCGGCTCTACCCGCGCGCGGCAGCGACTTTGCCCCGTCCCTGCGGCTGCTCCGCGAGGACGGGACGTGGGCGCGCCTCGAGGACTACCGCACCCGATGGGTGATGGTGACGTTCGCGTTCGGCCACTGCGACGACATCTGTCCCATCATCGTGCAGCACGCGCGCGATGCGCGGCGCGACACGGGGCGCACAGAAGTGCCACTGCTCGTGGTGACGCTCGACCCGTGGCGCGACACGCCGGACCGGCTCGCGCACATCGCCACGCAGTGGGAACTCCAGCCCGGCGACCATGTGCTCGGCGGCAGCGTCGACGACGTGACGACGGTGCTCGACGCCTGGGGCATCCCGCGCGTGCGCGACCTCACCACGGGCGACATCGCGCACGGCAGCACGATCGCCCTGATCGACCCCGAAGGACGTCTCGCGTGGCGGCTCGACGGCGCCCCGCAGCGCATCCGCGAGGCGCTGGCGCTGGCGCGATGATCTCGCCGCATAGCGGACCTTCTTGACGCATCTCATCCATCACTCTGGAGTTCCACCGAATGAACGCATCTGCGCTTCCCCTCGTCATCCAAGGAGGGATGGGGATCGCCGTCTCGAACTGGCGTCTCGCGCGCGCGGTCTCTTCAGCGGGCCAACTCGGCGTGGTCAGCGGCACGGCGCTCGACTCCGTGTTCGTGCGCCGACTGCAGGACGGCGACCGGGACGGCGCCATGCGCCGGGCGCTCGCACACCTGCCGCTCCCGGGCGTCGCGGCCGACGTGCTGCGCCGGTACTTCCTGCCTGACGGCCGCGCGGCCGGCCAACCGTACAAACTGCTGCCGATGTATCGGCAAACCGTCAGCGCGCTGCGCGACCAGGTCACCATCGTCGCGAACTTCGTGGAGGTCTTTCTCGCCAAGGAGGGCCACGGCGGCAAGGTCGGCATCAATCTGCTGACAAAGGTGCAAATGCCCACGTTGGCGTCGCTCTACGGGGCGATGCTGGCGGGCGTGGACGTCGTCCTCATGGGCGCCGGCATCCCACGAGAGATCCCCGGGGCGCTCGACGCACTCGCAGCGCACGCGCCGGCGACGCTGCGGCTGGATGTCGACGGCCAGCCACCGGACGACCCGGTGTACCTGCGGTTCGACCCTGCTCAGCACGGCGCGACGCATCTCCCGGTCACGCGGCCACACTTCTATGCGATTGTCTCGGCGCATTCCCTTGCGACGACGCTGGCGCGCAAAGCCACCGGCCGGGTCGACGGATTCATCGTGGAGGGTGCGGTCGCCGGCGGGCACAACGCGCCTCCGCGCGGCGCGCTCCGGCTCAACGCGCGCGGCGAGCCCATCTACGGAGAGCGCGATGCGGCCGACCTCAGCGCCATGCGCGCGCTCGACGTGCCGTTCTGGCTTGCTGGGGGCACCGGCTCGCCGTTGGCGCTTCAGGATGCGCGTGCTGCGGGCGCAGCAGGCATCCAAGTAGGCACCGCGTTCGCATACGCCGAGGAATCGGGATTCTCGACCAAGATCAAGCGCCGGGTCCTCGCGCAAGTCGCAACCGGGACGATCGACCTGTTCACCGACCCCCGTGCGTCGCCGACGGGGTTCCCGTTCAAGATCGTGCAGACGCCCACGCTCGCGCAGCAGGACGAGACACGTGTGCGGCGCTGCGACCTGGGCTACCTGCGAACCGCTGCGCGCCGGGCCGATGGCAAGCTCACCTACCGATGCGCGGCGGCGCCGGTGGACGAGTTCGTCGCGGCCGGTGGCACGAAGGCGGAAACCGAAGGGCGGAAGTGCCTCTGCAATGGACTCTTTGCGGCCGTGGGGCTCGCCCAGTCGCTCAAGGACGGTACCGACGAGCGGCCGCTCGTCACGAGCGGCGAAAGCCTGCGTGAACTCGCGGCCGTCGCGCGAGGCCGTCTGTCGTATTCCGCGTCGGACGTGCTGGCCTACCTGCTCGGCGAGGTCCACGCCACCGCCTGAGGATCGCGCTCAGGCCACGGAGCGCTGCATCGTTGTGGGGAGATTCGTCCCCCTACACCGATGCAGCGCGAGCACGGCGACCGTGAGCAGCAGCGCGCCCGTGAGTTGATGCACGACGCCGAGCACGACTGGAACCGAGAGCAGTAGGGTGGCGATGCCAAGCGCCACCTGCACCAGGGCCACGGCACCGACGACGCGTATGGCGCGTGCTGCTGCCTGCGTCAGCGGCGGCCTGGCACTTCCGATCACCGCGCCGTCGCGGCCGATCGTCAACGGGTCGCGACTGCTCCGCCCGGCGCGCCAAGCCATCACCAGCGCCAGGGCCGCCGTGAGCAGCGCCAGCACGCGATGGTGGAACTGCGCCGCGATGGGATGCTCGAACGCGCCGCGCATCCAGCCGCCATCAAACGCATAGCCCGGCGGCACCACTTGCCCACCCATCAGCGGGAACGTGTTGAAGATCTCACCCGCGCGCAGGCCTGCGACAAATGCGCCGGACACGACCGTCACGGACACGGCGACGACGAGCGTGAGCATCGCCCGGCGCCATGCATCGCTCGCGGGCGGTTCGTCGGCCACGTCCCGGCGCGCGAGCGCGCGCAGGTCTGCCCACGTCCAGACGGCGACCACCAGGATCGCCAGCGCGAGCGACAGGTGCGCCGCCAGGCGATACGAACTCACGGAACTGCGCTCGGCGAGTCCGCTCTGCACCATGTACCAACCCAGAGCGCCTTGCGCGAGCGTGAGCAGCGGCAGCGAGGCGAGCCGCAGCTTGAGGCCGTCGGGGATGCGCCGTCGCCAGAGCAACCACAGGTAGGGAATCGCGAACACGAGCCCGACGGCGCGCGCGAGGAACCGGTGGATCCACTCCCACCAGAAGATGAACTTGAAGCCGTCGAGCGTGATGCCGAGGTGCGTGGTGCTCGCCTGCGGGATGCGCAGGAAGCGTTCGTACTCCGCCTGCCACGTCGCGCTGTCAGTCGGCGGGAACACGCCGGAGATGGGCTTCCACTCGGTGATGGAAAGGCCGCTCTCGGTGAGGCGCGTGACGCCTCCGACCATGAGCGTGAGAAAAACCGCGGCAATCGAAGCAACGAGCCAGGCGCGGAGCCCGCGATGTGGGTCGACCATGCATACAATCTGCCCTATCTGCGCTTACGAAGTCAGCGTCGTCGGCACATTTTTCGCCGATGTCAAACTCCCGTCTTGGCGTTGGATTCATCGGTTCCGGCTTCAACACGCGCTTCCACATTCAGGGCTGGCAGGGCGTCCGCGACGCCGACGTGCTGGGCATCTGGAGTCCCAATCCAAAGAATGCCGCGAGCGCCGCGCGCCTCGCGCGCGACCTGGGCGTAGGCGAGGCCAAGGCCTACAAGAGCATTGCCGCCATGGTCGCCGACCCCGCGATCGACGCCATCTGGCTGTGCGGTCCCAACCATGCGCGTATCGAGAACGTCGAGGAGATCGTCGACGCCATCCGCACGGGCAAGGGCACGCTCAGGGGCATCGCGTGCGAGAAGCCGCTGGCGCGCAACGTCGCCGAGGCCAAGGAGGTCGCGCGGCTGGTGAAAAGCGTCGGCCTCCAGACCGGCTACCTCGAGAACCAGTTGTTCGCGCCGCACGTTGAAGCCGGCCGCAAGCTGCTGTGGGCGCGCGGCGCTGCGACGACCGGGCGTCCGTACCTGGCGCGCGCCGCGGAGGAACATGCGGGCCCTCACATGCCGTGGTTCTGGCAGGGCAACCTGCAGGGCGGCGGCGTGCTCAACGACATGATGTGCCACTCCGCGCTCGTCGTGCGGCACCTGCTCACGGAGCCGGGCCAGCCGTTGTCGACCGTGAAGCCCGTGCGGGTCACCGGCCACATCGCGTCACTCAAGTGGTCGCGGCCCGCGTATGCGAAGCAGCTCAAGCGCACAATGGGCAACGCCGTCGACTACGCGAAGCGCCCGAGCGAGGATTTCGCGAGCGTCATGATCGAGTTCGAGACCGCCGACGGCCACACGGCGATCGGCGAGGCGAGCACGAGCTGGAGCTACATCGGCGCGGGCCTGCGGCTCTCGGCCGAGTTGTTGGGGCCGGAGTACTCGATGAAGTGGAACTCACTCGACTCGGGCCTGCAACTCTTCTTCAGCCGCGAAGTGACCGGCCGTGCGGGCGAGGATCTCGTCGAGAAGCAGAACGCCGAGCAGGGAGTGATGCCGGTCGTGCCGGAGGAGTACGCGGCGTACGGCTACACGGGCGAGGACCGGCACTTCGTGCGCGTGTTCCTCGGCAAGGAGCAGCCACTGCTCACGTTTGACGACGGCATCGAGGTGGTGAAGATGCTGATGGCGGCGTACCAGTCCGCGGAGAGTGGGCGGACGCTGGCGTTCCCGCCGAAGGGCATTGAGAAGTTCGTGCCGGCGGTGGCTAAGGGAACTTGGCGGCCGTGACCGCGCGCACCAACTCCGCGAACACTGCGGGGTCCGTCGCGCGGGCGTGCAGTTCGCGTACGCCCGTTGCGGCGACGATTTCATGCGCGTTGCCGGCCCGCACCGACCCGCCGGCGAGGATCACGAGGCGATCCTCCGCGCGCCGCACATGACGCGCAAGGGTTTCGCG
>JAKFFA010000029.1:0-13984 GCA_036675455.1 Gemmatimonadaceae bacterium | reverse complement strand
AGTTCCTCGCATCCATCACCACCCCCCGCACCCCGTACCGCCCGTGCAACCCGCATCCCCCCCCGCATCGCAGTACGCGGCTGGAATTCGCGCCCTCCCCCGGATAGCTTCCGAGATGGAACTATCTCCATCCCGCATTCGCGACGACGCCGCGCTGACCTTTGACGATGTCCTTCTCGTCCCGCGCCACTCGCTCGTCCACCCCAAGGACGTCTCCACCGCCAGCCGCTTCACGCGCGGCATAACGCTGCAGGTCCCGCTCGTGTCGGCCGCGATGGATACGGTCACCGAGTCCGAGATGGCGATTGCCATGGCACGCGCCGGCGGGATCGGCGTGCTGCACAAGAACATGGCCATCGACCGGCAGGCCGCCGAGGTGGACCGGGTCAAGCGATCCGAGAGCGGCATGATACGTAATCCGATCACGCTGCAGCCGTCGGCGACGCTGCGCGAGGCTGTGGCGCTCATGGCCCGCTTCCGCATCAGCGGCGTGCCGGTGGTCGACGCCGGCGGCAAGCTCGTCGGCATCATCACGAACCGCGATCTGCAGTTCGAGCGCGAGCTTGACCGGCCGCTTGCCGCCGCGATGACACAGGAGCGCCTCGTCACCGCGCCCGTGGGCACGACGCTCGACGAGGCGGAGCGGATCCTTGGCCGGCACCGCATCGAGAAGCTGCCTGTGGTGGACGCGAATGGCATCCTCATGGGCCTCATCACGGTCAAGGACATCCACAAGCGGCGTCAGTTCCCGAATGCGGCCAAGGACGAACATGGGCGCTTGCTCGTGGCGGCCGCGATTGGCGCGGGCGGCGATTACATGGTGCGCGCCAAGGCCCTCATCGAGGCCGGCGTGGATGCGATCATCGTCGATACGGCGCATGGCCACAGCCAAGGCGTGCTCGATGCGACGGCGAAAGTACGCCAGACGTTCCCCAACGTACAACTCGTGGCAGGCAACATCGCCACGGTGAGTGCCGCCAAGGCGCTGATGGAGCGCGGCGTGGACGCGATCAAGGTCGGCGTTGGGCCCGGCTCGATCTGCACCACGCGCGTCGTCACGGGTATCGGCGTGCCGCAACTCACCGCCATTCTCGATGCGGTGCAGGGCGCGGGCGACGTCCCTATCATCGCGGACGGCGGCATCAAATATTCCGGCGACATCGTCAAAGCCATCGCTGCGGGCGCTTCGTGCGTAATGATGGGGTCGATGCTTGCGGGCACGGAAGAAAGTCCGGGCGAGTCGCTCCTCATGGAGGGGCGCCGCTTCAAGATGATCCGCGGCATGGGTTCGATGGCGGCGATGCAGGACGGCAGTGCCGACCGGTATTTCCAGGAAGGCGAGATGTCGTCGCGGAAGTTCGTCCCGGAAGGGATTGAAGGACGGGTGCCGTACAAGGGCCCGGTGGCAGATGTGCTGTACCAGATGGTCGGCGGGCTCCGCAGCGGCATGGGTTACGCGGGGTGCGGCACCATCGACGCGCTCCGCACCGAGGCGGAGTTCGTCAGGATCACGTCAGCGGGCCTGCGCGAGTCGCATCCGCACGACGTCACGATCACGCGCGAAGCGCCCAACTACAGCGTCTGAAATGTCCCTCTGGTCTAAGAAACCCCTCTCGGTCCTGATGTCAGAAGCGAGCGGGGAAGGCGAAGTCACGCTCAAGCGGAGCCTGACCGCCACCAACCTCACCCTGCTCGGCATCGGCGCCATCATCGGCGCCGGCATCTTCGTGCTCACGGGCACGGCCGCCGCGCAGCACGCGGGCCCGGCCATCGTCATCTCGTTCATCATCGCGGGCGCGGGCTGTGCCTTCGCCGGACTCTGCTACGCGGAGTTCGCCTCGATGATCCCGATCGCGGGATCCGCGTACACGTACGGCTACGCCACGCTCGGTGAGCTGCTCGCGTGGATCATCGGCTGGGACCTCATCCTTGAATACCTGTTCGCGGCGTCCACCGTCGCGGTCGGCTGGTCAGGCTATGTGGTGCAGGGCCTCGGCGACCTCGGCATCGTCATCCCCTCGCAGTTGACGAACTCGCCGTTCACCGTGGAAGGCACCCACACGCTCGTGCCCACCGGCGCGATCGTGAACTTGCCGGCGGTGTTGCTGGTGCTCGCGCTCACCTACATGCTCGTGCGCGGCATCCGCGAGTCGGCTCGGCTCAACAACATCATCGTGTATGTGAAGGTCGCGATCGTGCTGCTCGTGATCGCGTTCGGCTTCTTCTACGTGGAGACGGCCAACTGGAGCCCGTTCATCCCGGCGCAGCTCACGGATGCCATCACGGGTGAGGCGGTGTCCGGCAAGTTCGGCTGGAGCGGCATTTTCGCGGGCGCGGGTGTGATCTTCTTCGCGTACATCGGCTTCGATGCGGTGTCGACCGCCGCGCAGGAAGCCAAGAACCCGCAGCGTGACCTGCCGATCGGCATCATGGCCTCGCTGGCGGTCTGTACGGTGCTCTACATCCTCATGTCACTCGTGATGACCGGCCTCGTGCCGTTCGCGCAGCTCGACGTGGCCGAGCCGGTGTATGTGGCGCTCGACGCCGCAGGCCCGCAGCTCGCGTGGCTCAAGTACCTGACGACGCTGGGCGCGGTCGCCGGTCTGGCCTCGGTGGTGCTCGTGATGCTCATGGCGCAGCCGCGCATCTTCTACGCGATGTCGCGCGACGGGCTGCTGCCGCCGATCTTCGGCAAGGTGCACTCCAAGTACCAGACGCCGTGGCTGGCGACGATCATCACCGGCGTGTGTGCGTCGGCGGTGGCCGGGCTGTTCCCGATCGGCCTGCTCGGACAGCTCGTGTCGATCGGCACGCTGTTCGCGTTCGTGATCGTGTGCGCGGGCATCCTCGTGCTGCGCTACAAGCGGCCGGAGATCCACCGGCCGTTCCGCACGCCATTCGTGCCCTTCGTGCCGCTGGCCGGCATCGCGATCTGCGGCTACCTGATGTACAGCCTGCCGAGCGACACGTGGTGGCGGCTGGCGATCTGGATGGGCATCGGCCTCTTGATCTATGCGTTCTACGGCCGCACGCACTCCAAGCTCGCGCTCAAGGGTGAGTGACCTGTTGGCAGTGCCGGCGGCAAGGCGCGAGGCAATCGCGCGCCTTGCCGCCGCCTTGCGTCCGGGCATGACGGTCGCGCTGTCGACGCACATCAACGCCGACGGTGACGGGTGCGGTTCGCAGACCGCCCTGGCGCGACTGCTGGGGCAGATGGGCGTGCGCGCGGTGATCGTGAATCCCACGCCGTGGCCGGAGCTGTTCCGCTGGTTGCTGGGCGATGATGTCGAGGAGCGGTCGGCGCGCGGCGCGAAGGGGTTTGATGGGGTCGACCGCGTGATCGTGCTCGACATCAGCGACCTCAAGCGGCTCGGCGTGCTCGCGCCGGCGGTGCGCGCCATGAAGGAAGACGCGCTCGTGATCGACCACCACTTGCCCGGCGACGAGCCGCCGGGCCGCACGATGCTCAGCGACACCACCGCATGTGCGACGGCCGAACTCGTGTTCGACTTCGCGCGCGAGCGCGAGCTGCGCATCACCACGCCGATCGCCAAGTCGCTCTATACGGCGCTCGTGACGGACACGGGCGGCTTCCGGTTCGGCAACACGTCGCCGCGGTGCCTGGCGATCGCCGCCGAGTTGTTGACGGCGGGCGTGGACCCCGAGCAGATGTACGCGCGCATCTATGGGAGCGTGCCGCTCGGGAGGCTGCACCTGCTGCGTGATGCGCTGAGCACGCTCGAGGTGGACCTGCCGCACGGGATGGCCTGGCTGTCCGTGGTGGCCGGTGCACTGGAGAAGCATGGCGTCTCGAGCGAGGATCTCGACGGCGTCGTGGAGCACCCGCGCTCGATTGCCGGTGTGCGCCTGGCCATGCTGTTTCGCGACCTCGGCCACGGCAAGGTCAAGGTGTCGTTTCGGAGTCTTGCCGGTATCAACGTGAACACGCTCGCGCGCGCATTCGGCGGCGGCGGGCATGCGCGCGCCTCGGGTGCGTTGGTTGAGGGAACGCTGGAGGAAGTCCAGCAGCGGGTCCTGGGAGAGGCACGGCGCCAGCTCGAGTCTGGCGCCTTGGCCGACTGAGCTTCACACTGAAGTACGTCACAGTGTGATGTGCTGACTGGTTGGGTTCCCCAATCGTCTGTATTCAGTAGTCCCACCCAGGAGTCCGTAGTGGAAGTTCCCACCCGACGTCTTCATCCCGAATTGCGCCCGATTTGCCCGTCCCGACGTGGCTTCTCACTCATTGAGATGCTCATCGTCGTGGTGGTCATGGGCATCCTGATCGCCATCTCGGCAGGCGCCATCGGCCGGCAGATCGCGCGCGACCGCGTGATGCGCTCGGCGAACGTCGTGCAGGCGCTGGTCGAGGAGGCCTCGCAGCTGGCGGTGCGCCGCAATACGCCGGTGAACATCGAGTTGTCGGGCAACGCGCTGCAGATCATCGATCGCGATGCCCCCTCTGGATCGGACGTGATCAAGCAACGCAGCTTCGGGCCGGAGAACGACCTGCGCGCGACGGTCGCGATCTCGCCCGCCGCCGGCATCACGATCTTCCCGAATGGCCGTGCCGATGCGGCCTTGCAGATCACCGTCTCGGGTTCCGGCCTGACGCAGGTCGTGTCGCGCACCACCACCGGCATCGTGAGGCGCCAGTGACCAATCATGAGATTCCTTCCGACGGGGCCAGGCCACGCCTGCGCCCGCGCCGCGGCATCACACTCGTCGAAGTCGTCGTCGCCGTCGCCCTGTTGGGCATGATGGTCACCGTACACACGCTGGTGACGATGCGGTTTGCCATGCGCACGCGCACCGCCTCGGCGGGCGTGCACCGCTCGGCCGCCCTCGCCACGGCGGCCGACATGTTCGCCACGATGCCGTACAGCAGCATTGCCTCGAACACGGGTTGCGAGACCATCTCGGAGCCCGCCGAGTACGTGCATGAGCGGTGCGTGACGACGACCGCCGTGACGTCGGCCATCACGCGCATTCGCATCATCATCACGCCGGCCAACACGGACTTCCGCGCGGACACCATCCAGGTGGACCGCACGGCGCCGCCAGCAGGGTCCCTGTTCTCATGACCCGGCGCCGCGGCTTCACGCTCGTCGAGATGCTGGTGGCCGTCGTGCTGCTGGGCATCGTCGGACTCAGTATCTCGCGCCTGCTGCAGTCGCAGATGCGCTTCTTCCAGCGCTCGAGCGGCGCGCGCGAGGCGCGTGCGGTCTCACGCAACGCGCTCAACCTCATGCGCAACGAGATGCGCATGATCGAGCCGTCTGGCATCACGGCTGCGTCGCCGACCTCGATCACGGTCCGGGTGCCGTATGCGATGGGCGTGTATTGCTCGAGTTCCACGGCGACGTTCGTGGCGGTGGACTCGCTGACGCGTGCGACGGCGGCCTACTCGGGCTACGCGTATCGCGATACGGCGCTGAACGCGCCGTATGTGTATGTCACCTCGTCGTCGGCACCCACCGCGGGCACCCTGACGAACTGCACGTCAGCCGGGATGACGCCGATCCCGGGCGGAACCGTGCGGTCGATGTCCCCGACGATGCCGCTATTGCCGGCGGGCGCTCCCGTGTTCATCTACCAGACGATCACCTATTCGTTCGCGAACTCGGTGCTGGTGCCTGGCCGCACAGCGCTGTGGCGCACAGTGGCGGGTGGCGCCGCGGAGGAAGTGGCGGTGCCGTTCGACGCGACGTCTGTCTTCAGGTTTTACGACTCCGGTGAAACGACGGCGGAGGATGCGCCCCCAGCGACGCTGGGCACCATCAGCGGCGTCGAACTCGTTTTGATCGGCGAGAGTGAGCGGAACTCGCCAGGCACCAACGCGCCCGAGTCCTCGGATACGCGTGTGTCGATCTTCTTCCGCAACGCGGTGAATTGACCATGACACGCCATTTGAGGGCACGTTCCGGTTTCGCGATCCCGATGGTCATCCTCGTGATGTTCATCCTGGTCGGCGCACTCGCCGCCGGGTTTGCCATGCTGACCGGCGAACTGTCGGCGGACGACGCGATCATCCGCTCACAGGGCGCCGCGGCGCTTGCGGAGACCGGCTTGCAGCAGGGCCTGCGCAACCGGAACGGCAACGGCCTGCCCGTCGTGCCGCCGGCCGTCGGCGATTCCATCCGCATCACGCTGGACGGCGGCTACGCCGACGTCATCACGACGCAGATCCGGCCGGCGGTGGGAACCACGGTGCCGGCGCTGTTCGTTGTGCGCTCGCGCGGCGTGAACGAGCGCACGGGCAGCCGGCTCGGCGGTGACGCCGTCCGCATGGCGTCGGCGTTCGCGACGTTCCAGGAGATGACGATGACCGTGCAGTCCTCGATGACGGGGATCAATGGCATCAACAAGAACGGCAACTCGGGTATCATCAGCGGCGTGGACCAGTGTCCGGTGGCCAGTGGCGGCACGGGTACTTCATTGCCCGCCGTGGCCGTGCCGGCAGATCCGGGCTTCACCGGACAGGTTGGACCACTCGAGGGCACTCCGAAGGTCGACACGATCGGCTCGACCGCGGAAGAGGCGGCGGACGCCGTGCCGTTTGACTGGGACGCGATCGTCAACGGTGACGCCATCACGCCCGATTTCGACATTCCGGCGGATGGCTCCGGCTTCCCGGGCGTCACATGGTTCACGGACAATCCCCTTTCCTGGCCTGTCGTGATCGTGCGCAATGGGCCGTATCCCAACACGCAATTCACGTTGAGCACGGAAGGCCGCGGCCTGCTGATCGTGTTCGGTGACTTACGCCTCAGTGGTAGTCAGGCCGGCTGGGACGGCATCATTCTCGTCGGCGGCCGCCTGCGCTCGGACGGCACGAACGAGGTGCAGGGCGCGACGATCACGGGCCTCAACGTCAAGCTCGGCTACAGCGTGGCCGACAACGACGTGAACGACCTGAACGGCACCAAGCAGTACCTGTACAACTCCTGCAACGTGAAGTCTGCGATGGCGGCACTCGGCACGCTGCGCGTGTATCAGAACACTTGGGCCAACACCTTCCCGACGTACGGCACCACGCCGTAAGCGTTCTGGGGTTTGAGTGAGAGGGACGAGGGCCTATCGTTCATCTGAACGTAGGTCCTCGTCCTTTCCCGTTCCGCCCCCCATGACTGAATCTCTCCAGGCGCGCCTGGCCTCGGCGCTGGCGCCCATCGCCAACCCCCGCACCGGCGCATCCCTGTACCACACCCAGCAGGTGCGGGACATCGCGGCCACGCGCGACGGCAAGGTGCGCGTGACGTTGCTGCTGGCCGCCCAGGATGACCCCACGCTGGCGCGACAGGTGCGTCAGGCGCTGGAACAGGTCGAGGGGGTCACCGACGTGCGGGTGGACGTGAAGGATGCGTCTGAGCCCATCAAGACGACCTCGAGCGCCAGCGCGCGTGCGCTGCCGGTCATGGAATCGCCGCAGTCCCGTCCGGCACCCGCTGCGCCCAAGCCGGTGGCGTACCCGAATCTCGGCCGCATCGTCGCCGTCTCGTCCGGCAAGGGCGGCGTGGGTAAGTCCACCGTCGCCACGAATATCGCCATCGCGCTCGCGAGGGCGGGCTACAAGGTCGGCCTCATGGACGCCGACATCTACGGGCCCAACATCCCGCGCATGATGGGCGTGGACGAGGCGCCGCCGGTGAAGGACGACAAGATCCAGCCGCTGGAGGCGCACGGGGTGAAGCTCATCTCGCTGGGCTTTCTCATCGAGCGTGACCAGCCGGCGATCTGGCGCGGGCCGATCGTCATGAAGATCATCACGCAGTTCCTGCGCGACGTGGATTGGGGCACGCTCGACTTCTTGTTTGTTGACATGCCGCCCGGCACCGGCGACGCGCAACTGTCGCTGGTGCAGGCGGCCAACATCGCCGGCGCCGTCATCGTCACGACGCCGCAGGAGGTCGCCGTGGGCGACGCGCTGCGCGGCGCGAAGATGTTCGAGCGCGTGGGCGTGCCGGTCGTCGGCATCGTCGAGAACATGAGCTACTTCGAGTCGCCGGACACGGGCAAGCCGATGGCGATCTTCGGCACGGGCGGCGGCCGGCGGCTCGCCGACGAACTGCGTGTGCCGCTGCTGGGCGAGGTGCCGCTGTACCCGCCCGTGCTGCAGGGCGGCGACCAAGGGGCGCCGATCGTCATGTCTCACTCAACCAGCACCGCCGCGCGCAAGCTCACGGAGGTGGCCATGGCCATCGCCGAGAAGATGGGCGCCGGGAGGCCCGCCTGATGGACGAACGTATCCGCGTCGCCACCCTGCAGTACCTGATCCGCCCGATCGAGACGTTCGAGCAGTTCGCGGCGCAGGTCACGGGCCTTGTCGAGACGGCGGCCGACTACAAGTGCCGGCTCGTCCTCTTCCCCGAGTACTTCACGCTGCAGCTGCTCACGCTGGGCGACGTGCGCGCGCCGATCCGTGAGCAGGTCAAGCGCCTGAGTGGATTCGTGCCGCGCTACGTGGAGCTTTTCTCCGAGCTCTCGCGCAAACACGGGCGCTACCTGTGCGCGGGCACGATCCCCGTGGCCGAGAACGGCGACATCTACAACACGTGCTTTTTCTTCGGCCCGGACGGCGCGCACCGCGTGCAGCCGAAGATGCACATGACGCGCTTCGAGTCGGAGGAGTGGTTCGTGCAGCCGCGCGACCGGCTCAAGGTGTTCGACACGGCGCTGGGTCGCATCGCGGTGGCCATCTGCTACGACGTCCAGTTCCCCGAACTCGCGCGCGCCGCCGCGCGCCGCGGCGCCAAGATCCTGCTCGTGCCCAGCTGCACGGACGATCGGCAGGGCATGCTGCGCGTGCGGTACTGCGCGCAGGCGCGCGCGGTGGAGAACCAGATGTTCGTGATCACGTCGCACACGGTCGGGTCGCTGCCGATGGTGCCCGCGGTGTCGCTCAACTATGGGCAGGCCGCGATCCTCACGCCGTCGGACTTCCCATTCGCGCGCGACGGCATCCTGGCGGAAGGCATTCCGAACCAGGAGACGATGGTGATCGCGGAGCTGAACATGGAATCCATCGAGCACGCCCGTAACTCCGGCACGGTCCTGCCGCTGCACGACTCGGGGCGCACGGCGACGCTGCTGGCGGAGGTGGACGAGGAGTCACTGTGACGGAACCCGCGAGAAAGCCGGCCGCGCCGCGGCGCGTCATCAGGGTACGCGAGGTGGCGACGGCGGACTTCCCCGCCATCATTGCGTTGTGCGAGCGTACGTATCCTGGCGCGCCCCCGTGGAGCGAGAAGGCGCTCTCGCGCCATCTTGAGATCTTCCCCGAGGGCCAGTTCGTGGCCGTCGAACGCTCGGGCATGATTTACGGCTACGCGGCGTGTCTCATCGTGAATTGGGACGACTACGACATGGGCGATTCGTGGCGTGACTTCACGGGCGGTGGGATGTTCACCAACCACGACCCGGTGCTTGGGCGCACGCTGTACGGCGCGGAGGTCATGGTGGACCCGACGATCCGCGGCAGCGGCGTCGGTGGCAAGCTCTACGAGGCGCGGCGCAAGCTGGCGGAGCGCCTCGGCCTCCTCCGCATCCGTGCGGGCGCGCGGCTGCGCGGCTATCATCGCTACGCGACCAAGCTCTCGGCAGAGGAGTACACCATCAGGGTGGTGCGCCGCGAGCTGCGCGATCCGACGTTGAGCTTCCAGCTCAATCGCGGATTCGATGTGCTCGCGGTGGTGCCGGGCTACCTCAAGCACGACCCGGAGTCGCTGGGATGGGCGGCCGTGATCGAGTGGCTCAACCCGGCCGTGGCGACGCCGGCGGATTGGGCGCAGCGGGACCCGCGGTTCGCGAAACCCGGCGCCAGCAGCGCGATGCCGGCCGCGCGCTAGCGGCCGACGGCCCGAGCGTGACGTCGCCGGCGTGACGCCAGCGCGCGATCACTGGAAGTGCTCGGCGCCCACGTCCGCCGTTTCCGGCCGCATGAAGTACTCGTGCAGGTACTTCTCGCCCTCGTCGCAGAACGCGGTGACGACGGTCTTGAGTTCGGGGAACGTTTCGCGAAGGCGCTTGGCCGCGAGCATGTGCGCCCCGGAGCTTGGTCCGCACAAGAGGCCGTAGGTGCGCGCCAGCCGTTTCATCTCGGCCACCGCGTCGGTGCTCGAGACCGTCAGCACCTCGTTGATGAGTTCGTGGTGGCGCTGGAAGATGCCCGGCACGAAGCCGTCCGAGATGCCTTCGATGTTGTGCGTCGCGATCTCGCCGCAGAGGATCGTGCACGACTCCGACGGCTCCATGGCGAATAGCCGCACGTCGGGATTGACGGCGCGGAATGCCTGTCCCACGCCGATGAGTGTGCCGCCGGTGCCGACGCCCAGCACCAAGGCATCGGGCCGTTGTCCGGCTGGCAATTGCGACAGGATCTCCGGCCCGAGCACCAGCCGGTTCTCCTCGACGTTCCACTCCGACTCGAACTGGGCCGGTGCGAAATAGCCGGGCTGGCGGCCGAGTTCCCGCGCGCGATTGAGCGCCTCGTTCACGTGGAAGTTGCCGCAGAACAGCACCTCGGCACCGTACGCGCGGGAAATCGCCACGCGCTCGCTGGACATCCCCTCGGGCATCACCACGAGCATACGGTATCCCTTGACCGCGGCCACCATCGACAAGGCATTGCCGGTGTTGCCGCTGGTGGCCTCCACGATCGTGTCGCCGGGTTTGAGCAGGCCTTCGGCTTCGGCCTTCTCGATCATGTACTTGGCGATGCGCGCCTTGATCGAGCCGGATGGATTGTGGAACTCGATCTTGGCGTAGATGCCCTCAAGGTGCAGCAGTGGGGTGTCGCCCACGGCGTCGAGGATGTTCTCGGAAACAGAGGTGAACCGGCTGGCCATGACGCAACGCTCCCATCGGGGTGGTGAAGTGGTCACTAGACAATCTGTGACTCTCACCGCCGAAGTGAAGCGATACTCGGAAAACGACGGTCAGCGCGGGGCGGCGCCGGGCCGTGCCGGAATCGGCCGACGCGCCGCGGCCACCCCTGCGACCGGCGTCGGCGTCGCCCAACCCTCCATCGGCGGCTGGGGCTTCGCGTCCCGCTTCGCGCGTGCGCTGCCGGCGCGTGAGATCAGCGTGGCGCCCAGCCCTGCGGTGGCGGCCACCCACGTGACGGCCACCGCCATCACGCGCGCGAGCAGGCCGAGCGTACCCGTGGAGTAGAGCGCGCTCGCGATCAGCCACGGGAGCATCAACAGCACGACGCCGGCGACGACCGCGCGCACGGCGTCGGGGCGCGTGGTGGGTTCGCGGCGCGTGCGCAGCACGGCGCGGCCGGTGAGCAGCGCCAGGGCGAGCCAGCCCAGCGTGACGAAGCCCGCGAGCGCCACGGGCGCCGCGACCAGCAGGAACGGGATCAGCAGGATGCCGACGATGGTGATTGCCGCGGCGATGACCGTGAGCAACAGCAGCGGCAGGAAGCCGAGCTGTCCCATGACGCCGATAAAGAACGCGCGGCCGAAGTTCTGTTCGAGCGCCCGCGCGGTGGCCTCGAGGTTCCCCGCGGCCAGCACGAGCACAATGAGCGCGATCGCGAGCAGCATGCCCGTCCAGCCGGCGCTCATCTGCAGTGCGCGTCCGGTGGTCATGGGGACCGCTTCGACAGGCGCCGCTACGATGGGATCAGCGCGCCACGTGCGCATGGGACCGCGCACGTTGCCGCCGTCGATGACGACACGGCCGTGGTAGGCGTTGGCGCCGCCCAGCACCTCGGCGCCGGGATGCACGATCACGTCGCCCCAGAGGGCATACACGCCGCCGGTGACATAGCCGTGGATGTCCGCATTACCCTTGACCGCCACGACGGGGCCCTGCACGGTGTCGCCCGCCTCGACCACGGTCGAACCGCCGGAGTAGCGTCCGTTCAGTTCGACGCCTTCCTGCGTAAGCCCGAATGCGCCGAGGGCCTCGCGAACACTGTCCGCGGGTACTGCGCCGCGGCTGATATCCTGCGCTGTGGCCATGAATGGGACCGCGGCCAGCATCACTGTCGCCGCGAAGCACGCGGCGAGCGCCCTGCGTGTGGTACGCATGGCGCTAGCTCCGCTGGGCGCGGGCCGCTGACACGAGTCGGCGGAAGCCAGCGGCGGCAGCGAGGGCCGATCCGGCGAGCACCGCCGCGCCGACCGCCAGCAAAGGCAGCCCTCCCTGCGCAAGCGCCTCGGCGCCACCGGCGCCCAAGACTTCACCGGCGACATTGCCGGCGCTCACGAGCAGTTCCTCCCGCCCGCGGTCCAGCGCGACGTTGAAGACCCACGAAGTAAGACCGGCCTGGAACGCGAGCCACATGGCGCTGCCTGAGACGGCGATGGCACCCACGCCCGCGCCGACCGCAGCCAACGCGCGCATGGGCTGGGCGCGCGGTACCAACCGACGGGCCGTCTCGCCGAGCGCGACGTACCACGGCTCGATGATCTGCACCTGTCGCAGCACGTTGTCCGCGAAATCGATGCGCGGCGTGTGGTAGGGCAGCGCGTCGAGCGCATCGGTGACGGCGGTGAGTTCGGCCACGCGCGCCGAGCACTCGGCGCACTCGGCCAAGTGCGCGCGCAAAGGGGCCACGCCGAATCCGGCGTCGCCGTCGACCATCTGGTCGATCTCGTCAGGGAGCAGGTGTCGCATTGGGGATAGTTCTCCTGCGGGGCTTACGGGTGGGGGTGCAATCCTGTTTCACACTGCGATGCGGGGGGGGGATGCGGGGCGCCCTACGGTACGGGTTGCGGGGGGATAATGCGTGATGCGGGGGTGATGCGGGATGCGGGGGTGATGCGTGATGCGGGGGTGATGCGGGATGCGGGGGTGTTTTCGGCTATTCTTCGGTTATTCCCGCAGGTGCTCCAACTCTTCCCGCAGCTGGTGGCGGGCGCGGTGGATGTAGGTCTTGACGGTGCCGAGGGGGAGGTCGAGAGTCGCGGCGATCTCCTCGTATGATCTGCCCTCGACGTGCCGGAGCATGATGCAGTTCCGGTATTCGGGGCGGAGGTGGCTGATGGCTTGTTCGATGGCGGAGCCGAGTTCCTTGGCGGCGAGCTCGTCGAGGGCGTTCTCGCCCTCGTCGCGCACGTCGAAAGATGTGGCCTCCATTTCCGCCGCGGTGCGCGCGTGCGGGGAGCCGTCGATCGAGATCGTGTCCAGCTGGCGCCGGCGCAGGTGGTCGATCGCCACGTTGTTCGCGATTTTAAAGAGCCAGCTCGAGAATTTGAACTCGGCCCGGTACTTATCGAGGTTGTTGAGCACCTTGATGAACGTGTCCTGCGCGAGGTCCTCCGCCGTGGTGCCGTCGCGCACCATGCGGAAGATCAACGAGAAGACCGGGCGCTCGTATCGCCGGATGAGCTCACGAAACGCCGGCTCGCGCCCTTTCTGCGCGAGCACGACGACATCGGCATCCGGAAGATTCGGAAGGTCAAGGTGTGAGAGCGGCATTCGGGTGGGGAGAAACTTGCCCGGACCGCACACGTCGGGCAACTTTCAGGTCTATGTCGTCAGCGCTCGACACCGAGACCCGAGAGGCTCAAGCGGCCGCCGAGGGTGCCTCGGCGGCCACGAAGCGCACGTATGTGCAGCGCATCTTTTCCGAGATCGCGCCGCGATACGACCTTCTCAACAGTCTCCTCTCGCTGGGGATCGACCGCCGGTGGCGCACGCTTGCGCTGCGGCGGCTCGGCTGGACGTCGGCGCCCGCCGGCACGTACCTCGACCTGTGCGCCGGCACGCTCGACGTCGGCGCCGAGCTGGCGGGGCGCACCGGATTCAATGGACGCGTGCTGGCGGCCGACTTCGCGGAGCCCATGCTGCGCGCGGGGCTCGGCAAGGCGCCCGACGACGTGCTCGTGCCCGTCGTGGCCGACGCGCTCGCGCTGCCCGTGGCGGACGACTCATTCGACGGCGCCATCGTCGCGTTTGGCATTCGCAATGTCGCCGACCTCGATGCCGGGCTGCGGGAAGTGCGCCGCACGCTCAAGCCGGGGGCGCG
>JAKFFA010000075.1:0-14079 GCA_036675455.1 Gemmatimonadaceae bacterium | reverse complement strand
CCGGGGATGAGGCGCGTGCGGCCGCCCTCACCCGCCGTGTTGGACGCGATCCCGCCCCCGGTCCACTGCATGTTGCCGGTGATCTCGATCGTGCCCTCGTGCGCGAGGGAGCCGCCCGTCAGCTCGAGGAACGAGAACGACGCGGTGGCGCCGCTGTCCACGGTTACGATGCCGCCGCTCACACGCACAACGCCGCCATCGGCGCTCCACGCAGTGCCATTCTGCATGCTCAGCGTCCCACCCCGGACATCGAGTACACCACCGGTGTAGAAGCTGCCGCCCATGCGCCCGCCGGCGAGCAACTCCAAGTCACCCGCGTCGAGACGCCACGAGGCGCCGACGGTGTCCACCATGACCGCAGCCGTTCGTGCCACGCCGGTCCCATTCCGACTGAACACGCCGCGGTTGTCGAAGATCGGCGTCGCGCCACCAAAGTCGTGCACGATCGCGCCGTCACCGGCCCACGTGAACGTCCCCGTGTTGATCACCTGCGCCCCGGAACCCGTGTGCAGCGGTGCGGCGTCGTCCCAGATCGTCGTGCCCTGCAAGTCCAGCAGGTGCTCGATCATCGTACGCGAGGCCGCGCCGCTCATTTGGAGCGTCGCCCCGGAGACCACGCGCGTGGTGCCCGTGCCGGTGAGTGCGCCACCTGACCACACCATGGTGGCCCCGACGCTCAGCAGACCGGCGCCAGTGCGCGTCCCGCTGTTGGCGAGGACCAGCGTTCCCACCGACCCGACGGCGCCGAACTTCGAGAAACTGCCGAGCACGTTCATCGTGTCCGCGATCGCCCATGCGCCGGCCGATGTCACGGTGGTGCCTCCGACGACGGTTACATCGCCCGCACCCTGCACCGTCGACGCTGCTCCGAACGAATGATTGGTGCCGCCAAGGAAGGCGTGTGCCCCAGCGGCGATATTCAGCGTGCCTGCGGTTGACGATCCGTCCATGACGGTCAAGAAACCGCTATTCACGTTCAGCGTGCCTTCGAGTAATAGCCGGGGGACGACCGTCGAACCGGCCAGCGCCGAATGCGTGACCACGCCAGCGACGTCAAATACCGTTGGGACTCCGCCCATCGAGTGCTGCCAGATCGGATTGCCCTGAATGTCGAGCGTGGCACCAGACGCGACTCGCAGCGATGCCCCGACACCCGAATTGATGATCTGCGACGCCGACCACGTGCCGGTTCCCAGCAGCTCGATCGAGCGCTCGATGAACGTCGAGGAGGTCGCGCCGCTTATGACCATCGTTCCGCCGGCAAGGACGCGCGTCGTTCCCACGCCCATGATGTTGCCGCCGTTCCATTCATAGCTGCCCGCCACCTCGAGAACGCCCGTCCCGCCGATATCGCCGCCCGACTGCTCCAGCGACACCGTGTTGGTCAACAGCGCCTCGTCCGACACAATAAGGCCACCACCCGCAGGAATGGCCAGCGTCTGCGCCCCCGCCGCACCCATCTCAAAGCGTGAGACCGTGATCGGCACGTCCACCGTGACCGTGTACGTCCCAGCGAGCTTCACCCACACCGTGTCACTCGACGTCGGCACGATGCCACGGCTCCAGTTCGCACCGTCGCTCCAGTTGCCGCCTGCCGGATTGATCCACGCATTCACCGACGGCGGCGGATTGACGTCAAACGCATTCGAAGAGGCGTCCACCAGCTGGCTCCCGCTCGCCGAGAGCCGATAGCCAATCCCGATGCTGTCGACCTGCAGGTCACTGAACGTCACCGTTCCGTTCACGGAATTCCCGCTCAGCGTGCCGCCGAGCGTGCCGGCGCCGGGATTCGTGTCGAATCCCAACGTCACCGTGCCCGACCACGTCGGCGTCGCATTACCGAACGCATCCACTGCCCCCACCACTACGGTGAACGGCGTCTCCATGACAACCGCCAGCGGTGGCTGCACGACGAACGCGAGTCCAGCCGGTGCACCGGCGACGATCTCGATCGGCGCCGAGGTAGCCGACGTCAGCGCGCCGGACGTCGCGACGAGCGTGTAGCCCGCCGCGGCGCGCTGCACCGACAAGTCCGTGAACATCGCCACACCGTTCACCGGCGTCACCTGCAGCGTGCCGCTGAGCTGCCCGTCGCCGGGCGGGTTCGCGCCGAGCGCCACGGTAATCGGGTCCGTCGCGGCCTGGTCGAGGTTTCCCAACGCATCGAGCACGTGTACTTCCAGCACCGGCGTCAACGGCTGCCCCGCAACACCGGTCGCCGGTTGGTCAATGATCTGCAGCGCGGCGCCCGCGCCGGCCGTCACCTCGACGAAGTACGCGACCGCCGCCTCGACATTGCCCACCACCGTCGCAATCATCGTGTGCGGCCCTGCCACCTCCGGCAACGTCACTGCCAGACTCACCAGTCCGTCCGCGTCACTGGTGTCGCGTTGAGTGAACACGACCTGTTCCGCGCTGTTGTGGAGTACGAACTCCACGACCTCACCCACCACTGGCAGCTCATCGGGGCCGAACACCTGCGCCACGAGCGGCTCGGCGAGCAGCGTTCCCGCGACGCCCGTCTGCTGGTTGCCACTCACCACCGTCATGAACGCGCCAGCCGGCTGCACGGCGATCGTGTGGACCGCACTCTGTCCGCCCGGCAGCACCGCCCGCACCTGCACGGTTGCGCGCTCCAGCCCTGCGACGAGCGTCGCACTGCCCGCCGGCGTGAACTTGGCAAACATCGAATCCGCTGGGTTCACGAGCTCGAAGCCCACCGGCGTGCCGACGATCGCCGTCTGCTGCGCATCAAACGCTTCGGCCGCCAGCGTGACCGACTGCCCGAACAGCACACCCATCGGCGGGTTCACGAACCGCACGCCGCTCGCATTCGCCCCTGTCCCCACATACGTGAACAGCGGCTCGGCCGGTGTCTGGTCCGACGGGTCCAACGAGGCCGTCACGAGAATCGGACCCGCGCGGAACACCGTATCCCCGAGCGAGCTCGTCATCGCCAACGTGAGTTCCATCTGCTCCGTGCGCGCGATGAGCGGCACCTCAACGCCCAGCACGAGCGTGTCGCGCGAGGTCGGGAACGGCACAACCGTATCGACCACGATGCGCGACTCGCCGGGCCGGCGCAGCACGACGCGCACGTCGCGGATGTCCACGATCGCCGCAGCCATCGCGTTGGCAAAGCGCGGTTGCAGCGCGAGGCCACCGACGCGGGTCGAAGGTCCGGTGGGGTCGCCGAGGCAACTCACGACGAGGATCAGGGCCGCGGTCAGCGCGGTCAAGCGGGCAATTAGTCGCATGTCAGGGGCAGAAGCTGCACATCGCGCACAGGGTGTGTCAAACTTCGCACGCGGGGGACAAAGGCTCAGTGACCGCGGTCACGCACGGGCCGACGCGAACGCCCGCCCAAGCGACTCTACACTCGCATTCCCGCCACATAGCACGATGCCGACGCGTTGCCCCGCGAGCTCCCGCGCCAGCCGCCGGAGCCCCGCCAACCCGGCCGCGCCCGCGCCTTCGGCGACGTTGCCGGTCGTCGTCAGCAGGTCGCGCATTGCAGCGTAGATCTCGTCATCGTTGACCGTGACGAAGCCCGCGAGCCCCGCGCGCAGCGCCTCGAATGTCAGTTCGTACGCTGACCCTGTCGCGATGCCCTCGGCAAACGTCTTGATTGGGCGCCCCGTCAGGCGCTCACCGCGCGTCCAGCTCTCGTACTGGGCCGGCGCGCCCTCAGCGCCAGCCGCGTACACGCGCAGGGACGGCTTGAGCACCTTGGCCACCGTGAGCGCGCCCACCGCCTGTGAGCCGCCGCCGAGCGCAATCACCAGCGCGTCCAGCTCCGGCTGCTGCTCCAGGATCTCGAGCGTCATCGTGCCCGCGCCCGCGATCACGTTCGGGTCGTTCGTCGAATGCAGCAGCGTGAGGCCGCGCTCCGCGCGGATGCGCGCGCAGTCGACGACGGTCTCCTCGTACGTCGCCCCCGTCTCGATGAGCTCGGCGCCCATGCCACGGATCGCCGCATTCTTCTGCGCGTTGTTGCCCACGGGCACGCACACCGACACGCGCACACCGGCCAGCCGGCCCGCGTACGCGATGCCCTGCCCGTGGTTCCCGGTGCTCGCGCCGATGCAGCCCCGCGCGCGCTCAGCGGGCGTCAGCGCGAGGATCGCGTTGAGCCCGTTGCGGATCTTGAAGCTCTGCGTGGGCTGGTGGTTCTCATGCTTCACCCACACGCGCACGCCATGACCCACGAGCGCGTCCAGCAGCGGATACGATCGCAGCGGCGTGGGCGTGAGGTGGGGCCGCAACCGGTCGGCTGCGGCCCGCACGTCGTCAATGCTGATCGGCAACAAGGGCGTCGATGAAGAACTCCATCATGCGCTGCTGGTTGATGCCGCTGTGGCCGAAGTCCGGGCCCACCTGCACATCGAAGCTCTTGCCCGCGGCCTGCAGGGCGGCGATGAGCTGCATGGAGTTGTTCGGGTGCACGTTGTCGTCGGCGGTGCCGTAGTAGATCATGAGCCGGCCGCTCAAGTCCTTCGCGTATCGCATTGCATTGCCCTTCGCGTAGCCGTCCGCATTCGCCTCGGGCGTGTACATGTACCGTTCGGTGTAGATCGTGTCGTAGTGGTGCCAGCTCGTCACCGCACTCGACGCCGACGCCGCGTGGAACTCGTTCGGATAGCGCAGCAGTGCCAGCGCCGACGCGTAGCCGCCGTACGACGTGCCGAAGATGCCGATGCGTGACGCGTCGACGTACGGCAACTTCTGCAGATGGCGCGACGCCGCCGCGAGGTCGTCGATCTCCACCTCACCCAACCGCTCGTAGATCACGTCGAGCGCCTTCTTGCCGCGGCCCGCCGCCGAACGCGTGTCCAGCGTCACGACGAGGAAACCGAACTCCGTGAGCGCGCTCGGCGTCGTGAACGACTCACGCGCACCATTGGTCGCCGGCCCGGCATACACCGAGAACAGCACCGGGTACTGGCGCGACGGGTCGAAGTTCGACGGACGGTGCAGCATGCCATGCAGCTGCGTCGCGCCGTCGGCCGACGTGTACGTGAACATCTCCACCGTCTTGAACCCCGCGGCGTCGAACGCCGTGAGGTCGCTCTCGGCCACCGTCGCGACCGCCTTGCCGCTGGCGTCGCGCAGCGTCGTCACGGGCGCCACGTCATGCGTCTGCGCCACGTCGGTGAAGCGCTTGCCGTCCGGCGCGACGCTGACCGTGTGATGGAACGCCGGGTCCGTGAGCCGCCGGTCACCCTTGCCGTTCAAGCCCACGCGGTGCAGCTGCATCTTCATGAAGTTGTCGCCGCTGCGCGCCATGTACCACAGCTGGCCCGCCTTCTCGTCCACCTTCTCGATGCCGCCAACCTCGAACGCGTGCTGCGTGAGCGGCGTGATGAGCTTGCCGCTGAGGTCGTAGAGGTAGTAGTTGAGGAAGCCCGTGCGCTCCGACTCCCAGATGAACCGCTTGCCGTCCTCGAGCCAGCGGATACCGGGCCGGTTGTCCGTCCAGCTCGCGGGCCACTCCTCACGGATGATCACGCGGCACGCGCCGGTGCCAGGATTGCACGCCGTGAACTCCATGACGTTCTGGCGGCGGTTCGTGCGGTTCATGAGCAACTCGCGGCCGTCCGGGCTCCACTGGATCGCGTACACGTAGTGCCCGACCACGTCGTCCGTGAGCGGCTGGCCGAGCCGCGCGTCCATGCGCACGCTCTTGCCGGAGGCGACGTCGTACACGAACAGGTCCACGATCGGGTTGTCCGTGCCCGCCTTCGGGTACGCTTCGATCATGACGGAGCCCTGCACTTCTGTCTGGTCCGTCTGCAGCCAGTAGTCGCGCACCGGGTTCTCATCGAAGCGGTAATACGCGAGCTGGCTGCCATCCGGCGACCACCACATCGCGGTCGTCTGGCCCAGTTCCTCGCCGTACACCCAGCTCGCGGTGCCGTACTTGATGCGGCGCTCCTCGCTGCCGTCGGTGGTCACCTGCTTCTCGTTGCTGCCGTCGCCATTGGCGATGAAGAGATTGCGGTCCTTGTAGATCGCCTTGCGCGATGAGTCGGCCGTGTAGGCCTCCGTCGACTGGCGACCGCGCGCGGGGCCGCGCCGGCGCATGCCGCGCCCCGCTTCCGCCTCACCGACCTCCGCGAGGCGCCGCGTCCCGACGTCGAACCGGAACTGCTTGCCGTCACGCGTGAACTCGAACGAACGCGAGTCGTCGGCCCACTCAGGGTCCACGGCGCCCGACTTGACCGCATCGCGGAGCTGCGGCGCCATCTCGGCCCAGCGCTCATAGCCCGGCATCGTCTTGAGCCGGTCTTGTGCACCGAGCGCGAGTGGCGCGAGCGCGACGCCGGCCAGGACGAACGCCAGCGTTCTCCGGGCAACGAGGGAGTGGAACAGCGAACGAGGGGAGATGCTGATGCCTGCGGCCACGGGCGACTCCGACTGGGAGGTTAGGTTCAGGTGCGGGAAATCTACCGCGCGAGTCGCGGGCTGGCCAAGCAACGGAGCTTGCCGTTTGACCCGCTTTCGCCTCTCACCACCACTCTACGGGCCAGGCCAGTTGTTCGTTCTCGTCCGCATGCGGTGCTTCGTTCTCGTCCGCAGACACGTGTTCGCTCTCGAGCGCAAACAGGAGCAGCGATGACGCGCGTAATCGTGATCGGTGCGGGCGCCGCGGGTACGATGGCGGCGATCTACGCCGCCGACGCCGGCGCGTTCGACGAAACGCTGCTGGTGGAGCGCACTCAGGACGGCGGCCGCAAGATCCTCATCAGCGGCGGCGGGCGCTGCAACGTCTTGCCCGCGCGCGTGGACGAGTCACGCTTCGTCACGGACTCGTCGCCCAACCTGCTGCGCAAGCTCGTGCGCGCGTGGCCGCTCGCGGAGCAGCGCGCGTTCTTCGAGCAGACGCTGGGGATTCCGTTGGTCGAGGAGCCCGAGTCGGCCAAGCTGTTTCCCGTGTCGAACAAGGCGCGCGACGTGCGGGATGGATTGCTGGCGCAAGCGCGGGCGAAGGGTGTACGGATCGTGTTTGATACGCGCGTGACGGGGATCGAGCCCGCTCGCGCAACGGCGACCGGCACGACCGGCGCCTCCACTCGATATCCTGCGCCGCGCTGGATCGTTCGCGTCGACGGCGGCGAACCCCTGACCGCCGACGCGGTGATCGTTGCCACCGGCGGCCTCTCCGTGCCCAACACCGGCAGCGACGGTGCCGGACTCGCGTTCCTCGAGCGACTCGGCCACGCGATGCATCCGACGTACGCGGCGCTCACGCCCGTGACCGCGGACGCGCCCGATTTTGGCTCGCTCTCAGGGGTGTCGTTGCGTGTAACGCTCCACGCGCGCGCAGCGGCGCGCAGCGCCACGGCCAGCGGCGGTTTCCTCTTCACGCACCGCGGCTACAGCGGCCCGTCCGTGCTCGACGTCTCACACGTCCTCGTGCGCGCCCGCGCCGAGGGCACGGGCGCGCGCCTAACCGTGCAGTGGACGCCGTTGGGCGACGCCGAGTGGAACGAAGCCCTCTCGCCGGCGCGCGACCGGCCAGGCCTCAGCGTGCTCGGCGCCATTCGCGCACACGCGCCCGACCGCTTGGCCGCCGTGCTCATCGCGCGCGCCGCCGTCGACCCAGCGCGCCCGCTCGCGGAACTGCGCCGCGAGGAACGCCGTCGCCTCATCGACACCCTTGTGCGCGGCGACCTGCCGTGGAACGGCGACGAGGGATACAAGAAGGCCGAGGTCACCGGCGGCGGCGTGGCACTCAGCGAGGTCCACCCGCGCACCATGGAGAGCCGCCGCCATCCCGGCCTCTATTTATGCGGCGAAGTGCTCGACGCATTCGGCCCGATCGGCGGCTACAACTTCCACTGGGCGTGGTCGACCGGACGGGCGGCGGGACTGGGAGCTGCGCAAGCGCATGGGTGATCGGCTGTCCTCCGCGTGCGACAGCATTTCCCGCGTCCCGCATCCCACACCCCACCCCGCAACCCGTACCGCCGGGCACCCCGCATCCCCCCTCGCATCGCTTTACCGCTGAGGCCAGAGCGGCCCCTGATCCGCCGCACTCACCGCCCGCAGCCCCTTGTACACGAATCGCTGCACGCGCTTCCCCTCGTACGTCTCGGTCGTGAAGATGTTGCCCTTGGAGTCCGTCGCGATCGAGTGCACGGCAAAGAACTGGCCCGGCTGCCGGCCGCCACCGCCGAATTGCGTGAGCACCGCGAGTGACTCGCGATCGATCACATACACGCGCTCATTCTTGCCGTCCGCGAGATAGAGGAACTTCTGCTCCGGGTCGCGCGAGAACGCGATGTCCCACACCGCGCCATCGCCCAGCGTGCGCGGCGCGAACTGCGCCTCCTTCACGAACTCGCCCGCCGTGGTGAACACCTGGATGCGATTGTTCGGGCGGTCGCACACATAGACGAGCCCGTCGTTGGTCGGCTCCGCACAGTGCACCGGGTTACGGAACTGCTGCGCCAGCGGCTCGTCGGGATTGTAGCGGCCGAGGTTGCTGTCCGACGGCACGTTGCCATACGCGCCCCAGAAACGCTTCATGTCGCCCGTGGTCATGTCGATGACCGCGACGCGCTTGTTGCCATAGCCGTCCGCGATGTATGCCTCATTCGCGCTGGCGTCGAACGAGATCTTGGCGACGCGGCCGAACGTCTCGCGGCTCTCGGAGTTCACCGGCTGGCCCGGCTCGCCGATCTGCATGAGGAACTTGCCGTCGTGCCCGAACTTGAGGATGTGCGAGTCGCCGCGGCCGTTGCCGCCGATCCAGACATTGTCGAGGTGGTCGATCGAGATGCCGTGGTTCGACTCGGGCCACGTGTACCCATCGCCCTCGCCGCCCCATGAGTTCACGAGGTTGCCCTCGGGGTCGAACTCCAGCACCGGCGGCGCCGGCGTGCAGCATGAACCCGTCGGCGGGTCCTGCGCCGCGCCGACTTCCGTGCGCGCATTGAGTGACGCCTGTCGATGCACGATGAACACATGATCGCGCGAATCCACGCCCACGCCGATCGTCGAGCCGATCACCCACCCATTGGGCAGCGGCTTCGGCCAGAAAGGATCGACCTCGAACGCCGGCGCCTGCACTGCCTGGCTGTCGAGCGAAGCGCCGAGCTGGCGCTGGCCCACGAACAACGCAACGATGACGGCGCCGATGATGCCGGCTGTGATAAGACGTGTCTTCATCGAACCCGATCCGGGCATACGGCTCCTCGCCGGTGATGGGCCGATCCGGCCGCCCAAGCGGCCACGGAAATATCGAACCCGTGTGGAATCACGCGGCAAATGCTATATCTCCCCGACGCCATGCACCAGAGACGACCTTTTTTTCTTTTCTCGCCGCTGCGGTTGCGCGTGCGTCGACGCCGTTGATCGCCGCTATCGCAGGCGTTCTGGCGCCCCTGACCGCCGCCGCTGTTTTGCTCGCGCCCTCGGCCGCCCGCGCGCACGAGATTCCCGAGCGCGTGGCGATCGTCGCCTTCGTGCAGCCCGACTCTGCGTCCGCGACGCTGCGTGTGCTGCTGCGCGTGCCGCTCGAGTCCATGCGCGATCTCGACGTGCCGCTCACGGCCTCCGGCGCGCTCGACCTCGTGCGCATCCGCGCGCTGCTGCCCGACGCCGCCGCGCTCTGGGTCGCCGGCTACCTCGGCGTATTCGAGGAGGGTCGACGGCTGCCATTCGGCAGCACGTCCGACCTGACGGGCCGGGGCGCGGACGGCTCGCCCGTAAGGGTAGGCCGTCTTGCCGCCACGCGAATCTCGTTGCCCAGTGATCGCTCGTTTGGCTCGTACGCGACCGCGCTCGCACACATGCAAGGCGAGGGGCCACCAGCCGCGACGGAAATACAGTGGAACCAGGCGATGCTTGACGTGCTGCTCGAGTACCCGATCGGCGCCGCGACTTCACGATTCGCCATCGAGCCCGCGCTCGCACACCTGGGCGTGCGCACCACCAGTGTGCTGCGACTGCAACTCCCGGACGGCGGCGAGCGCATCCTCGTCTACGAGGGCAACCCAGGGCGCGTCGAGCTTGACCCCGGCTTCGGGCATGCCGCGCTGCGCTTCGTGCGCGAGGGATTCGTTCACATCCTTGGCGGCCTCGATCACCTGCTCTTCGTGCTCTGCCTCGTGTTGCCCGTGCGACGTTGGCGCCCGCTCGTGACCATCGTCACCGCATTTACTGTCGCGCACTCGCTCACGCTGGGCGCCGCGGCACTCGGCTTCACGCCGGGCGCGCTCTGGTTCCCGCCGCTCGTCGAGGCAGCCATCGCGCTGTCGATCGTGTATCTGGCGATCGAGAACATGCTGCTGAGCGAAGAGCGACTCGAACAGCGGTGGATGATGGCGTTCGGTTTCGGCTTGATCCACGGATTCGGCTTTTCCTTCGCGCTCGGCGAGCAACTGCAGTTCGCCGGCCGGCACCTGCTGACATCACTCGCGGCGTTCAACGTTGGCGTGGAGCTTGGACAGTTGCTGGTACTGGCCCTCGCTGTGCCGGTGTTGATCGCGACACGTCGATATGTGAGGAAGACGGCCTCCGCGGCTGGTGCGCTCGGCGCCCCGTCGCCTGTCGTCCTACGCGACTCACAACCGCGTGCCACGGCCGTCGAGAGCCCATCGCGCGGCGCCGCCGCCGTGACGATCGTCGGCTCGGCGATTGTGGCGCACACGGCGTGGCACTGGATGAGCGAGCGATTCTCTGCACTGGCCGAGTACCGCGCGGGATTCGTGTGGCCGCAGCTGGATGCCGTGTTCGTGCTTGGCGCGCTGCGGGCGGCGTTGCTTTTAGCGATCGCGATAGCCGTCGGCCTCGGTTTTCAGCAGATTCTGCGCATGCTGCAGCGCCCTGTGCGACGCACGCCGGTGGGCGACGACCATGCCACGCCCACGCAGTCGTGAGCGCGACACTCTGACCTTGAACCGCCTTTCATTCGCCATGGTTCGTTCGAGTTGCATCCTGGCCGTCCTCATGACGCTCACTGCTGCGCCCGCTCTGACGCAGGAGCCGACGCCGCGCGACTCGACTCGCACCACTTCTCCGGCCGTGCCCGGCGACCCGGCGCGCCCCGTGCCCTCCGCGAGGACGCACGGGCCGCAGCCCCTCTCCACGGCCGACGGCGTCTACACGCTCGACCAGGCGCGTCGCGGCAAGGATGTGTTCGCCCTCGCGTGCCAGTCCTGCCATTCGCCGACCCTGCATTCGGGCGCGCCGTTCCGCAACAAGTGGTTCGGTCGCCCCTTGTCGGAACTGTTCGGATACCTGCGGCGCGAGATGCCGAAGTCCGAACCCGGCATGCTCACGGATGAGGATTACGCCCTCGTGACGGCGTATCTGCTGCGCATCAACGGCATGCCCACCGGACGCACACCACTGGCCGCGGACTCCGCGGCGCTGCAGCATATCACGTTGGATTCGGTCCCAAAAAGGGAAGACAGAACCCCCACGGAAGAACGCCCATGACGTCAACGTCCGTACGATCCGCGCGCCGCATGTCGATCTTCTCGTGCGCACTGCCGCACGGCGCCGCGATGCCGCGTAATGCCGCCCTGCCTCTTGGTGCCGCGGCGCTGCTCGGCGCGGCACTGCTGCTTTACCCTATGCCGGCTGCGGCGCAGTCGCCCGCACCGAACCAGGCGCGGCCACTGAGCGCGCCCGGCGGCAAGGCGCCCGTCATGGACCCGCTCGTGCGCGGCAACGCGCCGGGCGAGTGGCGCTACTGGGGCGCCGACGCGTGGAGCACGCGCTATTCGCCACTCGACCAGATCAACGCCGAGAACTTCAACTCGCTCGAGGTCGCGTGGGAGTGGAACGCCGGCACGTTCGGTCCCGACGAGTACTACCGCACCACGCCGCTGTACGCGAACGGCCGCCTGTTCACGGTCGCCACCACACGGCGGTCGACGATGGCGATCGACCCCGAAACGGGCGAGACGCTCTGGATGTGGCGCCTCGACGAAGGCATCCGCTGGCAGAAGGCGCCACGCCAGTTCGCGGGCCGTGGACTCTCGTATTGGACCGACGGCACCCAGGAGCGCGTGCTCGTCGTCACGCCCGGCTACCATCTCGCGTCGCTCGACGCCAAGACGGGGTTGCCGGACCCCAAGTTCGGCAAGAACGGCGTCGTCGATCTCATGGAAGGACTCGGCTTCGACCTCGTGCCGCTCGCGGTCGACGATTCCGGCTCGCTGATCATCTCCGACGCCGCGCCTGCGCGCCGCGCGCGGCCCGGCGAGACATGGGACCCCGTCACCAAGACCGGCGCCGACGGCACCGTCGGCATCGACCCCGTGCACGGCCAGATCGCCGCGAGCTCGCCGCCCATCGTCGTCGGCAACGTGCTCATCGTCGGCAACTCGTCGATCCACGGCTATTACCCGATCCGCGTACGCAACCTGCCGGGCTACATCCGCGGGTTCGACATCCGCACGGGCAAGCAGTTGTGGAAGTTCAACCTCGTGCCGCAGCCCGGCGAGTTCGGCGCCGACACGTGGGAGCGCGGCTCGCGCATCGGTACCGAGGGCGTCGGCAAGAACGACGCGTGGGCGACCTACTCGGCGGACCCGGAACTCGGACTCGTCTACATCCCCGTCGGCATGCCGCTCATGGACGAGTACGGCGGCCACCGGCCGGGCGACAATCTCTTCGGTAACTCGGTCGTCGCGATCGACGCGAAGACTGGCACGCGCAAGTGGCACTTCCAGATGGTGCACCACGACATCTGGGACTACGACACGCCAATGGCGCCGAACCTGATGGATGTCACCATCGATGGGCGGCCGCGCAAGATCATCGCGCAGACCACCAAGCAGGGATGGGCGTACGTCTTTGACCGCGTGACCGGCGAACCGATCTGGCCGATCGTCGAGACGCCGGTGCTGCAGAGCGACGTGCCGGGCGAGCGGACCTCACCGACGCAGCCAATCCCGAGCAAGCCCGCGCCGTACGCACAGCAGGGGCTCCTCGAGGACGACATCATCGACTACACGCCGGCGATCCGCGATTCCGCGATGGTGCTCGCGAAGAAGTGCCGCATGGGACCGTACTACATCCCCGCCGTGCTCACCGACGGCTCGAGCAAGACCGGGCTCAGGTGCTCGTGGTACGCCCCCGGTGCCTCGGGCGGGGTGAACATCGACGGCGGCGCCGCCGTCGACCCGGAGACCGGCATGATGTACGTCGCCGCGCTCAGCGGCCTCTCGACGATCATGCTGCAAAAGGACCCGTGCTCGGAGTTCAACTATAGCTCCCCGCGCGACAACTGCGGCCTGCTGGGCGCGCTGCCGCCGCCGGCGGGCTATCAGCCGAGCGACACGCGCGGGGGCGGCTTCGCGGGCCGCAGCCGCGCGTCGCAGCTGCATGGTGTGTCGATCGTGAAGCCGAAGGAACTCGGCGGCATCACGGCCTACGACATGAAGACCGGCGACAAGGCGTGGTGGATTCCGAACGGCGGGTTCATCCCCGTCAGCAGCGACGATGCCCTGTTCGCGGGCGTGGACCTACCACCGCGGCCGGCGGGCGGGCAGGCGCAGGTGATCACGACGAAGACGCTGGTGATCTATGGGACCGGCCGCAGCGGCGGCGTGCCAGGGGCGGCACCTGCGCTTTATGCGGTCGATAAGGCGAGTGGACGACAGGTTGGGGCGGTGGAGATTCCCTCGCGGACTACTGCGGTGCCGATGACGTTTTTGCATAAGGGGAAGCAGTACATCGTGTTTGCTACGGGGGCGGGGAGGTCTACTGCGTTGGTGGCGTTGCGGCTGCCTTGATGCGGGGTGCGGGGTGTGGGGAACTGCGATGCGGGGTGGGGTGCGGGGCGCCCGGCGGTACGGGGTGCGGGGTGGGGTGAAGGATGCGGGGGGGATGCGGGTCAGGAGCCCCACCCGCCTCCTAAATGAAGATTTGCCCGACGTGCATCCGGAGGTGCGCGATAGCGGCATGCTTGGCGGCGGAATGATGTCAGAAATGGTGTGCTCGCTTGTATCGTGCACGCCATGGACACCACCTCAGACGTCACAGTCTCCGCCGCTCAGGCGATCAAGGATCCCGTCGAGCGCGTACAGGCGTATCGCTTGGCGAAGGAAGCGCTGAAGC
>JAKFFA010000049.1:0-14184 GCA_036675455.1 Gemmatimonadaceae bacterium | reverse complement strand
GGTGCGACCGGCTACGTGGACCTGTACTTCTACAAGCAGTGGCTGCGCTTCGAAGACATGCTGGACCCCGACCGCTAGGCGATGTGATGCGCTTTGCCCGACTCATGGAGACGTGATGCGCTTTGTCCGACCGATGGCCCTGCTTGTCCTGATCCTTTTGGCCGCGCTCGCCCCCGAGGCAGCCGCGCAGCGCACGGGCGACGCGATCGCGAAGCTCGAGGCCGAGCGTGCCGAGAGTCCGCGCAGCGTCGCCGCGCTGCGCGCGCTCGGTGTCGCGTACTTCAAGGCCAATCGCCATAGCGAAGCGCGTAGCGTGCTCGCCGACGCACGCCGCCTGGACCCAAAGGACGGCGTCAGCGCCCTGTACGCCGGACTCGCCGCGGAGGCGCAGGGCGACTTCGCCGGCGCCCGCGCAGCGTACAACAGCTACCTCGAGGTGGGACGGTCGCGCCGCGTGCGCCGTCAGGTGAGTGACCGGCTCGCCGCGATCGCGCGCGCCGAAGTGGTCGCCGCCGCCAAGCGCGCCGTGGCCAACGAAGCCGCGCTCGCCACAACACCGGGTTCCCCGACCACGATCGCGGTGCCGCCGCTCACCTTCAGCGGGCCGGACGCCTCGCTCGAGCCGCTCGAACGCGGGCTCGCGGATCTCATCATCACGGACCTGAGCCACTCGGCGCAGCTCACCGTGGTCGAGCGCGATCGCATGCAGGCGCTCGCCGACGAGATCCGGCTCTCCGAGTCCGACCGCGTGGACGCGGCCACGGCCGTGCGGGCGGGCCGCCTGATCCAGGCCGGCCGTCTCGTGAACGGCAGCATCATCCAGGTCGGCGACCGGCTCACGCTCAATGCGTCGGTGGTCAGCGTAGAGGACGGGCTCATCACCGACCCGTCCAGCGTGTCGAATTCGCTGAATGCCTTGTTCGCGATGGAGAAGGAACTCGTCTTCGACATCTTCAACCAACTCGATGTGCGCTTGACGCCGGCTGAGCGCCAGCTCGTGGAGCGGCGGCCGACAACGAGCCTGGATGCCTTCCTTGCCTACAGTCGCGGCCTCCTGGCCGCGGACGACGGCCGGTTCGAAGATGCCGCGCGGTTCTTCGAGAACGCACGATCGCTTGACCCGGGCTTCGGCGCGGCGTCGGCGCGCTTCGACGCCGTGCAGGCCGCGATGGCCGGCGCGCAGGTATCGGCGGCGAGCATCGAGAGTGGCTTGGGCGGCATGGAGGCCCAGCAGGTGAGCGCGGCCGCCAGCGGCGAAGTCCGCGTCACCGACATCGGACTCACGAACACGCTGCGCAATACGCTGCTCGACGTGAATCCGTCCACGATCACGCAGGTCACCAACGACACGCGACTCGGCACGAGCTTTATGCCGCGGCTGGATCCGGCTACTTCCACCACGCGGCTCGACAATCCCGTCGCGCGCACTGGGTCGGTGGTCATCATCATCACGCGCCCCTGAGCCGGACGAACCCGACAATGGACACCACGCCCCGCTCTATGACCACCGGCCAGGCAACCAGTCGCCACGCCCTGACGGCGCTCTCTGCCGCGTCGCTCGCCGTGGCGCTCGCCGCATGGGCACCGGCCGCTCGCGCGCAGGACTGGCTGCAGGACGCCGCGCTCATCGCGGCACCGCACTTCACGCAGTACACCATCGGCTCGGGTGCCTCGGAGCGCACCGTCACGCAGACGGCCATCCCATTCGTGTTCGTGCTGCCATTCACGGATCGGTTTTCAGTGGATGTCACGACGGCATTCGCGAGCTCGCAGGTGAAGACCGGCGGTGCGACGACCAGCACGCTGAGCGGCCTCACCGATACGCAGGTGCGCGGCAACTTCACCTTCGGCGACTTTGTCGTGTTCACCGTGGGCCTGAACCTTCCGACGGGCGCCTACGGCGTGCCCGATGAAAAGGTCGAGGCGGCCGGCCAGATCGGCAACGACTTCCTCAACTATCCCATCTCGTCGATGGGGAATGGATTCGCCGGCACGGGTGGCGTGGCACTCGCGCGCGCGATGGGCGCGTGGAACGTCGGCCTGGGCACGAGCATGCGGAAGTCGGCCGAGTTTAGCGCGTTCACGCAGTCGAGCGCTGATTTCCGGTTCACGCCAGCCGACGAGTATCGCGTGCACCTGCGCGGCGACCGCCCCGTGCGCGACGGCCAGGTCTCATTCGGCCTCGCGTATTCAGCCTTCGGTGCCGACGCGCTCGACACGACCACCGCCGGCAACCAGAAGACCACCGCCAGCACCGGCGACCGCATCACGGCAACGGGCATGTGGATGTTCCCCGTGCCCATCGGCGAGGTGTACCTCTCGGGCTGGAATCTGTATCGACTCGAGGGCCAGCAGTTCGGCGGCGATGCGCCGACCGAGAACGTCGCGAGCCTGAACGCCGCGCTGAGCACCGAGGTCGGCGACTTCCTGTTCCAGCCCAGCCTCGAGGGCCGCTTCTGGCAAGTCGACGGCGAGCGCGCCGGCCAGTTGGTGAACGCCAACCTGCGCATGCGGCTGGAGAGCGGCCTATTCACGATGTTCCCGTCGGTGGGATACAGCGTCGGCTCACTGTACTCCGGCGGAGCGTCAGTGGACGTATCGGGCATTCGTGGGAGCCTGACCATCCGGCTCAACTGAACAGCGACACGGAATGCGGGTTGTACGGGCGGTACGGGTTGCGGGGGGTGATGATGGATGCGAGGAACTGAAGATCCTGCCTCGTCGCGAGGATTCTTGATGCGAGATGCGGGACCCGCATCCCACACCCCACCCCGCACCCCGTACCGTAGGGCGCCCCGCATCCCCCCTCGCATCGCAGTTCCAAGTCTGCCGTCCGCCGTCTCAAGCATTAGGTTTCCCGCATGGCCGGCCATAGCAAGTGGAAACAAATCAAGCACTACAAAGCCGCGACAGACAAAAAGCGCGGCGCCATGTTCACCAAGCTCCTTCGCGAGATCACGGTCGCGGCGAAGGCCGGCGGGGGTGACCCGGCTGGCAATCCGCGCCTGCGCACCGCCATCGACAACGCCAAGGCGCAGTCGTGCCCCAAGGAGAACATCGAGCGCGCTATCCTCAAGGGCACCGGTGAGCTCGAAGGCGTGGATTACTCCGACGTCGTGTACGAGGCGTACGGACCGGGCGGGGTCGCCCTGATGATCCAGGCGTTGACCGACAACCCGACGCGCACGGTCGCCGACCTCCGCTTCAAGCTCTCGCGCTTCGGCGGCAACCTCGGCACGGTCAATTCGGTCGCGTTCATGTTCGACCGCAAAGGGCAGATCTTCTTGCCCGCCGCGGGACAGGACGAGGAGACCGTGATGGAGAAGGTGCTCGAGTCGGGCGCCGAGGACTTCGCCGTGGACGGCGGCCAGTTCATCGTGACCACCGGCCCAACTGAGCTGCACGCCGTGAAACAGGCCTTGGAGACGGCCGGCCTTGTCGCGACCGAGGCCGAGCTCGCGTGGATTCCCAAGAGCACCGTGAAGGTCGAAGGCGAGGTGGCGGAGAAGCTGCTCAAGCTGCTCGAGGCGGTCGACGATCTGGACGACGTGCAGAAGATCGACGCCAACTTCGAGATGGACGACTCCACGATCGCCGCCACGTGAGACATCACGGTTCCCGGGACCGTGTGTGGCATTCCGGCACGATCGAGCGGCTCGCGTGCTGATCCTCGGCGTCGACCCGGGCACGGCGGTCACGGGGTTCGGCGTCGTTCGCATGGGCTCGCCGCACGCGCTCGTGGAATGCGGCGTCATCCGCACGAAGGCCGAACGACCGCTCCCCGAGCGGCTGCGCGACATCTCCGAAGGCATCCGCGAACTCATCGCGCGGCACCGCCCGGACATCATGGCCGTCGAGGACGTCTTCTACGCGCGCAACGTGCGCACGACGCTGGTGCTGGGCCATGCGCGCGGCGTGATCCTGCTGGCCGGTGCCGACGCCGGCATCGAGATTCATGAGTACGCCCCGGCCGACATCAAGAAGGCGATCGTCGGCACGGGCGCCGCAACCAAGCCCCAGGTGCAGTTCATGATCGCCAAACTGCTGCGCCTCAAGGCCGCGCCGCAGCCGGCGGACGCCTCGGACGGCGTGGCCGCGGCGCTGACCTGTGCGATGCGCCAGCCGCTCGCGCGCGCGCTGGCCGGCGCGCGCTCCATGAAGGCGTCGTGAGTGAGCAGGGGCGCGAGCACGGCATCGATCGACGCCGCTTTGCGATGACCCCGCCATGATCGCGCGCGTCTCCGGCACACTGGTCGCACACACGCTCGACCGCATCGAAGTCATGACGGCCGGCGGCGTGGCCTACGAGATCCTCGTCCCACTCGGCGTCGTGGAATCGCTGCCGGCCACGGGCGGCCGCATCGAACTGCACACGGCCATGGTCGTGCGCGAGGACGCCTGGCTGCTGTACGGCTTCGCGACCTCCGATGACCGGCGGCTGTTTCACCGCTTGGTGGGCACCACCGGCGTGGGCCCCGCGCTGGCGATGAACCTGCTGTCCACGCTCACGGGTGAGCGGCTCGTGCGCGCGATCCGCGACGGGGATCTTGTGACGCTCACGCGCGTGCCGCGCGTCGGGAAGAAGCTCGCCGAGCGTCTCGTGCTGGAGCTGCGTGACAAACTCGAGGCGGGCGACCTGTCCGGCGCCGCGCCGGCGGCCGGCATGCCGAAGGCCGGTAGCGCGGGCTCTGACGCCGTGCGCGCGCTCGTCGCGCTGGGGTATTCGCCCGTGGATGCCGAGCGCGCCGTGAAGGTCGCCCTCGAGGACGCGCCCAAGGGCGACAGCACGGCCGACGTGATTCGCCGGTCACTCGCGGCGCTCGCGAAGTAGATTCCGGCGATGTCCCGCGCCGAGATCACAACCCCCGAACCGCTGGCCGACGAGTCCGTCGTCGAACTCTCGCTCAGGCCGCAGCGCCTGGCCGAGTTCATCGGCCAGGCGAAGGTGAAGGACGCGCTGCGCATCTACATCGACGCCGCGACCGAACGACGCGAGCCGCTCGACCACACGCTGCTGTTCGGCCCGCCGGGCCTTGGCAAGACCACGCTCGCCGAGCTGATCGCGCGCGAGATGGGCGTCAACATCCACACGACATCGGGCCCCGCGCTCGAGAAGCCGGGCGACCTCGTCGGGACGCTGACCAACCTGCGCGCGGGCGACATCCTCTTCATCGACGAGATTCACCGGCTGCGTCCGGTCATCGACGAGTTCCTGTATCCGGCGATGGAGGACTCGAAGATCGACATCCGCTTGTCCGAGGGTCCCAAGGCGCAGACCATCACGATGCCGATCGAGCGTTTCACGCTCATCGGCGCGACGACGCGACTCGGCATGATCACCGCGCCGCTGCGCGCGCGGTTCGGGATCGAGCTGCGCATGAACTACTATCCGGCCGCCGAGATCGAGGAGATCGTGCACCGCACGGCCGCCGTCATGCAGGCGAGCATTGATGCGGACGGCGCGCACGAGCTCGCACGCCGCGCGCGCGGCACCCCGCGTGTGGCCAACCGGCTGCTCAGGCGCGTGCGTGACTTCGCACAGGTGAAGGCCGACGGGCACATCTCGAAGCAAGTCGCGCGCGACGCGCTCGCGATGCTGGACGTGGACGAGTTCGGCCTCGACGAGATGGACGCGCGGCTGCTGCGCGTGATCATCGAGAAGTTCGACGGCGGGCCGGTGGGCGTGAGCACGATTGCCGCGGCCGTCGGCGAGGATGCGGACACCATCGAGGAAGTGTACGAGCCCTTCCTCGTGCAGAACGGCTTCCTGCAGCGCACGCCGCGCGGGCGGACGGCGACGGCGCAGGCGTATCGGCATTTCGGGTATGAGCCGCCGGATGCGTCGTCCGCTGGGCGGCAGGGCGGCTCGTCGTCCGGTGCGACCCAGCCGGAGCTCTTCTGAGCCGGTGAGCGCAACGCAGCCGCACGACCTCGTCCAGTGAGCGCAAGCGGCCGCACCGGGCTCCGCACGTCGGACTACGACTTCCACCTGCCGCCCGAACGCATCGCGCAGGTGCCGACGGCGCAGCGCGACGAGAGCCGGCTCATGGTCGTGAACCGCGAGACGGGAGAGATTGCGCACCACCTCTTTCGCGACCTGCCGCGCTTCATGCGCGAGGGTGACACGCTCGTGCTCAATACCACGCGCGTCTTCCGCGCTCGGCTCATCGGCCGACGGCCGTCGGGCGCGCCCGCCGAGGTGTTCCTGCTGCGCGAGCTGGAGAACGACCGCTGGGAGGCGATGGTGCAGCCGGGTTCCAAGTTGCGCATCGGCCGAAAGGTGCACTTCGCCGATGGGTTCGACGCGGAGATCCTCGAGTCTACGGCGCGCGGCACGCGCATCGTGCGTCTCATGGCTGCCGATGTGCATGTGGCGATCGCCACGCACGGGCATGTTCCGCTGCCGCCGTATATCGCCCGCGAAGATTCGGCGATCGACGCCGAGCGCTACCAGACGATCTTCGGACGCATCGAGGGATCCGTGGCCGCGCCCACGGCTGGCCTGCACTTCACGCCGGCGGTCCTGGACGGCATCGCGGCCGCGGGCGCGCGGCGTGTCGACGTGCTGCTGCATGTGGGGGCCGGCACGTTCAAGCCCGTCGAGGTCGACGACCCGGCCGATCACGAGATGCACGAGGAGTTCTATTCGGTCGAGGAGCCGGCCGCGCAGATGCTCAACGCGACGCGGCTGGCCAACGGGCGGATCTGCGCCGTGGGCACCACGGCGCTGCGCACGATCGAGAGCGTGCTGGGGAGCGACGGCATCTTCCGTGCAGGCGACGGCAGCACGCGCATCTTCATCCGGCCGCCCAACCGCCCGCGCGCCGCGGAGATGCTGGTCACGAACTTCCACTTGCCGCGCTCGACCCTGATCATGCTCGTGGCGGCGATGGCCGGATACGACCTGACGATGCACGCCTACGATGTCGCCCTGCGATCCGACTACCGGTTCTACTCCTACGGCGACGCGATGCTGGTCCTCTGACCGCGTCATGGTAGATTTCAGGCATGCCCATGACCCCCCTGATCGCCCTATTCGTACAGACCGCCGCCCCCGCCACCGGCGAGTCCGCGCGCGGCCCGGGGCTTGGCCCCTTCATTTTCCAGATCGCGGCCATCTTCGCGATCTTCTACTTCCTCATGATCCGTCCGCAGCAGAAGCAGCGGAAGGCGCATGAGGCGGCGATCCTCGCGCTCAAGAAGGGCGATCAAGTCGTGACCGCCGGTGGCGTGGTCGGCGAGGTCATTCACATCAAGGAAGGCCTCAAGGACGGCGCGCCGGCGCCCGGCCCAAGTGACCACATCACGATCAAGAGCGGCGAATCGCGGCTGGTGGTCACGCGCGGGCGCATCGCCTCCATCGGCGGTGGGACCACGAGCGCCTGATGGCGGTGCTGCCGATCACCGTGCTCGGCGCGCCTATCCTTCGGCAGGAGACGGTGCCCGTCGACGCGGCCGGTTTTACCGACGAACTCCGGCAGTTGTCCGCCGACATGTTCGAGACCATGCGCGCCGCGAATGGCATCGGCCTGGCCGCGCCGCAGGTCGGGCGCACCGCACGCATCTGCGTCGTCGAGGTGAACGACGAGGCCTACACGCTGGTGAACCCCGAGATCATCGAGCGCGAGGGGAAGATCAAGTGGGAGGAGGGCTGCCTCTCGATCCCCGAGGTGTTCGGCTGGGTGCAGCGCTCGGAGTGGGTGAAGGTGCGCGCGCTCGACCTGCAGGGGCAGCCGTTCGAGGTCGAGGGCTCGGAGCTCATGGCCGTGTGCCTACAGCATGAGATCGACCACCTGGACGGCAAGCTGTTCCTCGATCACCTGAGTTTCCTCAAGCGGCGCCAGGCGCTGGCGGTGTGGGACGAGGAAAAGTCCAAGTACCCCGGCATGCTGCGCGTGCTACAGCCGGGAGATACAGACCTGCCGAAGGCTGCACAACCGCCGGGGAAAGGGATCTAGACCGGAGTGCGGTGCTCGGGCAGTGGGCGCAGATGCACGGCGGCCATCGCACTGGTGTACGACCACTGCTAGGTTCACAAAAAAACCAGCCGTGAGAATCCTCTTCTGGGGCACCCCCGAATTTGCCACACCCGCGCTCCGCGCCCTCACGGGCGAGGGGCACGACGTCGTGGCCGTCATCACACAGCCGGACCGCCCGCAGGGACGATCGCGGTCGACGCTCGTGCCCTCGCCTGTGAAATCGATCGCACTCGCGGAAGGCATCCCCGTGATGCAGCCGGATCGCCCGCGCGGCGCTGAGTTCATCGCGACGCTGCGTGATTTCGAGCCCGATCTCAGCGTGGTCGTGGCGTACGGGCACATCCTCTCGCAGGAGATCATAGACCTTCCGAAGCTGGGCACGATCAACATCCACGCGTCGCTGCTGCCGCGATGGCGCGGGGCCGCCCCGATCCAGGCCGCCATCCTTGCGGGCGACGCGGAAACCGGCATCTGCATCATGCGCATGGAGCTCGGGCTCGACTCGGGCCCGGTGCTGCTGGCCGAGCGCACGGCCATCGGGCCAGACGAGACCGCCGGCGAGCTCACAGAGCGGCTCTCAGCGCTGGGGGCGGAAGCGCTCGTGGAGGCGCTCGCGCTCATGGATTTCGGCGCAATCGAGGCCGTGCCCCAGGACGAGTCGCTCGTGACGTACGCACACAAGGTGGACCGCTCGCAGGCGCGGCTCGACTTCCGGGAGCCGGCCATCCAGGTCGCTCGCGAGATTCGGGCCTACGACCCCAAACCGGGCGCGTGGGGCGTCGTGCGGGGAAACGAGGTCAGGCTCTTCGGCGTGCGCGTGCTGCCCGACAGGCGTGGTGATCCCGGCCAGGTGCTCCACATCGGCGAGATGGGCATGATCATCGCCTGCGGCACGGGCGGCATCGCGGTGGAAAACGCGCACCCGGCCGGAAAACGCCGATTGGCGTGCCTCGACTGGGCGCAGGGACGCGGAATCGCCGCGGGCGACGTCTGGGAGTCGCCGTCGTGACTATCTTTCAGGAGCATGCCGACCTCCCTTTCCATCGTCACTGACGCGCGAGTCGCCGCGGCAGACACCTTGGCCGACATCCGGTCAGGCCGCCTGCTCGACGCCGCCTTTGACCGCCGTGCGGCGTCGCTCGACGCGCGCGACCGACGGTGGACGCAGGAACTCGTGTGGGGCATGCTGCGCCGGCGCGGATTCATCGATCACTTGCTGGCCCCGCGCGTGCGCGGCGGCATCGCGCGGCTCGATGGCGACCTGACCGACCTGCTGCGACTCGGCGTGTACCAGCTCCTCTACATGGGCAGCGTGCCGACCTACGCCGCGATCGCACAGACGGTGGAACTCGCGAAGCAACGGCACGGACTCGGCGCGAGCAAACTCGCCAATGCCGTGCTGCGCCGACTCGACCGCGAGCGCGACGACGTCGTGCCGCCGCTGCCGTCTGATCCGGTCGAGGCGCTCGCGATTGTGCACTCGCATCCGCGTTGGTTGGTCGCGCGCTGGGTGGCGCGCTGGGGCGCCGACGAGACGCGCGCGCTGCTCGAGGCCAACAACCGCGAGGCGCCGCTGATCGTGCGTCCTTGGGGCGTCGTCCGCGAGCAACTCGAGGCGATGCTCGAGGCGTCCGAGGTCGGCGTGAGCGACGCCCCGCTCGTGAAGGATTCGCTGCAGCTCGCGCCAGGTACGCTGCTGACGGCGCTCGGCGCGTTCCAACAGGGGCTGTGCTTCGTGCAGGACCCGGCCGCGACGCTCGTGACCAAGTACGCCGCGATCGCCGAGGGATCGCGTGTAGCCGATTTGTGCGCCGCGCCCGGCGGGAAGGCGGTCGAGCTTGCACGCACGGCCTCGTATGTCACAGCCGCCGACGCGTCCGAATCGCGCATCGCGCGAGTGCAGGAGACCATCGACCGGCTGGAGCTCGAGCATGTCACCGCCGTCGTGGCGGACGCGCGCGAGGCGGCATCGCTCGGCACGTTCGACGCCGTGCTCGTGGACGTGCCCTGCACCGGCACCGGCACCTTCCGCCGGCACCCCGACGCGCGCTGGCGCCTGCGCACGAGCGACCTGGCCGTGATGTCGGCCACACAGCGCGCGATCCTGCGCGGCGCTGCCGACGCGGTCGCGCCCGGCGGATTGCTCATCTATTCGACGTGCTCACTCGAGCCCGAGGAGAACGACGCGCAGGTGGAGTCGTTCCTGATTGACCATCCTGACTGGACGCTCGAGCCACCGCCCGAGGGAGCGGTGCCGGCCGGGGTGCTCGACGCGGGCCGGCTGCGCGTGCTGCCGCATCGCCATGGCGCGGACGGCTCGTTCGCCGCGCGGCTGCGTCGGGGCGCTTCTTGATGCAGAGCTACGCCGTCCGCACGCCCCGGAGCGCCTCATGATGCAGAAGCGCGCCGTGCGCATTGCGCCGTCGTTGCTATCCGCCGACTTCGGGCGGCTGGCCGAAGACCTCGCGATGCTCGAGGCCGGCGGCGCCGACTGGCTGCACGTGGACGTGATGGACGGCGTGTTCGTGCCCAACCTCACGTTCGGCGCCAAGGTCATCGAAACGTGCCGCCGGCTTACTAAGCTGCCGCTCGACGTACACCTCATGGTCGTGGAGCCGGAGAAGTACTTCGACGCCTTTGCGGCCGCGGGCGCGTCGGCCCTGACGATCCACGTCGAGGTCGCGCCGCACCTGCATCGGCAGATCATGCGCATCAAGGAACTCGGCGTCATGGCCGGCGCGACCCTCAACCCGTCGACCTCGCTCGAGACCGTCCGTGAAGTCGCGCACGACTTGGACCTGCTGCTCGTGATGTCCGTGAACCCTGGCTTCGGCGGACAGAAGTTCATCAACGCATCGGTGGAGAAGATCGCGCGCGCGCGGGCCTTGCTCGATGCGGCGCACAGTCGGGCCGTGCTCGAAGTCGATGGCGGCGTGGCGCGCGAGACCATCGCCGCTTGCTGGCGCGCCGGCGCGGACACGTTCGTCGCCGGCAACGCGATCTTCTCGGCGAAGGATCCGAAGGGCGAGATCGGTAAACTGCGCGCGCTGTGCGCGGAGCAGGCATGAAGCCTACGATGTGCGGCGCGGCGATTCGTTCGATGCGCCAGGGCGGATCATGACCGTACGCGGTCAATGGCTCACGGTGGGCGGCATCGTCGCAGCGCTCGGCATCGGGCTCTTTGTCTTGGCGAACACACTGGGCTCTGAGCTGTTCCCGCTCAAGATCGGGTCGCGCGCGCCTGATTTCGCCGCGGTGACGCTGCCGGGCTCGGTGAGCAACTCGGGTCTCGCGACGGTCTCCAATGCCGGCGTGGTCAAGGGCATCGACGATTACGCCGGTGAGGTCGTTCTGCTCAATATCTGGGCGACCTGGTGCACACCATGCCGCGTGGAGATGCCGTCGATGCAGCGGCTCCAGGAAGCACTCGGACCCAAGGGATTGCGCATCGTCGCCGTGAGCATCGACGACCCCGGCATGGAAGGGCGCATCCGTGAGTTCGCTGACGAATACGGTCTGACGTTCGAGATCCTGTACGACGCCGCCGGTGAGATCCAACAGCACTATCAGACGACTGGCGTGCCCGAGACTTTCATCATCGGACGCGACGGCCGCATCCGGCGACGCATCATCGGCGCGGACGACTGGTCGCGGCCGGAGAACGTCGCGTACATCGAACGGCTGCTGGCCGAGGAGGAGAACTGATGGCCAGCCGCTTCACGCCGCCACTCGGCACGCCTGCGTTGGGTACGCCCACCACCCCGCCGCCCAAGGGTCCGTGGTGGATGGCGGCCTTCACGGAACGTCTGCCCACCAAGCTCGCCGCACTGCTGTTGGCGCTCGTGCTATGGGTCGTGGTGCGCGGCGAGGAGTCCACGGAGATCGTGCTCGCCGCTCGGTTCGTGCCCGTGGTGGACGAGTCGTTGCAACTGACAGGTTCGGTGCCCGATTCCGTGCAGGTGGTCGTGTCCGGCCGGCGGCGCGAAGTGCTCAAGCTGCAAACGAATCCGCCTGTCGTCCGCCGCCGCTTCGGCGAGGAGACGCCTTCACGCTTGCGCGTCACGCTGCAGCCCGCCGACGTCGAGTTCCCGATCGGCGTCGAGGCGACGGTCCGCGCCGTCCGGCCCAGCATCGTGACGCTCAACTTCCGGCCGCGCGAACCGGCGACGCCGCCTCCGCCGGACAAATAGCCGTGCGCCTGCTCGCGCTCGAGACCTCCTGCGACGAGACGTCAGCCGCCGTCGTCAGTGGCACCATTGACGCGCCGGTGCTTGAGTCGCTGGTGATCCTCTCGCAGGACGTGCACACTGTCTTCGGCGGTGTCGTGCCGGAGATCGCGTCGCGCGAGCACCTGACGGCGATCGTACCGGTGACGCGTCAGGCGCTCACTGCTGCGGGTTGCGCGGCGACCGACGTGGATGCCGTGGCCGTGACGCATGCGCCGGGACTCGTGGGCGCGCTACTCGTCGGCGTGAGCTTCGCCAAGGCGCTCGGCGCGGCCGTGGGCAAGCCCGTCATCGGCGTGCATCACATGGAGGGCCACTTGTTCGCGACAGTCCTCGAGCATGCGGATGCGAGTCCGCCCTTCACTGCCCTGCTGGTGTCCGGCGGGCATACGCTGCTGCTCGACGTCGCGGCCTGGGGCGAGTACCGCCTGTTGGGGAGCACACGCGATGACGCGGCTGGCGAGGCGTTCGACAAGGTCGCCAAGCTGCTGGGGCTCCCGTATCCCGGTGGTCGGCACGTGGAGGCGCTCGCCAGGGGGGGTGACCCCACGCGGCGCGAGTTCAGATTCTCGCGGCCCATGCTGAACAAGGCGCAGCGCGCCGGCGACGCCGACTACTACGACGTGTCATTCAGCGGACTCAAGACGGCCGTGCTGCACGCCGTGCGCGGCAGCGCGGACCTGGATCGGGACCGCGCCGACATCGCGCGCGGGTTCCAGGACGCGCTCGTGGAGACGCTCGTGGCCAAGACCATGCGTGCCGCGCGCGCGCACGGCCGCCGGCGCATCGTGCTGGGCGGCGGCGTGGCGTGCAATCGCACGCTCGTGGCGGCCATGCGCGAGGCCGGCAATGTGATTGGCGCGACCACGTTTGCACCCAGCCCGCGTCTCGCGACCGACAACGCCGCGATGATCGGCGCGGCCGGCCTATTTCGTTTCGGCGCGGGCCAGCGCGATGACGCCACCCTGAACGCCCACTCCGGACGTCCGATTCCCGGCATCGTCGACGACGCCACCGAGCGCGACGTTTCGGGGCGGACCGGCGGCGTCAGCATCGACGCCACCGCACCCACGCGCTAGGATTCCCGCATGACCACGCATATCCCGTTCGCCTACGACTTTGGCCCTCTCGAACTCACCGGGTTCGGCGTGGCGATGCTGCTCGCCTTCATCATCGGCCAGATGGCGGCCAGCGAGGAGCTCGACCGGCGCGGCTGGGACTCCACGATCATGGGCGACATCACCGTCGCGGCGGTGATCGGCGGCTTGCTCGGCGCGAAGATCTACTATGCGGTGCTCGTGGGTGACATCAGCGCGATCTTCAGCCGCGCCGGCTTCGTATTCTGGGGCGGCCTCATGGGCGGCATCGTGGCGAGCGCCGCGGTGGTGATGTGGCGCAAGGGCAGCTTCGCGCAGATCTCCGACGCGGCCGCGCCGGGCCTGGCTGCCGCGTATGCGGTCGGGCGCACCGGCTGCTGGGCCGTGGGCGACGATTACGGTCGTCCGTGGAACGGGCCACTCGCGGTGGCGTTCCCTGACGGGGCGCCGCCGAGCACGGTAGCGAATCTGACACAGCAGTTCGGGCTGACAGAGTACGCGGACATGCCGGCGACGCAGGTGCTCGCCGTGCATCCGACGCAGTTGTACGAGACGGTCATGGGACTCGTGATGTTTGCGATCCTCTGGCGCCTGCGCGACCACAAGCACGCGGCGGGGTGGTTGTTCGGCGCGTATTGCGTGCTGGCGGGGACGGAGCGGTTCATCGTCGAGTTCTTCCGCGCGAAGGACGACCGGTTCTTCGGCATGTTCACCATGGCGCAAATGATCGCGATCGGGTTCGTGGTCGCTGGCGCTGTCTGGATGTCTGTGCGCTCGCGTCCGCGTGCGGGTGCGCCTGGGGTTTTGCGAGCTCCCTGATTGGTGCTCCGGGCGGCGGTCGGGAGCGGGTATCCGGCGTCGGCGGCCTGTGCCTTACACGCT
>JAKFFA010000079.1:0-14567 GCA_036675455.1 Gemmatimonadaceae bacterium | reverse complement strand
TGAACATCCACGAGTATCAGGCCAAGGACATCCTGCGCGGTTTCGGTGTGCCGATCCCCCCTGGGGAGGTCGCGACGACGCCCGCTGACGCCGAGAAAATCGCCAAGCAGTACGGCACCGCCGTGATGGTCAAGGCGCAGGTGCACGCCGGCGGGCGCGGCAAGGCCGGCGGCGTCAAGTTCTGCAAGACGCCCGCCGACGCCAAGGAGAAGGCGACCGCCATCCTCGGCATGAAGATCAAGGACTTGACCGTCGAGAAGGTGCTCGTGACCGTCGCCGCGGACATCGGGTCCGAGGCCTACGTCGGCATCATCGTCGACCGCGCGACCAAGAAGCCGGTATTCATGGTCTCCGCCGCCGGCGGCATCGACATCGAGCAAGTGGCCGCCGAGACGCCCGAGAAGATCCTCTACGTGCCGGTGGACGTGCGCTACGGCCTGCTCACGTTCGACGCGATGCGCATGGGCTTCTTCCTGTACGACGACGTGAAGCTCGCGCGCGCCGCCGCCAAGATCATGCAGCAGCTCTACTCGGCGTTCATGGCGTCGGGCTGCTCGCTCGCGGAGATCAACCCGCTCGTCGTGACGCCGACCGGCGAAGTGCTCGCCGTCGACGGCAAGATGGTCATCGACGACAACGAACTCGACCGCCGCCCCGCGATCGCCGCGCTGCGCGATGAGTCGAGCGAGGAGCCCAGCGAGGTGGACGCACGCAACGCCAACCTCACGTTCATCAAGCTCGACGGCAACGTCGGCTGCGTGGTGAACGGCGCGGGCCTCGCGATGGCGACCATGGACCTCGTGAAGTTCTACGGCGGCGAGCCCGCCAACTTCCTCGACATCGGCGGGTCGTCGAACCCCGAGAAGGTCGTCGCCGCGCTGCGCATCATCACGGCCGACCCGAACGTGAAGGCCATCCTGTTCAACATCTTCGGCGGGATCACGCGCACCGATGACGTGGCCAACGGCATCGTGACGGCGACGAAGGCGAACCCGCTCAAGGTCCCCATCGTGATCCGCCTGACCGGCACCAACGAGGAAATCGCGATGAAGATCCTGACGGAGAACGGTTTCTCCGCGTCGAGCGACATGGACGAAGCGGTGCAGAAGGCCGTTGCTCTTGCCAAGGGAGGCAAGTGAGATGAGCGTCTTCATCGATAAGGGCACCAAGCTCGTGGTGCAGGGCATCACCGGCCGCGACGGCTCGTTCCACACGAAGCAGATGATGGAGTACGGCACGCAGGTCGTCGCCGGCGTCACGCCGGGCAAGGGCGGCCAGAAGTTCGAGAACAAGGTGCCGGTCTTCAACACCGTGGCCGACGCCGTCAAGGCGACGGGCGCCAACACGAGCGTCATCTACGTGCCGCCACCATTCGCGGCCGATGCGATCATGGAAGCGGCCGCCGCGGGCGTGCGGCTCATCGTCTGCATCACGGAAGGCGTGCCGGTGCTGGACATGACGAAGGTCTATCCCTTCGTCAAGGAGCACGGTGCGCGCCTGCTCGGCCCCAACTGCCCGGGGCTGATCACGCCGGGTGAGTCGAAGGTCGGCATCATCCCAGGCCGCATCTGCGCGCCGGGACCCGTGGGCGTCGTCTCGCGCTCGGGCACGCTGACCTATGAGGTGGTCTACCAGCTCACGCGCGCGGGCATCGGCCAGACGACCTGCGTCGGCATCGGCGGCGACCCGATCAACGGGACGAACTTCATCGATTGCCTCGAGGCGTTCGAGAAGGACCCGAAGACCAAGGCCATCGCGATGATGGGCGAGATCGGCGGCACGGACGAGCAGGAAGCCGCCGAGTTCGTCAAGAAGCACATGAAGAAGCCGGTCGTGGGCTTCATCGCCGGCCAGACGGCGCCGCCGGGCCGTCGCATGGGTCATGCGGGCGCGATCATCTCCGGCTCCAGCGGCACGGCGGCGGAGAAGCTCGAGGCGTTTGCCGCAGCCGGCATGGGCATCGCGAAGCGCCCGATGGATTTCGTCGAACTCGTGCGCGAGAGGCTCAAGTGAACTACACGTTCTCCATCATCAAGCCGGACGCCTTCAACGCGGGCAAGGCCGGCAAGATTCTCGCGCACCTCGAGGCGCAGGGTTTCGTCATCAAGGCCGCGCGCGTGCTGCGCTTCTCCAAGGCGCAGGCCGAGGAGTTCTATGCCGTGCACCGCGGCCGGCCGTTCTACGCCGAGCTCGTCGAGTTCATGAGTTCGGCGCCGTGCATGCCGTTCGTGCTGGAGAAGGCAAACGCCGTGCAGGCCCTGCGCGACGCGATCGGCGCGACGGACCCGGCAGAGGCAGCGGCGGGCACGGTGCGCAAGCTGTTCGCGGAGTCGAAGGGCCGGAACGCGATCCATGCGTCGGATTCGGATGAGAATGCGGTGCGGGAGACGGCCTTTGTTTTTGCTACCTCGGATATGATCACCGGATAGTTCGGCGGCCGAGACGGCAGACGGCACGCGGTAGATGGCAGACGCCTGCCGCCCCCCGCATCCCACCGCGCATCGCAGGCGAACCTGCCGTCCGCCGTCTGCCGTCTGCCGTCTCTAAGTACGTGCCATTTCACGGCTTGGACCTTGACCGCGTTGCCGAAGCCGAGTAGAATCCACTGCTATGCTGTCGTTCGCCATTAGGACCCTCTCGCAAGGGGCTATTCAGGTCGATGCCGACCTTCCCCCCGACGATGAGGTCTGGATGGAAGGCGACACGCTGCCCGTCTCCGGTGTGCATGTCACCGGGCGGCTCAGTGGGGCGGGGACCGGTCGCTATTATTTCAGCGGCGCCTTCCGTGGCTCGGCGGCCGGCGAGTGCCGGCGGTGCCTGACGGCGGTCTCGTACGATGTGAGCGGCGAGTTGCAGTTGCTCTACGCCGACGTGGATGACGAGAACGCCGACGAGCCCGATGTGTACCCGATTGCCGAACTGGGCACGATGGTCGACCTTCGTCCTGCGGTTCGGGAGCAGTGGTTGCTGGACGCCGCGCAGTTGCCGTTGTGCCGGCCCGATTGCAAGGGGCTGTGCCCGACCTGTGGCGCGGAACTGAACGCTGGACCCTGCGCTTGCGCAGGTCGCTGACCGAACGAAAATCATTCTTCACACAAGCTGAGCCCAGACTCCGATGGCCGTCCCGAAGCGTCGTACCTCGAAGCGTAAGAAGCGCGCCCGCAACACGCACAAGGTTGCCCCCAAGATCAGCGTGCAGGCATGCCCCAAGTGCGGCGCCGCCAAGCGTCCGCATCATGTCTGTGAGGAGTGCGGCTTCTACGCCGGCGAACAGCGGGTCGCGGCACGCGAAGCCTAGGCGTGGCGCGCATCGCGCTGGACGCGATGGGGGGCGATCATGCGCCCCATGCGCCGGTAGCCGCCGCGCTTCTCGCGGCTGTTGAACTCGGCGACGCCCACCACCTGCAGCTTGTCGGCCGTTCCGCGGAGATCCGCGCGGAGATTGATTCGCAACTCGCGTCCGCCCCCGCCTCGGGGGCCGTCGCGGCCGCCGCGTTGGCCACCGCCGCGGCGCGCGTCGAGATCGTCGACGCCCCCGACGTCATCGCCATGACGGACAAACCCTCGGTCGCCATCCGCGGCAAGCCCGAGTCCTCCATGGCCGTCGGTATCCGCCTGCAGGCCGAGGGCAAGTCGGACGCGTTCGTCTCCGCCGGCAACACCGGCGCGCAGATGGCGGCGTCCACGTTCCTGCTCAAGTTGCACGAAGGGCTCACGCGGCCCGCGATCGGCACGGTGTTTCCCACCGCGCGCCAGCCGGTGGTCGTGCTCGACTCCGGGGCCAATGTGGACTGCTCCGCCAAGGAGCTCGTGCAGTTCGCGCGCCTGGGCCATGTGTACGCGCGCGACATCCTGGGCCGCGAGAATCCGGCCGTCGGACTGCTCTCGATCGGCGAAGAGGCCGAGAAGGGCAATGCGGCGGTCAAGGAAGCACACCAGCTGCTGCTCACCTCAGGCCTCAACTTCATCGGCAACGTCGAAGGGCGGGACATCCCGGCGGGCGCCTGCGACCGTGGCGGCATCGACGTCGTCGTCTGCGATGGCTTCACGGGCAACGTGCTGCTCAAGTTCTACGAGGCCGTTGCCCCGATGCTCTTCGGCATGCTGCTCAAGGGTGGCGTCACCAAGGAACAACTCGGCGCCGTGGTGCACTCGCTTGACTATGCGAAGTACGGTGGCGCGCCGCTGCTGGGCGTCCGCGGGGTCAGCATCATCTGCCATGGCAAGTCGACGCCCGAGGCCATCAAGAATGGAGTCCTCGCCGCGCGTCGCGCCGTGGATGCACGCATGTCCAAACACATCGGGGAGCAACTCGCCTCATGAAGCGTCCCTATGCCATGTTCGTCGGATCGGGGCACGCCGTGCCGCGCCGCATCCTGCACAACTCCGAGTTCGCCGCGATGGGCGTCGACACCTCCGACGAATGGATCCGTGAGCGCACGGGCATCGTACAGCGCTACATCGCGGGTGAGGGCGAGACGCTGACCGGCATCGCCTCGGAGGCTGCGCGCAAGGCGATGCAGCGCGCCGGGGTAACGGCGCCCGAACTGGACGCCATCATCCTCGGCACCGCGAGCCCAGACCGCCTGCTGCCTTCGACGGCCGTCGAGATTCAGGCCGAGCTCGGCGCCACGCGCGCCGTGGCCTTTGACCTCGATGCGGCCTGCTCCGGCTGGCTCTACGGCATGCAGGTGGCGGAAGGGCTCATCGCGACGGGCACCTACGAGACGATCCTCGTGATCGGCGGCGAGCAACTGAGCCGCATCATCAACTGGAAGGACCGCAACACCTGCGTGCTATTCGGCGATGGCGCCGGCGCGACCATCGTGAAGCGCTCCACCAAGGGGCGCGGCATCCTGTCAGCCTACATGCGCTCGGACGGCACGCTGGCCGACCTGCTGCACCGCGAGAAGGGCGCGGGCGCGGCGCCCATCACGCCTGAGATCATCGCGGAGGGCTCGCACTGGATCACGATGGCCGGCCGCGAGGTGTTCAAGAACGCCGTGCGCTCCATGGCAGAGTCGTCGGACCGCGCGCTCGACGATGCGAAGATGTCGGCGACGGACATCGACGTCCTGATCCCGCACCAGGCCAACATCCGCATCATCGAAGCGACGGCCAAGCACGCGAACATCCCGATGGAGAAGGTCTTCGTGAACGTGGACCGGTACGGCAACACGTCGGCGGCCTCGATCCCGATCGCGCTCAGCGAGGCGCAGGAGCAAGGCGTCATCACGGAGGGCAAGACGGTGATGTTCGTCGCATTCGGCGCCGGCTTCACGTGGGGCTCGATGATCGTCCGCTTCTAGCCTGACGACCGATGATCCTGCTGTTTCCCGGACAGGGCTCACAGAAGCCCGGTATGGCCAAGGACCTCGCGGACGCGTTCCCGGCGGCGCGCGAGGTCTTCGCGCGCGTGGACGAGGCGTTGGGTGAGAAGCTCAGCACGCTGTGCTTTGAGGGCCCCGCCGACGAGCTGACCAAGACGCACAACGCGCAGCCCGCGCTGCTCGCGCATGGCGCCGCCGTGTGGGCGGTCGTGCGGGAGTCGCTGGCCAAGCGCGCCCAGTTGCAGGGAGGAGCGGGGCATTCCCTCGGCGAGTTCTCGGCGTACCACGCCGCGGGCGCGCTGTCGCTTGAGGACGCCGTGCGGCTCGTACGCCGGCGCGGCGAGCTCATGTATGAGACCGGCGTCGCGACGCCGGGGGCGATGGCGGCTATCCTGGGTACGCTGCAGCGCAGCATTGAGGAGATCTGCGCGGAGGCCTCGAGCAACGGGATCGTGGTGCCCGCCAACTACAACAACACCGAGCAGGTCGTGATCTCCGGTGAGGTCGCCGCGGTCGAGGCGGCCATGGAGCTCGCGAAGGCGGCCGGCGCCAAGCGCGCGTTGCGCCTGCAGGTGAGCGGCGCGTTCCACAGCCCGCTGATGGCGCCGGCGGCCGACGGACTCGGCGTGGCCCTCGACGCAGCTCTCTGGAGTGAGCCGAGCATGCCGGTGTGGAGCAACGTGACGGCGCAGGCGGTGAACGATGCCGTGACCGCGCGCGCGTTGCTGCTGCGCCAGCTGACGTCCCCCGTGCGCTGGGTGGACCTCGTGCGCGACATCGCGGCGCGGTTCCCGGGTACCACGTTCGTGGAGATGGGACCGGGCGCCGTGCTCACGGGCCTCGTGAAGCGCCTCGCGCCTGATTGCCAGACCATGACCTGCGGCACCGTTCCGGAAGTTGAATCCCTCCTTGCCTCGCTCTGAAATGATGGCCATCGACCTCAGCGGTAAGACCGCCCTCGTCACCGGATCCACGCGCGGCATCGGACGCGCCATCGCGCAAGTGTTGCACGAGTGCGGTGCCACGCTGGCGATCGTCGGGCGCGACCAGGCCAAGGCCGACGCCGTCGCCGCGGAGATCGGTAACGCGCGCGGGTTCGCGTGCGACATCTCGGTTGCCGCGGACGTTGCCACGCTCGTTGCCGCGGTCGAGAAGGAGTTCGGCGCGGTCGACATCCTCGTCAACAACGCCGGCATCACGAAGGACAACCTGATGCTGCGCATGAAGGACGAGGACTGGGACGCCGTGCTCGAGACGAACCTGCGCTCGGCGTTCATCGCGATCCGCAGTGTGCAGCGCGGCATGATGAAGCGGCGCTGGGGCCGCATCATCAACATCGCGTCTGTCGTCGGCATGGTGGGCAACAAGGGCCAGGCCAACTACGCCGCGAGCAAGGCCGGCCTGATCGGGCTCAGCAAGTCGGTCGCGAAGGAACTGGCATCGCGCAACATCCTGTGCAACGTCGTCGCGCCGGGCTTCATCCGCACCGACATGACGGACGCCATGAGCGAGGAGGCGGTGCAGGCGCTGTCCGCGCAGATCCCGCTCGAGCGTTTTGGGTCGCCGGCAGATGTCGCCGGCATGGTCGCGTTCCTCGCGTCCGAGCATGCGTCGTACATCACCGGGCAGGTGTTCGCCGTCGACGGCGGAATGGTGATGTGACCAACGGCCGTCAGGCGGCCGCCGATGGGCGCGCCACTGACAGTGACCTTGCCACGTGCAATCGCTATATTTCTGGACTCTCCCCAAGACCCACCCCTACGGAGCTTTTCCGCAATGGCTGACCATTCCGCGAAGGTCAAGGACATCATCGAGAAGGAACTCGGCGTCGAGCGTGAGAAGCTCACCGACGGCGCGAGCTTCATCGAGGACCTCGGTGCCGATTCACTCGACATCGTCGAGCTCGTGATGGAATTCGAGAAGGAGTTCAACATCGACATCCCCGACGAGGACGCCGAGAAGCTGCGTACCGTGGGCGATGCGACCGCGTACCTGAACGGCAAGCTCGCCGGTTGATCGTGGGGTCCACGCGGCGGCGGGTCGTCATCACGGGTGCGGGCTGCGTCACGTCGGTGGGCAACGACGTGGCGTCGTCGTGGGACGCGCTGCTCGCCGGCAAGTCCGGCGGGGCGCCCATCACGCGCTTCGACGCATCGGCGTTCAAGGTGCGCTTCGCCAGCGAGGTGAAGGGTTTCGATCCGTCGCTCTACATGGACCGCAAGGAGATCAAGCGGTCCGACCTGTACACGCAGTACGCCATGGCTTCGGCGGTGCAGGCGATGAACGACGCGGGCTTCGGTGACGGCAAGGGCTACGTCCAGGAGCGCACGGGCGTCGTGATCGGCTCGGGGATCGGCGGCATCGCGACCTTCGAGGACCAGTGCCACGTCTACTTCACGACGGGGCCGAACCGCATCTCGCCGTTCTTCGTGCCGATGTTCATTGGCGACATCGCGGCGGGCGTGGTCTCGATGCGCTTCCAGGCGAAGGGACCGAACTACGCGACGCAGTCCGCCTGTGCGACGAGCGCGCACGCGATCGGCGACGCGTTCCGCATGATCGTGTACGGCGACGCCGACGTGATGATCGCCGGCGGCTCCGAGGCCGCGGTCTCGCCGATGTCCATCGGCGGCTTCGGCAACATGCAGGCGCTCTCGACGCGCAACGAGTCGCCCGAGACCGCGTCACGGCCGTTCGACGCCACGCGTGACGGCTTCGTGCTGGGCGAAGGGGCGGCGACGGTCGTGCTCGAGGAATACGAGCACGCCAAGGCGCGCGGCGCGACCATCTATTGCGAGGTGGTCGGCTACGGCGCCACGGGCGACGCGTACCACCTCACGGGCCAGCCCGATGACCATGAGGGGCTGCAGCGCGCCATGAAGCGCGCGCTGGAGGACGCCGGCCTCACGCCGGCCGACATCCAGTACATCAACGCGCACGGCACGTCGACGCCGCTCAATGACCCGAACGAGATCCGCGCGATCAAGAAGGTGTTCGGCTCGCACGCGACCGGCCTCAACGTGAGCTCCACGAAGTCCTCCACCGGGCACATGCTGGGCGCCGCCGGTGCGGTGGAAGCGATTTTCACGGCGATGGCGATCCGTCACGGGGTGATCCCCCCGACGGTGAACCTGTCCACGCCCGACCCCGAGTGCGACCTCGATTGCACGGCGAACACGCCGGTGAAGCGCGAGGTGGTCGCGGCCCTGACCAACTCCTCTGGCTTCGGGGGCCACAACGTGAGCATCGCGTTGCAGCGCCTCCCCGGGTGATGTGATGACCTCTCTGGCGAACGCGCTTTCGATTCCTTTCGAGCGCATCGCCGACCCCGCGGTGCGTAGCATCGGGGAAAAGGTGGCAGCCGGCACGCGGCTCACGATGGCCGACGGCGTCACCCTGTTCGGTTCGCGGGACCTGACCGGCATCGGCATCCTGGCCGACGCGGTGAACCGCGCGAAGCACGGCGACGTCGTCACGTTCGCGGCCAACCAGCACATCAACCCGACCAACGTCTGCACGCTGCGCACGACGTGCACGTTCTGCGGCTACGCGCGACTGCCCAAGGAAGAGGGCGCCTACCGCTATACGATCGAACAGGTGATGGGCGAGGCGCGGCAGGCGAAGGACGGGCTCACGCGCGAGTTCCACATCGTCGGCGGCCTCGACATGCAGGCCGGGCTCGACTACTACGTCGAGATGTTCCGCGCGCTCAAGGCGGAACTGCCGCACGTGCACATCAAGGCGCTCACGGCGGTCGAGATCGCGCACATCGCGCGCATCGAGAAGAAGTCGTGGACCGAAGTGCTCGTGACGCTCAAGGAGGCCGGCCTCGACACGATGCCGGGCGGCGGCGCGGAGACCTTCAGCGCGGCCGTGCGCGAGAAGATCGCGCGCAAGAAGCTCGGCGCCGGCGACTTCATCGGCGTGCACCGCGCCGCGCATGCGGTCGGCGTCCGCACGAACTGCACGATGCTCTACGGCCACGTGGAGACGCACGAGGACCGCATGGAGCACCTGCAGGCGCTGCGCGACCTGCAGGACGAGACCGGCGGGTTCCTGGCCTACATCCCGCTCGCTTACCACCCGGACGGCAACGAACTCGGGCGCCAGCTGGGACGCGAGGGCATCGCGACCTCGGGCGTCGACGACCTCAAGAACCTGGCGATCGGGCGGCTCTTCCTTGACAACTTCGAGCACATCAAGAGCCACTGGATCATGGTGAGTCAGGCGCTCTCCCAGATCTCGCTGCACTACGGCGTGAACGATCTCGAGGGCACCGTGGTGCGCGAGAAGATCTATCATGCGGTGGGCGCGCGTACGTCGCAGGCGATGTCGCTGGATGGGTTGCTGGCGTTGATTCGCGGGGCGGGGAAAGTGCCGGCTGAAAGAGATTCGTTCTACCGGACGCTTCGGATGTTCGGAGACGACGGACGGGGAACAGACGGCGGAGGGCAGACGGCGGATGGCGGTTTGAACGGCGAGGCGAAGGGGAACGGCAACGGCGGTGCGGGGCACCACGTCGCCGCCGGCACGTCTGCCGTCCGCCGTCCGCCGTCTGCCGTCTAGACTCAAATGCTAGCCGTCGGCAGGATCCCGTATATCAACTGCTTCCCCGTGTACGGGGCGGTGGATCGCGGGATCGTGCCTATCGACGCCACACTCGTCGATGGCGTGCCAACGGCGCTCAATCGCCTCATGTCCGACGGGGCGCTCGATGTCAGCGTCGTCTCCGCGGTCGAATATGCGCGCGACTCCGAGCGCTATGTGCTACTGCCTGATCTCGCCATTTCGTGCGATGGACCGGTGCGCAGCGTCATGCTCTTCTCGACTGAACCGGCGGAAGACCTCGACGGCAAGCGCGTGCTCGTCAGCCGGAGCTCCATGACGAGCGTGCACCTGCTCGAGCTGCTGTTCGAGCATGTGTGGCGCGCGCGGCCGGTATTCGTTCCGGGTGATGCCGAGGCCGATGCGCTCGCGCGCGACGGCGCGGAGCCGGTGGCGGCGCGGCTCGTGATCGGTGACGCCGCGCTCATGCTCCAGTCGGACGCGCATCCCGTGGCGCGCGCGCATGGGCAGCGGTATCCGCACGTGTACGACCTCGGCGCCGAGTGGAAGGCGTGGACCGGGCTACCCTTCGTCTTCGCTGTGTGGGTCGCGCAGCGCACGACGCCGGTGGCGGAAGCGCTCGCCGTGCACGCGGCGCTCATCCAGTCGCGCGACTGGGGGCTTCAACACCTGAGTGAACTCTCGGCGCAGGCCGCGCGCGCGACGGGGGTATCACTCGAGGAATGCCGCCGCTACTTCGACGGCCTCGACTGGCGCCTCTCGCTGCCCGACTTGGAAGGCCTCACGGAGTTCTTCCGCCGCCTCGAACTCGCCGGCCGCGTCCCACGCGGCAAGCTCGCGTTCCTTCCTGTCGCGGAGGTCCGATGATCGCTGAAGACATGCAGTTATCCGCCGTCTGCCATCTGCCGCCTGCCGTCTAAACCCCCATGTCCCTCGAATCCGACCTCCTCGACCACTACGAGCACGCCCCACTGCTCGAGCTCGCTGCCGAAGCTGGCGCCGTGCGCGACCGGCTCCACCCCGAGCCGATCGTCACGTACATCGTCGACCGCAACATCAACTACACGAACGTCTGCGTCGCCGACTGCGGCTTTTGCGCGTTCTATCGCCGCCCGAAGGACGGTGAGGGCTGGACGCTGAGCTACGAGGAGATCGGCGCCAAGATCGACGAGGTCAAGGCGCTGGGCGGTGTGCAGATCCTGATCCAGGGCGGTCACAATCCGTACATCCCGTTCGAGTGGTACCTGGAGCTGCTGCGCTACATCAAGCGCAACCATCCGATCCACGTGCACGGCTTCTCGCCCAGCGAGGTCGACTTCTGGTCGACGCTGTACCGCATGGACGCGCGCACGGTGATCCAGGAGCTCGTGAAGGCCGGCCTCGATTCCATCCCGGGCGGCGGCGGCGAGATCCTCGTGCAGCGCGTGCGCGACCTCGTGGCGAAGAAGAAGGCCGGCGCGGACCGCTGGCTCGAGGTCATGGAGATCGCGCATGGTGAAGGACTCAAGACGTCCTGCACCATGATGTACGGCATCGGCGAGACCAAGGCCGAGCGCGTGGAGCACCTGATGCGCTTGAAGGCGCTGCAGGACCGCACGCACGGCTTCACGGCGTTCATCACGTGGCCCCTGCAGCCGGAGAACACGCCGACGATGAGCCACATGCCGAAGACCGACGCGGTCGAGTACCTGCGCACCACGGCGTTCGCGCGCACCGTGCTCGACAACATCCCGAACATCCAGGCCAGCTGGGTGACCATGGGCATGAAGGTCGGTCAGACGGCGCTGCACTACGGCTGCAATGACTTCGGCTCGCTCATGCTCGAGGAGAACGTGGTCTCGGCGGCGAATACGACGCACCGCACGAGCATCGAGGAGATGGAGCTGTTGATCCGCGAGGCGGGCTACACGCCGCGTCGCCGGCAACAGGACTACCGGCTCATCGAAGAAGCGGTGGCGTGAGCGTGGATGGCGGCCTGCCCATGCGCGTCGGCATCGGCTACGACTCCCACCGCTTCGCGGAAGGCCACGGCGTGCTGCTCGGCGGCGTGCTGATCCCGGCGAATGTGCGGTGCAAGGGTCACAGCGATGCCGACGCGGTGTGCCATGCGCTGACGGATGCGATCCTGGGCGGGGCCGGTGTCGGCGACATTGGCGAGATGTTTCCCGACACGGACGCGGCGAACGCCGGGCGCGACAGCATCGAGATGCTGCGGCTGGCGGTGGCGCGCGTGGGCGCGGCCGGATGGATGCCGGCGCAGGCCGACATCACGGTGATCGCGGAGACGCCGAAGATCGGCCCGCACCGGCCGGCGATGCGCGAGAAGCTCGCGCGGGCGCTCGGCATCGACGCCGCGGATGTGATGGTGAAGGGCAAGACGAACGAGGGGTTGGGATTCATCGGGCGCGGCGAGGGCATCGCCTGCATCGCCGTCGCGACGCTCACACGCAAGCAGCCGACCTAGGGCAAACATGGACGCCCTGACGGGCTGGCTGGGGGGCGTCCCGATTGGCGCCCTGTACGCCCTCATCTTCGGTGCCTCGCTCGTCGAGGGCATCCTGCCGCTCATGCCTGGCGACGCGGCCGCGGCATTCCTTGCCTTCATGGCGGCACGCGCAGGCGGCACGCTTACGCCGACGATCCTCGCCGTGACGGGAGGCAGCGTGATCGGCGCGCTCATCGTCTGGTGGGCGGGGCGCCGCTATGGGGCGGACTGGCTCGCGCGCCGCATGCACCGCGTGGGGCTGACGCGAGCCGAGCAGCAGATCGAGGAAGCGGAACAGCGCGTCGAGGCGGCGTATCGCCGCTACGGTTGGGTGGCGCTCTTCGTGAGCCGCTTCGTGCCCGGTGTGCGCGCGGTGGTGCCGGCCGCCGCTGGCGCGTTGCGGGTGCCGTTCTGGGAAGTGACGGTCATCTTCACGCTGGCGTCGACGCTCTGGTACGGCACGATCGCGTGGATCGCGTTCCATGTCGGGCGGGACTGGGCGTCGGTGAAGCACGCGATCGGAGTTGTGGCCCGAGACGTTGGAGCGGGGTCGGTCGTGGTGGCGCTGGTGCTGGTCTTGATTGGCTGGAGGCTCGTGAGGCGGAGGCGGGCGGCTATCCGGGGGGGGCACGAGCGCGATGCGGGTGCTAACAGCGATGCGGGGAACGGCGTTTCACGCGGAGACGCGAAGGAACCGAGAGGTACTGACTGAGGGGTTCGTTTTCGGCTTCTGGTCTGTGCGACGGTCGTGGGAACTGGGAACTGCAACTGCTTTTCACGCGGAGGCGCGGAGGCGCGGAGGAGGTGGGGGGCAAAAACAATTCCATCGGATCGTGGCCTATCCCGCAGACTTCCGTGAGGAAGCCTCTTCGCGCCTCCGCGCCTCCGCGTGAAATTGCATTCAAAGGCCGTACCTCCGCGAGCGCTGGCGTAGCACGCCGGACTACCGGAGTACACCTCTCAGTACCTCCGCGTCTCCGCGTGAAATTGCCGTTAGCGGTGTCTCGGAAAGCCGCGGAGGTCTCCGCCAGCGCTCGCGCTTAACGGTAGATTCCGGCCGTGACCGTCCCCCCGACCACTGACCAACGCTCCCGCGCGTTTCTCCTCGAGCGCTTCGACGAATTTCTTACGATCGAGCAGGGCGCCAGCGCGCGCACGCGTGAGGCGTACGGGCGTGACCTTTCGCGCTTGGCGCAGTGGGCGGCGGTGGCCGGGATCCATCAGCCCGCAGACCTGCGCGCCACGCACCTGCGCGAGTTCGTGTATCACCTCAAGGACCTCGGGCTCGCCCCATCGAGCATCCGGCGCGGAATCTCGGCCATCCGGACCTGGTACCGGTTCCTCCTGACCGAGGGCGAACTCACTGTCGACCCGAGTGAGAAGCTCGAGACGCCTCGCAAATGGCGCACGTTGCCTGAGGTGCTCACGACAGCCGAGGTCGACAAGCTCATGGCCGCCGTGACGCTCGACGAGACGCTGGCATTCCGGGACCGGGCCATGCTCGAACTCGCGTACGGCGCGGGGCTCCGGGTGAGTGAATGGATCGGCCTCGAGACTCGCGGCGTGCTGCTCGACGAGTTGGTCGTCCGCGTCCTCGGCAAGGGCGACAAGGAACGCCTCGTACCCATCGGCCGGTCGGCCGCGGGCGCCGTCGCCGTGTACCTGCGCGAGTTGCGGCCTCGCCTCGAGAAGGGACACGGCGCGGGGCGGCTGTTCCTCAACGCGCATGGACGTCCGCTCTCGCGCATGGGCGCGTGGACGATCCTGCGGAAGTACGTCGATGCCGCCGGCATCAAGAAGCGCGTGACACCGCACACGCTGCGGCATAGTTTCGCGACACATCTGCTGGAGGGTGGGGCGGACCTGCGCGCCGTGCAGGAGATGCTCGGCCACGCCGACATCTCGACGACGCAGATCTACACGCACGTGGACCGGGAACACCTGCGCCAGGTCCACCGCCAGTTTCATCCGCGGGGATGATGTGGTGGGGGCCTTTTCGCGCCGCGCTGGCCCTAGATTTCGCGCATGCTCCTCGTCATCGACAACTACGACTCGTTCACGTACAACCTCGTGCAGTACTTCGGCGAACTCGGCGCGGAGCCGCACGTCGTGCGCAATGACGCGCTCTCACTGGATGACGTCGCGGCGCTGAAGCCGGAGGCGATCGTGCTCGGCCCCGGGCCCGG
>JAKFFA010000114.1:0-60771 GCA_036675455.1 Gemmatimonadaceae bacterium | reverse complement strand
CCTTGGACGCGCGGCGCGTTGAGCGTCACCACCGTGGTCGCGCGCGTGCTGGGAGCCGCGCGCAGGGGGCCGGCCGGCGCGGGCTGCTGCGCCTGTAACGGTGTGGCGAGGGCCGCGAGGACGGCAGCCATGGTCGCCGTCTTGAGCAACGAAACCTGCTTGGGAGTCACGCGCATCAGGGAGTTACCTGGTGTGGGGTTTGCATTGGCGAGGTACGGGCACGCGATAAGATACCGCACGGAGTATGATTCGTTCAGGGCGCCGGCCATTCGCGCAATACCGCGGGGCGCCCATGTACCGCATTTCTCAGTGAGGGCACTGCATGCTGAACAAGGATTTCCCCGACCACCATGACGCGGAGCTCGTCCTGCGTCTGTATGAGCTGCGCCGCGAGCCAACCATGCGCGAGGCGCGCGTCGCAATCAACACCAAGTTCACGCCGAAGTCCTTCGACGATTTCGTGGCGATCACCAAGGCGGACCACCCGCTGAACGCCTCATATCGCCAGGTCGGCAGTTATTGGGAGATGGCGTACAGCCTGATCCGGCACGGCGTGCTGAACGCGGACCTCGCCATGGAGAGCAACGGCGAAGGCATGCTGCTGTTCCTGAAGGCGCAGCCGTTCCTCGAGGAGATCCGCGCGGTCAGCCCGCGGGCGTTCCGCAACGCCGAATGGGTGGCGACGGAGACGGAGGCGGGCAAGCGCGTCGTCGCGACGTTCCAGGCGCGCATGGCGAACGCGGCGAAGGCGAAGAAGTAGACTCACGTCATGCGACTCGAGCGACGCGCCGATGCCCGCTGACCTGTCGTTCGGCAGGTTCTTCTATCCGGGACCCACCGAAGTGCGGCCGGACATCCTGCGGGCCATGGTGCGGCCGATGATCCCGCACCGCGGCGTCGAGGCGCAGGCCTTGAATCGCCGCATCATGAACGGCCTACGGCATGTGTTCCGCACGCGGCGTCCCGTCTATGTGATGACGGCGTCCGCGACGGGCATGATGGAAGCGGCCGTGCGCAACGCGCAGGAAGGCCCCGCGCTCGCGCTCGTGAACGGCGCGTTCTCCGCGCGGTTCGCGCGCATCGCGCAGGTGTGCGACCGCCGCACGCGGGTGCTCGAGGTGCCGTGGGGCGAGACGCACCCGCTCGAGCTCGTCGAGGAGGTGCTGGGCACCGAACAGTTCGGACTCATGACCGTGGTGCATTCCGAAACCAGCACGGGAGTGCTCAGCGACATCCGCGCCTTGTCCGCGGCCGCCCACCGCCACGGCACGATGTGCGTCGTGGACGCCGTGAGCAGCGTCGGCGGCGTGCGGGTCGAGACCGACGACTGGCGGCTCGACTGCGTGCTGACCGGTTCGCAGAAGGCGTTGGCGATGCCGCCGGGCCTCTCATTCGCCGTCGCCAGCGAGCCGTACATCCTCCAGGCATCGTCGACGCCGCACCGCGGATTCTACCTCGACCTCGTGGAGTTCGAGCGGTTCGCGCTCGAGGCACAGACGCCACAGACGCCGGCGTTGCCGCTGCTTTATGCGGCGGACGCCCAGCTCGAGCACATCCTCGCAGAAGGCATCGAGGCGCGCTGGGCACGGCACGCGGCGATGCTCGCGTGTGTCGAGCGCTGGGTGGACGAGCGCCGCGCGGCGGGCATCGACATCTCAATCCTCGCGCGCGCCGGCGAGCGCGCGCCGACCGTGAGCGTGCTGCGCGTGCCGCCAGGGACCTCCGTGCCCGCGCTGCTCGAAGGCGTCGCCAATCGCGGATTCGTCATCGCGGCCGGTTATGGCCGGCTCGCGGCGACCACGGTGCGCATTGGCCACATGGGCGACCACACGCCGGAAGGGCTCGGCGCGTGCCTGAGCGCGCTGGGCGAAGCGCTCAGCGCCGCGGCGTGATGCGCGGCGTGATGCTGGGCGTGATGCGCGGCCTGGCGCGATGTCGCGCGACGCCCAACAACCGGCCGCTCTAACGCCCGTCCAGTTCCTCGATCGTCTTCGTGCTCGGCGACCGTGTGCGCCGCAACCGCGCCGCCACACGCTCGGCTTCCTCGAACACACGCAGCACGTTGCCGCCGGCCAGCTTGGCCATGTCCTCGTCCGACCATCCACGACGCGCCAGCTCCGCGAACAGGCGCGGGTAGGTCGAGACGTCCTCGAGCCCGAGCACGACCTCTTCGATGCCGTCGAAGTCGCCGCCGATGCCGACGTGGTCGATGCCCGCCACATCGCGGATGTGCTCGATGTGGTCGGCGACCTGCGAAATCGTCGCGCGCGGAGCGACCGCGCCCGCGGGCCGCTCACGCACGGGCACCTTGTAGAAGTCGATCACGTCCTGTGAGATGAAGCCCGGCACGAACGTGACCATGACCACACCGCCGTTTTCGGGCATACGACGCAGGATGGAGTCCGGCACATTGCGCAGATGCTGCGCCACGGCGCGCGCGTTCGAATGCGAGAAGATCACCGGCGCCTCCGTCACGTCGAGCGCGTCGCTCATGGTGCCGTCGGACACGTGCGAAAGATCGACCAACATGCCGAGCCGGTTCATCTCGCGCACGACTTCCTTGCCGAACTCACTGAGGCCACCCAGCACGGGTTGGCCGGCGTTGGCGTCCGCCCACGCGACGTTCTGATTGTGCGTGAGTGTCATGTAGCGCGCGCCCAGTGCGTAGAACGCGCGCAACGCGCCCAGCGAGTTCTCGATCGCGTGGCCGCCCTCCATGCCCATCGCCGACCCGATCCGGCCGTCGGCGAACGCCGAGCGGAATCCGGCGGCCGTTGTTACCGGCACGAACACGTCGGGATACTTGGCGATCACGCGGCGTGCGATGTCGATCTCCTCCAACTGCACCTTGGAGAAGCCCAGCCGCGCCGTCGTCGTGTCACCCGGGATGTACACCGACCAGAACTGCCCGCCGACGCGGCCCTCGCGCAGTCGCGCGATGTCCGTGTGGCCCGGCGTGCGCGTGCGCAGGTCGTACGCCTCGACGTCAAACGGCGCCGGCTCGTAATTGCGGATCTCCCAAGGGAGGTCGTTATGCCCGTCGATGAGCGGCGACGCCTCGAGCACGCGTCGCGCGCGCTCCAAGTCCGAGGCGGAGGGCTCAGGCGTCGGCTGCGCCTGTGGCGCACGCATGCCACCACAGGCGGCGAGCGGAATCGCGAGCAGTGCAGCGGTGAGAGCGAGCAGACGTGGGCGCATGGGGGGTGGCGTTAGGGTACGGTCGGAACCTCTCACGAACAGCGCGCTGGGGGAAGTCCCTGCAGTCTTGCCGTTCCCCACATCCCGTATCGCCGGATCAGCCCGCGCCGCGTAGGGCCCGCCCCGTGCCCGGCCCACGCTCCCCATCGAGGAACGCCACGCCGCCGTTCACGATCGTCGCCTTGACGCCGACCGCGTACTGGAACGGGTTCTCGAACGTCGCGCGGTCGCTCACGGTCTCCGGGTGGAACACGGCGATGTCCGCACGCTGCCCGGGCGCGAGCAGCCCACGGTCGGCCAACCGCAAGCGCGACGCCGGCAGCGCGCTCATCTTGCGCACCGCCTGCTCGAGGGTGAGCGTGCCGCGCTCGCGCACATACCGGCCGAGCACGCGCGCGAACGCGCCCGCCCCACGCGGATGCGGCACGCCGCGGCGCGCTGGGCCGCTCACGGCCAGCGCGCCGCCGTCCGAACAGACCATGCTCCACTCGTGCTGCAGGATGCGCTCGAGGTTGGACTCGCTCATCGCGAAGCCCACCATGCCGACGTTGCCGCCGCTGCGGCGCAGCAGCGCAACGGCGGCCTCGAACGGTTCCACGCCCCGTTCGCCGGCCCACGCCCCGAGCCGGCGGCCCTCGGCCGGCTTGTCCCGCTCGGCGATGACGCTCGTGACCTGCACATTGTCCCAGCCGCCGATCAGGTCGATCTTCGCGAGCGTCTCGGCCCGGATGCGCTCCGCGACCGGCGGGTCGTCCAGTCGTGCGAGGAAACGGTCAAAGCCACCGTCGCGGCTCCATACCGGGAACAGGTTCGTGAGCCCGGTCTGGTACGCCTCATACGGATAACGATCGAACGCCGCATCGAGGCCATTCCGCCGCGCGGTGTCGATGCGCGCGAGCGCGTCGTCGAGCTTGTTCCAATTGCGCGGCCCCTGCGTCTTGAGATGCGAGACCTGCAGGGCACAGCCGGCGCCGCGCGCCACCGCGATCGCCTCGTCGAGCGCCTCGAGCAGACGGTCATCCTCGTTGCGCAGGTGCGTGTGGTATGCGAGCCGTCGGCCGCGGGCCGCGAGCGGCCGGCATAGCGCAATGAGCTCCTCAGGCGAGGCGAACGCGCCCGGCGTGTACTCGAGCCCGCTCGAGGCGCCCACGGCGCCTTCCTGCAACGCCGTCTCGACGAGTTGGGTCATGCGCGCCAACTCGGACCGCGTGGCAGCGCGGTCACTCCCGCCGACGATGTGCCCCCGTACCGTGCCGAGACCAACGGCACTGGCGACATTCGCGCCGGGCCGAAGTTCGTCGATCGACTCCAACAGCCGGCGCATACCATCGGGCGCGCGCGAGGAGCCGTCCGCGCCGATCATCACCGACGTTACGCCCTGGCGCACGACCGACTCCATCGCGGGATCGTCGAACAGCGACCCATCGGCGTGCGAGTGGATGTCGATGAAGCCGGGCGCGACGATGTGTCCGCGCACGTCGATCTCACGCGCGCCGACGCCGTCGAGGCGGGGACCCACCGCGGTGACACGGCCACCAGTGATCGCCACGTCGGCGTCGAAGCGCGGCCGGCCGCTCCCGTCGATGACGACGCCACCACGCAGGACGAGGTCGTGCCGGGCGCGCGAAGCGCCGACAATGGCCGGTGGGGCCGTGAAAGCAACGGCGGCCGTGATACCAGCGTGGACAAAAGCGCGTCGGTCCATCCCTCAAACGTGTGTGGGGCCGAGGAGTGACGCCAGCGCGTTGGCGGCGCGACCTAGACAGGGAGGAGAAGGCGGACGACCCCATCGCCGACAGCCGGGAACGCGCCGACACGAAGATGTCGCCCGGGCCACCGTCAGCCTCTTCCGAAACCTTCGGCCATGACCGAGGTATTGCAGTGGACCCCCCTCGCGAACCAGAGGTGCGACAAGTGGCGTCCCGCAAGCCCAAGGACCGCTCCCTGCCCAAGGAGCGCCAGAAGACCGACAAGAGCCTTCGCGTCGAGCGCGAGAAGGTGGACGAGAAGCTGGCGTCCGGCACCGAACGAACCGAGGAGCGGACGGATGAGGAGATGGTGGAATCGCGCGTCGACGCGGACACCGCGCGGCGTCGTCAGCGCGCGAAGGCCGATCAGGCCGTCGATGCCGCCCAAAAGGACGGCGAGGACAGCGCGGACGCGAAGCGAGTGGCAAGTGAGCTCCGGGATGAGCGACGATCCGACGACGAGGCGCTGGAAGCGGAGCGACGGAGCGTGGATGCCGCACTGGAACACGAGCGGGAGCGCCAGGCGAGAACGGTGCAGGAGCTGCTCCGGTCTGAACGCGGCAGCACCGATCGGGACCTGACGCACGAACGCGACTCGGCCGATACGGCGGTGAGGCGCGCCGTGTCGATGCGCTCGGAGAACGCAGCGGCGCTCACCGCCACCCGGTCGGCGCTGCTGACGCGCGACGATTTCCTGGCCATCATCGGCCATGACCTCAAGAACCCGCTGGTCGCCATCGCCACGGCGGCGGAATCCCTCAGGAGCGAATCGTCCGACACGGGGACCAGTGAGCGCGTGCGTACCCAGACGGATACCATCGCGACCAACGCGCGCGACGCCTTGCGACTGCTCAATGACCTCCTGGAACGCGTCGCGATCTGGCAGGATTCCGCGGCGCCGCAGGACTCCGCCGCGGACGCCAAGCGCCAAGGTGCGGCGGCGCCTGAAGGGAGCAATCCGGGGGGAGCGACGCGTTAAAGCGCGCCGCTCCCCCCGCATCCCGCATCATCCCTCCGCATCCCGCATCGCAGTAAAGTCTACCGTCTGCCGTCCGCCGTCCGCCGTCTAGTATCGATAGTGATCCGGCTTATACGGCCCACCCACCGGCACCCCAATGTACGCCGCCTGCTTGGGCGTCAGCTCGGTCAGCTTCACGCCAAGCTTGTCCAGGTGCAACCGCGCCACCTTCTCGTCGAGCCGCTTCGGCAGCACGTACACCTTCTTCTCGTACTGCTCGTTGTTCGTGTGCAGCTCGATCTGCGCCATCACCTGGTTGGTGAACGACGCCGACATCACGAAGGACGGGTGACCCGTCGCGCAGCCCAAGTTGAGCAAGCGGCCTTCGGCGAGGATCAGCACCGAGTGGCCGTCCGGGAAGATCCACTCGTCGAACTGCGGCTTGATGTTGTTGCGCTTGATGCCCGGGAAGTTCTTGAGGCCGGCCATGTCGATCTCGTTGTCGAAGTGGCCGATGTTGCCCACGATCGCCTTGTCCTTCATGCGCGCCATGTCCTTCACCGAGATGATGTCGGCGTTGCCGGTCGCGGTGATGAACACGTCCGCCGTCGAGACGACCTCCTCGAGCGTCGTGACCTGGAATCCCTCCATCGCGGCCTGCAGCGCGCAGATGGGGTCGATCTCGGTGATCACCACGCGCGCGCCCTGCGCGCGCAGCGACTGCGCCGAGCCCTTGCCCACGTCGCCGTAACCCAGCACGACGCAGACCTTGCCGGCGAGCATCACATCCGACGCACGCAGGATGCCGTCGGTGAGCGAGTGCCGGCAGCCGTACAGATTATCGAACTTTGACTTGGTGACGGCGTCGTTGACGTTGATCGCCGGGAACAGCAACGTGCCGGCCTGCATCATCTCGTACAGGCGGTGCACGCCCGTGGTCGTCTCCTCAGAGACACCGCGGATGGCGGCGGCCACATTCGACCAGCGCTTGGGGTCATCCTTGGCCGTCGACCGCAGCAGGTCGAGGATCACGCCCCACTCCTCGGGCTCCGATGCCGGATCGAAGGCGGGGATCGCACCCAGCCGTTCGAACTCCGCGCCCTTGTGCACGAGCAGCGTCGCGTCGCCGCCGTCATCGAGGATCAAGTTGGGGCCGCCGCCATCGGGCCACATGAGCGCCTGCTCCGTGCACCACCAGTACTCCTCGAGCGTCTCGCCCTTCCACGCGAACACCGGGATGCCACGCGGCTGCGCCGCGCTCCCGTCCTTCCCCACTGCGATCGCGGCGGCCGCGTGGTCCTGCGTCGAGAAGATGTTGCACGACACCCAGCGCACGTCGGCGCCGAGCTCGGCCAGCGTCTCAATCAGCACCGCCGTCTGGACGGTCATGTGCAGCGAGCCCATGATGCGCGCGCCCGCCAGCGGCTTCTTGCCCTTGTACTCCGCGCGCAGCGCCATGAGGCCCGGCATCTCGTACTCGGCCAGGCGGATCTCCTGCCGCCCCCACTCGGCGAGGGCGAGATCCTTCACCTTGAATGGCGGACGGCCCGTGGACGTCTCGTTCACGGCGTCGAACGGGTGCTTGGTTTTCGGCGGGACGGTGGCGGTCATCTCTGCTCCTGCGGGTTGGTTTTGAAGTCGGGTGAGAAACGGCGGTCGGTCAGGTGGTCAGCCGGTCAGGTGGTCAGTCGGCAGGCGGTGGGCGGTCTCAGGCGGTCAGGACGGCGCTGAACAACGTCGGTCCCTTCGCCTGCGGCGCGGGTGGAAGCGCGTGATGGCGGATGCGGCTGAAGCCCGCATTGCGGCTCCAGCGTTCCAACTGGCCGGGCTCGAACCCAAGCCACACATGACCCATGTCGTGGCGGTATTCGTCGCGGTCGTGCGGCAACATGTCGACGAGCAGCAGTCGACCGCCTGTGGGCCGCAACGTGCGGCGGATCTCCGAGAGCACCGCGGCCGGCTCGGCCACGAAGTGCAGCACGAGCGACAGTACGGCGATGTCGAGCGCGCCGTCATCGATCGGCAGTGCCTCGACGGTGCCGCGACGCAGCTCGACGTTGTCCCGTGACGCGAGCCGCGCGCGCGCGCCCTTGAGCATCGCGGCCGACTCGTCCACAGCGACCACGCGCGACACGAACGGTGCCATCACCTCGGCGAGTTGCCCGGTGCCGCAACCCAAGTCGCCGACGACATGCGTCTCATCGAGCAGGCCGACGAGCGCGAACAACTCCGTGCGCGTGCCGAAGAGCTCGGCGCGCAACTTGTCCCACTGGCCGGCGGAACTCGCGAAGAACTCCTGCGAGCGCGTGTGCCGCTCGGCGAGCACGCCCTGCACGCGCTGCGCGTCGCGCCTCGCCGCAGCGAGCCCCTCGGCATCGTCGCGTACGGCCGTCCAGAGCCGCCGGGACGCGGCCTCGAGGCCACGCGTATCGAGCCGGTAGCGGTTGGATGTGCCGTCCTCGCGCGAGGAGAGCCAGCCCGCGTCCGCCAGGATCTTGAGATGCCGGCTCACCGTGGACTGCGGCAACTGCAGCACCGCGCGCAGCTCCGACACGGTCAACTCGTGGCGCTCCAACAGCAGGAGCAGCCGCGAGCGGATCGGGTCGGCGAGCGCCGACAGTCGGTCGAACAGGGCTGGTCGGCTCACGGGCGGATGAGGAGGCGGCGCGGGGCGTGGGATGCGGTGCGCGCCGGCGGCCGAGCGGCGGCCGCGACGCTATATCCGTATATCCGGATGAAAGGTTGGTTCGCGGACGGGGGTTGTCAAGGGGCAGACGGCAGACGGCAGACGGCAGACGGCAGACGGCAGACGGCAGACGGCAGACGCGGAGGCAACAACAGTCGGCGAATGCCCGCGGCCCCTATTCTGCCCGCTCCAGCGCTGCCGTCTGGTCGCGCAGCTCGTCGCCCACGTAGCAATGCATGCCGACCGGTGTCAGGCCCGCGCGGCGAAATGCGCGCCGGTACTGCTGCGGATCGCGGTGGTGCCACGCGCGGCGGTCGCCCTCGATCTCATCATCCACCGTGTAGGCCTCGAGGTATGTCACGCCGCCGAGCACGCGGGAGAGTTCGCGGAGGCCGGGCGCGAGTTCGGCGTCCGGCACGTAATGCAGGACGTCGCACACCACGACCAGGTCGAACGGGCCGTCGAGCCCGACGTCGGCCAGCGTGCCGAAGCTGCCGCGCCGGATGTCCCGCGCCTTGCCGAACCGGCGCACGGCATACTCGCTCGACTCCACACCAGTGTAGCGCACGCGCGGGCGCAGTCGCCGCAGGTGCGCAAGCCACGCGCCTTCGCCGCATCCGATGTCGAGCACGGAACGGATGGGCCGCTCCAGCAGGGCCTCGGCGATTCCCGTCACAAGGCGGACCTTGCGCGCGACCGCCGCGTGCGTAATGACGCGGCGCGCAGGGTCGTGGTACCACTTCTGGTAATAGGCGCGGTCGTACGCCTTCGCGCTCGCGCCGCTGACCGGGCCGGAAGGACCGCTCACACTGCGTTCAGCACACCGCAACCGAGACTCTGCGCGTGGCTCGTCGCAAAGATCCCGCTCGGCATGCGGATCACACCCGGCAGCAGGTTGGTGGCAAACAGTGCGCGCGCCTCATCGCGGGAGATCGACTTCCGACGTGCGACGCGCCCCGCCAGGTTGTTCAGCGCCAGCTCGCATGCGAGCACGATCACGCCGCGCGACATCAGCGTGTCGAGCGCGCCGTCGGGCCACGTGAGGGCGTGGCCTGCGCCCGCCGGCACGCGCACGAAGGGATTCCGCCGGGCGGGCTCGCCCGTCTCGGGGTCGACGAGCTCATGCTCTTCGGCGAACGCGCCGTCCGCCCAGAGCGCGTCGTCGAGCACCATCGGCACGGCGGCGTGCCGCACGACGAGCACCGCGCTCAGGTCCGCGTCGGCGAGGCCGAGCGTGTCCGCATAGCCGGAGAGGAACGATCGCACCTGATGCAGGCAGGTTCCTTCCGAGATCTCGTGGGCGTCAAAGCACATGCGGTACGTGCCGGTCACGCGGCCGACCCACGACATGTCCCAATCGCCCGGCGCGGTGCCGGGCGCGGTGCCGGGCGCGGTGCCAGGGGCCGTGGTCTTGGCGGCGTCCGACGCGAGCGGCGCGGTGCCCACCGCGGCGAACGCCGTCGGCGGCACGGCGCCGGCGGCGACGGTGCCGGCGGCAAGCAATCCAGCCCTACGAAGGAACTCGCGACGAGCGCTCATGAAGGGCGTCCCTGTTCAGGGGTTTCGGTTGAAACGGCCGGCTCATTCTTGGACCCGGGCGTGGCGTCTGACGCTGCGGCGCCATTCCCTTCGCGCCACATGAGGGCGGCCAGCAGTACGGCCCCGCACGTGACGCCCATGTCCGCCACATTGAACGTCCAGAAGCGCCAATCCGCTGTGCCGACGTCGATAAAGTCCACCACGCCGCTGGTGTGGCGCAGCCGGTCGAGCAGGTTGCCGAACGCGCCCGCGGAAATGAGCGCGAGCGCCGCCGGCGTGGCGCGCGCGGAGGGGTGCGAGGCACGGTACAGACTGAAGAGGTACCCAATCATCACGATCGCGATCACGCTGAACACGATCCGCGACGATGCGCCGACCGACAGGTTCATGGCCGCGCCCGTGTTGTACGTCAGCGTCCAGCGCAGCCAGTGGCCGACGACCTCCTCCGGCACGTGCAGCACGAGCGCGGACTCCGCCCACCGCTTGGACACGATGTCGACAAGGACGACCAGCGACAGCAGCGACCAAAAGACGCGGTCGCGTGGGGCGATCGAACTGCCGGGGGCGGGCGAGTTGTCCGTTTCAGTCATGAGGTGATCATCTCGTTCGGTTCCGGCACTCCACCGCGTGGCCGGGTAAGTTATCCGCCTCGCCCTACGAAAGGTACGTGGCGGCGTTTCGGTCCTCCTTCTCCGACCCTTCCGGCCGCTCATCACTCCGCAACCCCGCCTTCCGATCGATCACGTGCTCGGCGCACTTCGTGATGCGCTGACACGGTCCGGCGCGGCCGTGCTCGTCGCGCCACCGGGCGCCGGCAAGACGACGCGCGTGCCGCTCGACCTGCTCCGGGCGCCGTGGGCGGACGGCCGGCGCCTGATCGTTCTCGAGCCACGACGGCTCGCCGCGCGCGCCGCCGCCACCTACATGTCGCGCCTGTTGGGCGAGGCAGTCGGCGGTACCGTCGGTTACCGGGTGCGCCACGAGAGCCGCGTCGGACCGCACACGCGCGTCGAGGTGGTGACTGAGGGCATCCTCACGCGCATGGTGCAGGATGACCCGACCCTCGAGGGCGTGGCGGCCGTCATTTTCGACGAGTTCCACGAACGGCATCTCGTTGGCGACCTCGGTCTCGCGCTCACGCTGGAGTCGCGCACGGTGCTGCGCGAGGACCTGCGCGTCCTCGTGATGTCGGCGACCCTCGACGCCGCGCCGGTGGCCGCCCTATTGGGTGATGCGCCAGTCGTCGTGAGCGAAGGGCGCGAGTTTCCCGTGGAAACGCGTTGGCGGCCGCCGCGTGAAGGCGTTCCACCGGCGCGGGCGGTGGCATCCGCCGTGCGCGAAGCCTGCGCCGACGGCGCCTTCACCGGCGATGTGCTCGTCTTCCTGCCCGGCATCGCCGACCTGCAGCGCGTGCGCGCCGCATTGGAAACCTCGCCGCCCCAGGGAAACCCGGAGGTCCTGTTGCTGCACGGCGGGTTGACGCTGGCGGACCAGGACCGCGTGCTGCGTGGCGCGGCGCACCGGCGCGTGATCCTCAGCACGGCCATCGCTGAATCGTCCGTCACGCTCGACGGCGTGCGCATCGTGATCGACGCCGGACTCGCGCGCGTGCCGCGGTTCTCGCCGCGCAGCGGCATGACGCGGCTGGAGACCACGCGTGTGAGCCAATCATCGGCCGACCAGCGCCGGGGACGCGCCGGGCGCACGGCACCCGGCTTGTGCATCCGGTTGTGGAGCGAGGGCACGCATGCGCAGCTGCTCGCACGGGCCGTCCCGGAGATACTGGAGGCCGACCTCGCGCCACTCGCGCTCGAGCTCGCGTGCGCCGGCGTTCGCGATGCCACGCAGCTGCGTTGGCTGGATGCGCCGCCAGCGGGTGCGCTCGCCCAGGCGCGGGCGCTGCTGGCCGACCTCGGCGCGCTGGACCGCGCCGACGCCGGCGCAGCGGCCCCGAGCGCAGATGACAGGGTCACCTTCCCACGCGTGACGCCCCACGGCCGCGCGATGGCCGCGCTCGGCGTCGTGCCACGCCTCGCGCACCTCGTGATCACCGCCGCATCGACGGGCCGTGCGACGCTCGGCGCCGAGATCGCCGCGTTGTTGGGCGAACGCGACGTGATGCGTCGTGAGGCAGCGGAATTCGACGCGGACATCCGCACTCGTCTCGACCTGCTGCGCGGACGGGGCCGCCGCGACGACGCTGACCGTGCGCGGCTTGACCGCGTGCGGCAGGAGGCACGACTGCTGGCGCGGTCGATCCGATCCGCCCCGGCTGGTCGTGCGCAACACGATGAGGATCGCCGCGGTCGTGAGGGGGCAGCGGCCGAGCCCGTCGACGCCGGCGACCTGAACGACGCGGGCGCGCTCGTCGCGCTCGCCTACCCCGACCGTGTGGCCATGCGACGCCCGGGTGACGCGCCGCGCTATGTGCTGCGCAACGGACGCGGCGCGCGGCTGGCGACGCAGCAGCCGCTCGGCCGCGCGCCATTCCTTGCCATCGCGGATCTCGATGGCGATCCCGCCGAAAGCCGCATTTGGCTCGCCGCGCCACTCGACGAAGCGGCGCTGCGTGTGACCATGGGCGACGCGATCGTCACGCAGCGCCTCGTGGAATGGGACGACGCGACGGACGCCGTGCGCGCCGTCGAGCGGGAATCGCTGGGGGCGCTGGTGCTGCGCGAGCGCGTGATACGCGACCCGGATGCCGCGCTCATCGCCGCCGCGTTGCTCGACCGGGTGCGCGCGCTCGGCGTCAGCGCGCTCCCGTGGAGCGAGTCGGCACAGCGACTGCGCGAGCGGCTCGCGTTCGCGCACGGGACGTTTCCCGATGAGTTCCCCGCTGTGTCCGACGCCGCGCTGGCCGCGACGCTCGACGACTGGCTCGCGCCGCTGCTGGTGGGTGTCCGCCGCATGGCGGACCTCGCGCGCACGGATTTGGGCGGCGCGCTACTCGGACGTTTGCCTTGGCGCGCGCGCGGCCGGCTGGACGCCGTCGCGCCAACCCACGTGGAAGTCCCCAGCGGCTCGCGCATCGCCGTGGACTACGCCGATGCGCAGGCGCCGGTGCTCGCGGTGCGTCTGCAGGAACTGTTCGGCCTGGCGGAGACGCCGCGCGTGGGTGATGGACGCGTGCCGCTCACCCTGCACCTGCTGTCACCGGCGCGCCGGCCGGTACAGGTGACGCGCGACCTCGCCAACTTCTGGCGCACGACGTACTTCGACGTCCGGCGCGACCTGCGCGGACGCTACCCGCGCCATCCGTGGCCGGACGATCCCATGTCGGCCGCGCCGACGCGTCGCGTCAAGCCACGCGGGACCTGAGTCGCGTCGCGCGCCGGTTCGACGGCGCGCGGCGCGACGTCGCGGCTTACCGCAGCCAACTCGGCCGCGCGATCTCCACCCAGCGTCCCATGTCGTATTCGTATCCGTACCACGCCGTGTCCGAGCCGCCGCGCGGGAATGCGCGCACGAGCTGGTCGGGCGCGCCGAAGCCGAAGCGGTCGCCGCCCATGTAGCCCTCGCGTTGTTTGTCGGAGAGCGCCGCCAACGACATGCGCTCGATGCCGTCCGCGGTTTCCCGATACGCGTAGAGCTCGCCCGTGGCATCGGCCGAGGTTGCCGTGGTGGCGACGAAGAACTCGCCGCGGCCGTCCGCATTGACGTCCGCGGTGCCGATGAAGCCCACGACACCGTGGCGTTCCTCGGGAAAACGCGCGAGCGTGTCGTTACCGCGCGTGAACACGACGGTGAAGGTGCCCTCGCCGCACTGCTCGCCCGACGGGATGACGACTTCCGCCACAAGGTCCCGGTACGAAAGCACGCGGCTGCCAAAGCAGGCCTCGGCGCTCCTCGTCTCGGGCGGCCGTTCTTCGGCCGTGCACGCCGCCACGACAAGCGTGATGGCGGCCAGTACGGCGACGGCGGGGCTTCGGACGGTTCGAATCATGACGTGCTCGCTCATGCGGGCTCCGGGGACTGAATGGCTGGGACGGTGTACGTGAAATAGAATTCAATGCCGGGCGGAGCGCGACCGCCCCGTCCTGCGGTTCCTTCGACCCCGATTGATGCCCTTTCCTGTGACGCGTGCGACTGCATGCGCGCTGCTGCTCGCTATCCCCACGCTCGCTTCGGCGCAGGACCGCGAGTGCACGGTCCAGCGTCCGCGCGTCGAGGCGCTGCGATTCGAGGGCAATCCGTCCATCGACGACGCGGATTTGCGGTCGATCATCTTCACCGAGCGCGCCGGCCGCCTGCGCCGCTGGTTCGGGTGGGACGTCGGGCCGGCCGCCTGCCTTGACTCGAGCGAAATGGAGCGCGACGCGCGACGCATCGCGCTGTGGTACGAGCGCCGCGGCTATCCGGGCACCACCGCCTCGGCGCGTCTGGAGCGCAAAGGCGACGAGACCGCCGCGGTGCGCTTTCGCATCAACGAGACACCGCCCGTCCTCATCGACTCGGTGTCCGTCGCGGGCCTGCCGGGTGGCGACGTGGTGGACCGTCGTGCGCTACGCGAACACCTGCTCGGCGTGCCGATCGATACCGCCATGCTTCGCACGACCGTCGATTCGATCCAGCGCGAGCTCTACACGGTGGGCTACACGCGGGCCGGAGATCCCACGTTCAGCTTCACCGTCGACAGCGCGCGGCGGCGTGCGCGCGTGGCACTCACATTCCGCCCGGGTGGGCTCGTGCACGTCAGTTCCATTGACGTGCGCATGACCGCGAACGACCCGGGCGATCCCGCGATCCCGGAAGAGGACATCCGCACGTTGCTGCGCATCGAGCCGGGTGATGTGCTGCGGTCCGATTCCATCGGCGAAAGCCAGCAGGTGTTATTCGGCTCCGGGGTGTACCGCCTGGTCGCCATCGACACGGCCAGCAGCGGCGGTACGGCCGACTCGATCCCGCTCATCGTCCGGCTCGAGGAAGGACGGCACCATCACCTGCGCAGCGGTGTCGGCTGGGGCACCATCGATTGCTTCCGCACGCAGACGCGCTACACGATGCAGAACTTCCTCGGCCGCGCGCATCGGCTGCAGCTTGACGGGCGTCTGTCCAAGATTGGCGTCGGCGAGCCGCTCGATGGCTTCAGCGACGCGTGCGCCCGGCGCGTGCGCGAAGACCCGTTCAGCGCGCGACTCAACTACTACGCCGGCGCCACGGTGCAGATGCGCGGCGTCATCGGCGACCGCTGGCACCCGCAGATGACAGTGTTCAGTGAGCGGCGCACGGAATTCGAGAGCTACGAACGCGAAACGCGTATCGGTGTGCTCGCCGCATTCGACCGCCCGATCATCCCGCGCGTGAGCACGGTGTTCGACTACCGCTACGACAATGGCCAGACGACTTCGGACGCGGCGGTCGCATGCGCGCGATTCGGTCTTTGCCGGTTTCTCGACCGCCTGCAGTTGCTGGAGCCGAGCACGACGCATGCGGCAGGCGTGACGTTCTCGCGCTCCGCGCCCACGCTGGGCACGGACGTGATCAACGACAATCGCTGGGCCGTAGAGACGCGACTGGGCACGACGAACGTCGGCGATCCCGGCATCCGGGTCAACTTCAACCGCAACCAGCTCGAGTACGCGATCTACCGTCCCCTCAGCGACCTCCTCATCGGTGCGGCGCGCGTGCAGGCGGGCATCATCGTCACGCGCCGCGGCCTCGAGCCGCTGGTGCCGCCGCAGGAGCGCTTCTACTCGGGCGGGCAGAACACCGTGCGCGGGTTCGGCCAGAACCAGCTCGGGCCGGCGGTCTACATCGTCGAGGAGCCCGACAACACTGTTGTGCGCAACGGCGTGACCGTGCGCGAGGCGGATCCGGAGGACGGCTTTGAACGCATCGCGCCGGCGGGCGGCACGGCGATGGCGCTCATGAACCTGGAACTGCGCACGCGTGAGGGATGGCCGAACGACCTGCTGCGCTGGGTCCTGTTTGTGGACGCGGGCCGCGTGTGGAACAACACGGGCAACTACTCGGTGAGCGGTCTACGCGTGACGCCCGGCTTGGGCGTGCGCCTGGTGACACCGCTCGGGCCGTTCCGCGTGGATGTCGGCTACAACGGCTATGCCTACGAGCCGGGGCCGGCGTTCCATGTCGTGCGCGGTGATCCTTCGCAGGGCATTCCGGGCCGCGCGATCTGCGTATCGCCGGGCACCCTCGAGGAGTACGCGCCTCCACCGGGCGCCACGTCGTCGACCATCGCGTGCCCCGCCACGTTCCGCCCCCCGCGGCGCGGCGGCATCTTCCCGCGACTCGCGTTCCACTTCAGCATCGGCGAGGCGTTCTGACGTGCGTCGCCGGCTGAAGATCGCGCTGCTGGTGGCCGTGGCGATCCTCGGCGGCTCGACCGTGCTCATCGTTGGCGGCGCGATCGTGTTGCTGCGCACGGACTGGGGCAACGAGAAGATTCGCGGCATGATCGCGGAGCGCGCGCAGGCCGCGCTCGGCGACCGCGGGCGCGCGCTGCTGGGCGGGCTCACGCTGTCGCCGCTTGGCACGGTATCGCTCGATACGCTGGAGATCCGTGATGACACCGGCGCGCTGGTGCTCGCGAGCGGCCCGATCCGCGGGCGCTACGCGCTCGCGCCGCTGCTCGACCGTGAGGTCAGCCTCACGCAGCTCACCGTGCTGCGACCGCAGGCGCACTTTGCGCAGAACGAAGCGGGCAGCTGGAACATCGGCGCGCTGTTCAGCGACACGGCCGCCGCACCTGAACCGAACAGGCCGGCCTCCACGGCGAGCGCATGGCGCATCACGCTCGACTCGTTTGCCCTCGCCGACGGCCTGCTCACCATCTCGCGGCCGGACTCCCTGCCGGCGCTGCCACCCGTGCGCTCGGCGTACCGTGACCTACAGCTCGTGCTCGGGCCTTCGCAATACGCGTTGGCGGATAAGCATGGCGAGTTTGCCGTACGACGCCTGTCCGTCGACATCGAGTCGCCGCCGGTGCCGCTGCTGCACGCCGAGGGCCGCGTGGGGATGTGGCCGGATTCGCTGCAACTCGCGTTGGCTGCCGTGCGACTCCGCGGTACAAACGGGAGCCTCGAGGGTGGGATTGGTTGGGGCGTACCGGACCAAGATGCGCGGCTTGATCTCACCCTGCGCGCCGACACACTCGCCTTCACGGACATCGCGTGGATCTCGGAGCTCGTGCCGGATTCCGGCGGTGGCAGCGCGGTGGTGCGCATCACCAATGGGCCGGAGCGCGGCGTGATCCGTTACGCGATCGACTCGCTGGAGGCCACGGGCACTGGTTCACGTTTTGGTGGTCGGTTCACCGCCGATGTCGGCGACGCGGTCGCCATCCGCGATGTGGACGTCACGCTCGCGCCGCTCGACCTGGTGATTCTCGCCGAGATGTTCGGTGACTCGATGCCGCCCGCGCCGTGGGACGGGTTGCTGCGCGGGCGTGTGGTCGCGCCTGGCGGGCCGCTCACGGCGTGGGCGCTCGACACCACGTCGCTTGAGTTCGAGGATCGGCGCATCGGCGGCGCGATTTCGCGCTTCACGCTGGCCGGCCTGATCGACCTGCAGGGCGATCCACTGGCACTGCGGCCGCTGTTCGTCGGCATCGACTCGCTCGACATCCGCACGTTGGGCGCACTCACGGAGCGGGCGGATTCGCTGGGCGGCTACCTGCGCGGGGCGCTCACCGTGGCCGGTCCAATGGACGACTTCCGCTTCGACGGCCTCGACCTCGTGCACGACGACGGCGATGACCCACCCTCGCATCTGCGCGGCGCGGGCCGGCTCGCGCTGGACACGGCGCAAACGTGGCTCGAGGCACAGTTGATCTTCGATACGCTCAACGTCGCCGCGTTCGGGCGCGCGTTCACGCCGCAACAGCTGCGCGGGGTGATGGCAGGGTTCGTCAGCGCCGAGGCGCGCGGCGACTCGGTCGCGCTCGAGGTCTCGCTCACCGGCGAGGGCACCTACCTCACGTTCTCGGGGGCCACCTCGCTGGACACCGCGCGCGTGGTGCTGGCCGGTCGGGCCGCCATGGAACAGTTCGACGCGCGGCAATTCCTCGTCGGGTCGGAGTTGCCCGCGCACCGTCTCACGGCCCTGGCCGAGCTCGACCTGCAGGGCACGTGGGAAGGCGTGTCGGGCCCGGTACTGGTGGTGCTCGACTCCACGAGTGACCTCGCCGGCCTCAAGATGCGTGAGGGCCGCGCCGACCTCGTGTTCGAGCCTGGCGGCATCCGCGTGGACACGCTGGCGGTGGAATCTGCCGTGGGTCGCATGAGCGCGCGCGGTCGGCTCAGTCGTGATCCGGCACTGCGCGACTCATTGCGCTTTGACGCCGCGATCGATTCGATGGCGCTGCTGCGGGGTTTCCTGCCGGATAGTCTCGCCGTCGCGTGGGAGGACTCGCTGGCGGGGTCGCTCGCGGTGCGCGGCGTGCTGCTGGGCTCGCTCGACACGATGGACGTGCGCGCGACATTTCACGGCCAGTCGCTGCAGGCGGGCGCGAATGCCGTGGACACCATCACCGGTACCGTCGCGCTGGACGGCCTGCCGGCGGCGACGCGCGGCAACGTGTCGTTCGACGCCGCGAACGTGCTGGCGCTGGGATTTCCGGTGACGCGACTGGCCGCGCAGGCGGCCGTGCGTGAGGCCAGGTGGGTGGATGCGTCGATGCAGGCCGAGGTCGGCGACACGCTGCGCGCAACCGCGCGCGCGGAGCTCGAGTGGATGCGGGACAGCCTGCGCGTGCGCATCGACTCCGTCAACGCGGAGTCCGAGACGGCGACGTGGGCGCTGCTGGAGCCGACAGAGCTCTTCAACGGACCGGACCGGCTGACGATCGACACAGTGCGTCTCGCCAGCACGGACGGCGCCTCGCTGCTGTTCGCGGCGCGCAGTGACTCGGCGGGCCCGGTGGCCGCGCTGCTGCAGGCGACGCGCGTGCCCTTCGCGCACGCGCAGTTCACCGGGCTCGTGCCGGCCGGCCTCGTGGGACGCATCTCCGCTGCGGCCGACGTCCGTGGCACGCGCTCAGCGCCCGAGATCACGGTGAACGCGACGGTAGACTCCGCGACCGCGGACGGCCGTCGCGTGCCCGACCTACGGTTCGCGGGCACGTACGCGGACCGCAAGGCGGAGCTGGAGCTGTACGGCAAGACGAACGGACGTGAGTCATTCGTGCTCACGGGCACACTGCCGTTGGACCTCGCCTTCGAGTCGCGCACGCGTGAGCAGCGCCTCGTCGACGACGAGGAGTTGTACCTGCGATTTGTCGCGGACGCCACGTCGCTCGAAGGCATCGGGCCGTTCGTGCCGGGCGTCGCGGATCTCTCCGGCGCGTTCGACGCGGACATGCTCGTCACGGGCACCTGGGGCGACTACGAGCCGCGCGGCGTGTTCCTGTTGCGCGACGGACGCTTCACCGTGCCGGCGCTGCAAACGGGCTTCGCCGACATGATCATGGACGTCTCGTTCTCGCCGGACTCCGTGATCCTGCATCGCGTGCGCCTGGCCGACGGCGCGGGCACCACGGACACCGCCACCGTCACGGGCGCGATCGTGCGGACGCCGTCCGGCTGGTACGCCGACATCGACACCTACGCGCGCCAGTTGCGCGTGATCGACGACCCGCGCCTCGCGGAGGCCGATGTATCGTGGCAGTTCGATTTGCGCGGCCCGCTCGACTCACTCGTGCTGAGCGGGGAGATGACCGTGCCCAGCGGCAACGCGTTCATCAGTACGCAGTCGCGCCAGGTGCTCGCGCTGCCCGAGGACGAGGCTGCGGCGGCGCAGCGACGCAAGTACATCCCGCGGCTTGAGAACGTCACGGTGCAGTTAGGCAACGAGGTGCGGTTGCGCTCCCCGGAGGCGAACGTCCAGTTGCAGGGCAGCGTGGATGTCACGGGGACGTTGCAGGCGCCGGACGTCGTCGGTGAGATCTCCGCCACGCGGGGCACCTACCGGCTCGACCTCGGGCTGCTGCAGCGCACGTTCCAGGTGGACAGCGGCGTGGTCCGTGTCGATGGCGTGATCCCGCTCGGCGGCGGGTTCGCCGTCGACCCGCCGACCCTGGACATTTTCGCATCGTACCTCGTGCGGCAGGCCCAAGCCGAGGACGTGCAGATCCACGCGCGCATCACGGGCACGACGCGCCGGCCGCGACTCTCGCTCTATTCGGCCGACCTCGGCACGACGGCGACCGATACCGAAATCATCTCTTATCTGCTGTTCGGCGCACCGTCCTTCGCGCTGGACAACCGCGGGTCGTCGGCGGTGCGCAGCGCGACGGCCGCGCTCGTGCCGTCGATTGGCGGCGCGGTCGAGCAGGCACTCGGCGGCAGGATCCCGTTCATCAGCGAGCTACAGGTCACGACCGTCGCGGGGAATTCGCCGTCGGACTTCACGCTCAACTCGTTCGAGGGACTACTCAACAGCTTCGCGCTGACGGCGGGCGCGCAGCTGAGCCCGGATTCATTCCTGCGCGTCTCCACGGGCGTCTGCCGCGGCGAGAACCGCGCCGCCCAATCACTGCCGGCGTGGTTCGGCATCGCCTACGAGTACCGGCCGCGCGAGAAGCTCTCGGCGCAGGTGTCCATCGACCCCGGCTCGTCGCCGTGCACGCGCGTGGGGTCGTTCCAGCAGATTTACCAGTTCGGTCTGGACCTGTTCCGCGATTGGCGCTGGTAGAGAACGGCGATGCGAGACGGCGATGCGAGGCGCCCTGCGGTATAGGCTGCGAGAGACCCGCGATACGAGGAGGAACGGCGGTGCGAGGATTACGGCGATGCGAGGATTACGGCGATACGAAGGGACTGCAGTCCCCTCGCATCCCGACCCCACCCCGCAACCCGTACCGTAGGGCGCCCCGCATCCCCCCCCGCATCGTAGTCTATTTCTTGGTGACTTTCTCCTCTTTGAGGACTTTCTTGGCGAACAGGAAGACGATGAACGCCACGATCGTGAAGTCGATCAACGCGGCGAGCACGGGGCCGATGAGGAACGTGAACGGGCCGATCTCCCATGGCATCGTGCGCCACGCGCCACCCGGAATGAAGTAGGTCACGAAGGGCATCAGGATGCCGTCCACGATGGCCGACACGAGGGCGTTTGCCTTGCCGCCGATGATGACGGCGATGGCGAGGCCGATGACACCGTACACCTTCAGGAAATCGACGAATTCGCGGACCATGAGCTCTCCGGGACGATGAGCGCGGAACCATGCGCGGCCTTCTCCGGCGGACGCCGGCGCCCAAGATTATTCGTAACGGAAGTGGTTCGCCAGACGCCCGTAGGGGATTATCCTTCGTCACCCGCCGATGTGACCTCGACCCGTTCCCCATTCCGCGAGCCGATGTATCCGACCTCCACCTGCTACCGCGCGACCATCGCTGCGCTGACCGTCGTCGTCGTGCTTGGCACACTTGTCCCCGCCGCCGCGGCACAGGACGTTCTCGAACCGGCGATCACGAAGGCCACGATCGACTTCGGCTTCGTGCAGACGAGTGGCAACACCGCCGTGACGACGCTCAACGTGGGCGAGCGGTTCTCGCGTGAGCGCGGGCGGTTCACGCTCTCGCAGGCGTTTGCGATGGTATACGGCAAACAGGGAGACACGGTCAGCACCAACAACCTGCGCACGACGCTGCGCGGTGACTACAAGATCGACCGCGTGCTCGCCGTGTTCCTGGGCGGCGGCTTCGACCGCAACCGGTTTGCAGGCATCGAGCGCCGCTTCGAGGAACAGTTCGGCCTGCAGGCGCGCGTGCTCGCGATGTCCAAGGACACGATCAACCTCGAAGGCGGCGGCAGCGTCACGCAGCAGATCTCGACCGACGGCGAGCAGCGGAACTTCCCGTCCGCGCGCGGCGCGATCTCGTGGCGGCACAGCTTCACGGCCACGTCCTACTTCGATCAGCAGGTCGAGTGGGTGCCAAATCTCTCCGAGACAAAGGACTGGCGCGTCAACCTCGAGTCCTCGATCGTCGCCCCCCTCTCGGCGCGCATCGGCGTGAAGCTCTCATGGGTGCTTCGCTACGACAACCTGCCGCAGCCGGGCTTCTCCGACACCGACCGGTTCTTCACCACCGGCGTGCAGATCACGTAAGCCTGATCACGGCGAGGTGGGATGCGGGATGCGGGAAAAGGCATGTCACGCGGAGGCGCGGAGGAACAGAGAGCGAGGATTGGCGGGCTGCGTCGCTCCAGAGGGCTATACTGGCTGCGTTAACTTGAACCACAAAAGACACTGATACTCGAGAGGGGGCGCGGCCGGGTGTTCACGGCAGCGCCCCCTCTCAGTTCACTCCGGAAGTGCTCCGCGCCTCCGCGTGAGACAGCCTTTCCCCTCGTCACGCATCCACCCTCGCCTTCCACCTCCGTTCTTCCCGGTCCGTCGCCGAAGACACGCGCGTCAGCAGCGCGAGCACGACCGGCGCGACCAAGAACCCGAAGAACGGCGCAACCTCGAGCAAACCGGCGTCGGCGCCCATTGCCTTGCGCCACATCAGCAACTGCACCATCCACAGCGTGAGCAGCGTGAGGATGGTGCAGACCTCGAGGACGACCTGCATTTCCACGATGACCGGCGAGCGATACTCTGCCGGCAGCGCGAGAAACCGGTCCTTGTCGGGGAAGTTGAAGAGGTGGGGCCGTTTCGGGAGCATCATCGAAACAACCTGCAGCGCCCCAAACGTCAGCAGCGTGATGCCGGAAAGCGCGAACCACGACATCGGCGTCGTGACCTCGAAGCGCGTCGGATCGCCACTCGCGTCGAGATGCACGGGAATCTCACCGGGAAGCCCCGGGTACGTCGCCACCGCGAACCCGAGCAGCGCGACCATCAACGCCCACGAGACGCACCGCAGCGGTCGCATCAGGGCGTGGTGCTGGATGCGCCGGAGCCGCCCGGCGCATCGCTCGTGTCTCCTGCGGCGGCCGTCGTCGACACGCTAAGCACACGTCGTGGCGCGCCGTCGGCGCCGGGGTCGCCGAGTGTTTCACCGGACTCGAGGCGCCATCGGCTCGAGTCGCCACGCACACGCAGCACGGCGGCACGCTCCAGCCGCACCGTGTCCTGCCAGAAGATCTCGAGCCGGCGCAAGTCGTCATCCGGAAACAGCACTGTGGCGCGCACGGTCGCGCGTTCACTGACCGGGATGCGTTCGTCGACGGTCGCATCGGGATCGAGCCGCGTCAGCCGCACTAGCGAATCACCGAGCTCGGCCACCAGGCGCGCGTGCGACGTCAACGTGTCGATGCCGATCGCGCCGCGGCCCGGCGCGAGCGTCCACGGCTCGAGCGGCGGTTCGAGGACGGTGTACCCGCCGATGCTCGCGATGCCCATGACGCCCGAGATGATGAAGTAGCGTCGCGCCTTCTCGGCGAGCCACGCGCGATCCTCGCCCGTGGCGCGGCGGCTGCCGATGAACCGCACCAGCGCCATCACGAGCATCACCGCGGTCGCGATATAGACGGCCTGCAGGATATTGACCATGCGCGGAATTTACGCGCGGGTCACGCCGGCGCGACCGTGCTGCACGCGCCACGCACTCACCGTCGACACGGGCGCGCCGGGCCGCGTCACGAACGGCACCTCGCGGTAATCGGCGCGCCACTCGTCGGCGCTCACCTCGCAGACGACGTACCCGCGCCGCGCGCGATGCCACTTCGTGTGCGGGTTCTCCGGCAGCGCCCGTTCCACCGACCGGTACGTGTCGTCGCCGTCCCCGCCCGAGGAGATCGACGTGGCAATGAACTCCGTCGACACCACCGGGCGGTCCGGCCGGTCGAATCCCGCGTGCAGCTCGTTCACCCAGCTCGAGTGCACGTCACCCGTGAGCACGACGCTGCGGTTCGGTGCGTGCTCGGCGATGGTGCCGAGCAGCCGATCGCGCGCGGCCGGGTATCCGCTCCAGCTGTCCATCGGCAACACGGTCTCCTCGCCGGCGCGCGAATCCCACGGCGCGACACGGATCTGCTGAGCGATGACCTGCCAGCGCGAGCGCGACGTCGACATGCCGTTGGCGAGCCACTGTTCCTGCCGCGACCCAAGCACCGTGCGGCCGGCGTCCTCGCGATCGCCGCAGGGCACGGCCTTGTTGCCGTCGCCACAGGGCTGGTCATCACGGTATTGACGCGTGTCGAGCATCCAGAACGACGCGAGCGAGCCCCACGAGGCCGAGCGCACGATGTCGAGGTCGGCCCAGGAACGCGCGCGCGGCACCCGCACGGGCTGGTGCTCCCACCATGCCTGATACGCCGCGGCGCGACGGTCGCGCATCTGTTCGGCCGACTCGTACAGGTTCTCGCCGATGTCGCCGACATAGTTGTTGTCGACCTCATGATCGTCCCACGTGACGATCCACGGGCACATCGCGTGCGCGGCGCGCAGCGCGGGGTCCAGCTTGGCCTGGCTGTAGCGGCGCCGGTAGTCGCCGAGCGTCCTCAGCTCGAATCCATGATTCGGCCGCACCGCGTTGGGCCGCGTGGCGTACTCGTAGATGTAGTCGCCGAGATGCGTCACGAGGTCCAGACGCTCGCGCGAGAGGTGATCCAGCGCCGTGAACAGGCCCTGCTCGTAGTTCTGGCAGGACGCGACGCCAAAGCGCAGCGGTGTCATTGCGCCCACGGCGGGCGCGGTGCGCACGCGGCCGATGGCGCTCATCGCGTCACCACTCATGAAGCGGTAGAAGTACCATCGGTCCGGCGCGAGCCCGTCCACGTCCACGTGCACACTGTACCCGAGTTCGGGCGCGGCAGTGTGGCGGCCGCGGCTCACGATACTCGTGAACGCGTCGTCGTCGGCCACTTCCCATGCGACCGTCGCCCGCACGCCGTCCATACCGCCCTCCGGTTCATAGGGGCGCGGCGCGAGTCGCGTCCAGAGCACCGCCCCCGAGGGCGTGGGGTCACCCGACGCGACCCCGAGCGCAAACGGATCGTCGGCGAATCGCGGGCGCGAGGCGAGCCGCCAGTTGTTCGGCAGGCCGGCACAGAGCGCGGCGTAGCGCGAGAGGTCAGCGAGAAAGCGGCGGCGTTCCATTGCGTGGGGGGCGGGAGACACGGCGGCATACGGGGACGCCGCCGTGTACGGCGGCCGCGGAGAAAATGCTGCGACGAGCGCGCGACAGCGAGCCCGCCCGGCGGCTGCCGCGCATTGCTCGCGGCCCTACACCGGCGCGCGCAACTCTTCGTTCAGGTCACGCCCCACCAGCTCGCCCAGAAAACCCAGTTCCGGCTGCAGGATCTCGGTCGCCACGTGCGCGTCGATGCCGGCACGACTGCACTCGGTCACGGACGCGAAACCGCCCTCGCGATACGCCTCGTCGCGGCCGATGCCCTCGGGTGGGAGCCGGATACCCGATGCGTCGGCCTTCACCGGATGCAGCCAGCAGATCATCGGCTTCCAGAACCACGGATGCCGCCCGGTGTTCACGGCGAGCACCTGGAAGCCGCACAAGCCGTCGTGCGTGAGGGCGGCGCAGGCGGTATCGGGCACACTCTCGGGATGGCGCGGCGAGCGCTCTCCGACCTCGCGCATGCGCAGCCCCGTGTGGCCCGCCCCGCCATGCTCCGCCGCGGCGACCAGCCGGTCGGGCACGAGTCCCAGCCCCGTAAGACCGGCCGCCTCCTCCACGGTGAGTCGCGACAACACGGTCACTTCCTCGGCGTTGAGTGGCGCTCCGTCTGAACAGCAGGCCCCATGGCAGCGCGCGACATCACACAGCGACAGCGGACGCGCGAACGAGGCAACGTCCAGCGGGGCGTATGAGAGTTCCGCGCGGGCGCGCCGGACGGTCTCAGGAAATGCGGTGGGCGCCAGGTTGGTGTGCACACCCTGAAGCTAGTGGATGACGGCCCCTGTCGCGAAATCATACATCGTGACACGACGCAGCCGATAATAGGCCACCCAGTAGCCACGCAGCGACTGGAGGTACGACACGAGCGCAGCGTCCTTCTCGTTTTGCGCCTGGTACAGGTTGTCCATGTCGATACGCCCGATCACGTAGCGGTTCTTGGCGACCTCGAACCGCTTCGCGCCGACGGTGTCCGCCTTGGCGGCGATGGCCAGCTGCCGGCGCGATTGGGCAAGCTGCAGCGCGGCAAAGTGCGCCTCCTGCGCGATCTGCTCACGCGTCTGGCGGGTCGTGTGCTCCACGCGCTCTTCGTCCAGCTGCGCGGCCTGGATCCGCGCGCTGCGACCGCCCCACTGCACGAGCGGCATCGATACCTGCAGGTTGAAGCGCTGCGCCTCGAGCAGGTCGCGATACACCGCGTTGACTTCGTTCCCGGTCTGGTTGAGGCCCATCGAGGCCTGCACCGTCGCACCGATGCCAGTCGCGTACTTGGCCTCGCTCACGGCGCGCTCGGCCTGCACATCCTGCAACTCGAGGTCGACGGCCTGCGACCCATTGCGCAGCGCCTGCGCGACGGCGACCGCCGTGTCCGCCACGACTTCCGGGATATCGGACGGCACCACGATCTCGAGCGGCGCGCCCGGCGGCAGGTTCAGCGTGAGGCGCAGCGCCGCCAGCGCGCGGTCGTGCTCGAGCCGCGCGCCGTCCAGCGACACGCGCTGCCGGAGCAGCGCCAGTTCGCTCTGCAATAGGTCGTTCTCGCCGATCTTGCCGACCTCAAACCGCCCCTTGTTCAGCGTGAACAGCGTGTCGTTCACGGCGGCGTTGGTCGCCGCATTCTCGAGATTGAGCTTCGCCGTGTAGTAGTCGAAGAACGCGTTTGCCGCGGCGATGGCGACGTCCTCCATGGACTCCGCATAGGCGCGTTCGGCGGCTTCGGCGCGCAGGCCCTGCGCGCGGTTCTCCCACTTCTGCGTATTGGGGCGCAGGATATCCTGCCGGATGCCGACGAGCATCGGCGTCGACGACCACGTGCGCGACGTCGTGCTGCCTGTGACGTCGAGACGCGAGAGTCCCGAGTTGATGAACAGCTCGCCGCCGGTGTAGGGCAGCACCTGCGTGAGCGCCATCGTCAGCGACGATTGGTTGAGCGACTGCGAGCGGTAGAGCGTGGATCCGTCGGGCTGCACGACCGGATTGATCGACCGGTTGACCGATGGGATCGTGCCCGTCAGCGAGAGTTGCGGCAGCAGCGCGGCGCCGAACGCGCGGTCGCGCTGGCGCGCGGCGTCGCGTGTGGCGCGCGCCGCCCGGGCCTGCAAGCCCTCGGTCTGGGCGCGCGTGATCGCCTCCTGCAGCGTGAGCACGAGGGGCTCGGCCCCGCCCTGCGCGCGAGTGGTGGCGGCTACGTCCTGGGCGCGGGCGCTGGCCGATCCCACGACGAACGCGATGACAACGAACACGCACCTATGAAATCGCATGTCACTCATACCGGAGACAGACCACGGGATCCTGCCGCGCGGCGCGCCACGCCGGCACGATCCCAAACACGAGTCCGACGCTCAGCGACACGCCGAACGCCACGATCACCGACGCCGCCGAGACCAGCGTGCGGATGCCTGCGAATTGTTCGATGCCAAAGCTCAGCCCGGCGCCGACCAAGATGCCCGCCACGCCGCCGGCGACGCTGATGATCACCGCCTCGGCGAGGAACTGCGCGAGGATGTCGGTCTGCGTGGCGCCCATCGCGCGGCGCACGCCGATCTCGCGGATGCGCTCGAGGATCGACGCCAGCATGATGTTCATGATCCCGATGCCGCCGACGATGAGCGAGATGCTGGCGATCGCGCCGAGCACGACGTTGAAGATCGTCTTGGTGCGCTGCTCCTGCTTGAGCAGCAGTTCCGGCACGGTGATCTCGAAGTCGATCACCCCATTGTGCCGCCGCTCGAGCATGCGGCGCGCGATGTCGGCGACCTGCGGCACGTGGCGCGCCTCGTTCACGCGCACGACGATGCGGTCGAGCTGGTTGGTGTTGGTGCGCTCGGCCTTCGTCTCCTCGCTCGGCTGCTCGCTCTCCTCGCCACCGATGATGATCATGCCCTCCTGCCCCTCGGCGCGCGCGGCGGCCTCGATGTCGCGCTGTGTGACCTGCGCGCGGTTGCGGAAGCGCGAGAGCATCGTATGGATCGGCACGAACACGTCCATGCCCACGTCGCGCAGGCCGAGTCGCTCGGCGTTCTCGCCGGCAACCTGGCGGTCGGCCAGCACGCCGACGACCGTGAGCCAAATCTCGCCGACCTTGATCCGTTTGCCGATCGGGTCCTCGGTCGTGAAGAAGCGCGATCGCACGCCGTGGCCGATGATCGCCACGGGGCGGCCCAGCTCCATCTGTTCATGTGTGAACAGGTTTCCGCGCACGAGCGGCATGTTGAGCAGCCGGAAGTACGTGCTGTCCACGCCGACGACACGCCCCGAGCGCCGGTATCCCTCGCGCGTGAGCGTCGAGTTCACCACGACCTCGGCGCTGACGGCGTCGACGCCGGGGATCACCTGCCGGATCGCATCGGCGTCGAGATAGGTGAGGCCCGGCGTATAGCGCTTGGGTTGCTTCGCGTCCTGCTCCTCTTCCGCGTTGCCTTCGGTTTGTTCCTCGTACGGGCGGATCAGCACGTTGTTCGAGCCCAGCAACCGCATCTGCTCGAGAATCTCCGACTCGGCGCCCTTGCCGATGGCCAGCATCGCGATCACGGAGGCAACGCCGAAGAGGATGCCGAGGGAGGTCAGGCCGGCGCGCAGCCGGTTGTGCGTGACGGCCTCCAGCGCGGTGCGCGTCGCAAAAACGACGTGCCCAGAGAACGCCACGCGCAGGTGCGCCAGGCGTTTGAGATCAACTGTCACGCGGGACGGTCCGGGTCGTGGCGGCGGAATCGCCACCCTTCGCATCGGAGCCGCGCGTGGAACCCGGCAGTCGGACGGCATCCATGCCGGCGGCGTCGGACGGCGGCACGAGCAGGACTTCATCGCCCGCCTCGACGCCGCGCAAGATGACGACCTCGAGGTCGTTCATGGCGCCGGTCTCGACCTCTTGCTTGATCACACGGCCGCCGCTGCGCTTGTACACGTACGGCACGTCGTCCATGGAGCTCACGGCCTCGATCGGCACAGAGAGCACGTTGGCCAGCTTGGTGGTCTGGATCGCGTTGCCGGTCGTCATGCCGGGCCGCAGCGTGGTGTCGGTGACGGTCAGCAGGATCTTGACCTCGAACACCTTTGCATCGGTGTTGGGCCGCTGCTCGCCGACGTTGGCCACCTGCACGATCTTGCCCTCGAGCCGCTTATCCGGGTCCGAGTCGAGCGAGATCACCACCGGCTGGTCGACGGCGACCTTCCGGATGTCGATCTCGTTGACGTAGGTGATCGACTCCATCTTCGTCAGGTCAGGCAACGTGGCGACCGTCGGGTCCCACGCACCCACGGTGGAGCCCACGGCCCGCTTCTTCCCGTTCCACTCCTTCTGATAGATGACCATGCCGGGCGCCGGCGCGTGAATGGTGAAGTCGGCCATGACCTGCTGCACGATCTCGAGATTGTTCTTCTGACGCTGGAGGTCGGCGCCCACCTCGCGCATCTTGGCCTCGGCCTGGTCTTCCTTGGTCTCGTAGTCGAGCTTGGCCTGCGCGAGCGCTCGCTGCGCCTTCTCCAGTTCGATCTCGGCCTGCCGCTGGATCGTCGGCGCCTCGTAGATGGCCTGCTCCTTGGCGAGCCGCTTCTCCTCGAGGGCGAGTTCCATGCCGCGAATGGCCTCGCGCGCGGTGGAGAGGTTGAGCGTGGAGTCGAGCATGGCCTGCTCGTTCACGGCTTCAGCCTTCTGCACCGCGAGCGTGGTCTCTTGCAGCTTTTGCGCGAGCGATGAGCGGTCGAGTTCGGCGACGACATCGCCCTTCTTGACCACCGTGCCTTCGGGCACGATGGAGGCGATCTTGACCTGGAAGGCCCCGGCGCGCTGCATGTCCGCCGGCCCCTGGATCTGCACGGAGTTGCTCGCGCGCAGCTCACCGGCGGTGGTCACGGTGACGAGGAAGTCGCCCTCGCGGACCGTTGCCACCAGCGCCCCTCCATCGTTCGCCGCCGGTCGCGCGAGGAGCCAGGCCGATGGCAGGCCGAGCAACAGGACGAGCGTGACCACGATCGTCCGGCGGGATCGAAGGAATGCCATGGCGGTCTCGACTTCAGGTGGGAGGAACTTGCGCTGAGTATGACACCGGCGGGTCCCATAAGGTTGCGCCGGCGCAACAGTACTACGATGCGAGGGGGGATGCGGGTTGCACGGGCGGTACGGGTTGCGGGGGGTGGTTGGGGATGCGAGGAACTACTGATCGTGCCCTAAGATGCGGGATGCGGGACCTCGCATCCCGACCCCACCCCGCAACCCGTACCGTAGGGCGCCCCGCATCCCCCCGCGCATCGAAGGTCGTCCGCCGTCTGCCGTCCCCGCTGCCCTGGCCTACGGCCAGGGCAGCGGAATCACCTCAAACCGCGACCGGGCCTCCGGATCATCCTCGCCGTCAAAATACGCCGCAATGTCGCGACGAGCCGCGGCGCGTAGCGCGCGGTCGGCTGGCGAGCCACTTGTGTCACCGGCCAGCCGCTCATCGAGCGCCGTCAGGTGCAGCTCGGCCATCGATCGCACCTCGGCCAGCGCGCGCGTGTTGCCGGCCAAGTCCAGCAGGGCGTTCAGCACCACGCGTTGCACGGCACGGCGCAGGGCCTGATGGTTGGCGTCGGCCGCGGGCTTGGCGCCCCACGACCGGTCCACGATCGTCCGCATCACCTCATCGAGTGACGGGTTCGCCTTGTCGCGCGCGTTGAACAGCACGAGCCGCGCGGCACGCTCCGGATGGAGCAATCCTTCCACCACCTCGCGCGCGAGGCCGCCGGCCAGACTCACCTGGTCGAACGCCGGGCCACCGGCAGAACCGATCCAAGCCAGTGACCGGTCGCCACCTGCGGGCACGGGCGGAATCAGCGCCATCACGCGCTCGGGCACGGCGAGTTCCATCGGCTCCAGTGCGTCGAGCGCCATCGTGAGCGCCCGGCGCTGCGACGCGGCCGGCAGGATCTGCGTCGGCACCTGTCCGTCGCCGCGCATGGCATACCGGAAGTCCATGCCGCCGACGTATTTGATCAGGCCCTCCAACGAGTACCGGTGGTGCAGGTACACGTGTGCGAAGCGCATGTTGAGCAGGTACATCGGCTCGCCGGGCTTGATCGCGCGTTCGTCGAACTTGTCGATCAACACGCGGCGCACGGCCGACGTGCGGTCGACCGCGTCGAACATCGTACTGCCTTCGACCCAGCGCGTGGCCTCGGGAATCGAGCCCTCAGCGCCGGCATCCTGGTCGGCCACGAAGCGCAGGCCCTCGCTGAGCCCGTCGCGCACGATGCGCTCGAGCCCCTCGGCCTCACTGCGCGCGTCGGGGAACCACGTGTAGCCGTAGCGGATCGCGAGCGTGTCCCATCCGCCAGGCCCCGGCGCGTAGGCCTTCGACAGGTCAAGGTTGCCGCGACCGTCGACCGTGATGATCGGCACCGGATAATCCATCACCGAGGCGCGGCCCTGCGACGCCGCGATGAAGTTGTGCGAGAGCCCCAGCGTGTGGCCGATCTCGTGCGCCGCGTGCTGGCGCCGGCGGCCCATCGCGAATTCCTCGGCTGACATCGCAAAGCCGTTCGGGCCGGCCGCAGGCAGGAGTCCGGCGTAGATGTTGTAGTCGATCAACGACCGCCACGAATCCATGCGCACGACGGACCGCACGATCTCGCCCGTGCGCGGGTCAGAGAACGACGGTCCCACTGACGGGCCGGGACCGGTGCGGTGCACCCAATAGAGCATGTTGTAGCGCGCATCCATGGGATCCGCGCCCGCCGGCAAGTCGCGCACCGAGAATGCGTTGCGGAAGCCTGCGGCCTCGAAGACCTTGGCCCACCAGTTGCCGCCGTCCTTGAACGCGGTGCGGTACGGCTCCGGGATGCCCGGGTCCAGATAGTACGTGATCGCCTGCACGGGCTCGACGAGCTCGCCGCGCATGTACGCCGCAGGATCCTTCGGCACAAGGCGCCAGCGGTCGGCGAAGGCATCGCGATACGTGCCCTCGAGACTCTGCGAGAAATCGTTGAACTCGGTGCCAAAGAGGCCGGAGCGTGAATCCGCCTTGCGCGGCCGGAACCCATCGGCCGGCGGCAGTTGCACGAGCGAGTGGTGCACCTCAAAGACCGCCGACGATGGGTTCGGCACCGTGCGCCGCAGGCCGCCACCGGGATTGTCGATGCCGAACGCGAGCACGGCATGGATCTCGGTATTCAGCGGGAACGCCTTGGTGCGCGCCGTGTCGATCCAACTGCGCGCGGCGTCCACGCGGGCGCTGCCCTGCTGCGAGCGGCGGAACGAGTTGGCGATGCCATACGTGTCCGACAGGAACAGCGAGGTGGCATCGACTACGAGCATGCCGCCGTCCTCGGATTCAATCGGGAAGGAGGCGATGATCGAATACGGCATCGCCTCGGCCGCCGCGCGCTGGCCCGCGGCGTCGGCGGCCGGCGCGCGCGTATTCCAGTTGTCCTCGACCACGAGCACGCGCTTGCCGTGCCGCTCGAAGCGCACGACGGACGCGCCGCCCATCTGTCCACGATCGAGGCCAAGCGTGGGCGAGCCGGCGCCGGTCGCGAGCACCTGCTGATGCAGCAGGTCCTGGCCCAGCCGCTCGGGCGTGATCTCGAGCAGGACCTTGTTGCGGTCGACGTCGACACGCACCGGCACGAAGCCGTCGCGACGCACGTTCTGTGCGGTCGCGGGCGTGACGGCGGACGAGAGCAGCAGGACGGCCAGCGCGGCCGTCGGGACGAGTCTCATTGCGAACATCAGCGATCCCGTGAGAATGGAAGAGTTGACTTCATACCAAAGCCCGCCGCACCGCGGCATCGAGCTGCGCCGCGGTGAACGGCTTCATGAGGTGGATCGGCGCGGACCCGGGGACGGCGTGTTTCGATGGGTCCCGATCCACTACGTCCCGCGCGTCCAGACCGCTCATGGCGATCACCGGCATCTCCGGCGCGATGCGCCGGACCTCGCGAATCACCGCGTGACCGTCCGTGCCCGGCATGAGCAGGTCCGTAATGACGAGCACGATGCGCCCCGCGGTCTTGCCCGCGGCCGCGATGGCGTCGTCGCCGGTCGACGCGCTGATGACCTTGAAGCCGCGCCGCTCGAGTAGTCTGGAGGCGAACGCGAGGATGTTGGGCTCGTCATCCACCAACAGCACCGTGCCACCTGCGGCCCCCGGGCCTGACGGACGACGCTGCGGCGCCTCGACATCGCGTCCGTCCGCAAAGGCCGGCAGATGCACGTCGAACACACTGCCTTCCCCCGGCGTGCTGCGCGCCACGATGAAGCCACCGTGGCTGCGCACGATCGCCTGCACGATCGGCAGCCCGAGCCCCGTGCCCCGGCCCACACTCTTGGTCGTGAAGAACGGTTCGAACACGCGGTCGAGCACACGCGGCGGCATCCCCGCACCCGTGTCGCGGAACGACAGTCGCACGTAGTTCCCTGCCGTCGCATCGGGGATCAACGCCGCCGCGGCAGCATCCAGGCGCACGTTGCTGCCGACCACCGACATCTCTCCGCCGTCCGACATGGCGTCGCAGGCATTCGCACACAGATTGCGCAGCACCTGCCGCAGTTGCGCGGGATCGCCCAACAGGGGCCAGAGGCCGGCCGGCATGTCCAGGCGAAGGTGCACGCCGGGCGGGAACTCATCGGCGGCAATGCGCTCGAGGTCCCGCGCCACCTCCTCCGTAGGAATGCGTATACGGTCTCCTTCCACCCCACGCGCGAACGTCAGCACCTCACGCACGAGCTGGGCGCCCCGCTGCGTGCTCTGCTCAATCATCGCGAGCAGCTCGAGCCCCGCAGGCGACGTCACATGCTCGCGCATGAGGTCGATCGACATCAGGATCGGCGCGAGCGTGTTGTTGAGGTCATGCGCGATGCCGCCTGCCAGCGTGCCGATGCTCTCCATGCGCTGCGCGCGCAGGAACTGCGCCTCGAGCGTGCGCTTCTCAGTGAGGTCCGTCATGCCGCCGACCACGCGCGTGGGTCGTCCCTCCTCCTCGCGCAGCACGAACGCACGGTCCGCGACGATCGCATAGGTGCCGTCCGAGCGCCGGTAGCGGTATTCATCGCTCCACGCGTTGCCGCTGCCCCGGATCACCGATTCGATGCCGTTGACGACGCGCTCGCGATCATCGGGGTGGATGCGCGCCTTCCAGTCCGCGCCGGAGCGCCGTCCAGACGGCTCGTCACCGGGCGCGATGCTCTCGCCAAACAGCACGCGCGCCTCGTCATTCCACCATATCGCGTCCGTGCGCAGGTCCCAATCATAGATGGCGTCGCTGGTCGCGCGGGCCACGAGCCGGAACCGTTCCTCGCTCAGTCGCAGGGCTGCCTCGGCTTCCGCGCGCGCGGCTGCCAAGTGCTCGCGTTCCGTGACGTCGTAGGCCACCACCAAACGCGCATCATGTCCCTCGAACGGCAGCGTGTGCGACGCGATTTCGACGAGAACGGCACGGCCGCCCTTGTCCCGATGCCGCCAGACACCGGACCGATTGTAACCCCGCGGTGTCGCGGCCACCGCCTCCCGCAAGGCGCGTCGCTCCTCCGGCGCACGAATGTCCGCGATCGTCATGCCGAGGAACTCCTCCCGACTCCAGCCGTAGCATCGCAGCGCCGCGCCATTGACGGCCAGAAAACGCAGGGAGCCGATATCGTACACCCACATGGGGTGCGGATTCGACTCGAACAGCTCCCGATACGGAAGTTCCGGATTCGTCATCGGAGCCGTGCGGCTGGAGGTGGCCGCCACGCGGTCGCTGGCCGTGCGGCAGGAGAAGGTCCTCAAACCTGCCGGTCGTCCCCTGCCGCAGCAAGGCGGCCGGCTGTTGCGGCCCGCTCGGCGAGCAACTGGGTGACGAATCGTTGTCCCTCGCCGATGCGCTCGACTTCCAGGGCGACAGAGTCCACAGAGCGTTCGAGGCTGCCCAATCGGTCAGTCAGCTCAGCCGGGAGCGCGCCCGTGTTCGATCCGCGTCGCCAGATGCGCCGGGTCCATGCCATCACAATCGGGATTGCCAGCACCGTGCAGATGAACAACGTGAAGCCGAACATCTCGAACACTTCGTCGTTGGGGTTCTGGCGCGGCGGTGTAGGATCGAGCGTGGCGCCGGGCACCGCGGCCGCCGTTGCGACGCGAGCGTCGGCCTCAGCGATCGCGATCTGCTTCTCGATGATCTGCTTGTCCGTGAGCGCGATGCGCTGGTCGATCCCCGCGCGGTCGGCCTCGCTCATTGTCCCCTGACGCAACTGCCGACTCAACTCCTGACGCGTGTCCTCGAGCGCTTCGCGTTGATCGATCAGCTCGCTTCGCTGTGCGCTCAGGGCCTGATAGATCTCGGCTGCGGTCGGGCTCGCCGGTACGGCGACACCCTGCGAGACAGCGGTTTGGGGGGTGGCGTCTTGGAAGGGCATGCTCAGACTTACGGCGTGTGTCGTGGCGTGGATTCACTCGGCGCGTATCGCTTTCGCATCGCCGCCACCGACTCGCGCATGAGATCCCTCAATACGGCCAAGTCCACGTCGGCGAGTCGCTTGATGTACAGGCACGACTTGCCCGTACGATGCCGACCGAGCGTCGCCAGCTGTTCGGCGTGCTCCGAGAATCCCGGCATGATGTACAGCGTCAGGTCACTCTTGCGCGGCGAGAAGCCAATCAACATCCAGTCCGCTTCGCGTCCACTTTCGTACCGGTAGTGGTAACTGCCGAATCCAACGATACTCGGCCCCCACATCTTCGGTTCGGCACCGGTGACCTCAGTCATCATGCGCACGAGCGTGCGGCAATCCTCTTGGCGGGCCGGGGTGAGTGCATCGATGAACGCGTCCACACTCCGGCCGGTGGGCACCGTCTTGAGTTCGGCCATCCCGCCCTCCTTCAGCGCAGATCGACGCCCAACCGGAGGGTCCGGCCAGCACGCGGCAATCCGCACTGCTCATATACCGCCGCATTGGCCACGTTGTCCACTCCCAGGATCAGCCGCATCGTGCGGAAGAGACCGCCGCCGAGTGAGAACCCGCGATCGAGGGTGGCGCCGCCGACAGTCTGCGCGTCGAGTGCCACATCGCCGCCCGCCTCGGGATTCACGCAGTATTGCGAACCGATGCGCATCACATGCGCGCCAAGGTTGACGCCGCCACCCAAGGGCATGCCGCCCTCGAGCATGGCGCGGAAGCCGGGCATGTGCTCCGGTCGGCGCGACTCGCCGCCCGCCGTGCGGTCCTTGATGCGCACCTTCTGCGCGATCACGTCGAGCATCAGCGAGTGTCCACCCGGTCCGTGCCAGCCGAGGACGAGCTCCGTGCCGTAACTGTTGGTCTCGTCACGATTGATGCGCTGGAAGCGGTTGGTGCCCTCGAAGCCGACGCGCACGATGCCGTCATCGAGCTGGTGCACGAAGCCGATCACCTGCGCCGTGAGGCCGCCCAGCGCCGTGGGGTCGCCGAGTGACACGCCGACCTCGGTGGCCAGCAACTCCTCCGGCCGCAAGTCGGGATTCGGCTCGAAGCGGTTGAGCGAACCCGAGTAGAGTTCGCGCAGCGCGGGGAACCGTGCGCGACGGCTCGCGCTCGCGTGCAGCCGCGTGCGCATCGACACTTGGTGCGTGACGCCGGCACGCCAGCCCAGCGCCGTCTGGCGGCCGAGCGGCGGCAAGCCGGCCGCTTCAAGGGTGCGCGCCTCGTCGTGGACAATGCCCGCGCTGACCAGCGTGCGCGTGCCGAGCGGGAATCGCGCCTCTGCGCCCGCGCTCAACAGCGCCTGGCGATACGGCGCGAACGGCGCGCCGTCTTCCGAGAGTTCGTACGAGACGCGGTTCGACGTCAGTGCCGCGCGCAGTTCGAGTCCGTTGTTAAAGGCATGATTGGCGGCCGCGCGCAGCGTCGTGACGCGCTCGTTGCCGCCTTCGGTGCCGACGATAGAGTCGTACGTCGCGTCAAAGAAGCTCTCGATGCGCGTGCGTCCGGCCAGCAGGCCGCCGCTCAGCTCGAACTGGGTCGTACCGAGGTCAGACAACAACAGCGGGGTCGCGCCGTGCAGCTGCGCCGTCATGCGCGACTGCTCCGGATAGCGCCACAACCGCGGGTCGCTGACGTGCAGTTCTGGCGCGACGCCGCGCGTCGCATCGTAGCCGCTCACGAGTGCGGAGACGCCGGCGCCTCCCGACCCATGCCAGCCGAGCGAGGCGAACGCGTCGGATTCACGCGTGTCCGTATTGGTGCGCAGGAACGCGCCGGCGCGTGGGTCGGGCACGCCCGAGGCGCGCACAAGTCCGTCACGCTGCCGGATACCGCCACCGGCTCGCCAGGTCAGGTGGCTTGCATCGTCGAGTTCCGTCGTGCCGGAGAGCGCTGTCGAGAACAGGCGCGCGCCGGTCTCATCACTGCCCAGCGACACGCGGGGGCGCAGGCCCGTGTCCGCGCCCGGTTCATCCAGACTCAACTCGATCACGCCGCCCAACGTGTTCGGGCCGCCGAGCACCGTTGAGGTCGCCCGCACATACGTCATCTTCGAGACACCGCTCAGCGGGATCAGCGACGGATCCGCACGGCCGTCCCAACCCGTGGAGAGCGGCAGGCCATTGAGCATGATGCCGACCTGGCGGCTCTCTGAGCCGCGCACGGAGAGTTCGACCTCGCCGCGCGAGTTCTGCCGCACGAGCACGAGCGGCACGGAGCGCAGGACGTCGGCCAGGGTTGGCGACGCCGTGCCGCGCAGCGAGTCCGTACGGATGACCTGCGCCGCTGCGCCACCAATGACCGTCGCGCCGCGCTCACCACGGATCTCCGTGGGCTCGATCCGCGTGGCGACGCTGTCTTGCTGCGGCGGCGACCCTCGCCCCTGTGCGCCTGCGATCGACAACGGCAGGCAGGCGACGGTAGCGCAGGCGAGGACAGCGACGACGGTTCGTGGCATGGCGTCAGGATGGGTTGAAGTCATCTCGACTACGTTACGGTCGCGTCGACCGTTCAGCCACGCGCGCCGACCCGAATCCATGGGCCGGCGGCGATTTTTTCGCGCTCAGGCCAACGCGGCCTTCAGCGTCATGGGCACGCTCGAGAGCGCGCGCGAGACGATGCAATTGTTTTTTGCGTCCTCAGCGAATCGCTGGAACTCGGCATCCGGAAGCCCCTTGAGCTCGACCTTGGTATCGAGGGCGATGCCGGTGATGCTGAAGCCCGCGCCGGTCTGGTCGAGCTGCACCGTGGCCGTCGTGGCCACGCTCTTGGGCGCATGACCCGCCTGCGTGAGCGCGAGCGACAGCGCCATGGAGAAACAGGCCGCGTGCGCGCCGCCGAGCATCTCCTCGGGGTTGGTTCCTGGTGCGCCTTCGAATCGCGTGCCGAACGAGTAGGGCCCCTCGAACGCGCCGCTGCCGAGCTTGATGTTGCCCTTCCCCGTCTTGAGCTCGCCTTCCCAGCGCGCCTCTGCCTTACGCTTGATCATCGCTGCATCTCCAGGTGTGTGTTGCGCATCACGTTCACGAAAATCGACCACGGGCGAAATACGCCCTGCGCGGCATGCCGCAATGGTATGAACTCGTCCAGCACGCGCTCCGTGCCCGAGCGACGGAACCGATCCAAGTCCCTGAACCGCCGGCACTTACTTCCGCCTGGATGGCGGGTGGCGTACTATTTGCCCCATTGTGACGGGGGCGTGTGAAACGCATCACAGCATCGTGGCGCCCACCATAGCACCATATGGCCACGCTCCAGCGAAGGCAACGTATTGCCAACCCCAGCGGACCCTTCCAGATGAATACGCGTCTCTCGGCCTGTGCCATGCTTGCATTCGCCGTTCTGCTCGGCTCGTGCGCGGACGGTTCCGACGGACCGATGTCGCCGAACGCAGCGCATGTGATCGCGCCGGTGCTCGCGGACGCGGCGGCGCCGCTGGTGCGCATTAGCGAGATCCACTACGACAACGACGGCACCGACGCTGGCGAGGCGATTGAGATATCCGGACCTGCGGGCACCGACCTCACGGGCTGGCAGATCGTGCTGTACAACGGCTCGGTGACGAGTGGCGCGATGTACGACACACGCACGCTGGCGGGCATGCTGGCCGCCGCCTGCGGCGAGCGCGGCGTGATCGTCGAGTCGTATCCGTCGAATGGCATCCAGAACGGCGAGCCGGACGGCATCGCGCTCGTGAACGCGGCCGGCGCGGTGGTCGAGTTCATCTCGTACGAGGGCACGTTCACGGCAGTGAACGGCCCCGCGACGGGCATGCTGTCGGTCGATATCGGCGTCTCTGAGGCAGGCAGCACTCCCGCCGGCCTCTCGCTGCAGCGTGACTCCGCGAACACTTGGTCCGCGCCTGCGGCGCAGACGTTCGGCGCGTGCAACGACGGCGCGTCGAACACGCCGCCGCCGGACGATGGTGAGGACGAGCCGCCGCCGACGTCCGCGCCGGCCACGCGCTTCTCCGAGATCCACTACGACAACGTCGACGTGGATGTCGGCGAAGCGATCGAGATCGAGGGTCCTGCCGGCATGAGCGTGAACGGCTGGTCCATCGTCCTCTACAACCAGACCGGCGGCGCGATGTATAGCACCACCGTGCTCTCGGGCACGTTCGCCGACCAGTGCGACGGCCGCGGCACGCTGGTCGTGCGGTATCCGAGCAACGGCATCCAAAACGGCGGCCGCGACGGCATGGCACTCGTGAATGCCAGCGGCAGCGTGATCGAGTTCCTCTCCTATGAGCTGACGCTGACCGCGACCGACGGCCCTGCGGCCGGCTTGACCTCGCGCGACATCGGCGTGTTCGAGTCCTCCACCACGCCGGTGGGCTACTCGCTGCAGCGCCGTCCGGACGGCTTGTCGTGGGCGCCGCGCGCGCCGAACTCGTTCGGCGCCTGCTTCGGGCAGCCGCCGGTCGAGCCGGAGGAGCCGACGGCCAGCATCAGCTTCAGCGGCCGCAATGCGTTCGACGTGCCGCTGCCCGTCGGATTCGAGGACCAACTCTTCGCCACGCTGCGTGGCGGCGATGGCGTGGAGATCGCCACCACCTTCACCTGGGCATCGGAGACGCCGGACATCGCGACCGTCGACGCGGACGGCGTGATCCACGCCGTGTCCGCGGGCATGGCGACGCTGCGCGCCACGGCCGCGGATGGCACCACCGCGACGTGGACGTTGCCGACGCAGGTGGCCGCGCTGGGCACCAGCGCCCAGTATGGCAACAACGCCGAGTTCGGTGAGCCGGCGGACGCGGACGCGTCGGATGACTTCATCGTGCGACGCGCGCAATACACGGCGTCGTTCAGCAACGTGCGCAACACACCCAACTGGGTGAGCTACAACCTGGACGCGAGCCATATCGGCACGCAGGACCGCTGCGATTGCTTCACCTACGATCCCGCGCTGCCGGCCGGCAACACAGGCTACACGACCGCAGACTATACCGGCGCGGGCGAAGTGGCGGGCTATGGCATCGACCGCGGTCATTTGGCGCGTTCGTTCGACCGCACCACGGGCGCGCTCGACAACGCGACCACGTTCTATTTCTCGAACATCATCCCGCAGGCGGCCGACAACAATCAGGGCCCATGGTCGGCGATGGAGAACGACCTCGGCGACCTCGCGCGCTTCAGTGATCGCGAGTTGTACATCGTGGCCGGCGTGGCCGGCACCAAGGGCACCGTCAAGAACGAGGGCCTCATCGTGATCCCGGCGGCGGTCTGGAAGGTCGCGCTCGTGCTGCCGCGCGACGCAGGCCTGGCCTCGGTGGATAGCTGGAACGACGTCGAGGCGATCGCCGCGATCATGCCCAACGATGCCGGCATCCGGAACGTCGATTGGCACACGTACGCCACCACCGTCGACGCGGTGGAGGCCTTGAGCGGCTACGACCTGTTCGCACTGCTGCGCGACGACATCGAGCTCGCGGTGGAAAGCGGCACGCAACCGCCGTCGGCCGCGGTGGACGGCCCATACGCGGCGTATGCGCTCGACCCCGTGAACATGAGTGCGGCCTCGTCGACTGATGGCGACGGCGATGCGCTCACGTTTGCATGGGATTTCGGCGATGGCAGCAGTGCCGCCGTCGCGGGTGTGACGCACACCTACGCCGCCGCGGGCACGTACGACGTGCGCCTCATCGTGACCGATGTGCTCGGCTTGGCCGACACCACTTTCACGACCGCCACCATGACGAACATGCCTCCCGCCGTCGCGATCGAGCGCGCGATGGGCATGCTCGATGGCCTCGTCTCATCCGGAGCGATCTCCGGCGGCAACGCCAACGCGGTGACGAGCAAGCTGGACGCCGCGGCCAGCCAGGTGGACAAGGGCAACGAGTCGGCGGCGAGCGGCCAACTCGGCGCGGCGATCAACCAGCTGGACGCGATGGTGCGCTCCGGCCGGCTGAGCGCCGCCGAGGCGGCGGCGATCCGGACCATGCTGCAACGGGCGATCGACGGGCTCTAAGCGGCAGGCCCGCCCAGCGGGCCCAGCACGTCGGTCGCGTCAGGCTCGTCAGTCGCGCAGCAGCATCGTGAGGTAACCCGCCGTCGCAATCGCCATCGAGGAGATTGCAACGGTGCGGTGCGCCTGGCGTCGGTCCGGATTGCCTTCGGCGCTCATGCCGAGGATGGCCGTGGCCGTGAAGCCCGCGGCGGACGTGAGCATCGTGAGGCCGTGCACCACGGTGCTCGTGGGACGGTCGGGGTCCTGTCGCCCCTCCCACAGGTTCTTCACGCCCGTATAGCCATTCACGAGGAACAACGTGCTGATGGCAGCGGCGCCGACCGGATGGCCGCGTCGGGCCCACGCCGGCGCCTGCGAGCCGTGCTCGTACAACTGTTGGCCCGCGGCGAACTGGAACGCGAACAGCGGCAGGATCGCGTAGCTGGCCTTGCGGTGGATGTCGAGGCGCCGGTAGTAGGCGTCGCTGTAGCGGAAGATCGGCTGCTCTTCGGCGAGACTCCCGTAGGTCCCCATGAGTGCCACGGGCGATGGGATATCGGGCACGGGCGCCAGCGCGAGCGTGCCGGATGCGAACATCGCCATGAGCAAATCCATCTTCGCCTCGCCTGTGATTGGTGACTCGGTGCTACCGTTGCCGCGCGACGGCGCGCCTGCCATACAGCGTTGCGAGTCGCGGAAACGTACCCCAACATTACCCCCGACCCTCCAACTCGACACCTATGCTCCCCTCCTCCCTTCGGTTCCCGTGCGCCGGCAACATCGTGGCTCTGGCGATGGCGGTGTTCTGCGCCTCCCCGATCGCGCTGGCCGCGCAAGACGATGCGGCGCTCACCGCGCGCGCGCGGGCGATTCACGACCGCGTGATGACGCTCGACACGCATGTGGACATCAGCCCGACCGCATTCCGCCGTGACGGGCCGAACTACGTCACGGGCGTCGCGCGCAATCAGGTGGACCTGCCCAAGATGGAGGCCGGCGGACTCGACGCGGCGTTCCTGGTCGTGTACGTGGGCCAGTCACCGGAGCTCAATGCGGCCGGTTTCGCGCGCGCGTATGAACAGGCCATGGAGAAGTTCGAGGCCATCCACCGGCTCACCGATTCCCTCGCGCCACAGCGCGTGGGCCTCGCGCGCACGGCCGAGGACGCGCGCCGCATTTATGCGAGCGGCCGCAAGGTGGTGTTCATCGGCATCGAGAACGGCTTCCCGATCGGCAGCGACCTCTCACGCATCAAGCAGTTCGCGAACCTGGGCGGGCGCTACCTCTCGCTCGCGCACAACGGCCACAGCCAGCTCTCGGACAGCAACACGGGCGAGCGCGACGGCGTCTGGCTGCACAACGGGCTGAGCGACCTGGGCCGCGAGGCGATCAAGGAGCTCAACAAGTGGGGGATCATGATCGACATCTCCCACCCGAGCAAGCAGAGCATGATGCAGACGCTCGCGCTGACGAAGGCGCCGATCATGGCGTCGCACAGTGGCGTGCGCGCCATCTGCAACCACAGCCGCAACCTCGATGACGAGCAGCTGCGGGGCCTCAAGGCCAACAACGGCGTGGTGCAGCTGGTGGCGTTCAACAGCTACGTGAAGTGCAACCCGGCGGTGGACACGGTGCGCAACAACGCGCGCGCCGCGGCGATCGCGCAGTTGCGCAAGCAGTACGGGATCACGGCGACGTCGCGGCGCGACGTGGCGGCCGCGCTGGAAGCGCTGCCGAACGAGAAACGCAACGCCTACCTGGCGGCGCAGGAAGACATCACGGCGCGCCGTTATCCGTCGGACCCGATGGCGACCGTGGCGGACTTCGTGGACCACATCGACTACGTGGTGAAGCTCATCGGCATCGACCACGTGGGCATCAGCTCCGACTTCGACGGCGGCGGCGGCGTGGACGGCTGGCGCAACGCGAGCGAGACGTTCAACGTCACGCTCGAACTCGTACGCCGCGGATACACGGAGGCGGAGATCGCGAAGATCTGGAGCGGGAACCTGCTGCGGGTCCTCACCGACGTCCAGCGGGTCGCTGCCTCACTGCGATGAGGGATGCGGGGAACTGCAATTTCACGCGGAGGCGCGGAGGGGTAGAGCGAGGTAGCGAGAGGTTTCCATGGTAAGCTTATGCGCACGTACCGTTTTTTCATTCTTTTTGAACAGCCGCAACCCGGAACTCGGCTAGCAATCGCCTCTCAAACAAGAAGCAGTTCTCCGCGCCTCCGCGGCTCCGCGTGAGATAACCCCCTCCCCCCGCATCCTACTCCCCCCGCAGTGCGGATTCGACGGTGGAAAGCAGCCCGGCCGCGGTGAAGGGCTTTTCGATGAGCGACCGCTGCCGGCCGAGCGCGCCCTTCGCGCGCACCTCGGCGTCGGAGTAGCCGGACATCATCACGACCGGCATGGCCGGCCAGCGCTCGCCGATGCGCGCAGCCAGCTCCACGCCGCTCATGCCGGGCATCATGACGTCCGTCACCACGAGGTTGATCTCCGCGTGCTCCCGCGCGAGCACCGCGAGCGCGGCACTCGCGTGCTCCGCCGCCCGGATGCGGAAACCGCTGCGCTCGAGCAATTGGCGCGTCACCTCGAGCGTGCCGGGGTCATCCTCCACCACCAGCACCGTGGCGCGCGGGCGTCGCACCGCGCCGTTGGTGGCCGCGGCCGTGATTGGCGCCGGGAAGGTATCCGACTCCGTGACCGGCACGGGCTCCCGGCCGCCCGTGCCCTCGATGGCCGGGAAATAGATCTTGAACGTCGTGCCCTCACCCGGCTCGCTGTACACCCAGATGCGCCCGCCGCTCTGCGTGACGATGCCGTGCGCTGTCGCGAGCCCGAGACCCGTGCCCTTCCCGACATCCTTCGTGGTGAAGAACGGCTCAAAAATGCGCTCGCGCGTCTCGCGGTCCATACCCGTGCCCGTGTCGCTTACCGTGATGCACACCTGCGCGCCACGCGGCGGCACCTTGCTGTCGGGGAACGTCTCGTCGAGCTCCACCATCATGGTGCGGATCGTGAGCGTGCCGCCGTTGGGCATCGCGTCCACGGCGTTGATCGTCAGGTTCAGCAAGACTTGCTCGAGCTGGCCCGGGTCCACACTCACGCGCGCGATGTCCGGGTCCGGCACCGTCTCGAATACCACGTTGGACGGGATCAGGCGTGTGAGCATGCGCTGCGAGCCGGCAATCACCTCGTTGACATCCGTCTCGCTGGGCTCGATCACCTGCTGCCGGCTGAACGCGAGCAGTTGGCGCGTGAGGCCGGCCGCCCGTTCGGTGGCGCGCAGGACTTCGTCCATATCGCGCGCGGCCTCACCCTTTTCGTCGAGTTCCGCGCGCACGAGTTCGCTGTAGTTGCGCACGACCGTCAGCACGTTGTTGAAGTCGTGCGCGATGCCGCCCGCCAGGCGGCCCACCGCCTCGATCTTCTGCGACTGCATGAGCTGCGCCTCGAGCCGCTGCTGTTGCTCCACGCGCGCCGACATGCGCTCAAACGCGCTCTCAAGACGCTCGATCTCGTCGTCGGTGTCCGGCTCGCCGTTGACGGGCTGTCCTTGGCCCGCTTCCATGCGGTCCACCTCGTATGTGAGGGCGACGAGCCGGTTGGTGATCTGGCGGCTCAACAGCCACACGATCAACGCGGCCATCAGCGCAATCGCCGCCGCCACAGGGGCGATGCGCCAGATGAACGCGTTCACCGGCGCGATGGCCGCCGCGCGTGACTGCTGCACCCAGACCACCCAAGGCGTGCCCTCGACCGGCTGCGCGACGCCGATACCCGGGCCGCGCGGCGAGACGTCAAAGATCATCACGGAGTCCGTGCGCGGGATCGGCGGCGGGCCGTCGATCACCGACTCAAGGTCGGTCCACACACCGCCCTCGCGCGATCCGACGACGAGCGTGCCGGCGCCCAGCAGCTCGCGTATCGCGTTCTGCCCGCGCCCCACGAGCGCCCGCGTCTCGACGAAGTAGCCGAGCGTCGTGTCGGCGCGCGCCACGAACCCACGCGCCACGACGGCGCTGACCACCTGGTATACCGGGGTGCCGCCCATGCTGAAGATCGGGCTGTAGCCGACCATGGGCCGAAATGTGCTGTCGGCTGCCACGCGCTCGGCGGCCCAGCGCGGTTGCTCGGCGTGCGCGGCGGCGGGCCGCGCGAGCAACTCCTCGCCGCGGCTCGAGAGCAGCGACACGCGCAGCTGCAAGGTGTCTAGCGGCGCCCGCTCATCGGCGAGGGCAAGCACCCGCCCGGCGGCGGCCCGCCCGCGCCCGGTGCGCAGGAAGGCGCGCACACGTTCGTCCGTCGTCACCATCGTCGCCAGCTCGCTGCGCGCCGGTGTCGGCGCGCCCACCAGCGGCGCGATGAAGCGCGCACCCGAGCGCAAACGCTCACCGGTCTCCTCGTACAACGCCGCCGTGAACTGCGCATAGGCAGCCCAGACGAACAGCGTGGCCGTCGCCAGGATGAGCCCCGACATCACGAGGGGGAACTTCCAGTCGATCGAGGAGAGCCGGCGTATCATCCGGGACTCATCGGCGAACCAGCGTGAGGATCGAGTAGAGCGCCACCGGCTCGGCGTCTTGGTTCTCGACCACGACGTCCCACTCCACCACGCCCTGCGGGATGGGCGACGGCACCTCCTCAGTCGGTAGCGGCGTGTCCTTCGCGGTCTTCTGCTTCACCGTGAGACGCACGCGGATCGTATCGCCGGGGTACACCGGCTTGGTGAAGCGCAGCCGTTCCAGTCCATAGTTGGCCAGCACCGGGCCCAGCTCCGGGTCCACGAACAGCCCTGCGGCGGCCGACACGATGAAGTATCCATGCGCCACGCGTCCGGTGAACACGCCGTTGGAGCGCGCCGCCTCGTCGTCCATGTGCGCGTAAAACCGGTCACCGCTGAGCGCCGCGAAATCCTCGATGTCCTTGAGCGTGATTGTGCGCGTGTCCGTCACAAGCGCGTCGCCCACCTGCAGTTCGTCGAACGTCTTGCGGAACGGATGCACGTTGGCCGTGTGACGTTCCGCGCCCGACGTCCACTCGCGCGTGACGGCGGTGAGCATGCTGGGGCTGCCCTGCAGCGCCGTGCGCTGCATGTAATGCAGCACGCCGCGCGCGCCGCCGAGTTCCTCACCGCCGCCCGCACGTCCGGGACCGCCGTGCACGAGGTTGGGCAACGGCGATCCGTGGCCTGTGCTTTCCTTGGCGCTGGTCGCGTCGAGCACCATGAGGCGTCCATGATAGGGTGCCAAGCCCAGCACCACCGTGCGCGCCACATCGGCGTCGGCGGTCACGAGCGAGCCCACCAGCGACCCGCGCCCCAGCCGCGCGAGTTCGACGGCCTCGTCGAGTGAGTGATAGGGCATCACGGTATTCACTGGGCCGAACGCCTCCACTTCATGCGGTTCCGCTCGGGCGAATGGGTCGGCGCAATGCAGGAGCATGGGGCCGAAGAACGCCCCGCGCTCACGATTCGCGCCCCGTACCTCGAAATCGTCGTTGCCATACACCTGCTCGCCCGACGACCGCAGTCGCTCCGCCGCCGCCCCAACGTCGCGCACCTGACCGCGGCTCGCCAGTGGGCCCATGCGCACACCCTCGACGGCGGGGTCCCCGATCACCGTCTTGGCCAGCCGTGCGCCCAGCGCCTTGATGACGTCTTCCTCCATGCCGCTGGGCACGATCGTCCGCCGGATGGCCGTGCACTTCTGCCCGGCCTTCGTCGTCATCTCGCGCGACACTTCCTTGATGAAGATGTCGAACTCGGCCGTGCCGGGCTTGGCGTCCGGACCCAGGATGGAGCAGTTGAGCGAGTCGGCCTCCATGTTGAATCGCACGGAGTTGGCGACGATCGCCGGACTCTCCTTGAGCATGCGTCCGGTAGCCGCCGAGCCGGTGAAGGCCACCGCGTCCTGCTCCATCACGTGCGAGAGCAGGTCGCCGGCGCTGCCGCAGATGAGCTGGATGGCGCCCTCGGGCAGGATGCGCGAGTCCACCATCGAGCGGAACACGGCTTCCGTGAGATAGCTCGTCACGGTCGCCGGCTTCACGATGCACGGCACGCCGGCCAGCAGCGCCGGCGCCATCTTCTCGAGCATGCCCCACACGGGGAAGTTGAACGCGTTGATGTGGATCGCCACGCCCTCGAGCGGCACGGCGATGTGCCGGCCGACGAACGTACCGCCCTTCGACAACGGTTCGGTGGGGCCTTCCACATGAAACGTCTCGTCGGGGAACTCGCGTCGTCCGCGGCTCGAGTAGGCGAACAACGTGCCGATGCCGCCTTCGATGTCGACCCAGGAATCGCTGCGCGTCGCGCCCGTCGCCGCCGAGACGGCGTAGAACGCCTCCTTGTGCTCGAGCAGGTGCTTGGCGAGCGCCTTGAGCAGCGCGGCGCGCTTGTGAAACGTCAGCGTGCGTAGCTTGGGACCGCCCACGCGTCGTGCGTATTCGGCCATGCCTTTGAAATCGAGCCCGGCGCTCGACGCCGCACCGATGGTCTCGCCCGTGACGGCGTGCACGAGCTCGGTCGCCTTGCCGGCCGACGACGCCTGCACCCACTCGCCCATCGCATAGTTACCCAACAACGTCCCTTTCACTTCTTTCCCTCCGGTGCTGCGGTTCTGGCCGCGACCTGCGGCGCCGCGATCCCAGTCGCGGCCTTGGTCTCTTTCCATGTCCTGAGCATCGCGCTCTGTCTCGGCCGGTCAGCCGGGATCTCGCGCAACGGTTCGACCTCGCGCCACCCGGCGCGCATGGCGTCCGGCAACTGCTGGTAGAGTCGCGTGCCATCGGATTTCCACTCGAGCATCTCGTCGCTCACCTGCTTCACCACCTTGGCGGGATTACCCACCACGACGCTACGTGGCGGCACCTGCATCTCCGCGGGCACGAAACACAGCGCGCCGACGATCGAGCCGGCGCCGATGACGGCGTCGTCCATCACGACCGCGTTCATGCCGATGAGCGCGTTGGCGCCGATGCGCGCGCCATGCACCACGGCGCCGTGACCGATGTGCGCGCCCGGCTCCAGTTCCACCGTCACGCCGGGGAACATGTGGATGGTGCAGTGCTCCTGGACGTTGCAACCGTCGCCGATGACGATGCCGCCCCAGTCGCCGCGAATCGCCGCCCCCGGGCCGATGTACACGTCGCGCCCGATGATGACATTACCCGTGACCGCCGCGTGCGGATGCACGAACGCCGACTCGTGGATCACGGGGATGAACCCGTCGAACTCGTAGATCATGGCGGGCCGGCTCAGGCGCGTTCGAGGATCATCGCGAAGCCCTGCCCCACGCCGATGCACATCGTGCACAGCGCGTAGCGCGCGCCGCGTTTCTGCAACTCGCGCGTGGCGGTCAACGCAAGGCGCGCGCCGCTCATGCCCAATGGATGCCCCAGTGCGATCGCGCCGCCATTCGGGTTCACGCGCGCGTCGTCGTCCGCGACGCCGAGTTCGCGCAAGCAGGCGAGCGACTGCGCCGCGAACGCCTCGTTGAGTTCGATGACGTCCATCTGGCCGAGCGTGAGGCCGCTCAACTCCATGACGCGACGCGTGGCCGGCACGGGCCCCATGCCCATCACGCGCGGATCCACACCCGCGGCCGCGCTCGCGACGACACGCGCCGCGGGTGTCAGGCCGAACTCCTTGAGGCCTGTGTCGGACGCCAGCAGCAGTGCCGCCGCGCCGTCGTTGAGGCCGGAGCTGTTGCCGGCCGTCACGCTGCCCATGCTGTCTTTCCGAAACGCCGGACGCAGCTTGGCGAGCGTCTCCACGGTCGTATCAGGGCGGATGAACTCGTCGTGCTTCACCGTGACGGCGTCGCCCTTGCGCGGCGTGATCGTCACCGGCACGATCTCCTCCGCAAACCGGCCGGACGCGCGCGACGCCGCCGCCTTCTGCTGCGACCGCACGGCGAACGCGTCCTGGTCCGCGCGGGTGACGCCATGGTCCGCCGACACATTCTCGGCGGTCTCGCCCATCGAGTGCGTGCCGTAGGCCGACTGCATGGCCGGGTTCACGAACCGCCAGCCGAGACTCGTGTCGAACAGCTGCATGTCGCGGCCGAACGGCTTCTCGCTCTTGGACATCACATATGGCGCGCGCGTCATGCTCTCGACACCGCCGGCGACATACAGGTCACCCTCGCCGATCTTGATGCCGCGCGCGGCCGACGCCACTGCGCTCAAGCCCGAGGCGCAGAGGCGGTTGATCGTCTCGCCCGGAACCGTCACGGGTAGGCCGGCCAGCAACAGCGCCATGCGCGCCACGTTGCGGTTGTCCTCGCCGGCCTGGTTCGCGCAGCCCATGATGACGTCGGTGATGCGCGCCTGGTCGAGGTTCGGATGCCGCAGTAAGAGCGAGCGGATCACATACGCGGCGAGGTCGTCGGCACGGACAGGCGCGAGTGCGCCGCCGAGGTTGCCGATCGGAGTGCGGACGCCGTCCACGATGTAGGCGTCGGAGACAACAGGCGGCGGACGGCGGACGGCGGAATCTTGCTTGGCGCTCGGACGGACGGCGGACTCTTGCTTGGCAGTCATGCGGAGTCGTGCGGGTTCTGGGTGTGCGGCGACGGTTGGCCCGCTTGGAACGAAGTCGCCTCATCGCTGGCAAACAACGGCTTGAGTGTGCGGTAGATCGTCCCGCGGAAATGGCCAACCACCTCGTCGCGCTGGTTGCGGATGGTGACTTCGCAGAACCCGAGCCGGCGCGTCGAACTCTGCTCCACGCCCGTCGCGGTCAGCACGTCGCCCGGCCGGACTGCCGTGGGATAGCTCATCGAGCAATCCACCGCGACGCTGATCTGGCCGTTCGAGTTGGTCGCAAAAGCAAATACACTGTCCGCGAGGGAATAGACGATGCCGCCGTGCGCCGTGCCGAACCCGTTGACCATCTCGGGGCGCACGGTCATGCGCGCGACGGCGCGCTTGACGCCCGCGTCGAGCAGCTCGACGCCGAGCCACTGCGAGAACGCGTCGGTGGCCATCATGCGTTCCACGACGGCGCGCGCGGCGCGGTCTGCATTCATTCGAGCAGCCTCTTCCCCGTGCGCGCCACGCGGCGCAACAACGGACTCGGACGATAGCGGTCCTCACCGTACTCGGTCTGCAGCGCTTCCAGCGTGCCCAACACCTTCGCCGGACCGATCTCGTCGCCCCATGCCAGCAGGCCCTTGGGATAGTTCACGCCGCGCGTCATGGCCAGCTCGATGTCGATGGGGCTCGCGATGCGGAGCCGCACCGCATCAACGGCCTCGTTGACGAGCATCGCCACCACGCGATTCACGATTGCGTGGTCTCGTGCCAGGGCGGCCGGATCTTCGGGCATCTGCACCCCGCCGCTGGGTCGCCCCACCGCGAGCATACTGGCGGAGGGCGATGCCCCTGATGGCCGGCCATCGGGGCCGATCTGCCGGCCGTCTGCGGTATAGGAATAGTAGCCGCGCCCGGACTTCCGGCCGAACAAGCCCGCCTCGACCATGCGCTGTTGCGTGATGGACGGGCGATAGCGCGGGTCGTGAAACATCGACTCAAAGACCGAGACCGTCACGGCGAAGTTCACATCGTTGCCGATCAGGTCCATGAGTTCGAACGGACCCATGCGAAAGCCGCCGAGGTCGCGCAGCGCGCGGTCGATGGTCGCGCAGTCGGCCACGCCTTCCTCGAGCATCCGCAACGATTCGCCGTAGAACGGCCGAGCCACGCGGTTGACGATGAAGCCCGGCGTGTCCGTTGCGGTCACGGCGGTCTTGCCCCAGCGCGTCACGAGCGCGCGCGCGGCCTCGGTCACCGCTGGATCGGTGCCGATCGCGGGCACGATCTCCACCAACGGCATCACGGGCGCCGGGTTGAAGAAGTGCACACCGACCACGCGCTCGGGGCGCTTGCACGCCGACGCCAGCGCGGCCACCGACAGCGACGACGTGTTCGTCGCGAGGATCGCGCCCGCATCCACCACGCCCTCGAGCGAACCGAAGATCTCACGCTTGGCGGCGAGGTCCTCGATCACGGCCTCGACAACGACCCCGCAGCCGGCGAGCGCCCCCAGCGCGCCCGACGCGGCACCCTCGACGTAGCTGATGCGGCGCAGTGCCTCATCGGCCGCGTCCTGGTCGAGCCGTCCCTTGTCCACTTCGCGCTGCATGCCCTTCTCGTGCGCGGTGCGCGCGCGCGCGAGCGGTGCGGCGAACGCGTCAGCCAGCACCACATGATGGCCACGCAGCGCGGCGAGTTGCGCGATGCCCGCGCCCATCGACCCGGCGCCCACGACGCCGATCACCGTAGCAGTGGTCATGCGCCGCGGTACACCGGCTTGCGCTTCTCCAGGAACGCGCGCACGCCCTCTTCGTAGTCCGCCGTGCGACCGGCCTCTTGCATCGTCTGCGCCTCCACCTCGAGTTGCTGCTCGAGCGAGTTGGTGAACGAGCGGTTCATGGCGCGCTTGGTCAGGCCAAAGCCGCGCGTCGCCTGCGTGGCGAGCGCCTTGGCCAGGTGCATCGCGCCTTCATGCAGGTGCGAGAGCGGCATCGTCTCCCAAATGAGGCCCCACTCCTTGGCCTGCGCCGCGTGAATCTTCTCGCCCAGCAGGAACATGCCCATCGCGCGCTGCGTGCCCACGAGGCGCGGCACGAAGAACGTGCCGCCTGTGTCGGGGATCAGTCCGAGCTTGCCGAAGCTCTCGATGAAGTTCGCCTCCTCCGCCGCGAACGTGAGGTCGCAGGCAAACGCGAGGTTGGCGCCGGCGCCCGCGGCGACGCCGTTGACCGCGCAGATGACCGGCTTCTCCAGCGTGCGGATCGCGAGGATGATCGGGTTGAAGCTCGCGCGCACGACGTCACTGATGTCCGGCATCGGGCCGTCGCCCGTCGGCAGGACTTCCTGCAGGTCCTGCCCCGCGCAAAACGCCCGTCCCGCACCGGTGAGCAACACCGCGCGCACCGCGTCGTCCGACGCGGCCCGTGCCAGCGCCTGCTGCAACTCCAACGCCATGGCCCGGTTGAAGCTGTTGAGGACGTCGGGCCGGTTCAGCGTGAGCCGGAGGACGCCGTCGGCCAGCTCCGCGAGGATCAGGGAATCGGTCATCATCGAAACATACCTTCCGGGCATTTCTTTGGCCGCCGGGTGGGATGGGGCGAGTCCCGAACCTCGCGCCCGTTGCCCATATTCACTCGATGCCTCCCAAGCAGCAAACCAAGCTCCCACCGCTCGACTGGCGGCGGATCGCCTACCACGTGCTGGCCTCGCGCGCGCTCGACGACGTCGAGGAGCTCACCAACCGCAACCGCGCGACGGTCCCCAAGGATCACCTGGTCCTCTACCAGTTCTCGGCGCGCGGGCACGACATGGCACAGGTCATCCTGGGGTCGATGATCACCGGCCGCCACGACGCCGCGGGAGCGTACTACCGCAGCCGCCCGCTGCTGCTCTCGCTCGGCCTGTCGCTCGAGGATGCGCTCGGCTCCCCGCTCGGGCGCGCGGGCGGTTTCTCCGACGGCCGCGACATCGGCGTCGTGTGCAACCTGCCCAACCGTGACGGCCCCATCGTGCTGCCCATGTCGGGAGACGTGGGCTCGCAGTACACGCCGACCGCCGGCTGGGCGCAGGCCATCACGTACCACCGTGACACGCTCAGGGACGAGTCATACGCCGGCAGCATCGGCGTGGCGCTGGGCGGCGACGCCTCCGTGGCGACCAACGGCTTTTGGTCCGCACTCACGATGGCGACAACGCTCAAGCTGCCCGTGCTCTTCTACATCGAGGACAACGACCTCGGCATCTCCGTGAAGGGCGAGATGCAGACGCCCGGCGGCAACATCGCCAAGAACCTGGCGTCGTTCGGCAACCTGTTCATTCGCGATGGCGATGGGACCGACCCGGCCGAGACGGCCCGGCTGATCGGAGAAGCGATGGCCCATGTGCGCGGCGGCGCCGGGCCGGCGCTCGTGCATCTGACGTTGCCGCGGCTCTCGAGTCATTCCGGGCCCGATAACCAGCGCGGGTACCGCACCGAACAGGAGATCGCGGCCGACGAGGCGCGCGACCCGCTGCCGCGGTTGAAGCAGCATCTCGTTCCGTCGATGCTGAGCCACAAGGAATGGTCGGCGCTTGAGGCGGAGGTGGCGCGCGATGTTGAGGCGGCGCTGACGGCGGCGCGTGCGCGGCCGGCACCCGATCCTTCGAAGATTGCGCAGCACATGTTCGCAGACGATTCGCCCGAAGTGCCGGAGGCGTTCGGTGGGCTCACGCGTGCGGAGCGAGCGAAGCTCGGTGGGTCGGACCTTTCGAGTCGCGCCACCGGCGGCGCGGATCGAGCGACCGTGCATGTCGCTGGCGACGTGTCCGCCCCGCAAGAGAAGGGCGACCTCCTGCGCTTCGCCGAAGCCGTGCGGCGCACGCTGCGTCACGAGCTTGAAGTGAACCCCAAGCTCGTGGTGTTTGGTGAGGACGTCGGTCGCAAGGGCGGCGTGCATCTGGTCACGGAAGGACTGCAGAAGCAGTTCGGCGCCGACCGCGTGTTCGACACGAGCTTGTCCGAGGAGGGCATCATCGGCCGCGCGTCGGCGATGGCGATCAGCGGACTCATGCCCGTGGCCGAGATCCAGTTCCGCAAGTATGCCGACCCCGCGACGGAGCAGCTCAACAACACCGGCACCATGCGCTGGCGCACAGCCAATCGGTTCGCCGCGCCGATGGTCGTGCGTATGCCGGGCGGCTTCGGCAAGGACGTCGGCGACCCGTGGCACAGTCTCAGTGATGAGGTGCGATTCGCGCACGCATACGGCTGGCAGGTCGTCATGCCGTCCAACTCGGCGGACGCCGTGGGACTGCTGCGCGCCGCGATGCGCAGCCCGAACCCAACGGTGTTCTTCGAGCACCGGTCGCTGCTGATGACGGGCGACGGCAGCGCGCATTACCCGGGCGACGACTACGTGCTGCCGCTGGGCCGCGCGCGCATCGTGCGCGCGGGCGCCGATCTGACGCTCGTGACGTGGGGCGCGATGGTGCACCGTTGCGCCGACGCCGCGGAGCGATTCGGCGAGCGTGTGGAGCTGATTGACCTGCGAACCATCTCGCCGTGGGACCGCGAGTGTGTGCTTGCTTCGGTGAAGAAGACCGGGCGTTGTCTGATCGTCCATGAAGACAACCTCACGGCCGGCTTCGGCGCCGAGATCGCAGCGACCGTCGCGCAGGAGGCGTTCTGGCACCTCGATGCGCCGGTGGAACGTGTTGCGCCCAAGGATATTCCGATGCCGTATCATCCCGTGCTGCTGGATGCGGTGCTGCCGAACGCGGAGTTTGTGGCGGCGAGGATTGAGGTGACGCTCTCGGCATAGCGGGAACTACGATGCGCGGGGGGATGCGGGTTGCCCGGGCGGGACGGGTTGCGGGGGGCCTGCGATGCGAGGACCTCACTTTCCGAGCGGATTCGGCACGCATTTTCGATGCAGGATGCGCGGGGGGATGCGAGGGACCTCAGCTCCCCTCGTACCGCAGTTCCAAGCGAAACTTGACGGCCCGCCCACCCGTCATTAGCCTCCGTGACCGCAGTACAGCCCCGAACAATTTGGTGCTTCGATGGATTCCACGCCCCGCATGACAAACAACGTGTTCCGGCCCCGCCGGAAGGTGACGATCGGTAGCCCGGCCGTCACGGGTACGATTGTCATTGCGCACATCGAAGCAGGGCACCTCGGGTAGCAGCATCCGGCCGGTAGAAAACACTCCGGCCACACCTCGCGGACCTCACGCCCCTCCTGCTTCGACTCCGAACAGGCGGGGCGTTTCATATTCGAGTCCCTTCGAGGTTTCCTTGCATAGTCCCATTGAATCAGAATCCCTAGAGGCCGCCGCGGGTCCGGCGCCTCCAGTTGCCGACGGCACGCCGCATGATGCGCCGCGCGCGAGTGTCTGGCGCGACATCCGTGACGCCGTGCGCGGCACGCACCACGACTACACGTCGGGCGCGCTCGGCCGCGCGATCTTCCTGCTTGCCGTCCCGATGGTCATCGAGATGATGATGGAGAGCATCTTTGCCGTCGTCGACGTCTTCTTCGTGGGACGGCTCGGACCGGCGGCGGTGGCGACCGTCGGGCTGACCGAGACGCTGATGATCGTCATCTACACGCTGGCGTTCGGCCTGAGCATCGGCGCGACGGCGACCGTGTCACGACGCATCGGCGAAAAGGATGGCGAGGGCGCCGCGCGGTCCGCCGTGCAAGTGCTCGCGCTCGGCGCGCTCGTGTCGGGTACGCTGGGCATCCTCGGCGCGATCTTCGCGCCGGAGTTGCTCACACTGATGGGCGCCGACGCCGAGGTGCTGGCGGTGGGCACCGGCTACGCGCGCATGATGCTCGCCGGCAGCGCGACGGCGTTCCTGATCTTCCTCGTCAATGCCGTGTTCCGCGGCGCGGGCGACCCGGCCGTGGCGATGAAGGTCCTGATCCTCGCGAACTGCATCAACATCGTCATGGACCCTGTGCTGATCTTCGGCATCGGGCCGTTCCCCGAGTTGGGCGTGACGGGCGCGGCCGTGGCGACGACGATCGGTCGCGGTATCGGCTTCGTGTTTGCACTCTGGCTGCTGGCCAAGGGCAGCGGGCATCTTCGGGTCGCGCGCCGGCATGTGGCGATTGAGCCTGCGACCATGTGGCGGATCGCCCGGCTGTCCGGCACCGGCACGTTCCAGGTCGCGCTCGGGTCGATGAGCTGGATCGGGCTCGTACGCGTCGTGGCGTACTACGGCAGCACCGCGCTGGCGGGCTACACCATCGCCGTGCGTGTGATGATCTTCGCGCTCATGCCGGCGTTCGGTCTGGCCGGCGCCGCGGCGACGATGGTCGGCCAGTCCCTTGGGGCCGGCAAACCCGATCGCGCCGAGCGCGCGGTATGGACCGCCGCGCGCTACAACGTGGCCTTTCTGGGAATCACCGGGTTGCTGTTCTTCACCTTCGCCCCGACGATTGTTGGGTGGTTCACTAACGAGGCCGAGGTGCTGCGCGTGGGCGTGTACGGCCTGCGCGTGATGGCCGTTGGATTCCCGCTCTACGCGCTGGGCATGGTGCTGGAGCAGTCATTCAACGGCGCGGGCGATGCATGGACGCCGGCGTGGCTCAACCTGGGCGTGTTCTGGGTCCTGCAGATCCCACTGGCGTTCGTGCTGGCCAGGCAGGGGTTCGAGGAGCGCGGGGTGTTCATCGCCGTGACGCTGGCGTATTCGGTGCTGGCGGTGGTGACGGCGGTCTTGTTTAAGAGAGGGGTTTGGAAGGGGAAAGTCGTTTGATCGCCGCTCTCCTCGTCAGCGCGTGAAGTGCAGGAAACTGCATTTCACGCGGAGGCGCGGAGCGAGCGAACGAAGTGGTACTAACTGCCGTCTGCCGGCTGCCGTCTGCCGTCGGCCGTCTATCATCAAATCGCTTTGAATTCATCAAACGGCTGCCTACACGCATTGCACACGTGAATCGCCTTGCACGCCGTGCTTCCGAACTCACTCTGCAGCCTCGTATCCGTCGATCCGCAAAACGGGCACGCGACCGCCGTCCGCCGTCGCGTGAGGGTGACGAGGTCGTCCCCGGCCGTCCTTCCCGGCGGCGCGATGCCGTATGCGCGCAGCTTTTCCTTCGCCTCGTCGCTCATCCAGTCTGTGGTCCAGGCCGGTGCGAGCACGGTGCGAACGTCAACCCGCTTGGCGCCCGCTGCGACGAGGGCCGCGCGCACGTCGGCCTCGATTTCAAACATCGCGGGGCAGCCTGAATAGGTCGGCGTGATCGTCACGGTCACGGCGCCATCGTCGGTCACGGACGCGTCGCGCACGATGCCGAGTTCGACCACGCTGATCGCCGGGACTTCGGGGTCAGGCACCGTGTCGAGAATTGCGAGCACGTCGTCGCGCGTGCGGAGTTCCTTCTCGCCGCGCACGTCGTCGCGCGCGCGCAGTTCGTTCTCGTCGCGCACCTCGTCGCTCGCCCGCATGGCCGGCGCTACCACTTCGCGCCCGGATGCGACCGTGCGACGATCTGCATCTCGGTGAGCATGTGGCCGAGGTGTTCCGTGTGGCGGCCGCGCCGGCCGCCGCGCTGCACCGGTCCGTCGGCGGGTCGCGTCAGCGTCGCGCGCGCGAGCGTCTCGCTCACCATCGCGTCCCAACGCGAACGGATGGCCGGCATGTCGACCGCGACGCCCGCCCCCGCTGCGGCTTGGTCGACCTCATCCACGTCGAACAGCTCGGCGGTGTACGGCCACAGCGCATCGAGCGCCGACTGCGCCCGCGCATGGCTCTCGTCGGTTCCGTCGCCGAGGCGCACAACCCATTCACTCGTGTGACGCAGGTGGTACTTGTCTTCCTTGAGGGCCTTGGCGGCGATCGCTGAGAGACCCGCGGCGAGCGAGGGAGCGTTCGCGGGGTTGTCGACGGCCGCACGCGTCAGCGCCTCCCACAGCAGCACGCTATGCGCGTCAAACAGGAACTGCCGCATGATCGTGAACCCGAAGTCGCCCTTGGGCAACTCGCACAGCAGCGCATTGCGGTACTCAACACCCTCGCGGAAATACGCGAGCGCATCCTCGTCGCGGTCCTTCGCCTCGAGCTCACCCGCGAGCCGCAGCAGTGACGTCGAGTGGCCGATGAGGTCGAGCGCGATGTTCGCGAGCGCGATGTCCTCCTCGAGGATCGGCCCATGGCCGCACCACTCAGACAGCCGGTGCCCGAGCACGAGCCGGTCGTCGCCGAGTCGCACGACGAACTCGAACGCCGGGTTCTCGACCGCGCGACGTCGCGTACCGGCGACCGCGGTCAAACCTGTCCCCCGCGCGGGACCTTGGCGACGGACCTCAAAAGACGCGCACCCCGCGCGGCACCTTGTAGAACTGCGGATGCCGGTACGCCTTGTCGTTGCCCGGATCAAAGAACGGTCCCGCATCACTTGGTGCGGACGCCGTGATCGCCGTCGTCGGCACGACCCACAGGTTCACCGCCTCACCGCGCCGCGCGTACACGTCGCGCGCGTTCTGCAGCGCCTGCTCGGCGTCGGCCGCGTGCACGCTGCCCGCGTGCTCGAACGGCTGTCCCTGCGCGCCTTGTGTGAAGACCTCCCACAGCGGCCACTGGTTGTCACCGTGCGACTTGCCGTTGCCGCTGTCGGTGTCACTCTTCGCGGCGCCCGGCGCCTTCCGGTCCGCGGCCGTCACGCCGCCTCACTCGCGCGCGCATGCTTCGCCGCATACGCCTCGGCCGCCGCGCGCACCCAGGCACCCTCGTCATGCGCCTTGTTGCGCGCCGCGAGCCGCTCCCTGTTGCACGGGCCGTTGCCCGAGATCACCTGCTTGAACTCGTCCCAGTCGATCTCGCCGAACTTCCAGTCCTTCGACTCCTCGTCATAGCGCAGGTCGGGATCGGGCAGCGTCACGTTGATCGCCTGCGCCTGCGGCACCGTGAGATTCACGAAGCGCTGCCGCAGCTCGTCGTTCGTCTTGCGCTTGACGCGCCACTTGAGGAGCTCCGCCGAGTTGGGCGAGTTCGCGTCGCTCGGGCCGAACATCATCAACGATGGCCACCAGAAGCGGTTGACCGCGTCCTGCAGCATCGCCTTCTGCGCCGGCGTGCCGTTGGCCAGCGTCGCGCAGATCTCGTAGCCCTGCCGCTTATGGAAGTTCTCTTCCTTGCAGATGCGCACCATCGCCCGCGCATACGGGCCGTACGATGCCTTGGCGAGCACCGTCTGGTTAACGATCGCCGCGCCGTCGACGAACCAGCCGATCACGCCCATGTCGGCCCACGAGAGCGTCGGGTAGTTGAAGATGCTCGAGTACTTCGCGGTGCCGTCGAGCAACTGGCCCACGAGCTCATGCCGGTCGACGCCGAGCGTCTCCGTGCCGCAGTAGATGTAGAGCCCGTGGCCGGCCTCGTCCTGCACCTTGGCGATGAGCGACATCTTGCGCCGCAGCGACGGCGCGCGCGTGATCCAGTTCCCTTCCGGCAGCATGCCCACGATCTCGGAGTGCGCGTGCTGCGCCATCATGCGCGTGAGCTGCTTGCGATAGCGCTCCGGCATCCAGTCCTTGGGCTCGATGCTGTCGCCGGCGGCGATCCGCGCCTCGAACTCGGCCACGAGCGCCGGGTCGTCAACGTGTTGCGTTTTTCCGGTGGTCTGGTCCATGGTCTCAATCTATAGTTGTTGAGGCTACCGCACAGCCATCCCGATTCCCCATCTTACCCCATGCCAAAGCGCCCGGTGGTCCTGTCGACGCAGTCCCATTCCGCCTCCCAGCCCGACGCGCGCCCCACTGCCGCGTCCGGCGCAGACGGGGGCGTGACCGTCTCCGTGTCCGACGGCGTCGGAACGATCGAGTTCGCGCATCCCAAGGGCAACTCGCTCCCCGCGAAGCTGCTCAACGATCTCGCGGCGGCCATCACCGAGATGGGAACCGATCCGAACGCGCGCGTGATCGTCCTGCGCAGCGCCGGTACGGGTGCCTTCTGCGCGGGCGCGTCGTTCGACGAGTTCACCGCGCTGACCGATGCCGCCGCCGGCAAGGAGTTCTTCAGTGGCTTCTCCCGCGTGATCATGGCGATGGTGCGCGCGCCCAAGTTCGTGCTCACGCGCGTGCATGGTCGCGCGGCCGGGGGCGCGATCGGCGTGATCGCGGCGAGCGACTACTCGATCGCCGTGCGCAAGGCGTCGGTGAAGCTCAGCGAGCTGCAGGTCGGCATCGGGCCGTTTGTCGTCGGTGTGGTGATCGAGCGCAAGCTGGGGTTGGCGCCGTTCCAGGCCTTGGCGGTGCACGCCGACTGGCACGACGCCGAGTGGTGCGAGCGACATGGGCTCTATTCGGCGCTGGTCGATGACGAGGTTGCGCTTGACGCAGCGGTCGCGGCGCATGCCGCGCGACTCGCGGCGTCGAACCCAGAGGCGATGGCGGAGATGAAGCGCATCTTCTGGCACGACATCGGCGACTGGGAAGCGCGCATGGCCGAGCGCGCGGCACTGAGCGGGCGCATGGTCTTGTCCGACTTCACGCGCGACGCGCTGGCTCGGTTTCGCGCGCGCTAGTCGCGGGTCTTGATGGCTGGTCGGCCGGCCACCGGGACTCGCGACTGGTTAGACGGGATTGGTCCGCTGGTCGGCCGGACACCGGGACTCGCGACGGGTTAGTCGGGATTGGTCCGCTGGTCGGCCGGACACCGGGACTCGCGACGGCGACGCTCTCGGACACGCTGCGCGGTCCTGCGGC
>JAKFFA010000013.1:0-60835 GCA_036675455.1 Gemmatimonadaceae bacterium | reverse complement strand
CTCCGCGTGAAATGCAGTTCGCAGTAACACTCGGAGCGGAAAAATTTCACGCGGAGCCGCGGAGACGCGGAGAGAACAAATCTCTCTCCGTTAACTCCGCGCCTCCGCGTGAAACCAGCCGTTCAAAAAACCTAGAACGACGTACCCAATAGCATCGCATTCAGCACAAGCCGATCCAGCGCCCGCCACCACCCGCGGAACATGGGATCGCTCGTGAACATCACGAGGTTGCCTCGTCCCACCCGCTCCTGTGCGATGAAGACGCTGCCGCGGAGTTGCTCCTCGGTGTTGCCTGGGAACGTGAACCCGCCGCGCAGCAGCGTGCCCGTGGTCGGGAACACTGCAACGTTCCCTCCGTCCTTCGAGATGCCGTACACGCTGCTGCCCGAGAACAGCACCGGGAAGCGCCGGCGCTCCATGCCCAGCGTGACCCAGTTGGTCATGTCGAGCACCACATCGAAATGGCTGCCCGGCACATCCGCGATCGCGTCGGGGCACGCGTTGGGGCTCGCTACGGTGCGCATCGAATCGATCGGCGCCGTATCCGCGCGCGCGGCCTTGATGTCCTTCTCCTCGCACTCGAGTCGGCGCACGGACGTCATACCGACGTCCTCGCGCGTGACCCAGCCCGTCGCGCCGCCGAACGTGATGAGCGCGCCGCCGCCCTGTACCCAGCGCTTGAGCGCTTCGCCCTTGCCGAGCCGGCCGAGGCTACCGCTCGGCACCACGATCACGTTGAACGCCGACAAGTCACCGGATAGCGCGTCGGACGAGATCGGCGTGAAGTCGATACCATACCGCCGCTCAAGGTTCCACCATACGGCGCCATAGCTCGTCTGCGAGATCCCCGTCTCGGCCACCACCGCGATGCGCGGTTCCTGCAGGTCCACCACAACGCCTGAGCCCGTGCCGAACTGTGCGGACTCGGGGAAGGCGGTGTTGGCGCCGAACACCGGCACACCCGCGGCGCGCGCGAGCGTGTCGAGCCGGTCGCGCAGCGACGCATCGTTGCGGCTCACGCGCGCGACCCATGTCCCACGCGGCCACTCGGTCGAGCCGGTCTGGATCGCCTCGGCCGCAATCGCCACGCGGTAGCCCTCCTGCAGCAACTGCGCGGCCACCTTCGCCGCGCCATCACGATCGTTGCGCCACAGGAACGCCGAGCGCGCGTCGCGGTTCTCGACGATGCCACCCGGGATACTGTGCGGCAGCACCTCGCCGTTCATGAGGACGCCGCTCTCGAGCGAGAGCGGCGTGCCGCCGACCGCCGACATGTCGTCGGTCCAATAGGCCTCAACGCCGAATGCCACGGGCAGCGCCCACGCCGAGACGTCATAGAACTCGTAGCCCTCGCTGTCACTGCCGTCGCGTGAGCGGTCCTGGTTGCGCTCGAACTTCTCGAGCTGCTTCTGCGCGAACGCACTGTCGAGCACGGGGTCGGCCTCGAGGATCGCCTTGGCCACCTTGCCCTGCGGCTGCGACATGTCGATCACATATGAACCGGCCGGTGCGGTGCGCGAACGCACACCGTCCGCGCTGTAGCTGTGCGCGCGCGGCACAGTCATCGACGATGTCGTGCGAGTCACTTCGATCCCGGCGCGCAGCAGTGCGGCAGCGAGCTCCGCGGCGCGCGCGGGGTCAGTCCCAGGCAACAATACGACACGGCGCATGCCGCCCGTGCGGCCGTCGCTCACCGCCGCCGCGCGGAACGCCGCGTAGTCGGCCACCATCTCACGCGCGCGCTCGGCCGACGTGCGCCACGTCGCGACTGACGCCTCATAGTGCTTCGCAATGCCATCGCGCAGTGACAGCAGCGTGCCGTCCGCGCGTCGCTTGAGCAGCGCCGGACCGCCATCGGTCTCGTATGTGGTGCCCATCGCGCCGGTCAGTGCCGGCCACGAGTCGTAGTAGCCAGGATAGTAGAGGTCGAACGCGTCGCGCACGTTGTAGAGCCAGCCCAATCGATCGAAGGCCTCCGCGTTGCCGCGGCCAACGACCTCGCTCCACTTGTAGGGCCAACCCGAGATGTTCACGTTGATCGGCTTGGCGGCGGGCGCCATGTAGAACGTCGATGTGTAGCCGTGCAGGTCGGCCGTCACCATCGGATGCCAACGAAGCATGCCGCCGACGATGGCCTGCACCTCTTGCTGCGTCATGGCCATCAGGTCGCGGTTCATGTCGAACCGGTAGTGATTGAAGCGGCCCGAGATGGTCCACGGCTGCCCGCGCTGCTGCTCGAGGGCCTGCCGCTCCGGGCTGCCGACCGCGATGGAGTTGCTCCACACGGAGAAGCGCTCGTGGCCGTCGGGGTTCGAGCTCGGGTTGATGATGACGATCGAGTTCTCGAGCAGCGCCACTTGCGCGGGGTCCTGCGTGGCCGCGAAGTGGTAGAGCAACTGCATCGATGCCTCGAAGCCCGGCACTTCGTCACCGTGCACGGAGCCGGAGAACCAGACCACGGCCGGCGTGCGTGCGATCACGGCGTCTAGCTCGGCGCGTGAGGCGCCGCGCGGGTCGGCGATGCGGTCCAAGTCGGCGCGGATCGCATCGAGTCGCGCGATGTTGGCGGGCGACGAGACGATGTAGATGCGCATCGTGCGCTTCTCGTTCGTGACGCCGATCTCTTCCACTCGCACGCGATTATTTGCGGCCTCGGCGATGCCGAGCAGCACGCGCTCCTGGTTGGCGTACTGCGTGTGCCAGGTGCCGACGTCGTAGCCCAGGATGGATTCGGGGCGGGGGACGGCGGGGTTGTAAGGGCCCTTGTCGTAGAATGAGAAATTCGCGTCGTCGCGGATTGAATCTGTTGGGGTGCGCTGGGCTCCCGCGTCCACTGGAGCGACGAGTAAGGCTGCTGTAAGGACTGCTAGGGTTAGGCGCATGATGCGGGGTGTGGGGTGGATGCTGGATGCGCGGGGGGGTGCGGGGCGCCCTACGGTACGGATTGCGGGGGGATGATGCGAGATGCGGGGTGGATGCTGGATGCGGGGTGGATGCTGGATGCGGGGTGCTGCCTGCCTAAAACTCGATCTGCGTTCCTAGCTCAACCACGCGATTCGGGGGCAGCTGGAAATACTCCGTCGCCGAGCGGGCATTCCTCGACATGAAACTGAACAGCTTCTTGCGCGCAATGTTCATCGACAGGCCGTTCTTCTTCCATGGGCCACGCCGTGGGATCAGCTGCTCGCGGCCCAGATAATAGCTCGTATCCAACGGGCGTGCGGCGATGCCGTTGTCGCGGCATTTCTGCAGGACTTCCTTCACGTCGGCGTACTCCATGAATCCGTAGTGCGCGACCACGCGGAAGAAACCCTGGCCGAGCGCTTCGATACCCACGCGGCCCTGGCGGGGGACTTCGGGGACGTCGTCCGTCACGATCGACAAGATGATTACGGTCTCATGCAGCACCTTGTTGTGCTTGAGGTGATGCAGCAGCACGACCGGCACGCCCTGTGACTCCGATGTCATGAACACGGCCGTGCCCGGCACGCGCGCGCGGGCGCGTGAGCCCAGGTCGCCGAGGAACGTCTCCATCGGCAGCGAGATCTCCGTGAGGCGTTCGCGCAGGATCGCGCGACCACGTTTCCATGTGGTCATCAGCGTGAAGAGCAGCACCGCCACCGCAAGCGGCACCCAGCCGCCGTGCGCGACCTTGAGTAGACTTGCTCCGAAGAACGCCCCATCGATGATGAGGAAGAAGCCGCAGAACAGCAGACCCTTCCACAGCGGCCAGCCCCAGCGCGCAACGGTCACCACCGTGAACAGCGTCGTCGTGATCACGAACGTGCCCGTGACCGCGATGCCGTACGCCGCGCCAAGCGCCTTCGATGAGCCGAAGCCGATCACCATGAGCAGGCAACCGATCATCAGCGCGTTGTTCACTTCGGAGATGTAGATCTGCCCGAACTGGCGCGCCGACGTGTGCTTGACGGTCATGCGCGGGCTGAAGCCGAGCTGGATGCATTGCTGCGTCAGCGAGAATGCGCCCGAGATCATCGCCTGCGACGCGATGATGGTCGCCATGGTCGCCAGCGCGATGAGCGGATACAGCAGCGCGCGCGGCGCCAGCATGTAGAACGGATTCTCGGCCGCCAGCGGATTGCGCAGGATCAGCGCCCCTTGGCCGAAATAGTTGATCACCAACGCGGGCAGCACCATCGCGAACCACGCCAGCCGGATCGGCTTCTTGCCGAAGTGGCCCATGTCCGCATACAGCGCCTCGGCGCCCGTGACCGCGAGCACCACCGCGCCGAGCACGAAGAAGCCCATGCTGCCATGCGTGAACACGAACTTGATGGCGTACCACGGATTGACCGCCAGCAGGATCGCCGGTTCGCGCGCGATCTCCGCGACGCCAAGCGCCGCGATGCTGAGGAACCACACGAGCGTCACCGGCCCGAATACGCGGCCCACGAGTGACGTGCCCACGCGCTGCGCCAGGAACAGCGCAACGAGGATGACCAACGTGAGCGGGATGATGAGGAACCCGAACGCCGGCGACACGACCACGAGGCCTTCCATGGCCGAGAGCACGGAGATCGCCGGCGTGATGATCCCGTCACCGTACAGCAGCGCCGCGCCGAACAACGCCAGGCCGACGAGCACCGCGCGGCGTTTGCGCCGGTGCGTCTGCTTCTGCAGCAGCAGCGCCAGCATGGCGAGAATGCCGCCCTCGCCGCGGTTGTCCGCGCGCAGGATGAAGACGATGTACTTCACGCTCACGATAAGGATCAGCGCCCACAGGATCAGCGACAGCAGGCCGTACACGTTGCCCGGCGTGGGCACGATGCCGTATTCGTCGCTGAAGGTCTCGCGCAGCGCGTACAGCGGGCTTGTGCCGATGTCGCCATAGACGACGCCGAGCGCCGTGAGCGTGAGCACCGCGAGGCGCCTGCCCTTGGGGTTGGCCTCGACGTGATGGCGCTCGGGGGGACGGTATTCCGTGGTCATCCCGCCAATGGGTGACGACGTCGCCGGTCCTTGCGGCGTGGCTTGCGGGCTCGCCGGTTTTTCTTCCGGCGGCGGTTCATTTTTGTCCGGCATTTCAGTGGCGGAATGTACTCTGGGTGCCCCGGCTATGCAGAAGAGGCGGCCCGCTTCACGCAGGCCGCCTCTTCGTAACCTATTGAACCGTAGGCGCTTAGTCGACTATTCGAAGCGCAGCGCGACAATCGGGTCGAGCCCCGCCGCACGACGCGCGGGGTACACGCCGAACACCACGCCGACGAACGCCGAGAAGCCGAACGCCATCACCACCGACGACATACCGACCTCGGTCGACCAGCCCATGATCTTGGTGAACAACATCGCCCCGCCCGCGCCCGCGGCGATGCCGATCGCGCCGCCCACGAGACACAGTACGATCGCCTCGATCAGGAACTGGAACAGGATGTTGAGCTTGGTCGCGCCCAGCGCCTTGCGAATGCCGATCTCACGCGTGCGCTCGGTGACCGACACGAGCATGATGTTCATGATGCCGATGCCACCCACGAGCAGCGACACCGCGGCGATGCCGGCCAGCAGCATCGTGAACACCTGCGTGGTCTCGCCCAGCGTACTCAGGAAGTCGGCTTGGTTGCGGATTTGGAAATCATCCGGCCGGTCCGGGCGCAGCTTGTGCTCGCGCCGCAGGATCTTCTGGATGTCCGCCATCGTCTCGGGGATCAGCGCCTCGCTGGGCGCCAGCACCGAGATCGAGCGCAGCCGGTCCGAGCCCATCACACGGAAGCGCGCCGTCTGCAGCGGGATGAAGATCTGTTCATCCGGATTATTGAACGGGCTCGCCGAGCCCTTCGATGCGAACACGCCCACGACCTCGAACTGGATGCCGCGGATACGGATCGACTCGCCGACGAGCGCCTCGGGGCTCTGCAACCCGAGGTTCTCCACGACGCTGGGTCCGACCACTGCGACGCGCTGGCGGCTCGCATCTTCGCCATCCGTGAAGAACCGGCCGACGGCAATCTCATACTTGCGCACCGTCGGATAATTGGCCGTGGTGCCGACGACCTGCGAGCCGGTGTTCTTGTTGAGGTACTGCACCTGCAGGTTGGACGACATCTCGGGCTGCACCGCCTGGATCACGGTGCCGCGGTCGATGAGCGCCTGCGCGTCCTCCATGAGGAGCCGCGCGCGCACGTCGAACGACGAGACGCCGGCCGTGCGCGCCTGTCCCGGTGACACGGTCAGCAGCGTGGTGCCGAGCGACGAGATGCGCTCCGCCACCGCACTCGAGGCGCCCTTGCCCAGCGCCACCACGGCGATCACCGCGGAGACGCCGATCACGATGCCAAGCATCGTGAGCAGGGACCTCATCTTGTTCGCGCGCAGCGCCCCGAGGGCGACGCGGATGGTCTCGCCGAATAGCATGGCTTAGCGCCGCCCGCCGCCGCCGGCGCCACCGCCGAGGGGGCTGGATCCACTGGTGCGATCGCGGATGCGCTGCTGGCTCTCCTCGCGCTGCAACTGCAGGGCGAGCGCGCTCAGCAGCGCGACGTTCTCGCCGCCCTCCAAGCCGCTCACGACCTCGGTGTAGTCATAGTCGGCAACGCCCAAGCGCACGACCTTGGCCTGCCACGAGGAGTCCGCGGTCTGCACGAACACGAGGCCCGTGCGCGTCGCGACGCCCGGCGTTGCGGGGCCGGCGGCACCGTTGGCCGCAGCGGTCCCGCCGTTGGCTCCGCCGTTGGCGCGGCACGCGCGCACGACGTTCATGTCGGCGCCGAGTTCCGTGTACGCCTTGCGCAGGTCGGCCATGAGGGCCTGCCGGTCTGCACCGTCCGCACGCATACGCTCCTGCAGGTCGTCGACCTTCTTGGCCGCGGCCGGCTTGGCCTTACGCGCGTCTTCGATTGCCTTGCACTGCTCGGCGGTCACGTTGGGCAACTGGCCACCCGGGCGACGTGCGCCCTGACGACGGCCGGCGTCCTGCGCGTCGGCCGTCGTCGCGCTCGCGCTGCCCGCGAGGTCCACGAAACCCGGGGAGGTCACCTGCACCGGGCGGTTGCCACCGTTGCCGCCATTGCCGCGGCCGAAGCCGCCCATGCCTCCCATCGCGGAGCGAATCTGCGCCTGCACGCTGTCCGGATCGAGGCCGAGCGCCTCGGCCGTTGCCGCGGCCTCTCGCACGCTGCGGATGGCCTCGTTGGGCACCGCGATGACATTGTCGCGGCGCTGCGACACGATGGCCACTTCGCCGTTCATGCCGGGCAGCAACAGGCCCTCGCGATTCTCGATCGACACGAGCACGGGGAACATCGTGACGTTCTGCTGCACGACGGCCTGCGGCTCGATCTTCTCGACGACGCCCCGGAACGGGCGGTCGGGGAAGGCGTCCACGATGACCGTGGCCTCCTGGCCGGCCTTCACCTGGCCGATGTCGGTTTCGTTGACGAGCGCGCGCGCGCGCACCTTGGTGAGGTCCGCCATCGTGACGATGGTGGTGCCGCCGCCCGCGGTGCTCGTGCCCGACTGGATAACCTGGCCGAGCGCGACCGGCTTGCCGATCACCGTGCCCGTCACCGGAGCGGTGACGCGCGCATCATCCAAGCGCTGCTGCGCGATGTCGAGCGCGGCGCGCGACCGCACGATGGCCGTGACCGCGCTCGAGTAGTCGAGCTGCGCGGCCTCGTTCTCCTGCGGCGTGATGATCTTCGCGGCGAGGAGCTCGTCGGAGCGGTTCTTCTGGATCGTGGAGACCTCGAGGCGCTTCTCGGCGGCGTCCAAGTCGGCCTTGGCTTGGTCCCAGCTGTTCTGCACGTCGCGCGTGTCGAGTTGCACGATGAGGTCGCCCGGGCGCACGAGCGTGCCGGTCTCGACCGGCATCTCGATGATCTGGCCGGAGGCGCGGGACTTCACCTCGACGACGTTCATCGGTTCGATGACGCCGGAGGCCTCGGCCTGTACGACGATCGTGCGTCGCTCGACCGGCGCGGTCTGCACACGGAACGACTGCTCCGCATTGTCGCCACACGCGGCGAGCATCCCCGCGAGGGGGAGGAGCGTCAGGAACTTGCGGGTCACGGCTGGGACTCCAGTGGGAGCGTTGTTTTTGACGTTCGGGTGCATCGTGTTTTTGACGCTGTCCGAGGGCGCATCGTTAAGGCGCGCACCCGGTCGAACGCTTGCGAGTATCGGCTGGCTCCAGCGATACGCGGAGCGGCGGCCAGATGTTGTGGGGATACGGGAACGGCCGCCCCGCAAGGGACGGCCGTTCCCGGGTCAGGCGGCGTTGCCTGTTACTGCAGGTCGCGGCCGATGAGCGCCTCGATCTGCGCCTTGGCCGTGCGCGCGTCGAGGCGCGCCTGGATCAGCGCGCGGCGCGCGTCGTCGAGTGTGCGCTGCGACGTGAGCAGGTCCAGCAGCGTGGAGGCGCCGAGGTTGTAGCGCTCCTGCTGGACACGCAGGTCTTCCTCGCCGGCGGCGACGGACGCGAGTTGGATCTGCACGCGCGCCTCGGCGGTGCGGAAGGCACCGATCTGCTGGATCATGAGCTGGCGCTGGCTCAGACGGATGTCGCGCAGCTCGGCTTCCGCGTTCTCCTGGGCGATCTTGGCGTTGACCACGCTCTGCTCGCGCGCGAGGCCGTTGAAGAGCGGCAGGCTCACACTGATGCTGGTGCTGAGGTTGTTCAGGTTCGGGTCACCGAAGAAGCTGAACTGATCCTCCTGGCCCTGGAAGCTCTTGGACAGGCTCAAAGAGACGTTCGGTAGGTAGGCGCTCCACGACGAGCGACGACCCGCCTTCGCGGCGGAGAGCGACGCTTGCGAGCGCTGCACGGCCGGACCCGCCTCGGCGAGCGTCAGCAGCTCACTATTCGTGAGCGAGACGGTCTCGGCCGCCATGATGTCGACCTCCGCGGTCACAATGTCGTCCGATCCGACGAGACGCGACAACGACGCATTGGCGTTGTTCAGCTGCGTCTCGGCCGTGAGGATCGCGAGTCGTGCGTTGCCGACCTCGATGGACGACCGCAGCGAGTCGGAGCGCGTGGCCGCGCCGGCCGCGACGCGCGCGACGGCGGCGCGCAGCTGCTGTTCGGCTTGCTCCAACTGCTTGCGGGCGGCGCTCTCGGACTCGCGCGCGGCGAGCACGGCGTAGTACTGCTGCTTGACGTTCAGCGCGACGGTGAATGTCTGCGCGATCTCGCTGGCCTCGGAGGCATCCACCTGCGCCTTCGCGCGCCGCAGCTCATAGAAGCGCTCGCCGCCGTTGAAGATGTCGATGCCGGCGTTGAAGGAGTGCCGTCCGCGCCACGGGCTGAAGGACGTCACCACCTCGTCCCGGATGTTGTCATAGCGCGATCCCCTCGACTTGCTGACCCCCGAGCTGAACGAAAGACTCGGCAGGAACGCCGCGTAACGCGTGCGCACGGCGGCGGCGTTTGACCGCACCGTGTTGCGCGCCGCGATCGCGTCCGGCGAGTTGCGGCGCGCGAGGCGCACGGCCTCGTCAAGCGAAATCGGACGGGCACCAGCGTCTTGCGCGAGCACTGTCGTGGGCGCCAGCAGGGCGGACACGAGCAACACCGACGTCACAATGGCCTTCATCGCTTCTTCTCCTGGTGGCGCGTCGCCAAAAACTACCGCTCGCGCTGGATCTTGTCGTAGATCGCCTGCTGCTCGGGAGTGAGCAACTGCCTGATCTGTGCGCGGGCCTTGTCGCGGACCGCGTGGAGCTCCGGCCGCACCGGAGCCATGATCTCGTCGTACCGCAAATTGCGCGCGTCGAGGATGGTGTCGAGCGCGACGCGCTGGACGGAGTCCAAACGCAGGCGGTCGGCGAATGTCTTGCGCATCGAGCCTTCGTTGCCCAGCTCTTCCATGAGTTGGTCACGCAGGATCCAGCGATCGACGGTGATGCCGATGGCGGCACCCGCCGCCATCGCCCCGATGTAGAACGCCAACGCAAGACGCTTGGTCCTCGTCATCGTTAAGTCACTCGTCCAGCGGGCCGCGGCGGGCGAACACCGGCCGGTCCACGCCCGGCGTCTCGATCACGCTCTCGTAGGCCATGCGCGCCTCGACCGCGCGCGAGCGCAGGTAGACCGAACCGGCAATGACCAGCGTCAGCGTCGCGGCGATGAGCCCGAGCTGGTACACGCGCTCGGGCAGCGCCCACCAGCGGCCTTCCTCGGCGCCCTTCTCGACGCGCGCCATGATGCGACGCTCGAGCGACTCCCAATAGGTGGGATCGGTCGGCGGCGCGACGATCGCGCGCAGGTGGTTCGTCACTTCGTCATCCCGGACAAGGGCCGGGCCCAGCGATTCATCACTCATAGTCCGCTCCTCACCTCGCCCAGCACGCGGCGCAAGTGGGATCTGGCGTAATGGAGATCGGACCGGGCCGTCCCTTCGGGGATGTCCAGCAGCTTCCCGATCTCCGCGTGTTTATATCCTTCGACATCATGCAGCACGATCACCGAGCGTTGCCTTGCCGGGAGCGTTTCCAGCGCCTCGCGCAACCGTTGCCGCAACTCCCCCGACTCGGCGGGATCCCGGAACGGCGAGGCGACCGTCTCGGGTAGTTCATCCGCGTCGCGCACCTTGCGGCGGCGCGTGACGTCCAGCGAGGCGTTCGCGACGATCCGGTGCAGCCATGCCCCGAACGCCTGGTCCGGCAGGAACCGGTCGATCGCCTTGTACGCATGCAAGAACGCCTCCTGCACCGCATCCTCGGCGTCCTCATGATTCACTACGATTGACCGCGCCACGACGTAAGCACGCCGCTGGTGCCGCCGCACGAGTTCCGAGAACGCCGAGCGCTCCCCTCGCTGCGCAGCGATCACCAGGTCGCGTTCATCGGCCGGACGATCAGTCATCGTTCGGCCGGTGCCGATCGCCCACGGCGTGGCGATCGCGGTCACGACAGGCGCTCACAGGTCACTGCCTCCAATACGCGGGCGTCTCACGGGGCGTTGGGCGCGTTCGGGGTGCGGTAGGGACGTCAGGGCGCGACCGCGCCGGCCAGGCCAAGCAGGGACGCGCGCGCGCGCATCGCGTCTATGACAAACGCGATGTGCGAGTCCAGTTCGACGCCGAGTTCCGCCGCGCCGTTAATCACGTCGTCGCGCGAGACGCCGCGGGCGAAGGCCTTGTCCTTGAGCTTCTTGCGCACCGATTTCGCCTCGAGGTCGAGCACGCTGCGCGACGGCCGGACGAGCGCGGCAGCCGTCACGAGCCCGCACAGTTCGTCGACCGCGAAGAGCGCGCGCGCCATACGTGTCTCGCGCGCGACACCGGTGAACTGCGCGTGGCCGAGGATGGCCTGCAGGATGTCTTCGGGATAGCCGAGCCCGCGCAGGTGGCGCACGCCCTCGCTCGGGTGCTCCGCGTCGGCGGCCTGCGCTTCATTGGGGAACCGCTCGTAATCGAAGTCGTGCAGCAGCCCGGCGAGCCCCCAGCGCGCTTCGTCCTCGCCGAAGTGCCGCGCATACGCCTGCATCGCCGCCTCGACCGCGAGCATGTGCTTGCGCAGGGAGTCGCTGGCGGTCCAGGACTGCATGAGGGAGAGGGCGTCGTCGCGCGAAGGAAGCATGAGGGACGGTGCGGGTTTCGGGCTACGCGGTGCGGGGGACGGCCGCCCGTGAATTAGACACAGTAACTACGGTACGGGGTTCGGGGATGGTGCGGTGCGCGGTGCGCGTTACGCGGTGCGGGAACTACGCGGCCCGGCGCGCATGGTGTCTGCGTCTCCCGCAACCCGCAACCCGCACCGTATTTTCGTACCGTCCGACGCCGCGCGCAGCGCGTACAGGATAACGGCCACGTCAATGCCTTCCTGGATCAGCGCGCCCAGCGTGGGCGGGATGTGACCGAGTGCCGCGATGACCATGGCCGTGCCCGACGCGGCGAGGCCGGCGACGATGCTCTGGCGCGCGATGCGCATCGTGCGCTGGCCGATGCGCACGGCCTCGCCGACGCGCGTGACGTCGTCGGCCAGCAGCACGATGCCGGCCGCCTCGGCCGAGATGCCGCCGCCGTGCGCGGCGAGCGCGATGCCGACGGTCGCGGCCGAGAGTGCGGGGGCGTCGTTGGTGCCGTCGCCCACCATGAGCACGTGGCGACCGCCGCGCTCCAGCTCGCGCACGACGTCCACCTTGTCCTGCGGCATGAGGTCGCCGCGTGCTTCGGTGATGCCCAGCTCGCGCGCGATCGGCTCGACGTTCTCCCGGTGGTCACCCGAGAGCAGCACGATGCGCGTGATGCCCGCGTCGCTGAGTCCGGTGATGAACGGCCCGAGGCCGTCGCGTAGGCGGTCGGCGTAGGTGATCGACCCGAGCAGCACGCCGTCCGCCGTGACGAACGCGCGCAGGCCGCCCTCTGCGTCGGGCTCGAGCGTCTCGCCGGAGGGGCCGATGGTCGGTTCTCTACTCTTCTCCACCGCGGTGGCCGCTTCGGGCTCCACTTCGCGCAGCAGGCTCAAGGAACCGACCGTGATTCGGCGACCCTCGACCATGCCGCTGACGCCGCGGCCGGGGTGGTCGCGAATGCCTTCGGCGGTCGGCAATGTGAGACCACGCTTCATCGCGGCCTCGACCGTGGTGCGTCCGAGTTGGTGCCCGGAACCGACCTCGACCGCGGCCGCGAGGCGGAGCATCCCGTCGGATGCGTCCGTGTGCGTGCCCACGCCTGCGCGCACGTCAGCGACCGCGCGCACGTCGGCGACGGCGGGCCGGCCAATGGTGAGCGTGCCGGTCTTGTCGAACACGGCGGTGTCCACGCGCGCGAGCGCCTCAAGCGCGGTGCCGTTGCGCACGATGACCTGGCGCCGCGCGGCGCGGTTGATGCCGCCGATGATCGCGACCGGCGTCGCCAGCAGTAGCGGGCACGGCGTGGCGACGACGAGCACGGCGAGCACGCGCTCCGGGTCGCCCGAGAGCCACCACGCGACGCCGCAGGCGGCGAGCGTGACCGGCGTGAACCATACGGCCCAGCGGTCCGCGAGGCGCTGGATGGGCGATTTCTCCGTCTGCGCCGTGCGCACGAGCTCGACGATGCGCGCGTACATCGAGGCGCTCGCGGGCGCCGTCGCGCGCATGACGAATGGGCTCTGTTGGTTCACGACGCCCGAGCGCACTTCGGCGCCGGCCGCCACGCGCTCGGGCAGCGGCTCGCCCGTGATGCGCGAGGTGTCCAGCGAACTCGTGCCGTCGATGACGATGCCGTCGCACGGCACCATCTCGCCGGGCCGGACCAAGAGCCGGTCGCCGACCTCGATCTGGCCCGTCGGCACGTCCTCGGTGTCGTGGTAGGCGGCGTTCGTATTGTCGCGCGGCAGCCGGTGCGCGATGCGCGGCGCGGCTGACTCGAGCTCACGCACGGCGTTCGACGCGCGGCCCTCCGCGTAGCGGTCCAGCAGCTCGCCGCCCGTCTGCATCAGCACGATGACCAAGCCGGCGATCGGCTGCCGCAGCGCGACTGCGGTCACGATGGCGAGCATGGCGACGACGTCGGCGGCGAACCGTCCCCGCAGGAGACCGCGCAGCGTGCCGAAAACGACGGGCGCGCCGAGCAACACGAGCGCGACGAGCAGGAACGGATGCACCCCTGCGCGCGTGGCGCTGCTCAGCGAGAGCGCGCCGCCCAGAAGCAGGGCGGCAAGGGTCAGCGCGGGCGTGCGGGCCGCGGCCATCGGAAACGGAAGCGCTCCGAGCCCCCGCAAGGGCCCGGAGCGTTCGTGGATGTCCACCGGCGTCGCGCCGGAGGCGGTCATGTCAGTGGGTCGCTTCGGCCGACGATTGTTCCGCCTCGTGATTCGCGAACTTGTTGTTCGTGTAGGCGACGAGCGAGAGCACGACTGTGGCGATGGCGAGGGCGCCGACGATCAGCCCTCGGAACGCCGCCGCGGTGTCACGACCGGTCATGGGAGTCTGGGACGTCATCGAGAGATCCTCGGTTGCGAGCAGGTTGTCTTGTCAGCCGGGCGCGTCAGGCGACGCGCCCGTTCAGCGCGGTGCGTCAGGCGACGCGCACCTTCACCATGTTGTCGTTCTGCGTCAGCTTCTTCATCACGTCGAGCCCGCCGGTGATCTGGCCGAACACGGTGTGCACGCCATTCAGGTGCTTGGTGTTGGCCTCGGACAGCACCATGAAGAACTGCGAGCCGCCCGTATCCTTCCCGGCGTGCGCCATCGAGAGGGCACCGACCTTATGCGTCTGCGGGTTGCCCTCAGTCTCGCACTTGATGGTCCAGCCCGGGCCGCCGGTGCCCGGCGGTCCCTTCGGTGTGCCGCCGATCTTCGCGTTCGGGCAGCCGCCCTGCACCACGAAGTCGGGAATCACGCGATGGAAGCGGATACCGTCGTAGAAACCGGAGTTTGCGAGCTTTTCGAAGTTCGCGACAGTCAACGGGGCGTCGGTTTCGTGGAGGTCGGCGGTGATGGTGCCGAGGTTGGTTTCGAAAGTGGCTTTCTTCATTTTGGTGATGGACGGCAGACGGCGGACGGCAGACGGCGGATTTGCCGACGATGCGAGGGGGGATGCGGGAGGTGGAGGACCACGCTCTCTTCGCAATCTAGCACTCGTGGGACGGGATTTGGAGCTAGCTGCCGTCCCCGCCCGGATCTGCCGTCTGCCGTCTGCCGTCCGCCGTCTGCCCCTCTAGTTCCCTCCCGACCTCGCCGAGAACTGATAGTACCGCGCCACCTTGCACCCGTTTCGCTCGGCCGGCGTGAACGTCCACTTCGCAATCGCGCGGCGGGCGCCGGTGGTGAACCACTCGTGCGAGGACTCGATCACGTTGAACGTGGTCATGTCCGGCTTGCCGAGTGTGTCGACCATGACTTCCACGCGGATCACTGAGCGGCGGTTGCGGCCCATCACGGAGCGTGGGACCGGCTGGCGGATCGGCGCGGGCTTCATCGCGACGGGGGCGGGGACCTTCTCTACGTCGAGGCGCGGGTCGAGTGCGGCGTCCTCGCGCGCGAGCACGCAGGGGTCCTTGGGCGGCGCGAGCAACTGCGCGTTGCGGCTCGATGCGACGGCTCCGCCGGAGGCACAGGCGAGCGAGGTGAGGAGGGTGGCACCCAGTACGAGGGCGGGGAATCGCGAGAAGGCCAGGCGCGAGGTCGAACGGCGTCGGGTCGACAAAATCGTGAGGCTGAGGGGAATGTGCCGCCGAGGACGCAGTCCTCAAAGCGTGGAAGCGGACGGACAGGAATCGGTGAGGACGCAGTCCTCAAAGCGCGGAAGCGGACGGGCGGGGGGTCGGTGAGGACGCAGTCCTCAGAACGTGAAAGCGGACGGACAGATGTCGTTGAGGACGCAATCCGCGCAGCGCGGCTTGCGCGCGACGCAGATGCGGCGTCCGTGCCAGATCAACAGGTGCGAGAGCAGGGTCCAACTGTCGCGGGGGAAGAGCGGCACCAGCGCCCGCTCGATCTTCACCGCGTCGGTGTCGCGCGTGAACCCCAGCCGCGCCGACAGCCGCGCGACGTGCGTGTCCACCACGATCCCTTCGTTGATGCCGAACGCGTTGCCGAGCACGACGTTCGCGGTCTTGCGGCCGATGCCCGGCAGCACGACGAGTTCGTCCATCGACTCCGGTAGGACGCCGCTATGCCGCTCGAGTAACGCCTTCGCGAGCCCCGACAGTGATTTCGCCTTGCTGCGGAAGAATCCTGTGCTGCGGATCACATCCTCGATCTCGCCGATCGGGGCCTCAGCCAACGATGCGGGGTCGGGCCAGCGCCGGAACAGTTCGGGTGTCACGATGTTCACGCGCTTGTCGGTGCATTGCGCCGAGAGCACGGTGGCGACGGCGAGCTCGTACGGATTGCGATAGTCGAGCTCACAGTGCGCGTCGGGATACTCCGCGCGCAGGCGTTTGAGGACCTCGAGCGCGTGGGCCTTGAGCGCGGCGCCACGCGGGGCAGCGCGGGGACGCCTCGGCTTCTGCTTGACCGCCTTCGTCGTGTTCTTGGCCGGCCTCTTTGCCGCGCTCACACCAGTGCGCGCGCGAGCCGCCGCCGCGTGGCGAACCGCACGAACTCGTCGGCATCCATCGTATTCACGACGTCGCCGGCCGAGAGCCAGCCCTTGCGCGCCATCGCGATGCCGAGCGTCATGTTCTCGAGACCCTCCACGGAGTGCGCGTCGGGGCCGATCTCGATGCGCGCGCCGTGCTTGCTCGCCGACCGCACGAGGCGCCAGTCGAGGTCCAGCCGGTGCGGGTCGGCGTTGAGCTCGATGGCCACGCCGAGTTCACCGGCGCGCGCCATCACCGCCTCCATGTCGATCGCATACGGCTCGCGCGTGAGCAGCAGGCGGCCCGTGGGATGGCCGAGGATCGCCATGTGCGGATCCTCGAGCGCCTTGAGCACGCGCTCGGTCATCTGCGCCTCATTCATGCCGAAGCGCGAGTGCACGGAGGCGATCACGTAATCGAACCGATCCAGCACGTCGACCGGATAATCGATGCGGCCGCAGGGCAGGATATCGGCCTCCACGCCCTTGAGCACGCGAAAGTCCGAGAATGTCGCGTTGACGGCATCGATCTCCTCGTGCTGCCGCACGAGCGATTCGGCCGTGAGTCCGCCCGCGTAGAAGGCGCTCTGCGAGTGGTCCGACACGCCGAGGTAGGTCCACCCGCGGCGGCGCGCCTCGGATGCGAGCTCGGTGATGGTGGCGCCGCCGTCGGAGTATTGCGAATGACAATGCAGCGCACCGCGCAGGTCAGCGGCTTCGATGAGCGTCGGCAGGGAGCCGTCGGCGGCGGCCTCCGTCTCGCCGAGGCCCTCGCGCAGCTCCGGCGGCAGGAACGGCAAGCCGAGCTCGGCGTAGAGTTCGCGCTCGCTGTGCAGCGCGATCACGGAGCCGTCCGCGCGACGCAGGTCGCGCGCGCCCAGCGTGAGGCCGCGCAGCGCGGCGCGCGCGACGATCTCGCGCACATGCGTCTCAGACCCGGTCGCGCGCCACCACGTGATGACGAACTCACTCGCTGGCACGCAATGCAGTTGCAGCCGCATGCCGTCGTCGAAGCGGATGGAGACCGTGCGCGTGCCGCTGCCCACGGAGTCTCGCACGCCGGCCGTGCGCGCGAACGCGGATGCGATGCCTTCCGGGTCGCGCGAGCAGGCGGCGACGATCTCGACCTCGCGGATCGTCTCCATGTTGCGACGGATGGCGCCGGCCACCTCGGCGCGCACGACGCCGTTCACACGTCGCAGCGCCGAGAGCATGCGCTCCGCCTCGGCGCGACCATGCGGGTAGAGCACCTGCGCGCCGCTCTCCTTGAGCCAGGCGATGCCGCGCAGCACCTGCTCGGCCGTGCGCGCGCCGAAGCGCGGCAGCTTGGCCAGCCGGCCGTCGCGCGCCGCGTCCTCGAGTTCCTGCAGCGTGTCGAGCCCGAGGCCCTCATGGATGCGGCGAATGCGCGAGGGGCCGAGCCCCGGCACGCGCATCATCTCGAACAGCCCTTCGGGGGTGGATTCGCGCAATTGGTCGAGCAGCGTCGACTCGCCCGTCTTCTTCAGGTCTTCGAGGACGTCGATGACTTCGGGCGCGAAGCGCCGTTTGTCGCGCCGCAGCAGGTCGGCCAGCGACTGATCCTCATTCGCCGCCAGCGACCGCGCCGCGTCGGCGTACGGCGCCGGTACGGTGGGGTCCTCGCCCTGCAACTCGAGCAGGGCGACGATTTCGTGGAGGATATGAGCGGCGGCGCGGGAGAGCATGACCTCAATATAGACGGCAGACGGCAGATTCTACGGCGATGCGCGGGGGGATGCGGGTTGCACGGGCGGTACGGGGTGCGGGGGGGGATGATGGATGCGAGGAACTACCGTCTGGCTGGTCGCAGCTGGGATCTTTGATGCGGGATGCGAGGGGACCTCAGCACCCTTCGCACCGCCGTAATCCTCGCACCGCCGTTTCACCTCGCATCGCAGGCCTCTCGCAGCCCGTAGGGCGCCTCGCACCGCCTTTCAGTACGGCGATGCGAGGTGGGATGCGGGTTGTACGGGCGGTACGGGGTGCGGGGGGATGATGGATGCGAGGAACTACCGTCTGGCTGGTCGCGGCTGGGATCTTTGATGCGGGATGCGAGGGGACCTCAGCACCCTTCGCACCGCCGTAATCCTCGCACCGCCGTTTCACCTCGCATCGCAGGCCTCTCGCAGCCCCGTAGGGCGCCTCGCACCGCCTTTCAGTACGGCGATGCGAGGTGGGATGCGGGTTGCACGGGCGGTACGGGGTGCGGGGGGATGATGGATGCGAGGAACTACCGTCTGGCTGGTCGCGGCTGAGATCTTGATGCGTGATGCGGGGCCCCGCACCCCACCCCGCATCGCCGGAAAGCCTCCGCATCCTACGCCCCACCCCGCAACCCGTACCGTAGGGCGCCCCGCACCCCACCGCGCATCGTAGTAAAACCTATTCCTCGACCCCGGCATGCTCGCCCAGCTGGTCAATCAGCATGTGCAGCTGCTTTTCCGTGAGGTCGATCTCCTGCGCCGCGCCCTCGACGTCGAGCAGTCCGGCGCGCATGGAGATCGCCACCTGGTTCAGGTAGCGGATCTTGGCGAGGATGTCTTCCGTGTGGCGGCGGAGGCCGAGGAAGCGGCGCTTCTCGGCGCGGGCGCGCTTGTGGCGCTTGGCCAAGTCGGCGGGCGGGATCTTGCGCGCGAGTGCGATGACCTCGTCGCGCGTGCGACCCGGCAGCGCGCCACGGTCGGGTAGGCCGAGGTCCTCCCATGACTCATCGGCGAACCAGAGGCGGCCCACGTACTCGATCCCGTCGTAGGTGATGCGGACGGAGACGTTGAACCGGCGGCCCTCATGTTCGATTGTCGCGATGTGCGGCTGCGTGATTTCGTCGGGGCTCGTCATCTCAGTGGTTCACGAGGGACTCGGTGTCGTCGAGAAAGAGCCGGAGGGCCGGGAAGAGGGCGTCCCCACGCTCAACATATGGCACATGGCCGCAGTCATCCAGCCATAGGGTCTCCGCGGCCAGCGCCGCCGCCGCGGCGGCGGACGATTCCAACGGGATCGGATCCTGCCTTCCATGAACGACCAGCGCCGGTATGCGGAGGTCACCTAACGCCGGAATCAGGTCGAAGTCAGCCAATGAATCCCACACTTCCTTTTGCACGCGGCCCGTCACACGGAACGGCGTCAGGTCCCGCGCGCGGGCGGGGTCCGCGAAGTAACCCGCGACGCTGAGCTCGAAGGTGCGTTGCCGGTAGGCATCGGGATCCCGCTCACGCAGGCCGCTCGACGCCAGCTCTTCGCGCATCATGGCGATCTCTTGGCTGGCCTGCCGGCGCGCGAACTCGGCCTCGAACTGCATCCGCCATGTGCGCGAGAGCGGCGCCGGATCGAGCAGCACGAGCCGGTCGGGAACGGGGCCGGCGCGGCCGGCCGTAGCCTCGATGGCATACAGCAGTGCCAGCATGCCGCCCCAGGAGTACCCGACCAGCGTGAGTGGGCCGGGATTCAGCTCCGCCACGACGGCCGTGAGGTCTTCCACATGCGTGCGCCACGTGATGGGCGTGCGGTCGTCGGTCTTGGACCGCCCGCCGCCACGCTGGTCATAGAAGAGGCACTCGCGATCGGCGGCGAGGTCGAGCATCTGCGGCAGCATGTAGGCGTGGTCCGCGCCGGGCCCGCCGTGCAGCATCAACAAGCGCCCACGCGGCGCGCCGGGCGCGTACCGGCACCAGTAGAGCGGGTGCGACGTGCCGGTGGTGTGTCCTTCGGCTTGTGGCGCGGGAATCGGCAGGGGCATCGGTGGTTTTCGTCAGATCAAGAGGCGGTCGTGCGGGCGAGGCGTGACTGGAAGCGGTCATGCGGGCGAGGCGTGCGCAATCACGCCATGCTGCTCGCGATGCGCGCGGTGTTACGATGCACGCGCACCGTGTCATGAATATCCCGTCCATACCCGCCGGCGATCATGATGGCCACCGGCACGCCGACGGCGCGACATGATTCGAGCACAATGCGATCACGCCGCATCAGTCCCTCGAAAGTAAGCTTGAGGCGGCCGAGCCGGTCGCCTTCATGCGGGTCGGCGCCGGCGAGGAAGAAGACGATGTCCGGCTGCGCAGCGGCCAGCACGCCGGGCAGCGCATCACTGAGCAATGCGAGGTAGGCGTCGTCCTCGATGCCATCCGGCAGCTCCACGTCGAGTCGGCCGGCGACTTTTCGGAACGGATAGTTGTTCCGGCCGTGCATCGAGAACGTGTACGTCTCGTCGTCCCCGGCGAAGATCGCGTGCGTGCCGTTGCCTTGGTGCACGTCGAGGTCGACGACCGCCGCGCGGCGCGCCAACCCGTTCGCGCGCAACGATCGCACCGCCACGGCGACATCATTGAACACGCAGAATCCCTCGCCGTGCGAGGCAAAGGCGTGATGCGTGCCGCCGGCGAGGTTCATCGCAAGGCCGTTCGCCAGCGCAAAGCGCGCCGCCTCGAGCGTCGCACCCGTCGTGCGAAACGATCGCTCTGCGAGCGCCTCGCTCCAGGGCAGGCCGAGCACGCGTTGCTCCGCGGCCGTCAGCGTGCCTATTTCGACGCGCTCGACGTATTCCTCGTCGTGCACACGCAGGAGGTCCGGCATAGGCACGCGGTGGGGCTCGTGCAGCGATGCCGGTGTGACCGTCCCGTCGGCGAGCACAGCCTCACGCAGCAGGCCGTACTTCTCGATTGGGAATCGATGTCCCGCCGGCAGCGGGACGCCGTATTTCGCGCTGGACCACGCGTGCAATGTCACGAGATCACGGGCAATGGAGTCCGGCGCGAGAGACGTTGGATCGGCGTCAATCTGCTGCCGCTAGCTAGCGGACCGCCCCTTCACCCTTGAACACCACGCCGCCCTTCATCACGAAGCTCACGTTCTCCAGCGCGCTCACGTCGCGCAGCGGATCACCCGGCACGGCGACGATGTCCGCCAGCTTGCCCGTCTGCAGCGTGCCGAGGCGCGAGTCCCAGCCGAGCAACTTGGCCGCGCTCGACGTGCCGGCGACGATCGCCTGCATCGGCGTGAGCCCGCCCCATTCGACCATGAGCGCGAATTCGTGCGCGTTCTCGCCATGACGACCCACGCCGGCGTCCGTGCCCAGCGCGATCGGCGTGCCGGCCGCGACGGCGAGCTTGGTCGCATTCTTCATGGCCGTCGCCGCGGCGCGCGCCTTGATGGCGATGTACGGCGGCATTTCGCCCGCGTCGGCGGCGCGCAGCACGGCCTCACCGGCCATCATCGTCGGCACGAGGTAGCTGCCGCGCTCGGCCATGAGGCGTGCGCCCTCCTCGTCGAGGAACGACCCGTGCTCGATGCTGGCCACGCCCGCGCGCACCGCGATCTTGATGCCCTCGGTGCCGTGTGCGTGCGCCGCGACCTTGCGACCGAGCTTCGTCGCTTCCTGCACCATCGCCTCGAGTTCCTCGGACGTGTATTGCGGCACACCCACCTCGGCGTCGCCGCCCGAGAGCACGCCGGCGGTCGCGCAGGTCTTGATGACGTCGGCGCCGTACTTCACCTGGTAGCGGACGGCCGCGCGCACTTCCTCGACGCCGTTGGCGATGCCCGTCTTCGGTGAGCCGTCGAACAAGCCCGGCTTGTAGTTGTTCTCGTCGCAATGTCCACCCGTGATGCCGAGCGAGTGCGCCGCGGCCTGGATGCGCGGTCCGGGCACGTATCCGGCCTCGATCGCCTTGCGCAGGCCGATGTCCTCGAAGCCGCCGGCGCCCACCTGTCGCACGCTCGTGAATCCGCCCAGCAAGGTGCGGCGCGCATGCTCGGCGCCGACGATCGCGGCAAAGCCGGGGTAGTCCTTCACCGCCGATTCGCTCGATCCCTCGTCCTCGAGCGCGCGGCCGATCAAGTGCACGTGCATGTCGATGAAGCCGGGCAGCAGCGTGGCGTCGCCGAAGTCGATGCGCCGCGCGCCGGAGGGAATGCGCACGTCACTTTCGCGGCCGACGGCGACGATGCGGTCGTCCGTGACGACGATGACGCCGTTGGTGATCGGCGCCGCGCCGGTGCCGTCGATGATGCGCGCCGCGCGCAGGACGACGGTGCCGCTGCCGGCGGTTGGGATTTGTTGGAACGGCTGCGCGTGGAGTGGGCTCGTGCCGGGAATCACGGACGCCAGGGCGGTCACCAACAGGGCGATCAACGACGTGCGCTTCCGCTGCATCGAACGGGCTCCTTGGAGTGAGTGCGAAGTGAAACGTCGATGCGTTGACGGTCGCGCGGCGCGTGGCCGAGTGACCGTCGACGCGGCTCAGCCGTCGCGGCTGCCCAGCGTGACCGTCAGCGTGAGCCGTTGTCCGTCGCGGACCACGAGCACCTGCACCACATCGCCCGGCTTGAAGCTGTTGAGCGCGTCCGTGTACTCGTAGATGTCCTTGACCGCCTTACCGCCGAACTCGATGATGACGTCACCTGCGCGGAGTCCGCCCTTGTCGGCTGGGCTGCCGGCGCGCACGCCGGAGAGCTTCATGCCCGCGATGTCGGCCGCGCCCATGTCGGGAATGGAGCCGAGGTACACGCCCGAAGAACGGCTTGAGCCGGTGCGCGTCGTGGCCACCGTGCGCGTGACGGCGAGCTTGCCCGGCCGGTTCGCGAGCGCGCGCGTCATCTCCTCAGCCAAGTCCACCACGCGCAGCATGCCCTCGGCGTTGATGCGCCAGGCGTCGTCGGTCGCGCGGTGATAATCGTCGTGGATGTCGGTGAAGAAGTGCAGCACCGGCACGTCCTTCGTGTGGAACGACGCATGGTCCGACGGGCCAATGCCGTCGGGCACCTTGCTGAGCACGAGCCCCGACCCCGCGTTCACGCTATCGAGCAGCGCCGGCAGCTCGGCCGCCGTGCCGACGCCGTACACGATGAGCCGGTCGTTCTTGAGGCGTCCGACCATGTCGAAGTTGATCATGGCCTGCACGCTCGCGAGCGGCACCGGGCTGTTCTCGACGAAGTATTGCGAGCCGAGCAAGCCGAACTCCTCGCCGCTGAAATGCGTGAGGATCACCGAGCGGCGCGGCGGGTCGGCCTTGAGGCGGCGAGCGAGCTCCAGCACGGCAACCGTGCCGGAGGCGTTGTCGTCCGCGCCGTTTCGGATGGCGTTGAGCGAGTCCGGGTCGAGCGCGTTCGACGGCGAGCGACCGAGGTGGTCGAGGTGCGCGCCGAGCACGATGTACTGATTCGCGAGCGCGGGGTCGCTGCCGGGAATCATGGCGACGACGTTCTGCGTGGGCAGCTCCGCGGCCGGCTGGCCACGCGCCATGATGGCGTGCGCGGTGAACGGCTGCATGTAGCCGTCGAGTCCGGCGCCGCTCATGGGTGCGATGCCCAAGCTGGCGTAGCGGCGCGCGACGAAGGCGGCGGCGCTGTCGAGTCCGGGTTCGCCGGTGGCGCGGCCTTGGCGAGCGTCGGCGGCGAGCCATGTGATGTCGTCGAGGAGTTCTTCGGCGCCGACTGGGCCGGACGGGGCGAGTGCGGGGTCGGGGCGGGCGGTGGCGCAGCTGGCTGCGAGCAGGGCCGCGGCTGGGAGCAGGGAGAGGCGGCGTATGGACGTCATGGGTGGGTCTGGGCAAGGGGGACGATCGGTCCCGATAAACTTATCTGCGTGAGGTGGGGCACCAAACCGGTCAGATTACTTGTCGCGCAATCAAAGAAATTTTATGTCGTGAAGCTGAATTATGTGACGCGCAATTGCGATTGCGACAAGAAAACGACGATCGAGTACCCGCGTCGGCTGAGGGTTCGTTCACCTCGGGCGCCGGATATCGCGAAGCTGCGCGGGCTTGTTGGCCGGCTCGTCCTTCTCCTGCCGGAGCCAATAAACGATGAGGGCGCATGGACTGATCGCCCCGCGCGGCCACGCATACCGCTTGAACGCTTCCGGCACGTCCGCATAGTCCACGTAGTACTCGATGGCGATGACGTCCAAAGTCACGAGATAGTTCTCGGGGACCTTTCGGACATGTCCATCGAACATCGGATCCTCGCCGTTGTAGATCTCGCGCAGGCACTTGCCGATCGGGGCGGCCGGGCGCCAATCGAGTCCGTCGGGAGTCATCACCGGCGTTCGCCGGAGGTCGGGCATGCCGTCGAGCATGTCCGACCACGCAGATGGCCGGAGGCTTCGGATCTGGCCGGCATCGCGGAACATTCCCAGCCCGGATTGTCTGCGACATTCGAAGCCGGCAACGGTGTTGGGCGCACAGAGGCGCGTGTCGGTCACGCGAACTTCGCCCAACAACTGCGGTGTTCGCTGTAGTACCACTCTGATCTCCGCTTCGCGAGCGCCGGTGACACGTACTGAAGACTCGTGAGGTCTATAACCGATCAGCCGGACGCGAAGGCGATGGCGACCGGCTGCGCTGCCGAAACGGAACTGCCCAAGGGAATCAGTGCGCGTGCGCGCGTTCTCGCCGAGTATGACGTCCGCTTGTGCGAGCGCTCGTCCGGAGGAGTCGACGACGACGCCGACAAGACCCTGCGCCGGCACGGCGGCGGGCATCAGCAGCACACTAATGAGGACGAGCCCTACGGGTCGCACGTCCTGTGCACCTCCAGAAAAAACCACCCGCCCGCGATCAACTTGCGGCGGCGACAGCCTGGCTTCGCCGCTACTCGGCCGTCAGCGAGTCAAACGGCCCCCGCAACAGCACCACACCGTACACGAGCGCGAATAGCGACATCGGCGCAGTCAACATCCAGGTAACCAGACCGCCAGCGCCACTCTTCGCGAGCCCAAGCGCGCCAATGAAGTACAGCAGCAGGTTCAGGTTCACGAGTGGTCGTCCGTACACCCCGCCCAGCACGGTGTTGCGTCCGTTCCAGTTGAGCACTGCCGCGGCCAGCCACGCCGCTGCCAGCAGTTGGCCGAGCCACGCGCCTTCCGCGGGATAGCCCGCAATCAGTACTGGCAGCAGCGCGTCGGACCCGAATAGAAACGTGAGTCCAATACCACCGAGGTAGAGCGCGCTGAGGCGGGAGATTGCGGCGGAAACGGGAGTCACGTTACGCTCGAAGGAAGTGTTCGTTCGGCTGGCTGAACGCCGCTGCCATCACCGCGCCGTGAAGTCCGTCTCCGCCGTCACCGCCCGACACGCCGCCGCGATCAACGTCGCCGCCTGGTCCAGGTCCACCAGACTCACCATCTCGTTCGGCGAATGCATGTACCGGTTCGGGATCGAGAGCAACGCCGTAGCCACGCCTTCGCGCGCCAGATGGATCGCGTCCGCGTCCGTGTGCGTCTCCCGCCCCGCCGCGTGCAGCGTGTAAGGGATGCGCATCGTGTCCGCCGTGTCGCGAATGACGCGGAACGCCACGGGCGAGATCACCGAGCCGCGCGTGAGCACGGGGCCGCTGCCGAGCTTCGAGTCGCCCAGCTCCTTCTTGTCCATGCCGGGATGGTCGGTCGAGAACGTCACGTCCACGACGATGGCCATGGCCGGCGCCACTCGCTCGGCGCCAACGCGCGCGCCGCCGCCGTGGTACGCGATCTCTTCCTGCGTCGTCGCGACGGCCACCACGCGCGCCTCGCCGGGATCGGCGGCGTAGCGGCGCAGCGCTTCCAGCACCACGAACGCGCCGATGCGGTCGTCGATGGAGCGCGACACGATGCGGTCGTTCGGGAAGTCGAGCGTGCGCTGGTCGATCACGCCCGCATCGCCGATCGCGAGCACGGCCTCGGCCTGCGCGCGCGATGTTGCGCCGATGTCGACCCACAGGTCGGTCATCTTGGACGCCTTCTCGCGCTCCTCGTTCTTCATCAGGTGAATGGGCTTCTTGCCTACCGCGCCCATCACCTCGCCGTCGCGCCCCATGAACCGGATGCGCTGCGCGACCAAGACCTGCGGGTCCCAGCCGCCAATCGGGCCGATGTGCACGAAACCGTCATCATCGATGTACGTGACGATCACGCCGATCTCGTCGATGTGGCCCGCCAGCATGATGGTCGGGCCGCCGCCGGCCTTGATCACCGCGCTGCTGTTGCCGTGCACATCACCCACGACCTCGTCGGCGAACGTGCGCGCCTCGTCGCGCCAGACACGCGCCGCGGCACCCTCGTAGCCTGAGGGACCGGGCGTGTCGAGCAGGCGCTTGAGGAAGGCGATCGCGGGGGGCTTCAGCATCTGGGGGAGTTTCCTGAGAATGGGTGCGATGATTGCGCTACGATGCGGTCGAGCTCACCAGCCGGCGATGACGTCCGTCACAGCGCCACGGCGAACCCGGGATCCAGCGGCGTGAACAACGACGGGTTGAAGCATCGCGCGAGGACTTCGATGCCGTCCACAAGCCGCGGCCCGGGCCGGCTCGCGAACGCGTTCGCGTCGATGGCCCAGACACGCCGCCCGCGCGCCCACGCCCAATCCTCCAACGCCAGCAGTCGACGCGCCTCGGCGGCCGAACGGGCCAGGTCGTAGCCGCAAGGTGCGATCACGATGACCTCTGGATCAGCGGCGCGCAATCGTTCCGGGGCGATGACGACCGAGTGACCCTGGCCCGACCCTCGGTTATCGCGATCGCCCGTCACCGCGCCGTCATTGGCGAGACTCGCAGGCACGACCCCGCCGGCGCGGCGCACCATCTCCGGCATCCAGTGGCCGGCCGTGTAGATCGGCTCGCCCCACTCGATGACGGCCACGCGCGGCCGCGGCGCCCGCGCGCGCTTGAGCGTCTCGTGCACGGCGCGCATGCGCGCGTGCGCGCCAGCCACCAGTTCCTCGGCCTCGTCCGCGAGGCCGAGCACCTCGCCCACTGTTGCGATGTCCGCGAACACACCGTCGAGCGTCGTCGCGGAGAGCGTCACCACGCGCGGAACGGGCTCGAGGCGCGCGGCCAGCGCACGCACGTCCGTCTCCATCACGGCGCAGACCTCACACAGTGCCTGCGTGATGACCACGTCGGGTCGGAGCGCGCGAATACGGTCTTCGAGCAGTGTGTAGAGCGGGCTGCCGGACGCCGCGATGGACCTGACCTGATCATCCACCGCGCGCGCATCAGCGTTGGCATCCACGGCGGTGGTCGTCACGCGCACGCGCGAGTCCACCATCGGCGGGTAATCGCAGGCGTGGCTCACGCCCACGAGGTGCTCCATGCCGCCGAGCGCGGCGACGATCTCCGTCGCACTCGGCAGCAGCGAGACCACTCGCATCAGACGGCCGCGCGGGGGACCGGCAGCGTGATGAGCACGACCACGAACGCCAGCAGGCCCACCGCCATCGTCGTCAGCGGCGCGCCCAGATAGTGCTGCATGATGCCGAACAGCGCGACGCCCTCCCCGAACGACCATCCGATGATCGTCATCGACGCGGGCGACGCGGGCGACGCCGAGGTGCCGCGTGAACCGCCGATGCGCGTGCGCAGCCACAGCGCCGACATCACCGCCGCGACGGCGAGGGTCCACAGCGCAACGCGCAGGCCGTCCATCGGCAGCTCCGTGCCGACGCGTTGCGCGAGCAGGCTGCCGTTCGCGCGCTGCCACGCGACGATGCCCGCAAACGTCGCCACACCCGTGACAAGCGCGATGCGGATGATCAGCAGATGCCGCGACGGCACGCCCCGGGCCATCATTTGCGCTCGTACACCTTGCGGCCTCCCACCCATGTCGAGATCACCTCGGTGTCGAGGATGACCTCGGTGGGCACGCGCATGATATCCTGGCTCAGCACCACGAAATCGGCGCGCTTGCCCTCGGCCAGCGACCCGAGCTCATTCTCCTGGAACGCCGCGTACGCGGGCCACAGCGACATCGACTTGAGCGCCTCGTCACGCGTCATGCGCTGCTCGGGGTACCAGCCGCCCGCAGGCCAGCCCTGCGCGTCCTGCCGTGCGACTGACGCGAGGAACGAGATGAGCGGGTTCACGCGCTCCACCGGAAAGTCCGAGCCGTTGGGAATCACGACGCCCGTGTTGAGCAGCGAGCGCCATGCGTACGCGCCGCGCAGCCGCGTCTCGCCGAGTCGCGTGCCGGCCCAGTACATGTCACTCGTCTGGTGCGAGGCCTGCATCGACGGGATCACGCCGAGCTCGGCGAAGCGCGGGATGTCATCGGCGTGCAGGATCTGCGCGTGCTCGACGCGGAAGCGGTGGTCGGCCGTGGGGATGGAGTCGAGCGCGGCCTCGTAGGAATCGAGCACGAGCCGGTTGCCGCGGTCGCCGATGGCGTGCGTGTTCACCTGGAAGCCGGCGCGCAGCGCGCGCGTGGCGACGTCGAGGATGTGCGCAGGCGCCGAGACGAGCAGGCCGTTCGTCTCCGGATTGTCGCTGTAGGGTTCGAGCAGCGCCGCGCCGCGCGAGCCCAGCGCGCCGTCCTGGTAGAGCTTGATGGAGCGCACCCACAGCATGCCGTCGTGCGCGGCGATGAGCGGCCCACGCTCGAGCCATGCGTTCACGGTCTGTGCACGATCCGAGATCATCGCGTACAGCCGGATGTTGAGCGCGTTCTCGCGACCGAGCTCCTCGTAGAGCTCGAGCACCGTCGGCGACGCGCCGGCATCATGCACGCCCGTCATGCCCCAGCGGTGCATCTCGGCAATCGCGGCCTTGATCGACTCCTTCACCTGTGCGCGCGTGGCGGCAGGGATCGCGCGGCCGACGAGGCCCTGCGCGTTGTCCACGAACACGCCGGCGGGGTTGCCCTGGGCGTCGCGCTCGATCGAGCCGCCGGACGGATCCTGCGTCGAGCGCGTGATCCCGGCCTTCTGCATGCCCGCCGCGTTCACGAGCGCGGCGTGTCCGTCCACGCGCGTCAGGTATACGGGATGATTCGGCACCGCGCGCGAGAGCGCCTCGTGCGTGGGGAAGCGCGTATCGCCCCAATCGTTCTGGTCCCAGCCGCGCCCGAGGATCCATTCGCCTGCAGGCGTGGTGCGGGCGCGCTCGACGACGCGCGCGATCACCTGGTCGTACGACGTGGTGCCCGTGAGATCGACGTTGCGCAGCGACTCGCCGAGTCCGGCGACGTGCGCGTGCGCGTCGGTCATGCCCGGGATCATCGTGCGGCCGGCCAGGTCGAGCGTCTCCGTTTCCGGGCCCACGAGGGCACGCGCGCCGCGCTCATCGCCGGCGAACACGATGCGTCCGTCGCGCACGGCGATCGCCTGCACCACCGGGCGTGCGCCATCGGCGGTGTAGATGCGGCCGTTCAGTGCGACGAGGTCCGCGGGTGCGCGGTCGGGTCCCGCGGCGCGGGCATTCTGCGCCCGCAGGTCCATCGGAGAGACGGCAAGGAGACCTGCGCCGACAACGGCGGCGAGGGCGAAAAATGCGTTGGGAATGCGGATTGGTGACATCGGCCTTGTTGGGTCAGTGAGGTGCATCACGCGCCCCTCATTTTCGCCGCCGGGAGGGGAACGCGCCAGTCTTGGAGCGGGTAACTTTGACTCATGATCCCTACCCGAATCCTCATGGCGGCGGGCCTCGCCGCCTGCTTCTCAGTTTCTTTCGCCACGCCCGCCGCGGCGCAGCGCGACACCACGGACCGCGAGACGCGCGAGAGCGACGCCGAGGCCGCCGCGCGGATGGCACGCCGCGGTGCCGGCATCACGGTCGGCCAGTGGGACCTGCGCGGCATCGAACCGCCCGCCGATGTGGACGTCTCCACCATGCCGATGTTCTCCGGCTGGCTCCGCAAAGGATTGGATAACCGTCTCGCCATGGAGAACGGCATCGGCGTCTGGCGCCGCGTGCAGTCGACCGAGGCGACCGGTGGTCTAGGTGGCTCGCCCGCAGAGGAAGTGCAGAGCTGGATCGTGGCACAGACCACGGCGATCCGCTTCTTCCCATTCACCGATGCCGGCGCGCAGTTCGAGCCGTGGATCCTCGGCGGCGCGGGCTTCACGCTCGGCATCGACGATCGCGAGACGTCAGGCGGCGGCATCCTCGGCTCGGCCACTGGCGGCAGCGGCGTGAGCTTCGTGCCCGCGATCTCGCTGCAGGGCGGCGCGGGCGCCGAGTTCATGTTCGGCGAGTCCTTCGGCGTCACCGGCGGCATGCGTTACCAGTGGACGCGCTTCTTCCAGGATTTCGGCGGCGAGCGCACGTACCAAGGGCCCGTCTACGAACTTGGGTTGACCTACAAGTTCCGGTACGGGAACGACGGGAACGACGGGAACGACGGGAACTGAGACCACAATCGAGACGCAATTGAAAACCGCCGCGGCCCGCACGCTCTCCTGCGCGCGGGCCGCGGCTCGTTGCAGGCGTGTCGCGCCGACTATCGCTTGCTCGACACCCACGCGTTGCGGAAGGTGATCTGCGCCGCGCTCGGCGCGCGCCCGGCGTCCTCGAATGCGACGACCTCGACGCGTGGGTTCGCGCGCAGCGTCATCGTTGCCGACTTCTCGCCGGCGCGGCCCTGCCATGCGATCGCGACCGCGTCGCCCGGCTTGTGCCTGCCGAGTGCTGCGGTCCACTGCTGGCGCGTCGTGACCGGCTGGCCATCGATCGCGATAATGCGATCCCCCGCGGCGACACCGAGCTCGTACAACGGCGTCCCGCGCACCGTCGGCGCCGCGACGATCACCTCGCCCTCGAAATCCGAGAGGCGCACGTCACCCGCCCATGCCTCGGTCGGCTCGGCCTGGCGCACGAGGAAGCCCGCGCGGGCCAGTAGCGCGGGGTAGTCCGGCAACTCGTTGCCGGACACGTATCGCGCGAACCAATCCTTTGCGAACGCCGCGTCCTTCGTCACGGCCGCGAGCGCGGCTTCGGCGTCGGCGAGCGTGTACGGATTCGCGGGTGCCAGTGCGGCCGTCTGGTCCTTGCCATGACGGCGCCACATCTCGCGCATGAAGTGGTCAAGCGTGAGCGACGGCGTGCGGGCGCGCAGCGTGAGGTCGAGCGCGAGTCCGAGCGCCTCGCCGTACGTGTAATACGAGATGAACGTGTTGACGCGGTTGTTCGGGTCGACCGAGGTGGCGGCGTCGACGAACGGCGCCTGCTTGCTCATGCCGACGGGACCGTTGAAGTCGCGCGCGGGATTCGTGGTGAGCGTGTTGACTGCGTTGGACAGGCGCGCGGCGTATTCCGACGGCGTGATGATGCCCGCGCGCGCGATCACGAGCGGCGCGTAGTAGCTCGTGAAGCCCTCGGCGAGCCACAACGAACCCGTCATGTTCGCCTGCGTGAAGTCGAACGGTTCGAGTTCGTCCGGCCGGATGCGCTCGACATTCCATGCATGGAAAAACTCGTGCGACACCGTGCCCAACAGGCCCATCTGCGATGACGCGAGCGAGCCGCTCGACGTCAGTGACGTCGAGTTGCGGTGCTCCATGCCGTCGCCTGCGCAGTTGGGCCGGTAGCACGCGATGAACGTGTACGTGCCGTAGTCGAAGCGCGGCAGTTCCCCATAGACGGCCGCCATCTCGTCCACCACGCGCCGCGTGAGCGATGCGAACTCGGCGGCTTCCGCTGCCGTGCCGAGGTGATCGAGCGCGAGCCGGATCCGCTGCGGCGTGCCGCCGACCGCGGACTGCCATTCGCGGATGTCGAGCCGGCCCAGGTGCGTGGGTGAGTCCATCAGGTACTGCAGGTTCGGCGCGCGGAACGTGCGCGGGTCCGACGTCGGCTCAAGTTGCGTGGCGATCTTCCACGCGGCGTCCGGTGCGTGGAAGGTCACTTGAATCGGCCGCGACTCGAGTCCGGGCGCCCAGGCGAACGTTGCGGGCGCGTTCAGGTGCGCGCGCGTGAGGTCGATGCCGGCGTACGTGCCGTCGGCGCGGTCGCCGAACAACGTGTAGGTGAAGGTGACGCGTCCGTCGTGGCCGGTCACCTGCCACTCGTGCGGCGAGACGCGTTCTATTGGCAGCGCGCGGCCCTGCGCGTCGGTGGCCTTCACGCCGTAGACGTTCTTGGCGAACTCGTGCAGCGCGTAGCGGCCGGGCGAGCTGCGGCTCATGCGTACGCGCAGCGGCGAATCAGGCAGCGCGGCGTAGCGGATGGATATCTCCGCCTCGCGGTGGACCGCGTTGGGGAAGCGGACGTCGTAGCGGACGGTGTCGCCCTGCGCGAGCGACAGCGACGGGACGAACAGGATGGCAGAGAGCAGCCGAAAGCGCATGGGATCGGGATCCGTTGGGAAAGGAGTCGGACCCGGAAACTGTACCCTGCGCGAACCCGCGGCTACTCCTCGCCGCGCGCTTCCCGAATCATCGAGATGGTCGACGCATTCACCGCGACGTCGCCGATCTCATGCCCCTCGGGCAGCAGCGTCGCGCGCGCGATGCCCGCGAACCGCCCGCAGTGGCTCAGGTAGTCGCTCATGCGCTGCATGGGTGCGAGGTACATCACGCCGCGCAGGGTCTTGCCGCCGATCAGGTGCAGCTCGACCTCGCGCTCGCCGGAACCCGAGCCCGACTGTCCGACGACCTGCATGTCGTTGTCGGGGGCCGTCACGAGCACCACGAGGTCCGTCTGCACGATCAGGTGGCCCGGTTCCTCATTCGCCTTGGGCCGGTGCGCGTCGATCATGTTCATCCAACCGCCCTTTCGGCTGCCAAGGAACGACACCAGCGACATATCCTCGCCGATGAAAATGGATCCCTCCACGAGGGAGCCGTCACGCATGACGACGTGGAGTCGCTTGTTCTCCTGCGCGCGGGTACGTCCGGTGGGAGCGGTCATTGGGGTCTGGTTTGGAGACGTGTGGGTCCGACCAGATTGACGAGCGAGCGGGGCGTGACGGCACGGCGCCTTGAAATCGGCGGCTGACAGGTCGAAGGTTCGGGATGAGAGTCACGCTCCCGCCGCTCCTCGCGCTGCTGCTGGCCTGGCCCGCCGTTCCCTTGGCCTCGCCGACCCTCGCGGCGCAGGATGCCGCTCGCGCCTTCGTGCAAGGCGCCGAGCCTGCCGTCTCCGCCCCGGTGTCCGACGTTCGCTTTGAGGTCACGCTGGGCGCGCCGGAGGTCGCTGCTCGGCGCGTCGGCGTGCGGGCCACGATGCGCGTCGAAGGCAAGGAGCCGGTGCTGCTCTCGATGAGCGCCTGGACGCCGGGGGCATACGAAATATCGAACTTCGCGCGCCATGTCTCGGACTTCACGGCCATGCAGGACGGCCGCGAGCTCGACTGGGACAAGCTCGACCCGGACACCTGGCGGGTCATTCCCGCGGAGCGCGGCACGATCGAGATCCGCTATGCCGTGCGCGCGGACTCGCTGGACACGGCGCAGGGGTGGACCGGCCGGGATTTCGGCTTCTTCAACGGCACGACCGTGTTTCTCATGGTCGAGGGACGTTTGGGGCTCCCGGCCACCGTCGGCGTGCTGACCGAACCCGGCTGGCTCGTGACGTCAGGGATGACGCCGGATACGAGTGCTGCCGCCCGGGCCGCTGCCGGCAATGCGGCGACGCCGGCGACACGCCGCTTCCGCGCGGCCGACTTCCACGACCTCGTCGATCACCCGTTCTTCGTCGGTCGCTTCGACCTCGACAGCACGATGGTCGCGGGCCGCTGGATGCGACTCGCGACCTACCCTGAGGGTAGCGTCGCCGCCGGACGCCGCATGGCGTTGTGGGACGCGCTTGAACGCTCGGTGGCGCCGCTCGCCGCGGTGTTCGGCGAGGTGCCCTGGCGGTCGTATACGGTGATGCAGGTCGTGGACCCGGACTTCGGCGGTATGAGCGCGCTCGAGCACACCGAGAGCGAACTGGCGATCGTGGGCGCGCCGTATCTCGATGAGCCGTTCGTCGTGTCGATCCACGCGCACGAGATCGCGCACGCGTGGAACGTGAAGCGCCTGCGTCCCGCCGATTTGTTCCCATACGTCTATGACCGTCCGCAACCGACCGAGTGGTTGTGGATGAGCGAGGGCGTCACCGATTACTACGCCGACCTCGCGCTCGTGCGCGCGGGCCTCATCGACGAGGCCGGTTTCCTCGCCGCGACGCTGCGCAAGATCGACGGCGTGGCCGCGCGCAGCGCCACCGCGCTCGAGGACGCGTCATTGCAAGCGTGGATCGGCATGACCGACGGCACCGCCGACCTCTATTACGACAAGGGCTCGCTCGCCGGCCTCGCGCTCGACATCGTGATTCGCGATGCGTCGGACAACCAGCGCTCGCTCGACGACGTGATGCGCGAACTGTGGACCAAGACCTGGAAACAGGGACGCGGATTCACCGACGACGATTTCTGGAACGCCGCCACACGCGCCGCGGATGGCCGCGCGCTCGGTGACTTCCGCCGGCGCTTCATCGACGGGCGCCAGCGCTTCCCGTGGCACCAGTGGCTCGAGCGCGCGGGCTGGCGCATCGTCACCGACTCGATCACCGAGCCACGGCTCGGCGCACTGCTGCGCGCGCACGAGCGCGGCGTGAGCGTCTCGGCGCTCGACCCCGACGGCGCCGGCGCACGCGCGGGCCTCGAGTTGGGCGACGTCATCACGCACATCGGCGGCCGCCCGACGCTCGACCCCGACTTCGGCCGGCGCTGGCGCGAGTTCTGGGGCAAGCGCCCCGGCGCGCCGATGGCCCTCACCGTGTTGCGCGGCGACGAGACGCACACCCTGACCGCCACAGTGGAACTCACGACCCTCGTCGACCGCCACGTGGAGCCCGCCACGGGCGCGAGCAACAAGGCGCGCCGCATCCGTGCGGGAATCCTACGCGGAAGAACAGATCGGTAGCTACGGGATAACTCTCACCGGCAACAGCGGTGGCCGCGGCTTCGCCAGCTCCGCCTCGACCTCGTCGATCTCCCGCGGCACTCCCGCCGAAGGCCGCAGAACGCCGTTCTCCGTGACGAGGTAGTCATCCTCGATGCGCACACCGATGCCCGCGTACTTCGCGAACGCCTGCGCGATGCGCTGCTTGAACGCGCGGTTGCGCTCTGTATCAGGAATGATCTCCAGCAGGTTCGACCGCACGTAGATGCCCGGCTCGATCGTGAACGCGCTGCCCACGTCGATCGTGCCGGTGGCGTAGTACTGATCGGGGTCATGCACATCCAGTCCGATGCCATGGCCGAGCCCATGCATGTAATAGAGCGAGAGCTGCGAGCACTGCCGCGGCTCGTCGCGCGAGCCGCATTCGTAGCGGGCATCCGGCGCGTCGATGAGGCCGATGCGCGCCAGGCCCGCGCGCAGCACGGCGCCCGCCGAGTCCGACATCGCGCGCGCCGGCCCACCGGCCCGCACCTGACGCTCCGCGGCCTTCTGCGCGTCGAGCACGATCGTGTAGATCTCGCGCTGCGCCGGTGAGAACGTGCCGTTCACGGGCACCGTGCGCGTGATGTCCGCCGAATAGCCGTCGAACGCCGCGGCCATGTCCATGACGATGACCTCGCCGTCCTGGGCCGTGCGGCTGTTCTCGCCGTAGTGCAGCGTCGTCGCGTTCGGTCCCGAGCCGACGATCGACGTGTAACCCGGTCCGTCCGCGCCGGCCGAGCGCCAGATGTATTCGGCCAGTGCCTCGATCTGGAACTCAGCGATGCCCGGACGCACCGTGCGCATCACCTCGAGGTGCCCCTGCGCGCTGATCTCGGCGGCGATCTGCAGGCGCACGAGCTCGCCGAGACTTTTCTGACCGCGCAGCAGGTCCACGGCGGCGTTGGCGTCGGTCGCGCCCAGCGCGCTGATGCGTTCGACGTCGCCCACACCGTAGAGGCGGCCGCCCAGCTGACGCAGCGAATCGATCATGTGCGGCAGCGTGGAGGCGTTGCGGCCCTCGAGTCCGAGCGTCTCGCGCACCGCGGCGACGCCGAGCCGCTTGCCGGTCCAGACCTCCTCGGCCGGGTTCTTCTCGCGCACGAACAACAGCTCGTGCTGCGCCCCATCGTGTTCGACCATGACGAGCGCCGCGCCGGGTTCATCGAAGCCGGTGAGGTACAGGAATCCGCGCGCCTGCTGCCATGGGAGATAATCGGGATCGGGCTCGTCCGCGCCGAAGACGATCGTCACGCCGTCTTCGAGCGCCGCGAAGAGCGAATCGCGCCGTGCGGCGTACTCAGCGTCGGAGACCTGCGCGCCGAGCGGAGCGGCCAGACAGGTCGCCGCGGTGATCACGATGAGGAGTAGTCGACGGAACACGCGATACCTCAAGTTGGGCTCTGCGGGAGGTGACGGCTGGGAGCGGACGGACGCCGTCATGCAAGATGCGTATGCAGCCCGCCAGTCGCGAGCCGCCAGCGGACGACGGCCGGAAGGCGTAAACTATGTGGTTCGTACCCCTTCCCATGGAGTTTTGTCGCGATGTCCTGGCGCCCTTTCCGTCACGCGCTCGCGCTGTCTGCCATCCTGGCCGTTCCGGCCTTTGCGCAGCAGCTGACGTCCCCCAAGGAGTTCTTCGGCCACGAGATCGGCGCCGATTACGTCCTTCCTGATTACACCAAATTCGCCGAGTACTGGCAGAAGCTGGCGACCGAGTCCGACCGCATGGACCTCGACACCATCGGCCTCACCGCCGAGGGGCGGCCGCAGCTCATGGCCATCGTGTCGAGCCCCGAGAACCTCAGGAACCGCGAGCACTATCGCCAGATCGCCGAGCGCCTCGCGCGCGCGGAGATCAGTGAGGAGGAAGCCCGTCGCCTCTCCAAGGAGGGCAAGGGCATCGTCTGGATCGACGGCGGCCTGCATGCCACCGAGGTGCTGGGCGCGCAGCAGTTGCTGGAGACCAACTGGCAGCTCGTCTCGGGCAACGATGAGGAGACGACGCGCTTCCGCGAGGACGTGATCATCCTCATGGTGCACGCCAATCCGGACGGCATGGAGCTTGTCAGCGATTGGTACATGCGCAATCCGAACCCGCAGGAACGCAGCACGAGCGGTATCCCGCGCCTCTACCAGAAGTACGTCGGGCACGACAACAACCGCGACTTCTACATGGTCGCGATGCCCGAGACCGAGAACATGAACCGCGTGATGTTCACGGAGTGGTATCCGCAGATCATGTACAACCATCACCAGACCGGCCCGGCCGGCACGGTGATGTTCGCGCCGCCGTTCCGCGACCCGATGAACTTCAACATCCACCCGTTGATGAAGACGGGCATCGACGTGGTCGGTGCGGCCATGCACAACCGCTTCATCGCCGAGGAGAAGGGCGGCGTGGTGTCGCGCCTGGGCGCGAACTATTCCACGTGGTGGAATGGTGGCGCGCGTACGATCGGCTATTTCCATAACCAGATCGGCCTGCTCACGGAGACTATCGGCAATCCGACGCCGCAGGAGATCCCGTTCATCGCCGACCGGCAGATCGCCAGCGCCGACCTGCAGATGCCCGTCAAGCCGGGTCCATGGAAGTTCCGCCAGTCGGTCGACTACTCGGTGACCGCAAACCGCGCGGTGCTCGACGTGATGTCGCGCAACACGGAGACGTTCCTGTACAACATCTGGAAGATGGGTCACGACCGCATCGAACAGGGCAACACGGACAGTTGGACGATCTGGCCGAAGCGCATCGCCGCGGTCGAGGCCCTGATGGAGGCCGAGGCGGAGGCCCGCAACAGCGGCAACAACGGCGGTGGGTTCCGCGGCGGCCGCACTGCGGCGCGCGGGGATGACGCCGAGCGCATGATGGCGGTGCTGCACGATCCGGCCAAGCGCGATCCGCGCGCGTACGTGATCCCGGCCGACCAGCGGGACTTCCCAACGGCCATCAAGTTCCTCAACGCGCTGCAGAAGGCAGGCGTGGATGTGCATCGCGCGACGGCCGCGTTCTCGCATGGTGGCGAGCGCTACCCCGCCGGTTCGTATGTGGTGAAGACCGGCCAGGCCTACGGCGCGCACGTGCTCGACATGTTCGAGCCGCAGGACCACCCGAACGACTTCCGCGTGCCGGGTGGCCCGCCGACGCCGCCGTACGACAACGCCGGCTGGACCCTCGTGATGCAGATGGGCGTCGAGTACGACCGCGTGCTCGATGCGCTGAACGCGCCGCTCGAGAAGATCGAGCCGACGGACCTGATTGCCCCGCCGGCCGGCACGGTGGCGAGCGGCAACACCTGGGCGCTCTCGGGCGCGACGAACGATGCGTTCACGGTGGTGAACCGCCTGCTCAAGGCCGGCGCGAGCGTGTCGCGTAAGGCCGACGGCACATGGATCATTCCGAACAACCGCACCAGCAAGCCGATCGTCGACCGCGCCGCGCGTGAGCTCGGGCTCTCGTTCGCGTCGGGCAACGCGAGCGGCGCGACACCGGTCAAGTCGATGCGCATCGCGCTGTGGGACCGGTACGGCGGTTCGATGCCGTCCGGCTGGACGCGTTGGCTGCTTGAGCAGTACGAATTCCTGTTCTCCGTGGTGTTCCCGCAGGAGTTCGACGCGGGCAACCTCAAGGCGAAGTATGACGCGATCATCTTCGTGGACGGGGCCATTCCGGCGTACCGCGAGTCAGCCGGCCAGCAGGGCGGGGGCCGCGGGTTCGGCGGCTCGCCCGATGTGTCGTCGCTGCCCGCGGAATGGCGCGACAAGGTCGGCAGTGTGACGCAGGAAAAGACGATCCCGCAGCTCAAGGAGTTCGCCGAGGCGGGCGGCATCATCATCACGATCGGCAGCTCCGCGAACATCGCCGAGCACTTTGGCATGCCGGTGAGTGACTACATGGTGCAGCGGCTGCCCGAGGGCGGTGAGCGCGGGCTCAACAGCTCGGAGTTCTACGTGCCGGGTTCGCTGCTCGAGGTTGCGGTGGATACGGACGAGGCCGCCGCGCTGGGCATGACGGACCATGCGATCGTGATGTTCGACAACAGCCCGGTGTTCAAGCTGGCGCCGGACGCGATCGCCGAGGGCATCACACCGATCGCGTGGTTTGATACAGCGACCCCGCTGCGCAGCGGCTGGGCGTGGGGGCAGGGCTATCTCGAAGGCGGCGTGGTCGCGTTTGACGCCGAGGTGGGGAAGGGCACGGTGCGCGTGATCGGGCCGGAGGCGCTGTTCCGGGCGCAGCCGCATGGGACGTTCAAGCTCGTATTCAACGGGCTGATCGCACCGAAGTGACAGACGGCAGACGGCGGACGGTAGACGGCGGATGACTGCTGATACTGTTGCCGACTGAGTTACAAGCGATGCGGGGGCGGGGGGCGCGAGGTTGCGCTTCCCGCCCCCGCATCGTTCGTAGGTTGGCAAAATGCTCGTCTGCGAGTGAGCACTATCTTAGTTTCCCGCATCCACCCCCCACCCCGCAACCCGTACCGTAGGGCGCCGCGCATCCCTCTGCGCATCGCAGTTCCAAGGCGGTGCGAGGCGCCCTACGGGTTAGGCTGCGAGAGGCCCGCGATACGAGGAGGAACGGCGGTGCGAGGGTTACGGCGGTGCGAGGGTTACGGCGGTGCGAGGGGAGCTGAGGGCCCTCGCATCTCGCATCAAAGATTCCCAGCCGCGACCGGCCAAACAGTAGTTCCTCGCATCCCTCATCTCCCCCCGCACCCCGTACCGCCCGTGCAACCCGCATCCCCGCATCGCCCGTGCACCCTGCATCGCCCGTACAACCCGTGAACCATTCGCTGTGAACAAGAATTCATTGGTTCTCCTCGTCGGCGGCCTGCTCGCCGTTGCTGCCGGCTACGCCGCGGTGCTGCTCGACGCCGGCCCGCCGCTCTTTCCCGCGACCGCACTCGCGCTCGGCGCGTCCGCCGTGCTCGGCGCGCTGCTGCGGCTCGGCGCGCGCCGCGGTGGGTCCATTCCCGACACGCTACGCCTCGCGTCGACGATCGCGTTTATCGCGACCGCGATCGGCCTGCTCTTCGCCCTCGCGGCGCCGCCGCCGGCGGATGACGGACCGCTCCTGCTCGGGCTGCCGCGCGTTACCGCGGTGATGCTCCTATGCACCGGGCTCGTCCCGCTCGTGCTCTTGCCGGTCGCCTACGCGCGCGCGTTCGACATCGAGGTTCTCAATGAGACGGACTTGGCGCGTGTCGCCGAGTTGGCACGGCGCGCCGAAGACGAAGAACGGGAGCGTCTGTGATAATCGCGTTCCTGCAGACGGCGACGATCCCGACGGTGCGGCAGCCCGTCATCATCGGCGTGGGCATCGGCTACTTCGTCGCGTGCGCGGCGATCGGGCTGTGGGCCGCGCGGCGCACGAAGACCGCCGATGATTTCTTCGTCGCCGGGCGCAGTATCGGCCTGGTGCCGTTCGCGCTCGCGGCCATGGCGGCCACGCTGTCGGGCTTTGCGTTCATCGGCGGTCCGGGGCTCGTGTACGCGATCGGCATGACGGCGGTGTTCATCATCCTCCCGGCCTCGATCACGAACACCGCGGGCGCGTGGGTGCTCGGCAAGCGCATGCGGCTGCTCGGCCAGGTGCGGAACCTCCTCACCGTGCCGGACGCGATCGGCGCCCGCTACCGCTCGCCCGCCGCGCAGGGACTCAGCGCACTGGCAATCCTCGTGGGGGTGGTCGGCTACATCGCGACCAACGTGCTCGCGCTCGGCCTCGTGGTGGACGCGCTGTTCGGCGTCGGCCTCGTGACCGGCATTTGGATCGGCACCGCGGTCACACTGGTGTATTCGGCGAGCGGCGGCATCCTGGCCGGCATCTACACCGATGTCTTCCAGGGACTGCTGATGGCCGTGGCGAGCACCGTCGTGTTCGTGTTCGCGCTCGACTCCGGCGGCGGGCTGGCGGCCATCTCGCGCACGTTGCAGGCGGTGGACCCAGCGTTCCTCGGCCCGTGGGGCACGAGCGGCGCGATGGTAGCGCTCTCGTTCTTCTTCGTGTTCGCGGTCGGCTCGCTCGGACAGCCGCACATCGCGCACAAGTACTACATGCTGAAGGACCCCAGGCGGCTCAAGTGGCATCCCGTGTTGATGACCGTGTCGATGCTGCTCGCGCAGTTGTTGTTCGTGGGCGTCGGCATCGCCGTCAAGTCGCTGGTCGTGCGCGGCGACATGGCGCCGCTGGCGCGCCCTGATGACGCGACGCCGCTGTTCCTGCTGCAGCACGTGCCCGTGTTCGTTGCCGCGCTCGTGTTCGCCGGTGTCGCGGCCGCGATCATGAGCACCGTGAACTCGTTCCTGAGCATCGGCGCCGCGGCCATCACGCACGACCTGCCGAAGGCGTTCCGGGGCGCGCGCGGGGGGGGCGTGCGCCCCGCCAAAGAGACAGGCGCGGCCAGCGCGGCCAGCGGGAGTGGCGCGACCGGCGCCTCTGGCGCGAGCAGAGCACTCACCGCCGGCCGACTCTGGACCGTCGTCCTGAGCCTGCTCGCGGCGGTGCTCGCGCAGCAGAGCGGCACCCTTGTCGCGTTCCTCGGGATCTTCGGCTACGGCTTGTTCGCGTGCACCCTCGTGCCCGCGCTAGCCATCGGCCTCAACTGGGAAGGCGCCACACGCGAGGGCGCGATCGCGTCGATCTCATTGGGCCTCGTGCTCACACTCGTGCTGGAGACCGGTGCCTGGCTGGACTGGTTCTCACTGCCCACCGGCGTGACGATCACTGGCCTGACGCTCGTGCTCTCGATGCTCACGTTCTTGGCCGTTTCGGCCATGACCGGCGGCCGGGCTGCGAATCAGTTGGATGGGGATGTGCGTGCAGTGATGCAGTTGTGAGGCAGACGGCAGACGGTAGACGGCGGATTTGCCGGCGATGCGAAGGGAGCTGAGGTCCCCACGCACCCCGCATCAAAGATCTCAGCCGTGACCAGCCAAGCAGCAGTTCCTCGCATTCATCATCACCCCCCGCAACCCGTACCGCCCGTGCAACCCGCATCCCACCCCGCATCGCCGTAGAGTCTGCCGTCTACCGTCCGCCGTCTGCCGTCTCACCTACTTCAACATCAACTTCGCAATAGTTTGTAGCTGCATATTGCTCGTCCCTTCATAGATCGTCCCGATCTTCGAGTCGCGCCAGAACTTCTCAACGGGGTAGTCTTTCGTGTAGCCGTAGCCGCCGAACAGCTCCACGGCGAGCGACGTCACGCGTTCCGACACCTGTGACGAGAGCAGCTTGGCCATCGCCCCTTCCTTCGCAATGTCCTGGCCGGCGTCCTTGAGGCGGGCGGCGTTGTAGACCAAGAGGCGCGCGGCCTCAAGCTCCGTCGCCGCCTGCGCGAGCTGGAACTGGATGCCTTGAAATTCGCTGAGCGGCTTGCCGAACTGCGCGCGCTCCTTGATGTAGGCGACGGCCGCGTCGAGCGCGCCCTGCGCGTTGCCGATCATCTGCGCGCCGATGCCCACGCGACCTTCGTTGAGCGTTTCGATCGCGATCTTGTAGCCTTGCCCGACGGGACCCAGCACGTTGGCCGAGGGGACAAATACGTCCTCGAGAATCAGCTCTGTCGTGCTGGACGCGCGGATGCCGAGCTTGTCCTCCTTCTTGCCGACGCTGAAGCCCTTGCTCTCGCGCTCGACGATGAATGCGGTGATGCCTTTGTAGCCCTTCTCCGGCTCCACGTTCGCGAACACGATATAGAGCCCGGCCTCGGCGCCGTTCGTGATCCAGAGCTTTCGCCCATTGAGCATCCAGCCGCCATCCGCGGCCACGGCCCGCGTCTGCAGCGCGAAGGCGTCGGATCCGCTGGACGCCTCGGAGAGCGCGTAGGCGCCGATGGTGTCCGTGCAGAGCCGCGGCATGTAGCGCGCGAGTTGGTCGGGCGTGCCGGCCGTGATCAGCGGGTGTGCGACGAGCGTGTTCTGCACGTCCACCATGATCGCCGCCGCGGCGTCGACCTTGCTGATCTCCTCCACGGCGAGCGTGACCATCATGACATTGCCGCCGGCGCCACCATGCTCCTCGCCGGCCTGGATGCCCATGAGGCCCATCTCGAAGTAGGCCTTGATCAGCGCGGGGTCGATCTTGGCCTCACGCTCCATCTGGACGACACGCGGCTTCACCTCACCCACCACGAACTCGGCGACCGCCTCGCGGAAAGCCTGTTCGTCGTCGGAGAGCATCGTCAGGGCAGGGCGGTGCTTTTCGGACAGCAGGTCGTTGGACATGATTTTTCTTGCGGGGTGAAGTGCCGGGTTGCAGGGCTCGCCGGGCTGTTCGTAAGATAAGGCAGCCGGCGGACGGCGGTCGGCAGACGGCGGATCTGCCTGCAATACGCGGCTTCGCATCGCCGGAATCCTCGCATCGCCGGAATCCTCGTACCGCCGTTCCTCCTCGCACCGCAGGCCTCTCGCAGCCTACCCCGCAGGGCGCCTCGCACCGCCGTGTCGCATCGCCGTGTGCCGTCTAGAACGCCGGCTCAATGATCCCCGACGCGGGCCGAGCGAACAAGTACCCTTGCAGGTAGTCCGCCCCCAGCCCCATCAGCGTCGACAACTCATCCTTCGTCTCGACACCCTCGGAGATCACCGTCATGCCGAGGTCGGCGCATAGATGGTACATCGCCTGCACCACGCGCTGTTTGGTCGGATGCTTGTCGATGCCCATCACCAGCGACCGGTCGAGCTTCACGAACTCGGGCCCGAGCTGCGTGAAGCTGGCCAGCCCGGCGTAGCCCGTGCCCAGGTCGTCGACGGCGAGGCGGTACTTGAGCCGGCGCAGGTCGTTCACCACGGGGCCGATGTCGCCCATCTTGTCGATCGACGCGCGCTCGGTGATCTCGAGCACCACGCGGTGCGAGTGCGGCGCGAGCGGCGAGCCCGTGCCATGCAGCGAATCGTCCAGCAGATCGGGCGGGTGCACGTTGACGAAGATCATGAGCTCCTGCCTGATCTCCGGCGCGCGCTTGGCCACGTTGGAATAGATCGCCTTGGAGAGCTCCGGCTGCCGCGCGAGCAGGCCGGCGGTGTCGAACAGCACGGCGGGGTTCCTCATCTCCGGCTCTTCGGATCGCACGAGCGCCTCGAAGCCGACGGTCTTCTTCTGTCGCATCGAGACGATCGGCTGGAACACCATGTGGAGCTTCTGCAGGGAGCGTGTGAAGGTCGCATCGAGCTTCACGCGGTCATCCACAGGCAGGTTGGCCTGCCCTTGCAGCGCGAAGGCCTCACGCTTGAGCCGCGCGAGGTCGGAGAGCAGCGAGGCGCGCGTGATGGTCTCGACCAGCGTCTCGGGAGCCACGGGCTTGAGCAGGTAGCGATGCGCGCCGTACGCCATCGCCTCGAGCGCCGTGGCGAGTGACGGGCCGGCGGTCATCATCACCACCGGTGTGTCGAGGTCGCGCTCGCGGATGGCGCGCAGCAGGTCGAGCCCGCTCATCCCTTCCATCAGGATGTCGGACAGGATCACGCTGTAGGTATTGTCCTGCAGCAGTTCCAGTGCGCGCGGGCCCGATGACGCCGAGTCCACCTTGAAGCCGGCACGGTCGAGGAGCAGGGAGCACGCACGCAGCACGGCGGCGTCGTCATCGACGATCAGGACACGGCGGAGGGATGGCTCGGACATATTCCTGGGCGCTGTTTTGTATTCGTCTTCGTGGGTTCCCTCAAGTATCGGCACGGAACACGTCTTTCGCGACCCGCCGCTGAAGATTGGCCCCGGTTCCTGTGTGCCAGCGCCTACCTGTCGTAGTTCAGCACCGGTGCCAGCCACCGCTCCATGGTCTTGAGGTCCATCCCCTTCCGCTCGGCCAGCCCCTCCACCTGGTCCTTCTCGATCTTCCCGACGCCGAAGTACTGCGACTGCGGGTGCGAGAAGTAGAACCCGGACACCGCCGACGCCGGCTGCATCGCGAAGCTCTCCGTCAGGTGCACGCCCACGTTGCGCTCGGCGTCCAGCAGATTGAACAACGTGCGCTTCTCAGTGTGGTCCGGGCACGCCGGGTAGCCCGGCGCCGGCCGGATGCCGCGGTACTTCTCGTGGATGAGGTCCTGGTTGTCGAGCTGCTCGTCGGGCGCGTAGGCCCACAGCTCGCGGCGCACCTTCTCGTGCATCGCCTCGGCGAAGGCCTCGGCCAGCCGGTCCGCGAGTGACTTCACCATGATCGACGAGTAATCGTCGGCCGCGGCCTCGAACTCCTTCACTTTCACGTCGAGTCCGATGCCCGTGGTCACGACGAACGCGCCGAGCCAGTCCTTAAGGCCAGTCTCCGCCGGCGCGATGAAGTCGGCCAGCGCGTAGTTCGGCCGGCCGTCCGCCTTGACCATCTGCTGGCGGATCGTGTGGACGACCCGCTTCTCGCCGTTCACGCAGAGCTCAATGTCCTCAGCGCCGTCCGAGTTCGCCGGGAAGAAGCCGACCACCGCGCGCGCCGTCAGCCACTTCTCGTCCACGAGCTTGGTGAGCATCGCGCGCGCGTCGTCGTACACGTTGCGCGCCGCCTCGCCGACCTTGGGGTCGCTGAGGATGTCCGGATAATGACCGGCCAGCTCCCATGTCTGGAAGAATGGCGTCCAGTCGATGCGGTGCACGAGGTCGGTCAGCGGATACTCGTCGAACACGCGCAGGCCCTCGTAGGTGGGCTTGGGCGGCTCGTACGATTGCCACTCGATCGGCGGCTTGTTCGCGCGTGCTTTCGCCAGCGTCTGCCGCTTGAGGTTCTTCTGCCGCGCCGCCCGTGCGGTGCGCACCTCGTCGTACTCCTTGCGCGTCGCGGCGACGAACTCGTCGCGTCCCGTGTCGCTGAGCAGGCTGCTCGCGACGCCCACCGCGCGCGACGCGTCGAGCACGTGCACGAGCGGGCCTGAATAGTTCGGCGCGACCTTCACCGCGGTGTGCACCTTGGAGGTCGTCGCGCCGCCGATCAGCAGCGGGATCGTCCACCCCTCGCGCTCCATCTCGCTCGCGACGAACGCCATCTCCTCGAGCGACGGCGTGATCAGCCCTGAGAGCCCGATGATGTCGACCTTCTCCTCGCGCGCCTTGGCGAGGATCTTGGCGCACGGCACCATCACGCCCATGTCGATGACTTCGTAGTTGTTGCACTGCAGCACGACGCCCACGATGTTCTTGCCGATGTCGTGCACGTCGCCCTTCACCGTGGCCATGAGCACCTTCCCCTTGGCGCGCGTGTCGGCGTTCTTCTCCTTCTCGGCCTCGATGTAGGGAATGAGGTGCGCCACCGCGCGTTTCATCACGCGCGCCGACTTCACGACCTGCGGCAGGAACATCTTGCCGGACCCGAAGAGGTCGCCGACGACATTCATGCCGTCCATGAGCGGCCCTTCGATGACCTCGATCGGGCGGTCGAACAGCTTGCGCGCCTCCTCGGCGTCGTCCACCACGAAGTCGGCGATCCCATGGACGAGCGCGTGCACGAGCCGCTCGTGGACCGGCGCCTCGCGCCAGGTGAGGTCCGTCTTCTTCACCTGCGCCAGGCCCTTGGCCTCGTCGGCCACGGTGAGCAGGCGCTCGGTCGCGTCGGGCCGGCGCGCAAGGATCACGTCTTCGACACGCTCGCGCAGGTCGAGGGGAATGTCCTCGTAGATCGTCAACGCGCCCGCATTCACGATGCCCATGTCCATGCCGGCCTTCACGGCGTGGTACAGGAACACCGCGTGGATGGCTTCGCGCACGGCATTGTTGCCGCGGAACGAGAACGACACGTTGCTCACGCCGCCCGAGATGCGCGCGTGCGGGCAGCGCTCCTTGATGAGGCGCGTGGCCTCGATGAAGTCGAGCGCGTAGCGGTTGTGCTCCTCGATGCCCGTGGCGACCGCGAAGATGTTCGGGTCGAAAATGATGTCTTCGGGCGGGAAGCCGACCTGCTCCGTGAGGATGCGGTATGCGCGCTCGCAGATGGCGACCTTGCGCTCGACCGTGTCCGCCTGGCCGTCCTCGTCGAACGCCATCACGACCGCCGCCGCGCCGTAGCGCCGCACGAGCCGCGCCTGCTCGATGAACTGCGCCTCGCCTTCCTTGAGCGAGATCGAGTTCACGACCGACTTGCCCTGCACGCAGCGCAGGCCCGCCTCGATCACGCGCCACTTGGACGAGTCGATCATGACGGGCACCTTCGCGATGCCGGGCTCCGTGGCGACGAGGTTCAGGAACTTCGTCATCGCGGCTTCGGCGTCGAGCATGCCTTCGTCGAAGTTCACGTCGATGACCTGCGCGCCCGCGTCCACCTGTTGGCGCGCGACCTCGAGTGCCGCGTCGTAGTCACCACCCAAGATGAGTTGCGCGAACTTCTTGGATCCCGTGACGTTCGTGCGCTCGCCGATGTTGACGAAGTTGGAGTCCTCGCCGACGATGAGCGGTTCGAGTCCCGACAGGCGGAACTGCTTCGGCACGACGGGTGCCTTGCGCGGGGGCAGGCCCTCCAGCGCGTCAGCGATGGCGCGGATGTGCGCCGGCGTCGTGCCGCAGCAGCCACCCACAACGTTCACGAGGCCCGCTTCGGCGAACTCGCGCAGCACGGAGGACGTGTAGTCGGGCGTCTCGTCGTAGCCGCCCATCTCGTTCGGCAAGCCGGCATTCGGGTGCACCGTCACATGGCAGTTCGCGACGCGCGAGAGCTCCTGCACGTAGCCGCGCAGGTCCTTGGCGCCCAAGGCGCAGTTCAGCCCGACGCTGAACGGATTCGCGTGCGCCACCGAGTTCCAGAACGCCTCGGTGGTCTGGCCGGAGAGCGTGCGGCCCGACGCGTCGGTGATCGTGCCGGAGATCATGACCGGCACGCGTTCGCCGCGCGCCTCAAAGACTTCTTCGACCGCGAAGATCGCCGCCTTGGCGTTGAGCGTGTCGAAGATCGTCTCGATGAGGATCAGGTCGGCGCCGCCGTCGAGCAGCGCATTGGTCGACTCGCGGTACGCCATGGCAAGTTCGGCGAACGTGATGTTGCGCATGCCGGCGTCGCTGACGTCGGGCGAGATGCTCGCCGTGCGGTTGGTGGGCCCGAGCACGCCGGCGACCCAGCGGGGGCGCCCGTCGCGGGATTCGGCCTCGTCGCAGACGCGCCGCGCGAGGCGCGCGCCCTCGCGGTTCAACTCGGGGACCAGCGCCTCCATGCCATAGTCGGCCATCGAGATGCGCGTCGAGTTGAACGTGCTCGTCTCGATGATGTCCGCGCCGGCCTCGAGGTACGCGCGGTGGATCCCCGCGATGATGTCGGGCTGCGTGAGCACGAGCAGGTCATTGTTGCCGCGCAGGTCATGCCCCCAATCGGCAAACCGCTCCCCGCGGTACTCGGACTCCCCGAGCCGATGCTCCTGCACCATGGTGCCCATCGCGCCGTCAATGATGAGCAGCCGCTTGGCGACCTCTGCATGCAAAAGTTCAAGGCGCTGCGCGCGCGAGAAGGGTGATGAGGTCATGAGGCGCCCCCCGCGGCCGAGCGGTCAGGTGCAGGCCCCCCCGCCCCCCGCATCGCAGTTGCGTCCGCCGTCTGCCGTCTGCCGTCTACCGTCTGGCGAGGGCGCAGCCCGAGCACGTGACAGATAGCAAATGCCAAGTCAGCTCGATTCAACGTATAGAAGTGGAATTCCGTCACGCCCGCCTGCGCGAGCTGCGTGCACTGCTCGGCCGCGACGGTCGCGGCCACGAGCTTGCGCGTCTCGGGGTCGTCATCGAGCCCCTCGAACAGGCGCGCGAAGTCGCGCGGGACCGTGGCGCCCGCAGTCTTTGCGAACTTCACCATCTGCGTGAAGTTCGTGACCGGCATGATGCCGGGTACGATGGGCACCGTGATGCCGGCCTTGCGCGCGCGGTCCACGAAGCGCAGGAAGCACCAGTTGTCGAAGAAGAACTGCGTGATCGCGCGCGTGGCGCCGGCGTCGATCTTCCGCTTGAGGTTGTCGAGGTCCGCGGCGGGCGACGCGGCCTCCGGATGGGTCTCGGGATAGGCGGCCACGGAGAGCTCGAAGTCGCGCCGCTTACGCAGGCCGGCGACGAGTTCGGCGGCGCAGGTGTACCCGCCCGGCGTGGGGTGGCCGGCGGCGCTGCGGCCGTCGGCGCCGGCTGTTCCTGAAGCCGGCGCCGAAAGACTCGCTGGTGCGGCGCCGGGAATGTCGCCGCGCAGGGCGACCAGGTGTCGGACGCCCGCGTTCCAATAGTCGTCCGCGACCTGGTCGATCTCTTCCTTGGTCGCCGCGACGCACGTGAGGTGGGCGGCGGGCACGAGGGACGTCTCGGCGAGCAGGCGGCGCACCGTGTTGTGGGTGCGCTCGCGCGTGCTGCCGCCGGCGCCGTAGGTTACCGAGACGAACCGCGGCGCGAGGGGCGCCAGGCGCGTGATGGACTTCCAGAGGGTCGCTTCCATTTCCGCCGTTTTGGGCGGGAAGAACTCGAAGGACACCTGGAAGGGAACGGGGAGGGCGAGCGAGCTCATCGGTGACTGGATCCTGAAAGCACGAAGCCCGGCGTCTCGAGGGAGGCACCGGGCCGGCGCTTTAGCTGGATGTTTAACGTGGCCGCAAGTTGCCTCGAAATCGCCACGGGAACGGTTGTGCATCCATTCTATTATCCGGATGAACGGATGGCAAGGGGCATCTGCCGTCCGGCAGCTGCCATCTGGGGTTCTGCCGTCCGCCGTCCGCCGTCTGCCCTATGACGCCGCGATGACGCTTATGCACGCAGGTTTTTGATGCCGGTTTTCGGGCGCTACCGAACAAGATTGGCCGCTCCTCAGCAGGCCCACCTATTCAAGGAGCAGCCATGTTCACCCGAAAGATGGTCCGCATTCCGTTGGTCGCCGCGTTGTTCGCGGTCGTGCTGTTCGCGCCCGGCAAGGATGCCGCCGCGCAAAGCAAGAGTGGCGATGTCGTGGCGTGCATCGACCGGGCCGCCGACGCGTTGAAGGATTGCACTGATGCGCTGCCGTGGTACGCAGAGGCTCTCTGCTACTCCCGGTACGCGAGCGACGGTATCCTTTGCCTCCCCGGTGGCATTTTCTAGCCATGACGACCGCCATGCACATCCGCCGCCATTCAATGGGTGTGGTGCTTCTCCTCTTCGCCTGTGGCGGAGGGGAGGAGCAGGTGGCGCGATCCGACAGGCCGCGCCCCCTTGCCGCGCCTGTCGCCCCGCCCGCCTTCTCGATCACTCTGCGCGCGGCCGGCTCCACGATCCTTGAGCCGAGCGAAGTCATCGAGACCGACAGCGGACTGTATCTGTTCGCCAGCCCGGACGAACTGTGGTTCGCGCCATTCGACGGGTCCGATCGCACACCACGCCTCGCCGGAAGTCTTCGCAAGTTCGGGCAGGGCGCAGTCTTCGTCCTGGCGTCGCATCCGGACGGTATCGGCGTCGCTGGTGTGGACGGCCGTCTCCGCCTCATGTCCTACAGCGACCCGACGCAATTGGAATACTCCCGCATCATCGCCCAGGCGCTGAACCGTCCACTTGGTCTCTCCGCAACGGGGGACGGAGGATGGATCGTCGCCCACTCAAGAATGCGCACATGGGCCAACCGCGCGGCCATCAGCGACTCCACCGTCGCCCTGCACGTTTCCGCCTCCGGCGAGGTGGAGCGCCTGTGGGCCTTCGAGCGTGTGGGGGCCGAGCGCCCGGCCGCGTTCCTAGTGGACCACATGGCCGCCACCGGACTTCGCGACACGCTGGTAATCGTCGGGTCGTCGCCCGCCCGCATCATCCTCGTGACGACAAATGGTGTCCGCGTCGACACGCTGATGGACGTGCCCGCCCGGCCGCTCACCGAACAGGATCGATCGGGACTCCGCGAGGTGACCGACAGTGAACAGTTTCCCCACCTGCGGCGCGCCGCGCTACCCGAGGCGCATTTCGCACTCTTGAAAGCCCGTCCCATTGGCCGAGCTATGTACGCCGTCGCGCGCACCGGCGAACGCCGTTTCGTACTCGACTTGTATTGCGACCGTCGTTTTCGGACGACGGTGCTCGGCGACGCGGACATCCTCGATATCTTCCCCGGCCAGCGCGGCGCCACGGTGCTGCACGAGATCGGCGAGGAGGGTGATGTGCGCCTCGACTTCATTCCATGGGACAAACTCACGGGAGTGTGTGAACCATGACGCCGTTCCTCTCTGCTACCGGCCTGGTCAAGCGCTACGGCCACCTCGCCGCGGTGGATGGCGTCGACCTTGCCATCGAACCCGGTGAGATCGTTGGCATTGCCGGTCCCAATGGTTCCGGCAAGTCTACCCTGGGCCGCATGCTGCTCGGCTTCGCCGAACCCGACGCAGGCACCGTGCACATTGATGGAAAGTCGCCTCAGGGTTTCCGAGCCACGTCGGGTGTCGGATTCGTCTGCGAGGACGGCTCCCGCGGCTGGGAGCGGGCGACGCCGCGCCAGATGCTCGCTCTCCGCGTGCGGGGCGCTCGCGGACCGGCCGTCACCCAACTGGGTGAGCGGCTCGGCATCACGCCGCTGCTCGATCGTCGCATCGGGACTCTCTCAAAGGGCCAATGGCGGATTTGCCTCGCGGCCTATGCACTCGTGGCTGAACCCCGGTTCGCTGTGCTCGACGAGCCGGACGCCGGCCTCGACCCGGCGGCGATGGGTCGACTTCGGGATGGGATGGCGGCCGCCGCTGCCGCAGGCACGGCGGTCCTGGTGTTCAGCCATCACCTCGACGAACTGGCGCTCGGCGTCCACCGCCTGCTGTTCTTCGCGTCCGGCCGCGTGCGCGGCGTGATCGACCCGCGTGGGCTCGGTTCCTTCGAGCTGCGCGCGCAGTACATGAGCATGGTGGGGGAGGTGTCATGACCGCGCCCGCAACCTGGATAGACCGATGGCCCATGCAGTGGCGCGCGGCGGCGCTCGTGCTCGCCTGTTCCCGGCAATGGCGCTCGACCGTTCTCACCGTATTGGTAATCGCTGTCGGAGGCGCCTTCGCCACTCGCCAGAACGACACTGTCGCGAACGTCCTCGGGTTCTACGGTCCGCCGCTGCTCGCCGTCACCGTCTTCGCCGGACTGCGCGAGCACCTCGCGCGCGTCGCGGTGTGGACTGGCCTGTTTCAGCGGCCCGTCGATGAGGTTCGGGAGCTCGTGCGCATTCTCGCGCTATGCGCGGCCATCTACCTGGCGGGTGTTGCGGTCTTAGTGTGTGGTGCACTAACCGGCTTGGCGATGGGCGACGCCCTCGTGGGGGGCACGTGGGACTATACAGTCCTGACGGTGGTTCTGTGGAGCGTCGTCGTGCTATTCGCCACCGCCGCCGCCAGCATGCTGGCGGCACAGGGCGCGGCCGCCGTGGTCATCGCTTGGCTCATCTCCCCGTTCATCCTGACGATGGTCGTGCAATCGGTTGAGATTCCCGAAGTCGCGGCGAGCGCCGTTGCGTTCTTTCTTCCGCCCGTCGATGCGGTCTTCGGCTACCGTGAGGTCCTCCACGGCGAGCGCCCAGACGACGCGGTCCGCTACACGGCCCAACTGCTGTTCTTCCCCCTCCTCTGCGTCGCGATCATCGGCTGGCGGTTGCGGGCATGGGTCCGCGCGGATCTCAGGGGCGGCGGTTGATCTCGCGGGCCAATGGCGCTCGCGACGTCGCGGGCGCCTACATCACCACGAGGCCCACCACCTTGGCCGCATCCACGCCAGTGACCTCAACGACCTTCGACCTCGACGCGTGTCCCGCCACGATGCTGACCGCGCGGCGGGGCACACCGAGCGCCTTGGCCAGTACCTCCACGACCGCCTCGTTCGCGGCGCCATCCACCGGCGGCGCGTTCACGCGCACGCGCAGGGCCTCCCCGTGCAGACCATCAATGCCGCTGCGGCTCGCGCGCGGCTGCACATGCACACCGAAACGCACGCCGCCATCACGCGGCGTGATGCGGAAGGCCGCGCTCAGGACGCCAGCGCCCGCAGCACCGCGCCCTGCACGATGCTGATCAGGAACCACGCCAAAATCGGCGTGACGTCGAGTCCGCCGAAGGTGGGAATCCAGCGCCGCATCGGTCGCAGCATCCACTCGGTCAGGTGGAACGCGAGCCGGCCGATCTTGGAATACGTGCCGCCCACCCAACTCGTGATGACGCGCACGATGATCGCGAGCTGCAGGACCGTGAAGGCCCACGCGACCAGCAGGCGCACGACCCCCATCGGCCCGCTGGCTACCGAGTAGTAGACCTCGACGATCGAGTTGCGCAGGAACGTCAGCAGCGCGAGCACGATCAGGCCCGCGAACACGACGAACACGATCGTCCACCACGGCGCCGACGTGGGATTGCCGCCGGCGCGCACGACGCGGCGCTCCACCGCGCCCACGAGCGGGTCCACGATGCGACGCGTGAAGCGCGCCACGCCGCCGAACTGGTTGATGCGGCGCGTGCGCACGGCCCAGTCAAGCACGCAGAGCACGATCACGACCACGCCTACGAGCATGAAGCCGAGCCGCAGCAGCGCAATCGTGGCGTCAAGCGCCTGGACGAGGATCAGCATCAGGTGGACTCCTTCGTTCGACTACGCGCCATCAGGGTGATTTCCTCTCGTTGCGGTTCCGGTGAAGCAGCATCCCGATGATACCCGGGAGCCCGCGCAGGCGCGCCATGAGCGAGGGCGCGTGGGCGAACTGGCCGAATGCCTCGAGGTGCGCGAGGTGCCGGTCTCCGTACCGGAACCACCACGGTTGCCGCCACCCCACAAAGCGGTCGTCCACGACAGGCAGCGTCTGCACGCACGCCTCGAGTCCGGCCACGCCGTGCAGCATGCCCATGCCGCTCGCCTTGACGCCACCATACGGCACACTGGGCATGCCGACCACCGAGGTCGCGTCGTTGAACATGACGGTGCCGGCTTCGAGTCGCCGCGCCGCCTCGAGCGCGCGTGCGCGGTCCCGCGTCCATACGCTGGCCGAGAGGCCGAACGGGGTCGCATTCGCGCGCGCGATGGCCTCGTCGAGGTCGGCCACGCGCGTGACGGGCAGCAGCGGCCCGAACGTCTCCTCGCGCATGACGCGCATGTCATCGGTGACGTCGACGAGCACGGTCGGCGCCACCTGCGCGTCTCCGCGGCCATCCTCGACCGGCGCCGGACCGGAGGGTCCTGTTGCAACATCCGGCTTGCCCGGCACCGGCGCGGTGGCAATCACGCGCGCGCCGCGCGCCAACGCGTCCTCGCGCTGCGCGCGCACGAGCGCGGCCGCGTCGGCGTGGATCATCGGCCCCATCTCGGTGGCCGGGTTGCGCCCGTCACCCACGCGGATCGACGTGACGCTCGCGGAGAGCGCGCCGATGAACGCGTCATACGCACCGGCTTCCACGAACACGCGCTTGGGCGCGACGCACGTCTGGCCGGCGTTGGCGAAGCGCGTCCACGCGATGCCGTCGGCCGCGTGCTGGAGGTCTGCGTCGGCCAGCACGATGGCGGCGTCGCTCCCGCCCAGTTCCAGCGAGCAGCCGATCATGCGCTCGGCGCACGCCGCGGCGATGAGCCGCCCCACGCGCGCGCTCCCCGTGAAGATCACCTTGTCCACGCCCGAACGGACGACCGCGTCGCCGACCATGCCGTCGCCCTGCACGACCTGCAAGACGCCCGCTGGGACGCCCGCCCCATGCAGCAGCTCGCCCAGCATCGCACCCGCGCGCGGCGTGAACTCGCTCGGCTTGAGCAGCACCGCATTGCCGCAGGCGAGGGCAGGCAGCACACAGGCGGCGGGAAGGAAAAACGGGTAGTTCCACGGCGAGATCACGCCGATCACGCCCAACGGCCGCCGCTCGAGGCGCACGCGCTTGCGCAGGAACATGAGGCCATCCACGCGCTGCCAGCGGGAACGCAGGAAGCGCGGGGCGGCCTTGGCGGTCCAGCGGGCGGAGTCGAGCGAGACGAGGACGTCGACGCCGAAGGCGTCGGTGTACGCCTTGCCGCTTTCCGCGGTGATCAGCTCGGCGACTTCGTGGCGCCGTCGGTACAGGATGTCGTGAAAGCGCCGCAGAATCCGCGTCCGCTCCGCCGGGCTCGTCTCGGCCCACGAAGCTTGGGCGGCGCGGGCCGCACGCATGGCCCCGGCCACCATGGAGTTCGTGGTAGGGGCCGACGCGTCGGGGTGCGTTGTGGCCTGCATCACATTGTGAGCGTTTTTCACTCTTGGAATGTGACACCCGCTCGTCGTGACGGGTACTGCATGGTGTGACAGCCCGACCGATGGAGGGCCCGTTTCCCGGCGAACGAAATCTGCCGTGGCGCGGTGGGCAGGCCTCGGGGTATCCTCCCCGCACCTCGCTCATGACCGATTCCGTGCCCGGCACCTCCATCGATCCGAATCTCGCCTTGCGTGCCAAGGCGGGAGATCGGCAGGCGTTCGCGATGCTGGTTGACGCGTTGTACCCGCGGTCGCTGCGGTTCGCGTTGCACATGGTGGGCAACCGCGAGGATGCGGAAGAAGCGGTGCAGGACACGTTCGTGCGGGTGTGGCACAACCTTGGCCGGTTCAGGGATGATGCCCGTTTCGAGCCGTGGTTGTTCCGGATCCTGGCGAACCGGTGCCGGTCGCTGATGGTGAAGCGGCGCCGCCATCACGTGCTGATCCAGTACGGCGAGGTACCCGAACGGGGGTCGCCGGTGTCTGAAGAAGGTGGACGGGACCTGACCGAGGAGATCTACAAGATCCTCGCGACGCTCCCGGTGGAGCAGCGGGAGGCGTTCCTGCTGCGACATGTGGAAGACATGGCGTACGAGGACATCGCGGCGGTCACGGGCGTTGGACTCAGTGCGCTGCGAATGCGAGTCAAACGGGCGTGCGACGTTTTGCGAGCGCGCCTTACCGAGGTCATAGGCGATGAGTGAGGCAATGGAGCGGGATCACCTGATCGAACGAGTGCGCACGACGCTGCGCGCGTCGCCAGCGGCCGAGCCGGACGCGCGGGCCGTGGCGCGCGTGCTGGCGACGGTGTGGGCATCGCCGCGGCCGTCGTCGTGGCGTCGCGTGCTCGACGCTTGGCGCACGCCGGCGGTGTCCGGGATCGGCGCGGCGATGGTCGCCGGCGCCGCGCTGCTGCTGGGATTCGTGACGCGCGGGGCGATCCTGCCGCGGGCAGAGTCCGAGCCGATGGCGGCCTCGGGGTCGCCCACAGGCGAGTTCCCCGTTCAGTATGCGAGCAACACGGTCGACGACGAGTCGCGCCTGGTGCCGACGCAGTTCGTCTTTGATGGCAGCGAAGGCGCCGGTGCTGACGCGCGCAGCGTGTCGATCGTGGGCGACTTCAATGGCTGGAAGCCGGGAGCGACCCCGCTCACGCGCATGGAGAACGGGCTCTGGACGGCGACGATCCCCCTCGCCGCCGGCCGCCACGTGTATGCGTACGCCCTCGACGATACATTGATTGTAGCCGATCCGCGCGCGCCGAAGTCGGGCGATGCGGACTACGGCAGCGAGGGTTCTGTCGTGATGGTCTTCAATCCATGAGCATGCATCGAGTCGTTGTCCTGACGCTCGTCGCACTGGTGTCGCTCGCCGGTGTGCCTGCCTCCACTGCGTCCGCGCAGGGGAAGGTCGTGCTGCCCATTACGGATGCGAAGGCGCGCACGGCCGTGGAGCGTACGATTGCCCAGGCCGCTGCGAAGGGACTGCCGGTGCAGGCCCTGCTCGCGAAGGCCATGGAAGGTGTCACGAAGCAGGCCACGGGGAGCGAGATTCAGGTGGCTGTTGCGTCGCTGGCGAAGCGTCTTGAGCAGGCGCAAACCCTTCTTGCTCCCTCGCCGTCTGCTGCGGAAGTCGTCTCCGGCGCGAATGCGCTCGGCGTCGGCGTGCCCGCCGAGATGCTGAAGAGGATCCGTGCGTCGTGGCCCAGGGAACGGTCGGTGGCGATGCCACTCGACGTGCTCACCGAGCTCACGGCGCGCAAAGTCCCAGTGGAACACGCGGTCGAGCAGATCACTTCTCTGATGGCGCGTGGGGCGACCCCCGCGCAGATCGCCGGACTCGGGGCGTCGGTGCAATCCGACGTGGCGGCCGGTCTGGCGCCCGATGCGGCGCTCGAAGTGCGTGCCCGAGGCGTGATGTCACTGCTTCCATCACCTGCTGCCCAAGCCGTCGGCGCTCCCCGCGGTCCGAGCAAGCCTTGACGACGTGATCCGACGGGCGGCCCCATGGCTTCTCATCCACCTCGCGGCGTTCACGTTCGCCCGCGAGGTGGATTCGCAGGAGCCGTCGGAGTTCCGCCTTGAGGCTGGGTACGCGCACGTGCGGCAGTCCAGCGAGACCGACGAGACGCGCGAGTCCGTGTTCGACGCCGGGCTCTTTGCCGTGTTCTGGCGACGTCCGGCGGCGACTTGGACGTTTCTGGCGAGCGGGAACCTGACGTACGGCGCGGATTCGGTCGCCGCGGCGCAAGGCGTCGCGGCGCTTTCCATACCGTGGAGCCTCGATGACCGCCTGCGCACGGAGACGGGTGTGGCGGGCGCGCGCTTCGCCCTGCGCAGCGCCGGGCGCGGAGGCAACGCGAACGTCTTCGCGCGCCAGCATTTCATTACGTCCAATGGCGGCGCCTGGGCGGGTGCGGGTGTGGCCCGCACATCGCGCGATGGCGCCGGCAGCACGTCGGCCGTGCAGGACATCGGCGTGTGGGGCCGCCTCGGTTTCCTCTATGGCAGCGGTTCGTATGCGTGGCAGCAGTCGGATGACTGGCCGCTGCTGCGCACCGCCGGCGCGCCGGTCGATCCGGCCGCCGACCGCTACGTGCTGCGCGACCTCGAACTCGTGCTGGAGGCGCGTGGCGGGCCGAACTCGATCGCGGTCTCATGGGCCGCGCGGCGCGGGCTCTCGGGCACGACGCAGCGCGTGGAGGCGGTCTCGGCGAGCGGCATCCTACAGTTAACCGACCGTGTTGCGTTCACAGCCAGCGCGGGGCGCCAGTTCGCCGACCCCGTGCGTGGGCTGCCACAGGCAGAGCTCTTCACGGCGTCGCTGCGCCTGAGCCTGGGCCGGAAGCCTCTGCCCGTGATGCAGCGCTCGGAGCTCACGAGCGCGGTCGTCGAGGAGCGGCCGGGCCCCGGCGGCGAGTTGGTGGTTCGCGTATTCGCGGCCGATACGATGCACATCGAGGTCGCGGGCGACTTCTCGCAGTGGTTGCCGCTGGCGCTCGAGCGCGAGGAGGGGTTCTGGGTGGCGCGGGTGCGTCTCCAACCGGGGAGCTACCGCGTGGCGGTGCGCGTGAACTACGGGCCGTGGCGCGCCCCGCGGAACCTGGCGCGCGTACGGGATGATTATGGGGGCGAGGCGGGGCTAGTGGTGGTACCTTAGGGGCAGACGGCAGACGGCAGACGGTAGACGGCGGATTGCTGGCGATGCGGGGGGGTGCGGGCCGCCGAACTCCGCTGCCGTCCATCGGCTACCGTCTATCCACCGGCTACGATCTGCCGTCTGCCAACTATCGTATTCCGCCCGTCGTCCGCCGTCTGCCGTCCACCGTCTACCGTCTACTTCCATGCGCGCACGCACTACTTCCCGTCGCAGCTTCCTCTCAGGGCTTGGCTCCCTCGGCGTGGCGTCGGCTGCGCTGCCGGTGCTCAGCGAACGCGCCTTCGCTCAACTGTTCAAGGCCGATGCGATCGCTGGGGACCGCGCGCCGCTGGAGATCGCGGACGACGAGTCGTACTGGTCGCACATCCAGCGCGCGTTCGACATCGACCGCACGATGATCAACCTGAACAACGGCGGCGTGTCGCCGACGCCGTCGCATGTGCTTGAGCAGATGATCCGCGACCTCAAGTTCACCAATGAACTGCCCGCCGAGCACAACTGGCGCGTGCTTGAGCCGCGCATGGAGAGCACTCGGCGCGAGCTGGCGCGCGAGTTCGGCTGCGACACGGAAGAGATGGCCGTGACGCGCAACGCGAGCGAGGCACTCGAGAACGTCATCCTCGGGCTCGACCTCGCGCGCGGTGACGAGGTGATCATCACCAACCAGAACTACGGGCGCATGATCACGTCGTGGGAGCAGCGCGAGCGGCGCGAGGGCATCGTGATCAAGCGGCTGTCGTTCAAGCTTCCGCTGACCGACCCGTCGGAGTTCCTGCGCTCGCTCGAGGCAGCCATCACGCCACGCACCAAGGCGATCGAGCTCACGCACATCACGAACCTCTCGGGGCAGATCATGCCCATCCGCGAGGTCGTGCGCATCGCGCGGCCGCACGGCATCGAGGTCATCGTCGACGGAGCGCATGCGTTCGCGCACTTCCCGTTCAAGCGCGACGACTTGGAGTGCGACTATTACGGCACCTCGCTGCACAAGTGGCTCACGGCGCCCATCGGCGCGGGCTTCCTGTACGTGCGCAAGGAGAAGATCCCGCGCGTCTGGCCGCTGTTCGCGTCGGCTGCGGGTCGCGAGGACAACATTCGCAAGTTCGAGGAGATCGGCACGCATCCGCAGGCGAACTTTAATTCCGTCTCGGTGGCGCTCACGTTCCATCGTGGCATCGGTGCCGACCGCAAGATCGCGCGGCTGCGCTACCTGCGTGACCGGTGGGCAAAGGCGTTGCTGGCCCACAGTGAGCGCGTGAAGGTCCTCACCGAGCTCGGGCCGGACAAGGCCGGCGCCATCTGCCTGTTCTCGGTCGATGGGATGGATCCGGTCAAGCTGGGCGGCTGGCTCATGCGCGAGTACCGGATCGTGAACACGCCGATCGTGCATCCGGAGTTCAGCGGGATCCGCATCACGCCGAACGTCTATACGACCATCGACGAGATCGACGTGTTCACGGAGGCGGTGAAGCGCGCGCTCAAGCAGGGGATCGCGTGAGGGGAGGGGCAGACGCTCGCGCCATTGGCAGGCCGAGGCAAGGCATGATCATTCAACAGACAAAGCGATGAGTGGCAAGCGCTATTGGCTCGTGAAGTCCGAGCCCGACGTGTTCTCGTTCGACGACCTGCTCAAGGCGCCCAAGAAGACCACGCATTGGGACGGTGTGCGCAACTACCAGGCGCGCAACACCATGCGGGACGACATGAAGAAGGGCGATGGCGTGTTCTTCTACCACTCGAGTGCGGACCCCACGGGCATCGTGGGCATCTGCGAAGTGGCGAGGGAGGCGTATCCCGACCATACGGCGTTCGATGCGAAGGACCCGCACTTCGATCCCAAGTCGAAGAAGGACGCGCCGACGTGGTACATGGTCGATCTCAAGGCCGTGAAGAAGCTGCCGCGCTTGGTCACGCTTGCGGAGCTCAAGGGCGTGAAGGGGCTTGAGAAGATGGTGCTGCTGCAGCGCGGGAGTCGGCTGAGTGTGCAGCCAGTGACGGCGAAGGAGTGGGAGATCGTGACGGAGCTTGCCGGCGTGGCGTGACTACGGCGCGGATGTGGTCAGTAGCTGAACGCTCCAAGTCTGGAATCGCACGCCGTCGTCGTCCTCCACCACCGTACCGATCAGGCCCGGCCGAGCCGCCGACCAGCTCGAGCAGCGCAATGAAGGGGCCCATCTCGCCCGGCAGGCCGGTGGCGGCGCGTGAGAGGGGAACGGCGGACGGTCATCATGTCCTCCTGCTGCGGTGGGAGAGAAGCGAGTGCTGATGCTCCCGAGCATACCTCTCACCGCCGCGTTGTCCCCGACCGGCACGCGCGCCGCCGCGCGCGCGCCACAGGCTAGCGGGCCGTCAGCTTGCGTCCGATGTCCACGACCGAACGCACCAGCAGATCGAAATCGTCGTCGCGCGAGCGGTGGTTGGTGATCGCCACGCGGATCGCGAACTTCCCGCGGATCACGGTGCCGCTCGGTGCGGCGATGCCGCGCTCCTGCAGCTCGGCGAGGATCTCGCGGTTGAGGGCGTCGAGGTCAGTGGCACTGGAATCCGCCGCGCCGCTGCGCGTGGCGCCGGCGCCCACGCCACCCGCCGGTACATAGCGGAAGTTCACGAGGTTGAGCGGCACCGGCGCCAGCAACTCGAGCTCCGCCTCGCGCTTCACCAGCGTCTCCAGATACCTTGCCTGACGCACGTTGCGCGCGATGTGCCGGCCCAACGTGTCCGCGCCAGTCGCGCGCAACATCATCCAGACCTTGAGCGCCTTGAAGCTGCGCGACAACTCGAGCCCGCGGTCCGCGAAAAAGATTCCGCCGCCCGCGAGAATTCCGCGTTGCTGGCTCGCGAGGTATGCGGCCTTCATGGAAAACGTCTCCGTGAGCTGGCGGTCCTCGCGCGTGAGGACACACGCCACGTCAAACGGCAGGTAGCCCCACTTGTGCAGGTCGAACGCGAGCGAGTCGGCGCG